>WTGU01000042.1 GCA_011523425.1 Alphaproteobacteria bacterium
TGATCGAGCCGCCCGGCCGCATCGCCGCCATGCCGTGCTTGGTGCCGAGGAAGACGCCGTCGGCGTTGACCGACATGCTCTTGCGCCAGCTCTCGAGCGTGACGTCCGAGAGCGGCTCGATGATGCCGACTCCGGCGTTGTTCACCACCACGTCGAGGCCGCCGAAGCGATCGACGATGGCGGGGATCGCGGCCTCCCAGTCGGCCTCGCTGGTCACGTCGAGGGCGACGAACATGGTCTCCGCCCCGCTGTCCGCCAGCTCGGCCGCGAGCGCCTCGCCGCCGTCCCGGTCGATATCGGCGAGCGCCACCGGCGCGCCTTCCGCCGCGAGCGCGCGTGCGCACGCCTTGCCGATGCCCCTCGCCGCGCCGGTCACGAGCGCGACCCGGCCTTCCAGCCGTCCTGCCATGGCTCCCTCCTCCCCGTCAGTCGTCGACGCCGGCCGCGCCCGCCATCATGGCGCGCACCATGGCTGACTTCGGCACGGTGGGGCTGGGATAGGCCTTGCGGCTGTGGCTCAGGCCTAAGCCCAGCACGCATTCGGCGAGCTTGTAGGTGAGCGGGCCGGGGTTGATGACCGGCACCGGCAGGTTCTCGGCCATGTGGCCGTGCGCCTGGTGCATGGTGGTGGAGCCCAGCAGGATCACCTCGGCGCCGTCCTCCTCGATGCAGCGCGTGGCGCAGTCCACCAGCTTGGGGAAGACCACCTCCTCCTTGCCGCCGAGCAGGTTCTCCACGTCCGGCATGACGTTGATCGAGCGGACCGAGGCGAGCATGTTGGCGACGCCGTATTCCACGCTGCTCTTCTTGTAGAGCGGGATCCAGCCGTCCCACTGCGTCACCACCGAGAAGCGGTTGCCGAGCATGAGCGCCATCATGAAGGAGGCCCGCCCCGGCCCGATCACCGGGATGTCGAGCACCGAGCGCAGCGAGTTCATGCCGGAATCGCTCATGGTGTCGATGCAGACGGCGTCGTAGCCGTCCTCCTGGGCGCCGAGGCCCGCCTCGAACAGCGCGATCTCCGCCAAGGCGTAGTCGTGGTAGCAGTCGAGCAGCGCCGGTCCCGCCTTGACCCCGCAGAAGTCGAACTCGATGTCGGGGCCGAACGCGACCGAATCCAGCTGCGCGCGCCGGTTCTTGAGCCCCTTCTCGTCGAACGCGAAGGGAACGATGACGAGTACCCTGGCCATGAGCCTCTCCCCCATCCGTGGCCTGCCGCGCGAGCCGCGCGAGCGCCTTCCCGCGCGTTCCGCGCGAGCGCCGGATCATGGCGCAGATGGGCTGAGGCCGAAAGGGGGGTGCCGGGGCCGAGGGGGGGCGGAGAGCGGCGGCCGCGCTCAGGAGGCGGTATCGCCGCCGGCCTCCTCCTGCACCGTGAAGAAGGAGGCGCGCACCGGCTGTGCGGGCAGCTCGATGGTCGCCTCGGCGAGGCGCGCGCGGCGCGTCGGCTTGCCCCGCACCATCATGCCCTCGTTGCGGTTCGGCATGGGGTTGCGGGCGATGGGGAAGGCGTCGGCGGCGCTGTAGACGCAGATGTAGAGCCCGCGCGGGGCGGCGGAGCGGTTGGGCTCGGAGCCGTGCGCGAGCCGCGTGTGCATCAGGCAGACGCTGCCGGCGCTGCCCGTCACGGGCACCTCGCGCTCGCGCAGCGTCCGCTCCACGGCGGGATCGACGAAGCCGGTGAAGCGCTCGCCGTCGAAGAGCGAGTGGACCGGGCCGCGGTGGCTGCAGGGCACCGCCATGAGGCAGCCGTTCTCGGGCGTCATGTCGTCGAGCATGAGCAGCGCGGTCACCACGTCGTCGTTGGTGTGCGGCGTGTAGGCGAAGTCCTGGTGGTAGCGCACCTCGGTGTTCGAGCCGGGCAGCTTGAGGTTGATCTTGCAGTGATGGTGCTTGACGTCGGGTCCGATGAGTCGAGCCACCATGTCGGCCATCGCGGAGTCGCGCATCGCCTCCATGTAGGCGTCGTCGATCTCGCTCGGGTTGTTGACGCGCCGGAGCGCCGGCACCTCCGCGCTGTGCGCGGGCGCGAGGTCGAAGCGCGGCCGCCCGTCGGTGGTGGGCTCGCCGAAGGGAGCGTCGTGGGCGCGGCTCTCCTCGACCCAGCCGGCGAGCACCGCGCGCAGATGCGCGAGCTGGCGGCGGTCGACCGCGTTCTCCGCGACGATGAAGCCGTCGCGCCAGAACGCATCGGCCTCGTGCTTCGCGATCATGCCAGACCTCCCCGGCGAACGGCGCGCTAGCGCTGACGACCCAACCCTGCGCGGCCCCGTCTCGGGCCGTCAAGGGGGATTTCGGTCAGGGAGCGAGAGGAGGCTCGGCCGGCACTGCGCCGGTCGGCTCGGGCGTGGCGTCCACCCCCTCCACCGCCGGCGAAAAGCGCGCAAGCCGGCGTTCCATGATCCGCACCGCCTCGGGATTGCCGTCGACGAGGAGGCAGGAGCGGCCGTGAATCGCCGCGGCCTCGCCGAACGTGCCTGAGCCGGCGAAGAAATCCATGAGCCGATCGCCTGGCGAGGAGTGGACCCTGACGATGCGCTCCAGCAGCCCGAGCGGCTTCTGGGTCGCATAGCCCGTCTTCTCCTTCGAGTTGGTGGGCACGATGGTGTGCCACCAGACGTCCGTCGGCGTCTTGCCTCGCGCCGCCTTCTCGGCCCCCACAAGCTGGGGCGCCATGTAGGGGATGCGGTCGATCTCGCCCGCGTGGAAGGTGTAGTCGGCCGGGTCCTTCGCGTACCAGAGGATGGTGTCGTGCTTGGCCGCCCAGCGCCGCTTCGGCCTGCCGCCATAGTCGTAGGCCCAGATGATCTCGTTGATGAAGCTCTTCCGGCCGAAGATGCCGTCCAGCATCACCTTGCAGTAGTGCGCCTCGCGATAGTCGATGTGGAAGAAGAGCGAGCCGGCGGGCCCGAGCACCCGGCGGGCTTCCTCCAGGCGGGGCCTAAGGAAGGCCAGGTAGTCGTCGAAGTCGTCGGCGTAGCTGGTGGCGCCGAGCGCTTCCGAACGATAGCGCCGGCCCTGGAAGCCGGTCCTGTCGCCCGCCGCATCCCGCACCGTGCGGAGCGCCGTACGGGTCTGCGTGCGCCCGGTATTGAAGGGGGGGTCGACGTAGATCAGGTCGATGCTGCCTGCGGCGAGCGAGCGGAGGACGGCGAGGTTGTCCGCAAGCACGATCCGCAGCATGGCCCGGCGCCCCTCCCGCATGGTTCGCGTCGTGGATGCAGCGGCCGGCCGGCGCCGACTCGCCCAGGCTCCGCCCGAGGGTGGCGCAGGGTTGCCTTTCGCGCAACGCCGGGCCACACAGGTCGCCTCAGCCTGGAGGGGAGGGGGCCATGCCCAAGGCGAACGAGATCTGCCGGATGGACGCGGTCGCGCTGGCGGCGAAGGTGCGGGCGAAGGAGCTCTCCGCCGTCGAGGTCGCCGACGCAGTCATCGCCCACATGGAGCAGGTCGAGCCTCATCTCCACGCCTTCTGCGCGCCGGCGCCGGACTATGCGCGCGCCGCCGCCAGGCAGGTAGACGCGAGGATCACCGCCGGTGAGGACCCGGGGCCGCTTGCGGGCGTGCCCGTCGGCATCAAGGACCTCGTCTGCACCAAGGACCTCCCCACCGCCTCCGGCTCCGTCGCCTACGAGGGCTTCCTCGCGGACGAGGACGACGTGGTGGTCGAGCGCCTGCGCGATGCGGGTGCCGTCATCCTCGGCAAGACCAACGTGCCGGAGTTCGGCTACAGCGGCGCGAGCCACAACGCCCTGTTCGAGGCGACGCGCAACCCGTGGAACACGGAGCGCTCGCCCGGCGGCTCCAGCGCGGGCTCGGGCGCGGCGGTGGCGTCTGGCATGGGGCCCATCGCGGTCGGCAGCGACGGCGGCGGCTCGGTGCGGATCCCGTCGTCCTTCTGCGGGCTGGTGGGGGTCAAGGCCTCCATGGGGCGGGTGCCGCTCTATCCCGGCTGCCGGGACGAGCGCTACCCCGGTGTCTCGAGCTGGGAGGGGATCGAGCATATCGGCCCGATGACGCGCACGGTGGCGGATTCGGCGCTCATGCTGTCGGTCATGGCCGGGCCTGACGATCGCGACCGCCACTCGCTGCCGGCCGGCGACGTCGACTGGCTCGCCGCCGGCGCCGGCGGCGACCTCGCGGGCTTGCGCGTGGCCTACAGCGCCGACTGGGGCTATGCCGCCGTCGATCCCGAGGTGCGGCGGATCGTGGGCGATGCGGCACGGGTGTTCGAGAACGAGCTCGGCTGCACCGTGGAGGAGGCGGACCCCGGCTGGGACGACCCCTACCTCGCCTTCTGGGGCCTGGTGGCGGCGGAGACCGATCTCGCCGGGATGCGGCGCCTCGTGGCCGAGCACGGGGCGCGGATGACGCCCCACCTGGTGGATTTCATCACCCGGCCGTGGACGGCGGAGGACCTCACCAACGCGGTGATCGGGCGCAAGGCGCTGGTCAACAGGATGTGGCGGTTCATGCGGAACTACGACGTGCTGCTGACGCCGACGCTCGCGTGCCCGCCCTTCGGGCTCTACATGCAGGGGCCGGAGATCATCGAGGGGCGCCTGGTGCCGCCTTTCGCCTGGCTCGCCTTCACCTTCCCCATGAACATGACGGGCCAGCCGGCGGCGAGCGTCCCGGCCGGATGGACGGCGGACGGGCTGCCGGTGGGGCTGCAGATCGTGGGCCGCCACCTGGACGATGCGATGGTGCTGAAGGCCGCGGCCGCCTTCGAGGCCGCGCGCCCTTGGCGCGACCGCTGGCCGGCGCTGGTCTCGTAAGCCGGAGCGAGTCCGGTCCCGGCGGACTCGCGACAGGCCGCGACTGCGGCCCGCCGCTTATGCGGCGCCCTCGCGGAGGCGCCGGCTAAAGGCCGGCTGCCGTGAGCGAAAAAGTCCCCGGCGGGGCTATTCCGCCGCCGCCGGCACCTGCTCGATGCCGTCCTCGGTCAGCTTGTGGCCGCGGCGCTCGGCCTCCTCCAGCACGTCGTCGCGCCAAGTCACGCGCCCCGGGTCGGTGGCGCCGACGATGACGAAGAGCAGCCCCTCCTCGTCGCTCACGTTGCGGAAGCCCCGCATCACGTGGGGCGGGCAGGAGGCCACGTCCCAGGGATCGAGCAGGACGCAGCGACTGTCCTCGTCGTCGCCCCAGAAAATCTTCCAGCGGCCCTTGAGGGGCATGAAGACCTCGTTGGTCTCGTGATCGTGGTGCAGCGTGCCCTTGCCGGGGCCGCAGCGCACCACGGAGACGTTGAAGTCGCGGTTGTCCGAGATCGCGGCCTTCTGGGTCGCGTCCTCGCCGACGCCGCGGCCGATGATGTGGAAGATCTCGCGCTCGCAGCCGGGGATCACCGCGTCCAGCATCGGCAGCGTGCTGCCCTCCAGCTTGTCGAAGCGTGCGACCCGCGTCTTCTCGAACTCGTCCACCGTGATGATGTCGTCGCTCATCGCCCTGTCCTCTCGTCTCTTCTGCTCGTGATCGCTCCCGCTCTCTCAGGCCTCGGCGCGGTCCACCCTTCGCGCCGTCTTGATCGCCTGCATCCGGGCGACGGCGTCGAAGACCGGCGGGAAGGTCGGGCGGTCGACGTACTTGCCGGCGCCTTCCTCCACCGCGAGGTTGCTGCCGTCCCAGAGCTTGCGGCCGGCGCTGATGGTGGCGACCGCCACGCCGTTCACCTCCATCCCCTCGAAGATGTTGTGGTCGACGTTCTGGTGGTGGCTCTCGACCGAGATCGTGCGTGTCGCCGCCGGGTCCCAGACCACGATGTCGGCATCGGCGCCCGGCTGCACCGCGCCCTTGCGCGGGTAGATGTTGAAGATGCGCGCGGCGTTGGTCGAGGAGAACGCCACGAACTCGTTGGCGGTCATCCGCCCGCCGCCGACGCCGTGGTGCCAGAGCACGGACATGCGGTCCTCGACGCCGCTGGTGCCGTTCGGGATCTTGGTGAAGTCGTCCTTGCCCATGGCCTTCTGCGGCGCGCAGAAGCCGCAGTGATCGGTCGCCGTGGTCTGCAGGTTGCCGGACTGGAGCCCGCGCCAGAGCGCTTCCTGATGCTCCTTGGGGCGGAAGGGCGGGCTCATCACGTAGGCCCGCGCCTCCTGCGCGTCGGCCTGGTAGTAGACCGACTCGTCGATCACCAGATGCTGCACCAGGCACTCGCCGAAGACCCGCTGGCCGTCGAGCCGGGCGCGGGTCACGGCGTCGAGCGCCTCCTTGCAGGAAACGTGGACGACGTAGATCGGCGCGTTCAGCACCTGGGCGATGCGGATGGCGCGGTTCGCCGCCTCGCCCTCCACCTCGGGCGGGCGCGACTGCGGGTGGCCCTCCGGCCCGGTGATGCCCTTGGCGAGAAGCTGCTGCTGCAGGTGCCAGACCAGCTCGCCGTTCTCGGCGTGGACGGTACACAGCGCACCAAGCTCCTGGCAGCGCGCGAAGCTCGACAGCAGCTTCTCGTCGTCGAGCATGATCGCGCCCTTGTAGGCCATGAAGTGCTTGAAGCTGTTGACCCCGTGCTCGCGCGCGAGCACGCCCATGTCCTGCTCGATCTGCTCGTTCCAGTTGGTGATGGCGACGTGGAAGGAATAGTCGGACGGTGCCTTGGCGGCCCGCTGCATCCAGTCGCGCCAGGCCTCCATGGGACGCTGCTCGGGGTCGGGGATCACGAAGTCGATGATCATCGTGGTGCCGCCCGCGAGCGCCGCCGCCGGGCCCGAGAAGAAGTCGTCGGTGGTCACCGTCCCCATGAAGGGGAGCTCCATGTGGGTGTGCGGGTCGATCCCGCCGGGCATCACCAGCGCGCCGCCGGCATCGACGATCTCGGCGCCGGACGGCGCCTCCAGCCCCTCGCCCACGGCCTTGATGACGCCGTCCTCGCAGTAGACGTCCGCCCGCTTGGTCTCCTCGGCGGTGACGACCGTGCCACCCCTGATCATCAGCGACATTGCAGCCTCCCCGGCCCGCTCCGCGCACGCCTCATGCGCGGGCCTGCGCCCAAGAGTAGCAAATCCCGCCCGATCCGCCGAACGGATCGAAGCGGCGGGCGGCGGTGGGTACGTCGAGGCGGCTCAGCCGCCGCCGAGGCACCAGAGCAGGATCGCCTTCTGCGCCGGCACGCGGTTGGCGGCCTCGTCGAGCACCACCGACTGGGGCCCGTCGAGCACCGCGTCGGTCACCTCGCAGCCGCGCTTCGCCGGCAGGCAGTGCATGAAGAGCGCATCCGGCGCCGCCATCGCCATCACCGCCTCGTCCACGCGATAGGGCTCGAACGCGACGTTTCCCTTGCGCGCCGGGTCGTCGTGCAGCGAGACCCAGGTGTCGGTCACGACGCAGTCGGCGCCGGAGACCGCGCTCGCCACGTCGGTGCCGACGGCGATGTCCGCGCCGCGCTCCTGCGCCCAGGCGACGACGCCGGGCTCCGGCGGGTAGGCGGGCGGGCAGGCGAGGCGCAGGCTGAAACCGCAGAGCGCGGCGGTCTGCACCCAGGTCGCAGCCATGTTGTTGCCGTCACCGAGCCAGGCGACCGAGCGGCCCGCGATGGGGCCGCGATGCTCCTCGTAGGTCATCACGTCGGCCACGAGCTGGCAGGGGTGGCTGCGGTCGGTCAGCGCGTTGATGACCGGCACGGTGGCGCCCGCCGCCAGCGCCAGCAGCGTCTCGTGCGAGCGCGAGCGCAGCGCAATGGCATCGACATAGCGCGACAGCACGCGGGCCGTGTCCTCGATGGTCTCGCCGCGGCCGAGCTGCATGTCCGCCGGCGTGAGCGTGATGGTCTTGCCGCCGAGCTCGTCCATGGCGACCTCGAACGAGACCCGCGTGCGCGTCGACGGGCTCTCGAAGATCGCAGCCAGCGTCTTGCCGGCGAGCGGGGCGGCGCCGTTCCGCCCCTTCAGGGTGCGCGCGCGGTCGATGGTCGCCCGCAGCGTCCCTGCGTCGATCGCGTCGAAATCGAGGAAGTGGCGGGGCCGGCTCACGACCCCACCTGGCTGCAGGCCCGCTCGAGCGCGTCGCAGGCCTCGTCGATCTCGGCCTCGCCGATGGTGAGGGGCGGCAGCATGCGCAGCACGTTGCCGTCCGCCGGCAGCGCCAGCACCTTTTGCTCGCGCAGCGCGCCGAGGAGCTCCATGTTGGGCACCACGCATTCGAGCCCCAGCATGAGGCCGCGGCCGCGCACGCCGGTATAGACGCTCTTGTTGCCGGCCATCGCCGTCAGCCGCTCGGTGAGCCGCGCGCCCGTCTCCCGCACCTGGTCCAGGAAGCCCTCCGCCAGCACCACATCCAGCACGGCGTTGCCCACCGCGCAGGCGAGCGGGTTGCCGCCGAAGGTGGTGCCGTGGCTGCCGGGGACCATGGCAGCCGCCACCTCCTCCCGCGCGAGGCAGGCGCCGATGGGGAAGCCGTTCCCCAGCGCCTTGGCGACGGCCATGACGTCGGGCGTCACGCCCGCCCATTCATGGGCGAAGAGCCGGCCTGTGCGGCCGACGCCGCACTGCACCTCGTCGAAGATGAGCACCAGGCCCGCCTCGTCGCAGAGCGCGCGCAGGCCCTGCAGGAACGCGTCGTCCGCCGGATAGACGCCGCCCTCGCCCTGGACCGGCTCGACCAGGATCGCCGCGGTCTCGTCCCCCACCGCGGCCCGCGCGGCGGCGAGGTCGTTCAGGTCGACCTGGTCGAAGGCATCGACGGCCGGCTCGAAGCCCTTGAGGTGCTTGGCCTGGCCGCCGGCCGCGATGGTGGCGAGCGTGCGCCCGTGGAAGGCGTTGCGGAAGGTGATCGTGCGGTAGCGCCCGGGCGCGCCGCGGCTCGTCTGGTAGATGCGGGCGAGCTTGAGCGAGGCCTCCATGGCCTCGGCGCCGGAGTTGCAGAAGAGCACACGGTCGGCGAAGGAGGCGGCGGTGAGCTGCTCGGCAAGCCGCGCCTGCGGCGGGATGTGGTAGAGGTTCGAGACGTGCCAGAGCTCCTTCGCCTGGCCCTCGAGGGCTGCGACCACGTGCGGATGCGCGTGGCCGAGGCTGGTCACGCCGATGCCGCAGCCGAGGTCCAGATAGCGCTCGCCGTCGGCGGTGAAGAGGTAGGAGCCCTCGCCCCGCGCGAAGGTGAGATCGAAGCGGCCATAGTTGGCCATCACTGAAGTGGACACGGCAGCGCCTCCGCCAAATCGGGAAAGCGCGCACTATCCGTATGCGGGCCGCCCAAGTCAACGCGGGCGGGCGATTTTCGGCCTAACGCTTCCCTTCCTCACCCCGGCCGTCTCCTCTCCAGGGACTAGAGGGAGAAGTCCAGCGTTGCCCTTCTCCCCCCTCTGCCCCCTCGTGTCGACCGTAACCACTGCTTACCGAGACTCCTCTCCACCACTTCCTTGCGAGCCCTTCATACTCTTCGGCCTTTGGGATCGAGCCTTTCGGTTCTTCTCCACTATCGGCTGCCGTCTCGAAGAGGCTAATCCAGCTTACTCACCGAAGATATCACTCTTTAGCTTTTCATACTCTGGTGTGCCTATCGTTACTAACGGTGCGAGCACGTCGCGCATGAACGCCTGCTTCGATTCGCCAGAACGTGATAGTTTCAATTCGGTCCTTGCCGCCTGATGCACAGCTTGGGCGGCGGGTTTGAGGTCATCAGATGCTTGCTGATCCCCGGTGCGAGCCAGAGCGCCATCTCGGGCCGTTCGGATCGCGTCGAAGCGATCAGACTTACCGTTACTTTCGCAGAGTCTCGACAGTACATCGTCGGAAAGCAGCATGGATTCGATATTTCTGTACTCGGACATGACCCGAATGTCACCGGCTTTCTTGTCCTCGATCTCCTCTGCTGTTAAGGCATCCCTATCCCGAAAGCGCACAATTGATGTGCTGCTAACAATCTTCTTCAGGACAGGAAGAAGATCGCCCATACGCTTCTCCACTTTCGTCGCAGGGCCGACAGAGATGAAGAGAGTTCGCGGAAACTCTCGCGCGAATATTCTATTATAGCAAGACTCGTCAAGCGCTGAATCATCATCTTGAGTGGAACCCTCGCAGAGGACTATGCAGTCGGGTGCTAGAAGCCTTGACATGTCGTCCAAAGCCACGTCGTAGTGTCGCGACCAGAACTTGTGATCCGGATTCGACGGTTCGATGGTTTGTGGTTTGTCGTAATCTCGGGCCGCACCGCTCGGATGAAAGCCCATATCCAAAAAGACGACTTGTTCTGGGTGCTTGGCGCGAATCTCTTGGGCCGTCCTCACCATTCCGATGGAATGAGTGGCGAGCCAAAGCTGAGAATTGCCTGGTATCAGGCGGTACAACTCCTTCAGAAGCTTACCTTGTATTTTTGTACTCAGATGTGCCTCCGGTTCGTCGACGCAATAGAGAGTATCGTTGAATGCGGTCTTGTTCACGGTGATATCTAGCAGCAGATCGAAAGCCGCTTTTTCTCCAGCGGATAGATTTTCGTAGAGGAAATTCCGCGATCTGCGCTTAGTGAATGTAAACGTACCAGTGTTGTGAACGGAAACGAGTGCGTCCAGCCGAATGTCTCCAAATGTTCTCTTCAAAGAGGATTGAAGATCACCTATTGCATCATTAATGATGTCGTCGGTCATCAAGCCCGGTGTCGTCACCTTGCTCAACAGATGCCAAATGATTCTCTGATAGTTATTCTGTACTGTTTGATCTGCATCAATTAACCGGCGGACTGAGTGTCTGTCCAGGACGTCTGGTTGCTGTTGAATCGTCCGGTCGAGGAAAGACGGATCATGCCTATACGCGGAACGAATATAAAGACTCTTCTTTCGGTCATCAGGAGAGGTGGGGTTGTCGCCATGAAACTCCAAGCTCACTTCGTCGTCCTCTGCAACACCTTCTGATGTGGTCCGCCAGTAATATCTCTTCATTTCGTCATTCATTCCAAAAAAATAATCTACCTTGATGTTCCTCTGGAAGGCGTCGAACAGCGAGGACTTACCGCAGCCATTAGGTCCTAACAGGACAATGAGCTTCGCGTCGGAAGGCAGATTGTGGATCGTGAGATCGACGAAACGTTTGAAGCGGCAGATTCGAGCTGACTTTAGTCTCAATGGAACGTCCTCTCATGCAGTTGAAATAGGAGACCACACGTAGGGGCTTTACTGCGAAGCAGAGAGGGATCAGATCGGGTATTCGATCGTCCCGAGGCGGGCCGAGAGCTTCATGTTCTCGCCATAGTCGATGGGCACGCCGATCACCGCGGGGCCCGGCTGGGCGAAGGCCTCCTCCAGGGCCGGGCCGAGCTCGCCCGCGCTCTCGATGGTCCGCCCCCAGGCGCCGTAGGACCGGGCCCAGAGCGCGAGGTCCGGGTTCGTGAACGAGAGGTCGAAGTGGCGGCCGTCGAAGGCGTTCCGCTGCTTCCACTCGATCAGCCCGTAGGCGCCGTCCATCCAGATCATGGCGACGACGTTGAGCTTGCGCCTGACCGCGGTCTCCATGTCTTGGGCGTTCATGAAGAAGCCCGCGTCGCCGTTGATCGAGAGGACGCGGCGGTCGGGCAGCGCGATCTTGGCCCCGAGCGAGCCGGGGAAGGCGAAGCCCATGGTGCAGAAGCCGTTGGAGATGAGGCAGGTGTTGGCCTCGTCGCACTGGTAGTAGCGGGCGATCCACATCTTGTGGGCGCCGACGTCGGAGAGCAGCACGTCGTCGGGCCCCATGAACGCGCGCACGTCGTAAAGCACCTTCTGCGGGCGCATGGGGAAGTGGCTGCTGCCCCGCTCCGCCGTGAGGTCGTCGTGGATGGTGGTGCGCAGCGCCTGCCGCTCGTCGATGTCGAAGAGCGGCAGGCGGGCGCCGCCCTCTGCGGCGCGTCGCTCGATCTCCTCGTTGATCTGCCACAGCGCATCGGCGATGTCGCCGGCTACGTCGACCTCGACCTGATAGTCGCCGTCCACCTCCGCCGGCCAGAAGTCGACGTGGACGATGGTCTTCTCCGCCCCGCGGTTCCAGAAGGCGGGCGAGTACTCCACCAGGTCGTAGCCGACCGAGACGATCACGTCGGCCTCGCGCAGCGCCGCGATGATGTGGTCCTTGCCCTGCAGGCCCACGGTGAAGAGGCAGTGCGCGTCGCTCCTCGGCACGGCGCCTTTGCCCATGAAGGTGTTGACGACGCCGATACCGCTGAGCGCCGCGAGCCGTCTGAGCTGGGTCGAGGCGCGTTTGCGGATGGCGCCGTTGCCGGCCAGGATCAGCGGGCTCCTGGCGCCCACGATCGCATCCACCGCGCGCGCCACCGCCTTGTAGTCGGCGCCGGGGCGGCGGGTCTTGATCGGCGCGATCGGCGCGCCCGCCGCCTCGTGCTCGGCGATGTCCTCCGGCAGCTCGATCAGCACCGCGCCGGGCTTCTCGGCCTCGGCGACCTTGAAGGCCTTGCGCACGATCTCGGGGATGTTGTCCGGCTGGTGCACCGTCTGCGCCCACTTGGTGATGGGGCGGAACATGGAGACCGAGTCCATGTTCTGGTGGCTCTCCTTGTGCAGCCGCTGGGTGCCGGCCTGGCCGATGAGGCAGACCACGGGCGCGCGGTCCATGTTGGCGTCGGCGACGCCGGTCACGAGATTGGTGGCACCGGGGCCGAGGGTGCCGAGGCAGACGCCGGCCTTGCCTGTCAGCCGGCCGTAGACGTCGGCCATGAAGGCCGCCGCCTGCTCGTGGCGGCAGAGGACGAAGTCGATGTCGCTCTCCATCAGCGACATCATCACGTCGGCGTTCTCCTCGCCGGGAATGCCGAAGATGTGGGTCACGCCCTCGGTTTCGAGGCACCTAACCAGAAGATCGGACGCTTTCATGGAGCCCCCATAGGCGGATCAGCGCCGCCGTTGCACCAGCCCGTGCATGCAATACGCGGCGCACGATGCGGCCGGGGCGCCCCTTAGTCAACGCGCCCGCCCGGCGGATCACGCCCCTGTTTGAAGAGTTGAAGGACCGTGGCGGGCCCGAGTACTGAATGTCAGGCCGCGCGTCCTAACCCGGCGCGTCCTCGCCCGAGGCGCTGCCCGCATCCTCCGGCCCGTCGCTGGTCCCGCTGCCCCGCTCGCGCGGCGTGCGTGCGTGCGGCCCGGCCCGTCTCTGCCGTTCGTCCCCCGGCGGCGGAGAGGGCGGGGTCGAGGCGGGGGCGTCGGCGCTCCCCCGCGCGTCTTCGATGACCACGCGCGCGGCCGGCGCCCGGCCCTGCTTGTCCTCGCCGAAGTAGATCTGCGTGTGGGGGAAGGGGATCTCGATGCCGCGGGCGTCGAAGGCCGCCTTGAGCCGGCGGTTGTACTCCCGCCCGGTGGCCCACTGGGTGAGTGGCTTGGTCTTCAGCCGGGCGCGGACGATGACCGCGGAATCGCCGAAGCTGTTGAGCCCCATGATCTCCAGCGGCTCCAGCATGTTGGGGCCGAAGTCGGGGTCCTGCTGCATCTCCGCGCCAACCTCGCGCATGACCGCCACCACCTCGTCGTAGTCCTCGCGGTAGGCGACCCCCATGTCGATCAGGTAGTAGGAGAAGTCCTTGGTCATGTTGGAGACCGAGCCGACCGCGCTGAACGGCACCGTGTGCACGTGCCCCTGCAGGTCCCGCAGCCGGATCGTGCGAACGGTGATCGCCTCCACCGTGCCGGTGTGGCCGCCGGCGGTCACCACGTCGCCCACGGCGACGCTGTCCTCCAGCAGGATGAAGAGCCCCGTGATGATGTCCTTCACCAGGGTCTGCGCGCCGAAGCCGATGGCGAGGCCGGCCACGCCCACGCCGGCCAGCACCGGCGCGATGTCGATGCCGATCTCGGAGAGGATCATCAGCGCCGCGATCACGCCGACGACGACGCGGAGCGCGTTGCGGGCGAGCGGCAGCAGCGTCCGCGCGCGCTGGCTGCGCTCCACCTGCTCGCCCGTCTCGTCGGTCGCGCTCAGGTAGCGGTCGACCAGGGTCGTCACCACTTCCAGCACGAGCGCCGCGATGACGGCGATGGCGACGATCGACGCCAGCGTGGCGATCACGGCGGTGCCCGTCTCGCTCGCGAGCCAGGTGAAGATGTCGGCGTTCCACGCCTCGAGGATCAGGCAGAGGCCGAGCAGCAGGATCACCGCCTGCGCCGCGCCGCGCGCGACCGGCAGGTAGCGGTTGACCCGCGCCTGCAGCCCCGGATAGCGCTCGCGAAGCTCGGTGCGGATGCGGAACCCGCGCTCCATGGCGCGGCGGATGCCGGCGAAGCCGAAGCCCGTGGCCCAGGCGATGACGAGCGTCGCCGCACTCCCCTTGACCAGGAAGAGGAAGCCGTCCAGCCCGTCGGCCGCGGCGAGCAGCCCGCCGGCGACGACGTAGAGGATGGCCGGGATGTGCCAGAAGTCCGCGAGCTTGCCGAGGAGCGCGAAGACCCGGAGATGCGCCCGCCCGCCGTGCGCGCGCCCGGTCTCGTGCAGCCAGCGCGCGAGCGGCGCGCGGTTCTGCAGGATGAAGGTGATGAGCAGCCCGACCAGGAGGATGCCGAGCAGGCGGATCAGCGCCGCGTAGCCGCTCTCCGGCAGGCCGAGGAGGAGCCCAGCTTGGCAGAGGATGTAGCCGTAGGCGCCGATGTTCACGAGCCGCCGCCACCAGATCGAGCAGTAGGCGGCGTTCACGTCCGAGAGCGGCGCAAGGCGAAGCTGCGGCGCGTAGGGCGCCAGCACGAGCGTGCCGGCCGCCTTGGCCAGGCTCGCGATCAGGTGGGCGTTGATGATCGCGAGCGCGATCACGCGTACCGTCTCGCCCGGCTCGATGAGGGTGACCGCGCCGTAGCCCGCGCCGGCCGCGACCAGATTGGGCGCCAGCCTGAGCGCCGCGTGGTAGAGCAGGAGCGGCGGCTGCAGCCAGGGGGAGGGCTTCTCGCGCCGCTCCAGCCGGCGGCGGGGCACGGTGAGCGCGTAGAAGGCGGCAAGCCCGGCGATGACGCCCGCGGCGACGCTCGCGAGCAGCCGGCCGAAGGCGACGAGCCAGTCGTTGCGCTCGTCGGGCTCGCCGCCGTGCTCGACCACCCAGGCGATCGCATCGGGGATGTCGGCGATCGCGCCCGCGAGCTCGACGATATGCGTGCCGAGGACGGCGACGCCGTCGGAGATCGCCCGCATCGCGGACGCCTCCTCCGCGCTATCGCCTTCGTCCGCCGTCTGCTGGGCCGCGATCGCCGTCTTGAGATCGGCGATGAAGCGCTCGCGGCTCTCGGGCGATTCGAGGGTCTCGACCAGCCGCTCGAGCTCGCCCGCGTCGACCGTGCCGTCCGTCGCCGCAGGCTCCTGCGCCAGCGCCGGCGCGCTCAGCATCAGCCAGAGGGCCGCGAGAAGCAGCGCCGCCGAGCACCCGAAGGCGGCGCGAACCGGCGGCCCCTGGACACCCGGCCAAAGCGCATGCCAGAGTGCCGCCGCCATGCGATGCACCTGGAGGGACGACATGGCGGTGACTATTTACCACAACCCGCGCTGCTCCAAGTCCCGTCAGGCATTGCAGCTTCTGCGCGAGCGGGGCGTCGAGCCGGTGATCGTGGAGTATCTGAAGACGCCGCCCGGTGCGCGCGAGATCGACGGCCTGCTGCAAAAGCTCGGGATGGAGCCGCGCGCCCTCATGCGCGCGAAGGAGGCCGCCTACCGCGAGGCCGGCATGGCGGACGAGAGCCTCTCCCGCCGGGCGCTGCTGGACCTCATGGCGCAGAACCCCATCGTGATCGAGCGGCCGATCGTGGTGAGCGGCGACCGCGCGGCCCTCGGCCGGCCGCCCGAGAACGTGCTCACCGTCCTCTAGCCTCCCACGCTCAGCCCGTGGACCTTCCGGTCGTCTTTCACCCGGACTACACGGTCCCGCTGCCGCCCGGCCACCGCTTTCCGATCGGCAAGTTCGGGCGCATCAGGGACGTGCTGCTGGAGGACGGCGTGATCCCGCCGGAGAGCCTGGTGGAGCCCGCGCCCGCATCCCGCGCCTGGCTCACGCTCGCCCACGACGAGCCCTACGTCGACGCGGTGCTGGCGCTTGCGCTCGACCGCCGCGCCGTCCGCCGCCTCGGGCTGCCGCTGTCGGACGCGCTGGTCCGGCGCGGCCGCGCCGCCGTCGGCGGCACCGTGCTCACGGGCCGGCTCGCGCTCGAGCGCGGGCTCGCCTGCAATACCGCCGGGGGCAGCCACCATGCCTTCGCCGGTCACGGCGCCGGCTTCTGCCTCTTCAACGACGTCGCCGTCGCCATCCGCGTGTTGCGGCGCGAAGGGCTGATCGACCGCGCGCTGGTGGTCGATCTCGACGTCCACCAGGGCGACGGCACCGCCGCGATCTTCCGCGCGGAGCCGGAGACCTTCACCTTCTCGCTCCACTGCGAGGCCAACTATCCGCCGGCCAAGGAGACGGGCGATCTCGACATCGGCGTGCCCCCCGGCACCGGCGATGCGGTCTATCAGGCGGTGCTGGAGACCCACCTGCCGGGCGTCCTCGCGCGCCACCGGCCGGACATCGTGTTCTACAATGCCGGTGTCGATCCCCACGCGGAGGACAAGCTCGGCCGGCTCGCCCTCGGCGACGAGGGGCTCGCCCGGCGCGACCGCTACGTGATCGAGACCTGCCGCGTCGCCGGCGTGCCCGTGGCCTGCGTGGTGGGCGGCGGCTATGCCGACGACCTCGATCGCCTCGCGCGCCGGCATACGAGCGTCCATCGGGCCGCCGCCGCGGTGGTGCGAGAGGCGCGAGCGGCGGCGGGCCGGGTGCGGGTGCGTGTTGCGGGAGGGAGCCGATGAAGGCGGCGGTGATCCACGGCTACGGCGAGGCGTTCGACACCATCGTCCACGAGGACGTGCAGACGCCGGCGGCCGGCCCCGGCGAGCTTCTGATCGAGGTCCACGCCTGCGGCGTGAACCATTGCGATACCGACCTGCGCAAGGGCCTCTTCGGCGTGGACAGCCCCATGCCGCACGTCATGGGGGTGGACGCCGCCGGCACCGTCGCCGACGCGGGCGCCGGCGTGACGGCGTTCGCCGAGGGCGACCGGGTCGCGCCTCACTTCATGCTGAGCTGCGGTGCCTGCGCCCACTGCCGCGACGGCGCCGAGAACCTCTGCGAGGCCGCGGGCGTGCTCGGGGTTACCCAGTGGGGCGGCTACGCGGAGTACGTGAGGGTGCGCCACGACCATGTCGTGCGGCTTCCCGACGCGCTCAGTTTCGAGGACGCGGTGGCCGGCCAGATCCCCTTCGCCACCGCCTGGGAGGCGCTGATCGAGGAGATCGGGCTGCGCGCCGGCGAGACGGTGCTGATCACCGCCGCCGGCGGCGGCGTCGGCTCCGCGGCGGTGCAGATCGCCACGCTCGCGGGCGCGCGGGTGATCGCCGCCGCAGGCTCGGAGGAGAAGCTGGAGAAGGCGCGCGCCCTCGGCGCCGACGCCGGCATCGACTACACGAAGCGCGATATCGGCGCGGAAGCCCGGCGGCTCACCGATGGCCGTGGCGTCGATGCGGCGCTGGAGATGACCGGCGGCGCGATCCTCGTCGGCGCGATCGACGCGCTGGCCGCGGGCGGCCGCCTCGCCACCATCGGCGCTCATGGCGGCGAGCGGGTGGAGATCGACTTCATCGAGCTCTTCCGCAAGCATGTCTCGGTGCACGGCTGCGGCCGCTCCACCAAGGCCCATGTCGAGCGGGTGCTCGGTCTGATGGCCGAGGGCCATCTCACGCCGGTGATTCACCGCACCTTCCCGCTCCGCGAGGCGCCGGCGGCCCATGCGCTGATGGAGAGCCGCAACTTCTTCGGCCGCATGATCATGCGGCCCTGAGCCGCCCGGTCTCGGTGCCCGACCCGCTCGGCAACTTCGCCTTCACCTGGCCCTTCTACGCAGGCGGGGTCATCGCCTACCTGATCGGCGCGCTGCCGATGGGGCTGATCGTCGCGCGCCTCTTCCGCCTCGGCGACCCGAGGCGCATCGGCTCCGGCAATATCGGGGCCACCAACGTGCTGCGCACCGGCAGCAAGGCGGCGGCGGCGCTCACCCTCGTTCTCGACGGCGGCAAGGGCGCCGTGGCCGTCGTCATCGCCCAGCGCTTCGGCCCCGACATGGCGGTGATCGCCGCCGGCGCCGCGGTCGTGGGCCACGTCGCCCCGGTCTGGCTGCTCTTCAGGGGCGGCAAGGGCGTCGCCACGACGCTCGGCGTGCTCCTCGCCATCGCCTGGCCGGTGGGCCTCGTCGCCTGCGGCCTCTGGCTCGCCGTCGCCGGCCTCTTCCGCTACTCGTCGCTGGCGGCGCTGGTCGCAATCGGCGCGGCGCCGGGCTTCGCGCTCCTCTTCGAGGCGCCGCAGATCGCCTGGCTGGCGGGCTTTCTCGCGGTCCTGGTGACGCTCCGCCACGCCGGCAACATCGTGCGGCTCGCGCGCGGCCGCGAGCCCAGGATCGGCCTCGGCGGCCGGAGCGCCGCGGCCGGGGCTCCGGCAGACCCCCCGGCGGACCGGTGACGGGCGCCGGCACCCGCGCGCTCACCGAGGGCGAGCGCCTCGACTGGCTGCGCCTCGCCCGCAGCGAGAATGTCGGGCCGATCACATTCTTCGCCCTGCTCGCCCGCTTCGGCTCGCCCGGCGCCGTGCTCGACGCGCTGCCGGGGCTCGCGCGGCGCGGCGGCCGCCGGCGCCCGGTCAAGGTCTGCTCGCGCGCGGCTGCAGAGCGCGAGATGGAGGCGCTCGCCCAGCTCGGCGGGTCGATGATCGCGCTGGGCGAGCCGGCCTACCCGCCGGTGCTCGCCGCCATCGCCGATCCGCCGCCGGTGCTCAGCCTGCGCGGCCGCGCCGGGCTGCTTGCGCGCGACTCCGTCGCCATCGTCGGTGCGCGCAACGCGTCCGCCGGCGGGCTGCACCTCGCCGAGCGGCTGGCGGCGGATCTGGGCGCCGCCAAGCTCGTGGTGGTCTCCGGCATGGCGCGCGGCATCGACGCGCGCGCGCATGTCGGCGCGCTCGCCACCGGCACGGTGGCGGTGATGGGCGGCGGAGTCGATGTTGCCTATCCGAAGCAGAACCGACAGCTCTACGAGCGGCTGCTGGAGGAGGCTGCGGTGATCGCCGAGGCCCCTCTCGGCACCGTGCCCATGGGGCGCCACTTCCCGCGCCGCAACCGCATCATCGCAGGCCTCTGCCGCGCCGTGGTCGTAGTCGAAGGGGCGGCCCGCTCGGGCTCGCTGATCACGGCGCGGCTCGCGCTGGAGCAGGGCCGCGAGGTGCTGGCGGTGCCCGGCTCGCCGCTCGACCCGCGCTCGGCCGGCCCCAACCGCCTGCTTCGGCAGGGCGCGACGCTGGTGGAGAGTGCCGCAGACGTGCTCGATGCGCTGGCAGACGGCCGCCCCCGGGTGCTCGACGAGCCGCGACGGGACTGGCCCGGCGCCGCCCGATCCGACCCGCCGGAGGAGGAGGACGCGCCGGCCGGCGCCCGCGAGACCGTGACCTCGCTGCTGGGCCCGAGCCCCGTGCCGGTGGACCTCCTCGTGCGCGAGAGCCGGTTGACACCCGCGACGGTGGCGACCATTTTGCTGGAGCTTGAGTTGGCGGGACGCTTGGAGCGGCAGCCGGGCAACCGCGTCTCACTCTCCCGGCCGGCGGCGTAGCACCGCCCATCGGCGCTGCCAGCGGTCGTTGCGGAATGGACGTCGTCGTCGTCGAATCGCCTACAAAGGCGACCACCATCAGCAAGTATCTGGGGCCCGGCTACAGGGTCGTGGCCTCCTATGGCCATGTCCGCGATCTCCTGCCCAAGGACGGCTCGGTGCGGCCGGACGAGTCCTTCGCCATGGACTGGACCGTCGCCGACGGCGCCGAGAAGCGGATCGGCGCCATCGGCAAGGCGCTGAAGGGGGCGGACCAGCTCTATCTCGCGACCGACCCGGACCGAGAGGGCGAGGCGATCTCCTGGCACGTGATGGACGAGCTCGGCCGGCGCGGGCTGCTGGACGGCATCGCAGTCAGGCGCGTGGTCTTCAGCGAGGTCACCAGGAGCGCCGTGCTCGCCGCCATGGCGGAGCCCCGCGACCTCGACGATCACCTGGTCGACGCCTACAAGGCGCGCCGCGCGCTCGACTACTTGGTGGGCTTCACCCTCTCGCCGGTGCTCTGGCGCAAGCTTCCGGGCTCGCGCTCGGCCGGCCGCGTGCAGTCTGTGGCGCTCAGGCTGGTGTGCGACCGCGAGCTGGAGATCGAGGCCTTCGAGCCGCGCGAGTACTGGTCGATCGAGGCCGAGCTCGACACGCCCCGGGGCGAGCGCATGGCGGCCCGCCTCGCCCAGCTCGACGGTCAGAAACTCGGCAAGTATGCGCTCGGCGACGAGGCGGCGGCCGGGGAGGCGGCCGCGCTCGTCCGGGCCGGCCGCTACAGCATCGCCGCCGTCGAGCCGAAGCGCGTCAAGCGCAATCCGGCGCCGCCCTTCACCACGTCCACCCTGCAGCAGGAGGCCTCGCGCAAGCTCGGCTTCGCCGCGCGGCGCACCATGCAGGTGGCCCAGCAGCTCTACGAGGGCATCGCCGTGAACGGCGAGCAGGTGGGCCTCATCACCTACATGCGGACCGACGGGGTGCAGATCGCGGGCCAGGCGATCGGCCGGGCGCGAGAGGTGATCGGTGAGCGCTACGGCGCGACCTACGTGCCGGAAAAGCCCCGCCTCTACCGGACCAGGGCGAAGAACGCGCAGGAAGCGCACGAGGCGATCCGCCCCACCGATCTCGCCCGCGCCCCGCAGGCGCTCAGCGCCGCGCTCAACCGGGATCAGGCCCGGCTCTACGAGCTCATCTGGAAGCGCGCGCTGGCGAGCCAGATGGCGAGCGCCGAGATCGACCGGGTGAGCGTCGACATCGCCTCAGAGGACGGCCGCGTGGGCCTGCGCGCCTCCGGCTCGACCGTCGCCTTCGACGGCTTCCTGCGCGTCTATCAGGAGGGCCGGGACGACGCCCGGCGCGACAACGGCAACGGCCTGGACAACGACGAGCGCGCGTTGCCGCAGGTGGCCGCCGGCGAGCCGATGGCGCTGGCCGACGTCACGCCCGCCCGCCACGTCACCGAGCCGCCGCCGCGCTTCTCCGAGGCGAGCCTGGTGAGGCGGCTCGAGGAGCTCGGCATCGGGCGCCCCTCCACCTATGCCGCGATCCTCTCGGTGCTGCAGGACCGCAACTACGTGCGCCTCGAGAAGCGCCGCTTCGTGCCGGAGGACCGCGGGCGCATCGTCACGGTGTTCCTGGAGAACTTCTTCAGCCGCTACGTGGAGTACGACTTCACCGCCTCGCTGGAAGGCCAGCTCGACACCATCTCCGCCGGCGAGGTCGACTGGCGGCAGGTGCTGAGCGACTTCTGGCGCGACTTCGCCGGGGCGGTGGAGGAGACCAGGGGCCTGCGCGTCGCCCAGGTCCTCGATGCGCTCGACGCGACGCTGGGCCGCCACCTCTTCCCGGCCGAGGACGGCGAGGAGGACCGCCGCTGCCCCGCCTGCGAAGGCGGCAGGCTCGGGCTGAAGCTCGGGCGCTACGGCCCCTTCGTCGGCTGCGCCAACTATCCCGAGTGCCGCTACACCCGCCCGCTCGCCGATGCCGAGGCGGACGCCACGGAGCCGCGCGAGATCGGCCGCGATCCCGCGACCGGCCTGGCGGTGACGCTGAAGCGCGGCCCCTACGGCCTCTACGTCGAGCGCGCCGCCGAAGGCGCGGCGAAGGAGAAGCCCAAGCGCGTCTCCCTGCCCCAGGACATGGCGCCCGATCTGGTCGATCTCGATACCGCGCTCGGCCTGCTCGCGCTGCCCCGCGAGATCGGCACCCATCCCGAGACCGGCAAGCCGGTCACCGCCGGCCTCGGCCGCTTCGGCGCCTACGTCAAGCATGACGGCGCCTACTGCTCGCTGCCGCGCGGCGAGAGCGTGCTGACGGTGGGGCTCAACCGGGCGGTGGTGCTGATCGCCGAGAAGAAGGGGCGGGGTGCGCGCGTGCTGCGGGAGCTCGGCGCACACCCGGACGGCGGCGAGCCGGTGAAGCTCTGCTCCGGCCGCTACGGGCCCTACGTCCAGCATCGCCGGCTCCGCGCATCGCTGCCCAAGGACGCATCGGCCGACGACTTCAGCCTGGACGACGCCGTCCAACTGCTCGCCGCGAAGGCGGCCCAGCCAAAGAGGAAGGGCGCCGGCCGCGGCCGCAAGACGGCGTCCGGGTCCGGCCGGGCCAAGGCGAAGCGCGGTGCGAAGAGCCAGCCGGACGCGCCTGCCGGAGGCGCGCCCTAGACGCGTGGCGTCCTGAGGCGGACTTGAGCGGCAGGCCGGCGCCGTTTCCGACCAGGGATGAGGTTCTGCGCTTCGTCCGGGAGAGCCCCGGCAAGGTCGGCAGGCGGGAGATCGCGCGCGCCTTCGGCATCCGCGGCAACGACCGCGCCGCGCTGACCGACCTCCTGCGCTCGCTCGAGGAAGAAGGCGCGCTCGACGGGCCCCGGCGGCGCCGGCGAACGCCCGGGACGCTGCCTCAGGTCACGGTCCTGGAGGTCACGGATCTCGATCCCGACGGCGCGCTCAGCGCGCGGCCGGCGCGCTGGGAAGAGGACGAGCCGCCGCCGTCGATCACCCTCGATGCCGCGCCCCGCGGCGTGCCCGAGCCGGGAGTCGGCGACCGCGTGCTTGCCCGGCTTCGGCCCGCGCCCGACGGCGGCTACCTGGCGCGGCCCATGCGCGTGCTCGATGCCGGCCCGCGCCGCGTGGTCGGGGTCTTCCGCGCCGACGGGCGCGGCGGCGGGGCGATCCAGCCGGCGGACCGCCGGCGCCGCCGCGACTTTCCGGTGCCGGAAGGCGAGACAGCGGGCGCGCGCCAGGGCGAGCTGGTGGTGGGCGAGACGCGCGAGGGCCGCCGCGTCGGCCCGCCCGAGGCGCGCGTGGTCGAGCGGCTGGGGGCGCCCGATTCGCCCGGCGCGATCAGCCTCGCCGCCATCCACACCCACGGCCTGCCCTTCGACTTCCCGGACGACGCGCTGGCCGAGGCCGCCAGCCTGGAGGCGCCGGGCCCCGAGGGACGCGCGGATCTGAGATCGCTCCCGCTCGTTACCATCGACGGCGCGGACGCCCGCGACTTCGACGACGCCGTCTGGGCCGAGGCCGATGCCGCGCCCGACAACGAGGGCGGCTTTCGCGCAACCGTCGCCATCGCCGACGTCGCCCACTTCGTCCGCCCGCACACCGCGCTCGACCGGGCGGCGCGCGAGCGCGGCAACTCCGCCTATTTTCCCGACCGCGTGGTGCCGATGCTGCCGGAGGCGCTGTCGGCCGATCTCTGCTCGCTGAAGCCGGGCCTCGACCGCGCCTGCCTCGCGGTGCATCTGAGGATCGCCGCCGACGGCGCGCTGCTGGCATGGCGCTTCGAGCGCGCGCTCATGCGCTCGGCCGCGCGGCTCACCTATGACGGGATGCAGGCGGCGGCGGACAGCGGCGGCGAGGGCCTTGCGGAAGCGCTGCGGCCGGCGATGGCCGCGCTCTACGGCGTCTTGGGCGCGCTCCGGGCGGCGCGGGAGCGGCGCGGCGCGCTCGACCTGGAGCTGCCCGAGCGCACGGTGGCGCTCGCCGCCGACGGCACGGTGTCCGGCATCGGCTTCGCCCGCCGTCACGACAGCCACCGCCTGATCGAGGAGCTGATGATCGCGGCGAACGTCGCCGCCGCGAGCGCGCTCGACGCCGCACGCACCCCTTGCATGTACCGCGTCCACGACCGGCCCGACACGGCCAAGCTCGACGTGCTGCAGGAGCTTCTCAGGAGCCGCGGGCTCAGAGTGCGCCTGCGCGGCGCGATGGGCGCCGACGCCTTCAACAAGATTCTCGCCGGCCTCGACGATCCGCGCGACGCGGCGATCGCCGGCCTGATGATCCTGCGCGCCCAGGCGCAGGCCGCCTACAGCCCGCGCAACATCGGCCATTTCGGGCTCGGGCTCCGGCGCTACGCCCACTTCACCTCGCCGATCCGCCGCTACGCCGACCTGCTCGTTCACCGTGCCCTGATCGCGGCCTGCGATCTCGGGCCGGCCAGTGCCGGGCAGGGTGCCGCCGGGCAGGGCGAGGCGGCGGCGCTGGAGCAGGTCGGTGCGCACATCTCGTCGACCGAGCGGCGCGCGCAGGCTGCCGAGCGCGACGCCATGGACCGCTACTGCGCCGCCTACCTGGCCGAGCGCGTGGATGCGGCGTTCCACGGCCGCATCGTGGGCGTGACGCGCTTCGGCATCTTCGTGTCCCTCGACGAGACCGGCGCCGAGGGCCTGGTGCCCGCGCGCACGCTGGGCCGGGTGCGGCCGCGCTTCGATGCGCGCCGGCACACGCTCGCCGTCGGCGGCCGCACCCTCGGCCTGGGCGATGCGGTGATCGTGACGCTGCGGGAGGCCGACCCGCTCGCAGGCGGTCTCGCCTTCACGCTCGACGCGGCGAACGGCGAGGCCTGGGAGCAGGCCCCGGACCACGACGGGGGGCGGCGCGGAGGGCGGCGCGAGCGGCGGCGGCGCTGATCGTGGCGCCCGCGCGCACCCGCTGGGATATCGTCGCGCTCGCCTTCGCGGCCGGCTACATGGTGGGCATGCAGGTCGGCAAGGTGCCGCCGGCGCTGCCGCTGCTGCAGGCGGAGCTCGGGCTCTCCCGGGTCATCGCCGGGCTGATCGCGTCTTCCTTCTACGGCATCGGCGCCGTTCTCGGCGTCACCGGCGGGCTGCTCGTCGACCGGCTGGGCATCGGCCGGCTGGTCGCGGTGGGGGGTGCGACGATGGCGCTCGCGAGCCTCGCCGGCGGCTTCGCGAGCAGCGGCCCGCCGCTGCTGGCCGCCCGCATCGTCGAGGGCTTCGGCTTCGCCACTCTCTCGGTCGCAGCCCCCAAGATGCTCTTCGCCGCGACCGGCGACGGCGTCCGCCGCTTCGTCCTCGGCGTCTGGGGCACCTACATGCCGGTCGGCATCGCGCTCTCGCTGGTGATCGCGACGGCGATGCTGGAGCCGCTCGGCTGGCGCGGGCTCTGGTTCCTCAACGCCGGGCTGATCCTGCTCTTCCTGCTCGCCTTCGCCTGGGCCGCGGCGCCCGGGCGCTGGCAGGCGCCGGCGGCGAGCGGGGCGGCGTTCGACCGTGCCGGCGTGCTGGAGACGCTGGCGCGGCCGGGGCCCTGGCTCTTCGGCGCCTGCTTCGTGATCTTCGCGGTCCAGTGGCAGGCGCTGATGGCATGGCTGCCGACCTTCCTGATCGAGACGCAGGCGCGCTCGCTCTCCGGCGCCGCGCTCTTCACTGCACTCTTCGTCCTCGCTACCGCCTTCGGCTCCGTCGCCAGCGCGTGGCTCATGCACCGGGGCGGCGCACGCTGGGCGCTGCTGGGCGCCTCCTTCACCGGGATGGGCGTCTGCGCGGCGCTGCTGTTCGCGCCGTTCACGCCGATTGCCGCCAAGATCCCGCTCGCCGTCTGCTTCGCGCTGGCCGGCGGCCCGGTGCCGGCCGCCTGCTTTGAGGGCGGCATCGCGCACGCATCGAGCCAGGCGCAGGTCGCCATGGCAGGGGGCTTCGTGGCGCAGGGAGCCGCGCTCGGCGCCGTGCTCGGGCCGCCGCTGCTGGCTGCGGTGACCGAGGCGCTCGGCGGCTGGTCCGCGGCCTGGTGGACCATGTTCGTCTGCGCCGGCTTCGGGCTCGCGGCGGTCGTCGGCGTGTGGCGGGCGGATGCGCGCATCGCGGGCGCAGAGGCCGCCGCATGACAGGCCGCCGTTCTCTGACGGCAGCCCTCGCCGCGGTCTGCGTCGCGGGCACCCTGGCGCTGGCGGCCGGCGCGGCGCTCGGCGCCTCCGTCCCGCTCAGCGTGCGCGGGGTCGCCCTCGATGCGGCGGACGAGAGCGTGAACCGGGTCGGCCGGCTGCGCTATCTCGGCGGGCTCGAGCTGCGGAGCGAGGCGGATGCGTTCGGCGGGCTCTCCGGCCTCAGCGTCACGGCGGACGGGCGGCTTGCCGCCGTCACCGATCGCGGCCACCGCTTCACGGCCCGCATCGTGCGCGACGACGCCGGCCGTCTGGTGGACCTCGTGGAGGCATCGCTCGCGCCGCTCGGCGACACGCAGGGCCGGCCGCTGGCAGGCCACTGGCGCGACGCCGAGGCACTCGAGCGCCTGCCCGGCGGCGACTGGCTGGTGAGCTTCGAGCGCAACCACCGCGTGTGGCGCTACGCCGCCGGAAGCGGCGGCCCCGACGGCCCGGCCCGGCCCTTCCCCACGCCCGACGCGCTCGCCCGCGCCCCTCTCAACGGCGGGCTGGAGGCGCTCGCACCGCTCCCCGACGGCCGCGTCCTCATGCTGGCGGAGGACCTGACGCGTGCGGACGGGACGCACGCCGGCTGGCTCGTCGGCGACGAGACCCGCCCGTTCGGCTATCGCCCCGCGCCGGACTTCAAGCCGACCGATGTGGCGCTGCTGCCCGACGGCGACCTGCTCGTGCTCACCCGCTTCTTCAGCCTGATCGGCGGCGTCAAGGCGCGCCTGGAGCACGTGCCCGCCGACACCCTCGCGGCCGGTGCCGTGCTGCGGGGCACGCTCGTCGCCCACATCGCCCCGCCGCTGACGGTGGACAATTTCGAGGGCGTGGCGGTGGCGCGCGGCGCGGACGGCGGGACGCTCGTCTACCTCCTCTCCGACGACAACTTCAACGCCTTCCAGCGTACGCTGCTGCTGCTCTTCCGCCTCGACGAGGAGTAGTAACGGGCGCGGCGCGTCACGCCTCGGCAGTCGCTGCCCGCGCTCATCTCGTGCCGCCGAAGCCGGCCAGGAGGCTGACCTCGCGGTCGTCGAGCACGCCCGCCATCTCCTCGTGTGCAGGGCCGAAGAAGCCGCCCATGATGCGGCCTTCCTCGTCCGAGAACCCGTTGCCGGTGACGCCGACGGCGTAGGCCAGGCTCGGCATCCGGAAGGCGCGCGATCGGCCGTCCACGTCCACGGTGAGGTTGTCGAAGCCGGTGGTGCCCGAGAGGTCATCGAGGTCCACCTGCAGCGCCGCGTCGCCGAACACCGGCGGCAGGGCCGCGTGGCCGATATCGACGCCGAGCAGGGAGCCTGTCCAGGTCACCTGCCCCTGCAGAACGGGGGACTCGGCAAGGTTCGTCGCCGGGGCGATGCCGAACGCATCGGCGCCGGCGCGCAGCCTGTCGCCGCTGCCGAGCCGGCGCTCCACGCCGACGCCCCAGGCGCCGTAGTGGCCCCAGGCGCCATAGCCGTAGAGCTCCGGCTCGGAGGCGGTCGTGCTGCTCAGGATCTCGTATCCCATGTCGGTGAGGATCGCGAAGTCGAGCGCGCTCGGGCTGCTCAGTTCGCTGCAATAGGCCATGATGGACGAGCAGACGCCGGGGTGGGCGTAGTCGATCGTAGCCCCGATCGTGTAGGGCGCGACCGGCTCGAGGTCATCGTTGATCCACTGGAAGGGCAGGGGCGCGCCGCCGTTGGCCCGCATCGATGCGGGCCCCTCGAAGGTGTTGTCCACATAGTTCGCGTAGCGTTCGAACGACCCGTAGAAGGAACCCGGGAAGATACCCAGCACGTGCCCGATCTCGTGCGCCATGACGTCGGTGTAGCCGTGGTGTTGCCGGGACAGCAGGATCGAGCCTAACCAGGGCTCCAGGTCGTGGGAGCTGTACTCGGCGCGCTGAAAGGTGGCCGACGAGGTGTTGTCGGAGTCCGGCCCCTCGTCGAGCACGAAGATCATGACGCCATCCGTCGTCACCGCCGCGTCCACGCGCATGTGGATGTCTCCGTGGTAGATGGTCGTCCCCGCCGAGGCGGTGTGTTCCCCGAAGTCGTCCAGAATGCGGTAGGACCAGGTCTTGCCTGCGCGCTCCATCCGGGCACGAACCGCCGCGTCGGCGTTCTGGGCGAAGCGCCAGTCGAACTCGATGTTCAGCGTGCCGGCCGGGCCGCCCTTCCACTGCCCGTAGGTGATCCCGCTCCGCTCGCCGACGATGTCGATGTCCTCGGGGCGGACGTTTCTCAGCCTGGTCCCCGTCTCGTCGTCGTCGGCCCCGGCAGTGGCGAGCAGCCGGCCGATGACCGCTCGCCGCGCCTCGACGTCCGACACGGCCGCGAGGCTCAGCGCGCTCCGCAGGCGCTCCGGATCGTTCCAGTGGTCGAGCAGGTCCTCCGCGCCCTGATTGCCGCGCGCGTAGAGTCCGAAGCCCGATGTCGCTCCATCGTCACCGCCGCCGCCGCAGCCGACCAGGCCCGGCGCGAGCAACAGGGCGAATGCCACCAGGACGAGCGGTCTGACAGACATGAGCAATACTCCCCTACTGCTGCCCTTCAGGGCGGATAAAATTGGCCAATACTTACTATTGTTGATTCGCGCCTACTCTTGATATCTCAGATTAACATGGATTCGGTCGCGATACCGGTGCGCGGCCCCCGCCGCCGCCCGCGCGATGGTGCTACCATCCGCACAGAGCGGGAAAGACGCAGGCGGGGAGCGATGGGCTACACGATCGCCGAGAAAATCCTGGGGCGCGCGAGCCGGGCGGGCGAGCCGGTGCGCGCCGGCGCGGAAGTCGAGGTCAAGCCCGACTACGTGCTGGGCTACGACTTCCCCGGCTATCTCGACCTGATCTTCCGGCAGATGAGGGAGGAGTTCGGCATCGAGCGGGTGGCCGAGCCGGAGCGCTACGCGCTCTTCATCGACCACATGGTGCCGGCCAACACGCCCGAGGAGGAGGAGCTGCACATCGTGACCCGCACCTGGTGCGCGGACAACGGCGTGAGGCTGCACGAGCGCGAGGGGATCGGCCACCAGGTGGCGGCGGAGGCGGGCTACGCCGTGCCGGGCGGCTTCGTCGTCCACTTCGACGGCCACATCGCGCAGCTCGGCGCCTTCGGCACGCTCGCCATCGGCATCCACACGCAGCTCCTGGAGGCCTTCGTCCGCGAGCGGATCGACTTCACCGTGCCCGAGACCACGCGGGTGAACCTCACCGGCAGGCTCAGCCCCGGCGTGATGGCGCGCGACGTGTTCCACCACCTGGTGCGTGTCCTCGGGCCGCGGTCGTGCCGCTTCCAGGTGCTGGAGCTGGGTGGGCCGGCGCTCGGTGATATATCGCTCGAAGGGCGCCAGACCATCACCGGGCTCGCCATGTTCACCGGCGCGCTGACCGCGATCTGCAACCCCGACGAACTCGCGCTCGACTATGCCCGCGCCCGCGTCGCCCGGCCCTTCGAGCCGCAGGCGAGCGACGCGGACGCGACCTTCGCCGCCCTGCACGAGGTGGATCTCACCGATCTCGCGCCCATCGTGGTGGTGCCGCCCAATCCGGCCGCCACCGCCGACCTCACGGACCATGCGGGGCTTCCGGTCCAGGCCGGCTATCTCGGCTCCTGCGCCTCCGGGCGGCTGGAGGACCTGCGGGCTGCGGCGGCGGTGCTCACGGGCCGCCGCGTCGCGCCGGGGTTTCAGCTCCACATCGTGCCGACCAGCCAGGCGATCATGGCCGAGGCCGCGCGCGAGGGCCTGCTCACCACCCTGATCGAGGCCGGCGCCTTCGTCACCTCGTCCTCCTGCGACTACTGCTACGGGCGGATCGCCACCATGAGCGCGGGCCAGCGCGCGGTCTCCACCGGCACGCTCAACGTCAAGGGGCGCATGGGGAGCCCCGAGTCCGAGATCTATCTCTGCAACGCCGCGGCGGTGGCGGCATCCGCCGTGGAGGGGCGGATTGCCGACCCCCGCCCCTACCTCGCGGAGGTCCCCCAGGCCCCGGAGGCCGGCGCGTGAGCCTCGCCGCGTTGCGGGGCCGGGTGGCCTGGGTCTTCGACGAGGCGGACTTCGACGTGGACCAGATCGTCGGCGTCGAGAACATCCGCCTCACCGATCCGGACGCGCTCGCGGCCTGCGCCATGCGCCGCTACGACCCGGCCTTCGCCGAGGCCGTGCGGCCCGGCGATATGGTCGTTGGCGCGGAGAACTTCGGCTACGGCCATCCGCACTTCGCGCCGATGATCGGGCTGCGCCGGCTCGGCATCGCCGCGGTGATCGCGGAGTCCTTCGCCACCGGCTACTGGCGGGAGGAGATCGCCGAGGGCTTCCCGCAGATCGCCTGCCCCGGCATCGCCGGGCTGGTGACGCGCTGGGACGAGGTGGAGATCGACTGGGAGGAGGCGCAGGTCCGCAACCTGACGCAGGGCGGGGCGCTCCCCATCGTGCCCTATTCGAGCGCCGAGCGCGGCATGCTGCAGGCCGGCGGGCTGATTCCCTACCTGCGCGGGAAGCTCGCGGCGGACGGGGGCTGAGTCCGTTCTTCTAGGAACGGGATCGGTACTTCTCCGGCATCTGCGGGCTGTTAGCGGGGTCGGTGTCGTGCTTCGCGAGGCGGGTCACGACGCCCTTGCCGACGAGCGGCCCGAGCGCCGCCTCCAGCGCCTCGGCCTTCTCCTTCGCATAGACTTCCTCGCCGGCCACGTGGATCGAGAACGACTTCACGTATTTCGCCTGCTTGGCGGGATCGGCGATCACCGCCTTGGTCCAGGCGTAGAGCGGGTAGCGCTCGATGCCGTTCCTCTCGGCCTCGGCGCAGTAGCCGGCGAAGGCATCGTACTGGCAGACGAGTGCCGCATCGTGCGCGGCGAGGATGGTGCGGAGCGGCGCGAGCCCCGCATGGTCCGCGCCCGCCCACGCGGCGCTCGCGGCATCGTCCGCGAGATCGACGCGAAGCTGGTAGAGCCACTCGTCCGCCACGTCCGGCTCCTCCGACGGCATGTGGTCCCCCAGTGTGGCATATCGCGCCCGCTCTCCAAGGCATGGATGCCCTCCCGCCGCCCTGGCCTTTGCCGCCCGCGGGCCCTCAGCGTATGGTGCCGGCCATTGCGGCGGGGCAGGGGCTGCTGGGGTCCGATCACGCCCTCCGCAGCCCCGGTGCCCGCCCGTGACCTCTTCCCGCTTCCGCTCCCATCACGCGTTTGGCCTCGCGGCCGCGCTCCTCTTCGCGCTCTTCCCGGTCTTCTGGATGGTGTCCACCTCGCTGAAGCCGCTCGGCGAGTGGGCGGCGGTGCCGCCGCCCTGGGTGCCGCGCGACCTCACGCTCGCCAACTACGCGCCGCTCTACGAGCGCTTCGAGATGAACTACGTCACCGCGCGGGGGACGGGGCTCGGCGCCATTCTCGATTCCTTCATCATCGGCGGCGCCACCACCGTGCTCGCGCTCGTCATCGGGCTCATGGCGGCGATCGGCTTCTCGCGCTACCGCGCCGGCAGCAACCGGCTCGCCATCGCGATCCTCACCGTCCGCGCCGTGCCGCCGATCACGCTGGCGATCCCGGCGCTCTTCCTCTTCACCTCGGTGGGGCTGCGCGACACCCATATCGGCATCGTGCTCGTGCACACGGCTTTCGCGGTGCCGTTCTCCTTCTGGATGCTGAAGAGCTTCATCGACGAGGTGCCGCCCGCCATCGAGGAGGCCGGCATGATGGACGGCATGAGCCGGCTGCAGGCGCATCTCGTCGTCACCCTGCCGCTGATCCGGGGCGGCCTCGCGGTCACCGGCCTCTTCATCTTCATCCTGACCTGGAACGAGTTCCTGCTGACCATGACGCTGAGCGACAAGGTCGTGGTGACCGTGCCGCTCTACCTGCACCACCACACAGGCGTCTACGGCGTGCAGGCGGCGCTCGCGAGCGCAGCCGCGCTCCCCATCGTGCTCTTCGGCTTCCTGATCCAGAAGCACCTCGCGCGCGCGTTCACGCTCGGCGCGATCAAGCAGTAGCCGCACGCGCGGCGTCGATCGGCGGCGGGCGGGAGATCACCCAAGCGCGGCGTCGACCTCGTCCAGGATCGTGTCGAGAATCCCGATGGCGTCGCCGATCTGCTGCGCGTCGATGCAGAGCGGCGGGCCGATCAGGAGGCCGTTGAGGCAGATCCTGGCCTCCAGCCCGTGCTCCAGCAGCCGGCGCTTCATCATCTCGTTCAACGCCCCGTGGTTGGGCGCGGTCGAGAAGGGCGCGTCGGTCGCCGGATCGGCGGTCAGCTCGATCGAGGCCAGCAGGCCGAGCGAGCGCACATCGGAGACGCAAGCGTGGCGCGCCTTGAGGCCGTCCAGGCCGGCCGCCAGCACGGTGCCCATCGCCGCCGCGTTCTCGATCAGCCCGTCGTTCTCGTAGGCGTCGAGCGCGGCACACGCGGCGGCGCAGGCGAGCGGGTTCGCGGTCTGGGTGGAGCCCATGGGGAACCAGTCTTCGTCGAAGCTGGCGGCCACGTGGGGGCGCATGAGCACCGCCCCCATCGGCACGTAGCCCGAGGTAATGCCCTTGGAGACCGCCATCAGGTCGGGCACCACGTCCCAGTGCTCGATGCCGAACCAGCGCCCGGTGCGGCCGAAGCCGCAGATCACCTCGTCGGCGATCATCAGGATGCCGTGGCGGTCGCAGATCTCGCGCAGGATGGGAAAGTATTCCGGGGGCGGCTTGATCCCCCCGCTCGCGGCCGTCATGGGCTCGACGATGACGGCGGCGATCTGCCCCGGCCCCTCGCGCTCGATCACCTCCTCCACGCTCTTCGCGCACTGCACCCCGCAGCCGGGGTAGGAGAGCGAGAACGGGCAGCGGTGGCAGTAGGGATCGAGGAAGCGCACGATGTTGGGGTGGTCGTAGCCCACCGCCAGCCGCCTGGGATCGCCGCTCGCCGACATCGAGCCGGACGTGGTGCCGTGGTAGGAGCGGTACTTGGCGAGGATCTTGCGCCGCCCGGTCACGAGGCGCGCGACCATCATGGCGATCTCGGTGGCCTCGCTGCCGGAGCCCGTGAAGAACGCCGTCTGGATGTCGCCGGGGGCGACGGCGGCGAGCTTGCGGCCCAGCGTCTCGCGCGCGGCCGTGGTGTGGTGCGGGCCGATGTAGCAGAGCCTGCCGGCCTGCTCCCGGATCGCCTCGATCACCTTGGGATGCTGGTAGCCGAGATTGACGTTCACCAGTTGCGAGGAGAAGTCGAGATAGCGCTTGCCGGCGGTGTCGTAGAAGTAGACGCCCTCGCCGCGCTCCATCTCGATCACCGGGTCCAGCGCGTTCTGCGCCGCCCAGGGGATGATGTCGTAGCGCCGGTTGGCGCCTGCCGTCGTCGCCTGCTCGCTCATCTGTTCCTCCTCCTGCGCCTTCCGGCTGCCCGCCGCGGCCGGGCGGCCGCTAGCGATCTGTTCGAGAGCCTTTCTTCCGTTTGCACCGGACCCCCCGCGCGTCATGGCCGGGCTTGTCCCGGCCATCCACGAGTTCTTCGTGCATCAGGGGCAAGGAACGTGGATGCCCGGAACCAGTCCGGGCATGACGATGTGAGAGAGAGGCGCGGCCGGAGAGATCGCTCACCGGTCTCGCCGCGTGCAAATCAACCTCGGAAGCAGGCCGCTAGCGCGCGGCCACCACCATGATCTCGACCGTATAGGCCGGCGTCGCCAGCCTGCTCTCGACGCAGGCCCGGCAGGGCGGGTTCTCCCTGTCGACCCAGGCATCCCACACGCTGTTCATCTCGTCGAAGGTGCGGATGTCCGAGAGCCAGACGTTGGCGGTGAGCAGCTTGTCCTTGGAGGTGCCCGCCTTGGCCAGCAGGGCCTCGATCTTGGCGATGACCTGGCGGGTCTGGCCGGCGACGTCCTGGCTGGTGTCGTCGGCCACCTGGCCGGCGAGGTAGACCCGGTCGCCGTGCACCACGGCCTGGCTCATGCGGGGGCCCTTGTCGAAGCGTTCGATCGTCATGGCGTGTCTCCCTTTTCTGATGGAGTGCGGTTGGCTGATGTTAGCGGGGATGCCGGCTTCGTGCAGCGCTCACCCGCAGGCTCGGGCCTCGATATCCCGCGCCGCGCGGGTCACGGCCGCGATTTCGGGATAGGCGGCGGCGTTCGTCAGCAGCTCCCGGCCGAGGAGGAGGCCGGGACGCTCGCAGGCGGCGCGGCGGTCGGGCTCCTCGATCCACTCGAAATCGATGTTGTGGGCGATGCCCAGGATTCGGCGGATCATCTTGGCGCCGGCGAACTGCAGCGTGTCGGTGAGGAGAGCGGCGATGGCGTCCTCGCGCGCGCGCGCCAGCGAGGCAGCGCCCTCGGCGCCTGCGAAGAGCGCCGCCGGGTAGGCGTCGCCCGGGCGCTCCGCCCAGAGCGCGCCGAAGCGCTCGGCGAAGCCCAGCCAGAACGCCTCGACGGTCTCCAGCACCCAGGCCTTGTAGGCCGCGCGGTCGTCCGCCTCCGTCGCGTGGCCCGCCTGGCTGAAGTAGTTGAGCAGCAGGTTGCCGACGAAGGCGCCGGTGTCGAAGCCCATCGGCCCGTAGAAGGCGAACTCGGGGTCGATGACGCGGGTGTCCTCCTGCGTCACCATGATCGAGCCGGTGTGCAGGTCGCCGTGGATCAGCGCCTCGGCGCTCCCCATGAAGCGGCACTTGAGGCGGGAGACGGCGCGCTTCAGCGGCGCATCGGCGCGGAACGCGGCGGCGAGGTCGTCGAGCTGCGGCGAGGTCCAGCGGTTGTTGTCGTGGACCATGTAGGGCTCGGTGAAGATCAGGTCCTCGGTGATCCCGCAGAGCGCGGTGTTGCCGCAGAAGAGCGCGACGCGCGCCTTCTTGTCGGCCCCGCCCATGCCGAGATCGGAGGTGAAGAAGAGGGTGCGGGCCATGTATTCCGCCATGTCGGCGGCCACGCGCGGGTAGCGGATGCCCTGGATCATGCCGCGCCGCATGATGATGTGGGGCTCCAGCAGCTCCATCACCGTCAGCATCATCACGGGGTCGAAGCGGTAGACGGCGGGCGTGAGCCCCGGCGCGTGGCGGCCGTGCTCGACCAGCGCCTCGTGCTCGAAGAGGGCGCGGTCGAGCGGCAGCGGCCAGCTCTCGCCCACGAGCCGCACGTAGGGCAGCGCCTGCTTCACGCAGAGGCCGCCGGCGGGGCCGTGCACGAGGAAGACCAGGTTGAGGTTGCCGTCGCCGACCTCGTCCACCTGCCAGGCCGCAGGCCCGCCGCCGAGGCGGGCGGAGAGCGCCGGGTGCTCGGCGAGATAGGGGGGAAGGCTCGCCGCGTCCAGGGGGCGGTAGCCGTGGGGCACGGCGATGGGGTTCTGGTCTTTGCTCACGGCCCGGTCGATCCCTGCCGGTAGGACGGCCAGACCATAGTCGATCGCCGGCCCCCCGCGAAGGCGCCGCTATTCGCCCCACACCTCGCGGAAGACCCGGACCCAGTTGCCGCCGAGAATCTTCTTCATCGCCTCCTCGCCGTAGCCGCGCTCCAGCAGGCGCCTGGTCAGGTTGCGCAGCGTGCGCGGCGTGGCGATGCCGTCCGGGAAGTGATGCGGCGGCGGGGGGTAGGATTCGGGCCGCCAGTCGCCGGCCGCGATGCGCCCCTCGTACATGCGCATGGACTCCTCGTCGCTGACCACCGGCGCCTGCCCCTTGTAGTAGTCGAGGCCGAGGCCGACGTGGTCGTCGCCCACGAGGCCCACCACATGGTCGATGTGATCGACGAACTCGTCGAGAGTGGGTCTGGGCGATGCGCTGACGAAGGGCGGAAAGCCGACGATGCCGATCAGGCCGCCGGTCGCGGCCGCCGCCCTGATCTGCTCGTCGGTGATGTTGCGCGGCGAGTCCCTCACCGCCTTCGCGTTCGAGTGCGAGAAGACCACGGGGCGCGAGGACGCCTCGATCGCATCCATGGTGGTGCGATAGCCGGTGTGGCTGCAGTCGACCACGATGCGGGCCTCGTTGAGGCGCTCGATCACCTGGAGGCCGAAGGTGCTGAGCCCGGCGTCGGTCCGTTCCTCGCAGCCGTCGCCCACGCGGTTCTTGACGTTGTAGGCGAGCTGGATCATGCCGACGCCCAAGGCCTTGTAGGCGTCGATCAGGTTGAGATCGTCCTCGATCGGCTCGGTGCCCTGGAAGTGGAACACCACGCCGAGCCGGCGAGCGGCCTTGGCGGCGGCGAAGTCGGCGGCCCGCCTGACGAGGACGAGCCTCGGGTCCCTCTCGATGGCGCGGAGCCAGTCGCCCAGCACCCGCAGCGTGGGGCCGGCGCGCTGGAACGCGCCGACGGTCGGCCCCGCCGCGGTCACGCCGCCCTCGATCCACCAGTCGATGTACTGGCGGTCCATCATGAGCGGACACACCGCGTCGATCACGATGGCCTCGTCGTGGAGTCGCTTGTCGTCGATCGTGCCCACGCCTGGAGCCTCCCTCTCTCTCGCCCGTCGCCCCGTCGCGACCGCGCCTGCTCTGTTCCCGCCTGTTGCGAGCGCCGGGCGGCATTCTCGCCGATGAGCCGCGGCGAGGGCAGTGCCTGCTGCGCCGCGAGACCGGCCCGTGCGGGATTGACGGCCGGCCCGCGCCCGGCCATCGTCGGCGCGTGCCGACCGCCCTCAGTATCGTCATCCCCACCCTCGACGCAGCCGACGTTCTCGGCGCGACGCTTGCCGCGCTCGCGCCCGGCATCGAGCGGCTCGGGGCGCAGGGCACGCCGGTCGAGGTCGTGATCGCCGACGGCGGCTCCCGCGACGGGACGGCCGACGTGGCCCGCCGTCGCGGACTGCGGCTCACGAGCGCTGCGCAGGGGCGCGGCCGCCAGCTCGCGGCCGGTGCCGAGGCGGCGTCCGGCGCGTGGCTGCTCTTCCTCCACGCCGACACGCGCCCCGCACCCGGCTGGGCCGACGAGGTGAGCGCCTTCATCGCGGCGCCCGGCAACGAGGGCCGCGCCGCCTGCTTCCGCTTCGCCCTCGACGATCGCGGCGCGGCGCCGCGCCTGCTGGAGCGGCTGGTGGCGCTGCGCTGCCGCCTCTTCTCGCTCCCCTACGGCGACCAGGGGCTGCTGATCCAGCGCGGCTTCTACGAGGCGCTGGGGGGCTTCCGCCCGTTGCCGCTCATGGAGGACGTGGACATCGCCCGCCGCATCGGCCGGCGGCGGCTCGCCTATCTCTCGACTCCGGCGGTCACCTCGGCCGTGCGCTACCGCCGCGCGGGCTATGGCGCGCGCATGCTGCGCAACCTCTGCTGCCTGACGCTCTTCTCGCTGGGGGTCAGGGCCGAGACGGTGGCCAGGCTCTACGGATGAGGCCGCACGAGCGCCACCTCGCGATCTTCGCCAAGGAGCCGAGGCTAGGCCGGGCCAAGAGGCGCCTCGCCTGCGATGTCGGCCACGCCGAGGCCTGGCTCTTCTACCGCAGGCTGGTGCGCCGCGTGCTGCCGCCCATTGCTCGCGACCCGCGCTGGACCACGTGGCTCGCGACGACGCCCGACGATTGGCAGGGGCGGGAGCCCTTCTGGCCCTTCGTCCTGCCGCGCATCGGGCAGGGGCCGGGCGATGTCGGCCGGCGCATGCTGCACGTCTTCCGCAGCCTGCCGCCGGGGCCGGCGATCATCGTCGGCAGCGACATTCCGGGGCTCGCGCCGGCCCATGTCGCGCGCGGCTTCGCAGCCCTCGGCCGCGCCGACATGGTGCTGGGGCCAGCGACCGACGGCGGCTACTGGCTGATCGGGCTGAGCCAGCGCGCCCGCGCGATCGACCCCTTCCGGGGCGTGCGCTGGTCGAGCCCGTGGGCGCTCGCCGACACCATGCGCGGGCTGCCGGCGGGCTTCCGCCTCGCCCGGGCCGACTGCCTCGCCGACGTGGACGACGGCGAGGCCTACGACCGTTGGCGCGCCCAAGCGAGCGCACCCGCCGAGACGCACGAACGGGATAGCGCGTTCTCCCGCGTGCGCGCTCAGGCCAGCGAACCCTCCCGCTACGCGCGAACGGGATAGAGCGTATCCGTCTTTGGCGGATACGCGACAGGCCGCGACTGCGGCCCGCCGCGCATGCGGCGCCCTCGCGGAGGCGCCGGCCGCAGGCCGGCTGCCGTGAGCGACAAAGAGGCTGGAGCGTTTCCGTGTAAAGCGGACACGCTCCAGCGAGATTTCCCTCCCACGCGCTCAGGCGAGCGCGACGCACTCGATCTCGATGTCGAACTCCATCGGCCACGACGCCATGGCGACAAAGGTCCTGGCCGGCGGGTCGTGCGGGAAGTAGCGCCCGTAGATCTCGTTCACGATCCGGTAGTAGGCGGAATTGGTGACGAAGACGTTGCACTTCACCACGCGTTCGAGTGAGGAGCCTGCGCTTTCGAGCGTGTGCTGCATCACCTTCATCACCTGCTCTGTCTGCACGTCGATCCCGCCCTTCACCATTTGGCCCGTCTCGAGGTCGAGCGGCGGCAGGCCCGAGACGTAGAGGAAGCCGCCCGCGCGCACGCAGGGCGAGAGCGGCACGCCGATCTCGCGCAGCGCGTCCGAGAGCTTGGGTATCTCGACGATTTCCTTCTCCACCGTTCCTTCTCCTTCTCCCGGTCTCAGACGGCGCGCCATCTATATGGCGCGCGCGTCAGGCTGCGCGGACGCGCGACGTTCGGTCTCCTGCAGGCGGGGCATCAGCTCCACCAGGTTGCACGGCCGCCAGCGATAGTCGAGCTGGTAGCGGAGGATCTTGTCCCAGCCGTCCTTGCAGGCGCCGGGCGAGCCCGGCAGCGCAAACAGATAGGTGCCGCCGGCGACGCCGCCGGTGGTGCGGGACTGCATCGTCGACGTGCCGATCAGCTCGTAGCTGAGCTGGCGGAAGAGCTCGCCGAAGCCCGGTATCTCCTTGTCGTAGACCTCCTGGAAGGCCTCCGGCGTCACGTCGCGGCCGGTCACCCCGGTGCCGCCGGTCGCGATCACCGCGTCGACCTCCGCATCGGCGATCCAGCGCTTGAGCGCCGCGACGATCTCGGCCCGCTCGTCGGTCACGATGCGGCGGGCGGCGACGCGGTGGCCTGCCCCCTCGATCCGCTCCACCAGCACCCGGCCGGAGCGGTCGTCGGCCATCCCGCGGGAGTCCGAGACCGTGAGCACCGCGATGTTGACGGCGCGGAAGGGCCTCTTCTCGTCGATTCCGATCATCGCTCGGCGTCTCCGTTCTTCATCACCTCCTCGATGGCGAGGAGGTCGCGCCAGACCTCGCGCTTGGCCTGCGGCGAGCGCAGCAGGTAGGCGGGGTGGAAGGTCGCCGTGGCCTGGATGCTCCCCTCCATGCGCGGCGTCGAGAAGGGGAACCACTGGCCGCGCAGCCGGGTGATGCCCTCGCGCCGGCCGAGCAGGGCCTTGGCGGCGATGCCGCCGACCAGCACCAGGATGCGCGGCGCGATCAGCTCGATCTGGCGTTCCAGGAAGGGCTGGCAGATGGCGAGCTCCTCGGCGGTGGGCGAGCGGTTGCCGGGTGGCCGCCAGGGCAGCATGTTGGTGATGTAGACCGCCGAGCGGTCGAGGCCGATGGCGGCCAGCATGCGGTCGAGCAGGCGGCCGGCGGGCCCGACGAAGGGGAGGCCCTGGCGGTCCTCCTCGGCGCCCGGCGCCTCGCCCACTATCATCAGCGCGGCCTGCGGGTTGCCGTCGCCGATCACCGTGCTGGTCGCGGTGCGCTTCAGCGCGCAGCCGTCGAAGGCGCCGACCGCCGCCACGAGCTGGTCGAGGCTGGTGCAGGCGGCGGCGATCTCGTGCGCGCTCCAGGTGGCATCGCCCGGCGGAAGCAGCGGGGCGGGCGGGGCGTCAGGCGCAGGCTCCGTCGGGGCGGGCTCTCGCGAGGCAGCCGCTTGCGCTGCAGCCTGCGCGGGCGCGGGCTCGCGGGCGACGGCCACCGCGGCTTCCGCCTCCCCGTAGCGATCGCGCGGCGCGTGGTCGATCGCCTGGTCGACGCCGGCACGCGCGTACCAGTCCAGAAGCGCCCGGATCCCTCGGTCTTCGCCCATCGCCGGCAGGATATCAGAGCCGCGCCCCGCGCTCATCCGCCGTGCCGGCAGGCACGCGGTATCGAACGACGGCCGGCAGGCGCGCGGTATCGGATGACGGCCGGCAGGCGGCGGAACAGGAGACCCATCCTCCGCGCGGCCGGAGGCCGCGGCGCCGCCTACGGCTTCTTCCCGCCGCTGCGCGGCAGGTCGATGACCCGGCCGCCGTCCCTGCGCGGATCGAAGTCGTATCCCTTGCGCACCTCGACGTTGCGCAGGATGACCTCGAGCGCGGTCGCATCGAAGGGGTCCACGTCGCCCGGCTCGCGATACTTCGCCTTCAGGCTGTGCAGCATCTCGCGCTCGTTGGGCATGAGCTCCTCCTCGACCGCTTCCGCCGCCTCGATCAGGCGCTGAAGCGCGACGAAGGCCACCAGCTCGACCATCGCGGTCTTCCTTCTCTCTGCGCGCTGCCCCCTTCCAGGCGATATCGGGCCGTTTGTCAAACCGGTGCCGCACGGGCGATTGCAACGGCAGCGCCTGCGGCTCAGGATGGGAGCAACCGGCCATGCGGCAGGCGGAGAGGGAAGAATGAGCGACTACGAGACTTTCGATGCGGGCGACGTGGTGCTGCAGAAGGGCGCAACGCTCCGGGACGCGAAGCTCGCCTACAAGACCTACGGCACGCTCAACGCCAAGAAGGACAACGTCATCATCCAGCCGACCTGGTACTCCGGCCACCACACCGACGTGGAATGGACCATCGGCGAGGATCAGGCCCTCGACCCCAGGGAGTACTTCATCATCGTGCCCAACATGCTGGGCAACGGCCTCTCGTCGTCGCCCAGCAACACGCCGGCGCCCTACGACAAGGCGCGCTTCCCCCAGGTGACGGCCTACGACAACGTGCGCCTGCAGCACCGCCTCGTCACCGAGGTCTTCGGGATCGAGCGGATCAAGCTCGTGACCGGCTGGTCCATGGGCGCGCTGCAGACCTTCCACTGGGGCTGCCTCTACCCCGACATGGTGGAGCGCATCGTGCCGACCTGCGGCTCGGCCAAGTGCTCGCGCCACAACTTCGTGTTCCTGGAGGGCGTCAAGGCGGCGCTGACGGCCGACGACGCCTGGAAGGGCGGCTGGTACGACGCGCCGCCCACCAAGGGCCTGCGGGCGATGGCGCGGGTCTATGCCGGCTGGGGCTTCTCGCAGACCTTCTACCGGGTCGAGGAGGACCTGGCGCTGGGCTTCTCCTCGCTCGAGGATTTCCTGGTCGCCTTCTGGGAGGGGTTCTTCATCCACAAGGACGCGAACAACCTGCTCGCCATGCTGTGGACCTGGCAGAACGGCGACATCGGCGACAACGAGGTCTATGGCGGCGACTTCAAGAAGGCGCTCGCTGGCATCAAGGCCAAAGCCTTCGTGATGCCGGGGCGCACCGACCTCTACTTCCCGCCGGAGGACAGCGAGATCGAGGTCGCCAACATGCCGAACGCCGAGCTGCGCGTCTTCGAGTCCTACTACGGCCACTTCGCCTCGAGCATGCTGAACCCGGCGGACGTGGCCTTCCAGAACGACGCGATCAGGGAGATCCTGGCGAGCTGAGGCGCGCGCCTGCCCTTCGCGACGCCATGGCCGGGCATGACGGCGGGAGGCTGGCTCCGCTCGTGCGCGGCGTGGAGCGGGAGCGCTACCCCCGCCCGATGAAGGGCATCTTGGTCGCCATCACCGTCATGAACTGGACGTTCGCATCCAGCGGCAGGCGCGCCATGTAGACCACGGCCTGGGCGACGCTCTCCACGTTCATGGTCGCCTCGGAGGCGATGGAGCCGTCCGCCTGCGGCACCCCCTGGCTCATGCGCTCGGTCATCTCGGTGGCCGCGTTGCCGATGTCGATCTGGCCGCAGGCGATGTCGTACTTGCGCCCGTCCAGCGAGGTGGATCGCGTGAGCCCGGTCATGGCGTGCTTGGTCGAGGTGTAGGGCACCGAGTTGGGGCGCGGCACGTGGGCGGAGATCGAGCCGTTGTTGATGATGCGCCCGCCCATGGGCTCCTGCGCCTTCATCATGCGGAAGGCCTCCTGGGTGCAGACGAAGGCGCCGGTGAGGTTGGTATCGACCACCTGCTGCCACTTGTCGAGGCGGAGGTCCTCCAGCGGCACGGCGGGCGCGCTGATGCCGGCGTTGTTGAAGAGAAGGTCGAGCCGCCCGAACGCCTTCCCGGTCGCCGCGAAGAGCGCCGCCACCTGGTCCGGCTTGCCCACGTCGCAGGGCACCGCGATCGCCTCGTTGGCGCCGACGCCGGCCTCGGCGATGGCGGCTTCCAGCGTCTCCCGCCGCCGTCCGGCGAAGACCACAGCCCAGCCGTCGGCAAGCAGCGCCAGCGCCGCCGCCTTGCCGATCCCCTGGCCCGCGCCGGTGACCAGCGCCACCTTGCGCTCTGCGTTCATCAGCTCTGCTCCTCCGACCCTGCCTCGGCACCGGACGCCTGCGCCGGTTCGACCGTCGGCCCCACGGGCGCCGCATATAGCATGGGGCGCAGGCGCGGTTAACGCCGCGACGGCGCTTCAGCTCGCGCGCTTGCGCCGCCTGAGATCGTGGCAGCCCGTGACCTCTCGCGGGTCCGTGTCGTCGGGGAAGAGGCTCACCTTCCGCACCTTCTGCGTGCTGGTCACCGGCAGGGTGTCGAGGAAGAGCAGGTAGCCCGGCGCCTTGTAGTAGGCGAGGCGCGCGAGGCAGAGGTCCTGCAGCGCTTCCGCCGCCTCCCGGTCCCGAGCGGCGCCCACCGCCGGCACGATGCAGGCCATCACCTCCTCCTGCCTGAGCTCGTCCGGCACCGCGATGACCGCCGCCTGGGCCACGCGCCCGTCGGCCTGGAGCACCGCCTCGACCTCCGCCGCGGCGATGTTCTCGCCGCTGCGGCGGATGATGTTCTTCTTGCGGTCGACGAAGCAGAGCATGCCGTCGGCGGCCTGGGTCACGACGTCGCCGGTGTGGAACCAGCCGCCCCGCCAGGCCTCCGCGGTCGCATCCGCATCCTTCAGGTAGCCCGAGAAGAGGCCGCGCGCAGGATCGTCGCCGCTCATCCGCAGCGTGAGCTCGCCGGCGACATCGGGCGGCACCGCGCGCTCCGCGTCGTCCACCACGCGCACCTCGCAGCCGGAAAGCGGGCGGCCGAAGGCGCGGGTCTTGATCTGCCGGGGCTCGGCGCTCGCCCAGGTCGGCATCGCCACCTCGGTCATGCCCCAGCCCTCGATCAGCGGGAAGCCGAAGCGCGCCTCGAACGCCTCGTGATGCTTGGGGTCGATGCCGGCGCCGGCGCCGAACCTCACTTCATGGGCGCGGTCCTCCGGCCCCGGCGGCAGGCCGAGCAGGAGCGGCGGCATGATGCCGAGATAGTGGATGACGGTGGCGCGCGTCGCCGCCACGTCGGCCCACCAGCTGCGGGGGTGGAAGCGGTCGGCCATGACGATGCAGCCGGCCGCGCTCAGCATCGCCATGCTGCCGATGGCGAGCGCGTTGGCGTGGTGCAGTGGCAGCGGGTTGAGCAGCCGCTCGCAGCCGTCGGCCAGCGTCATCAGCCCGCCCGCCTCGCGATACCAGCGCGCCGCATTGAGGAAGTAGCGGTTGGCGAGGATGCAGCCCTTGGGCCGCCCCGTGGTGCCGGAGGTGTAGAGCAGCGCCGCCTCGGTATCGATACCGGGCGCAACGGTGCTGCCGGCGCCGCCACGCGGAGCCGGAAGACGCGCGGGCGAGGCGGAAACGTCGACCACCGGCAGCGCCCGGGCCGCGCCCCTGACCGCGGCCTCGAGATCGGCCAGCCGCTCCGGCACCGCGACCGCGAGCACCGCCTCGGAATGGTCGAGGAGATAGACCGTCTCCTCCTGCCGATACGCGGGGTTGATGGGCACGATGCCGCAGCCCAGCGCGTTGAGCGCCCACCAGTGCAGGTGGAAGTCGGGCCGGTTCTCCAGCAGCAGCGCCACGCGGTGGCCGGGACCGTAGCCCGCCTCGCGGTAGCGGGCGCGCAGCGCCGCCACCCGGTCCGCCGCCTCCCGGTAGCTGATCTCCACGCCCTCGGGATGGTAGGGCCGGCCCGCCATGGGGGGCGCGCAGAGGGAGCCGCCCTCCGGCGCCCGCCGCGCCGCAGCCTCGAACAGCCCGAACACCGTTTCCGTCATCGCCGCTCCGCTTGCCGCTCCGTCGGTGGGCGCATACGGTGACGCCCGTTCCGCCATGCCATGAGAGTCAAGGGATGGGCAGGTTCTACGAACCCGATCTCGGCCGCAATCCGGACGATCCCTTCGCCCGCGACGCGGACGGCAGGCTCATCCGCCGCGCCTTCTGGCTCGACATGAGCGACCGCTCGCTGGTGCTGGCGATGACCCAGGGCGTGGGCGCCGCGCTCGCCAACGATCACAAGCGCGCGCATCTCGCCGATATCGGCCGCGCCCACCTGATCGACCAGGTGTGCATCCAGGAGATCCTGCCGCCCGAGAGATAGGCGGCGACCCAGAAGACGTGATCCTTCCTCCATCGGATCAGTCCGCCGTCACGTTCGGGAACGAGGGGGACCGGCAATGCCGAATGCAGGGACATCGTCCGACGGCTCGAGGATCGTCCGGGCCATGACCCCCGACGATCTAGACGCCGCCTGTCGGATCCTGGTCGACCAGGAACTCTGCGACGCCGAAGGGCTGCCGCAGCGGCTCTCGGCAACGATGGAGATGGCCAATGCCGACTACCTCGTCGCCGAGGAGGACGGCGTGATCGTCGGCGTTACGCTATCGGTCTTCGACGGATTCACCAGCTTTGCCAGCTACGTGGCCGTAGCTCCGGGCGCGGAGCGACGGCAGATCGGAGGTCAGATGATCGGCGAGCTGATCCGCCGCACGCAGGCGCGCGACGGCAAGAACATCGTCGTGGCCTCCTGGCTTTCCGCCGCCGGTTTCTACCGCAGCATGGAGTTCCGTATGCCCGGCGCCGTGTTCCTGGTCCGCGACGTTTAGAGCGTATCCGTCTTTGACGGATACGCGACAGGCCGCGACCGCGGCCCGCCGCTTATGCGGCGCGCCCGCGCAGGCGCCGGCCGTAGGCCGGCTGCCGTGAGCGACAAAAAGGCTAGAGCGTGTCCGCGTAAAGCGGACACGCTCTAGGGCTCCGCCTGCGTCGCCGGCTGGCGTCGAGCCGCGTGGATCAGGAGCGCCACGCCCGCCAGCATCAGCACCGCCGCGCCCCAGGCGTAGGCGCTGTGGCTCTCGCTGAAGAAGAGGATGCCCCAGCCGAGCCCGGCCACCACCACCACGTAGTTGAACTGCGAGAAGAACACCGGGCCGGCCGCGCGCACGATGATGAGGAAGGTGACGTACATGGTGATGGTGACTCCGGCGGCGCCCAGGATCGCGAGGTCCGCGCCTGTGTCCGGCCCTGGCACCACGTAGGTCTCGCCCAGCCCGATCATCACCGGCGCCAGCATGATCGTCGCCGCCGCGCAGATGCCGCTCGCGAACGTGATGACCGGCGTCTCCGGCGGGTCGATCAGGGCCGCGAGGTTGTTGGTGAGCGCGAACGAGGCGGGTGCCAGCAGGGCGAGCAGGAACCAGACGACCATGCCGGGCTCGGGCAGCGAGAAGGCCGGTATCACCATCAGCAGGATGCCGCCGATGCCGAAGAGGACGCCGAGCAGGCTGAGCGCGCGCACCCGCTCCAGCCGGAGAGCGAGCGCGATCATGTAGGTGATGGGGGGCGAGAGGATCACCACCATCGAGAGGATGCCGGTCGGCAGCTTCGGCGCGAGCCAGGTCATCAGCGTGACAGGCGCCGCGATGCCGAACAGCCCGATCACGAAATAGGCCTTGATGTGGCGGGCCTCGAGCCGGGGCAGCGCGCGGCGCCAGGCGGCAACGATCAGCAGCAGGACGGCGGCGCCAAGCGTCTGCCAGAAGGTGAAGGCGACCGGCGGCGTGCCTGCGTCCACCGCGATCTTGTTCATGGTGAAGATCAGCGGATAGACCGCTCCGACCGTGAGCAGCAGGAAGATCGGGAGGGCGAGCGGCCCGCGGCGCCGCATGGGGCCTGAGGGCCGGTTCTTCTAGCGCGCGCCGGCGCCGGCGGTGCGCTCCGGTTCCGCCAGGAGGCAGTCGTCGTCAAGCGGCTCCACGGGCGTGAAGTCGCGGTGCGCGATGTACTCCGGCCGCTGGTAGCGGCGGATCGCGTTGTCCACCCGGTTGGCCGAGAAGTAGACCGCGCGCCGGCCCCAGGGCGACATGTTGGGCGCAGATCCGTGCACCAGGTTGCAGTGGAAGAAGAGCGCCGCCCCCGGCTCGCCCTTCGGCGCGACGATCCCGCCGTCGGCCACCAGCGTCTCGATGGTCTCGTTGTCGATGGTCCAGAGCGGATAGCTCGTGGTGCAGAGATCGTGGCCGGCCTCGATCCGCCCGCGCCGGTGCGAGCGTGGGATGAACATGAGCGGGCCGTTGAACTCGTTCACCGGGTCGAGGTAGACGGCGAGGTTCATGGCGTGCGGCGCCGGCATGTCGTCGTCCCGCGACCAGGTGCCGTAGTCCTGGTGCCACTGCCAGACGTCGCCGTCGAAGGCGGCCTTGGCGTTCACCTTGAACTGGTGGATGTAGACCGGGCCGCCGAGGACCTGCATCGCCGGCTCCACCAGGCGCGGATGGCGCGAAAGGCGCCAGTAGATGTCGCTGTAGGTGTGAACGCCGAAGGCGGTGCGCACCGCGCCACTCAGCTCGCGCACGATCTCCGGCCCGGTGCGCGCGAAGATGGCGGGCAGCCCTGCGCGCAACGCCGCCGTCTCGTCCGCCGAGAAGAGCTCCGGCAGGAAGAGGAACCCCTCGCGGTCCAACGTCTCGCACTGATCGGCGGAAAGCTTCATCGGCCGTTCCGTCTTGCGTCTGCCTGCCAAATTGCGCCGCGCGTCCGCGCCCGTCAAGACGGTAGCCTGCGCGGCAGTGCCCGGCGCACCGCTCAGGCCGGGCGGTACTCCGCCATGGCATCCAGCAGCCAGCTCGCGAGGTAGTGGGCAAACGAATTCCGCACCGTTAACTCGTAGACAGGTTCCGCGCCGATCTGGTGCAGGATGACCTGCGCTCGGGCCAGCGCCGTCTGCGCGCAAGCGCCGGGCGCGAAGGCACGCGGGTGGAGATCGAGCCGGCAGCCCTTCATCAGCACGGTGCGGGCGTTGGCGCCGGCGAGCGTGAGCGTCGTGTACATGGCGCCGACGTCCGTGACCGCGTGGTGGGTGCCGGCAAGGGCGGCCTCGAGCGCGCCTGCGCGCGCAGCGCCGTCGTCTGCGGGGCCGCACACCAGCCACTCGTTCGGGCCGAGCCAGAGGATGCTCCAGCCGTCGGCAGCGGCAGTGGCGGTATTCGGGGCGAGCGGCAGGGTGCCGCCGAGCGCGGCGCCTGCAGCCTCGAGCGCGCCCCCGTCCTCCGGGTCGAGCCGGAGGTTGAGCCGCGCCCGGGCCGGGCACGCGGCGAGCGTGACGCCGTCTGCGCCCGTGGCGGCCAGCGCATCGGCGAGGGACGCGAGCGGGCTCTGCGGCACCGGCTGCTCAGCCATCCCGCTTCGCTCCTTCCGGATCGTAGAACACGGGCTCCGTGATCGTGCAGGGGAGGAAGCGGCCGTCGGGCGCCGCGTGGACCGTCTCGCCCATGCGGGCGCGGCCGCGCCTCACCAGCGCGAGCGCGATGGAGCGGCCGAGCGTCGGGCTCATGTAGCTGGAGCTGACGTGGCCGATCATCGGCACCGGCGCCCGGCCGGGTTTGTCGACGAGCTGCGTGCCTTCGGGCAGCACCTCCTTCGGGTTCTCGGTCAGGATGCCGACGAGCTGCTTGCGGTCCTCGCGCAGGTTGTCCGCCCGGCTCCAGGCGCGCTTGCCCAGGAAATCCGGCTTCTTCTTGGATACGATCCAGTCCATGCCGAGGTCCTGCGGCGTAGTGGTGCCGTCGGTCTCCTGGCCGACGATGATGAAGCCGCGCTCGGCCCGGAGCACGTGCATCGCCTCGGTGCCGTAGGGGGTGATGCCGTGGTCCGCGCCCGCCGCCATCAGCGCCTCCCACACGTGGCGGCCGTGGTGCCAGGGCACGTTGATCTCGAAGCTGAGCTCGCCGGTGAAGCTGATGCGGAAGACGCGCGCCGGGGCGCCGGCGACGGTGCCCTCGGTCACGCTCATGAAGGGGAAGGACTCGGTATCGAGCGCGAGCGCGGGCGCCACGGCTGCGAGCACGTCGCGGGCCCGGGGGCCGGCCAGCGCCACGGTCGCCCATTGCTCGGTGACCGAGGTGCACCAGACCCTCATCTCGGGCCATTCCGTCTGCAGCCACTCCTCGAGCCACTCCAGCACGTGGGCCGCGTTGCCCGTGGTGGTGGTCATCAGATAGCGGTTCTCGCCGAGCCGCGCGGTGGTGCCGTCGTCGAAGACCATGCCGTCGTCGCCGCACATGAGCCCGTAGCGCACCCGGCCCACCTTCAGCGTCGAGAAGGCGTTGGTGTAGACCATGTCGAGCAGGCGGGCCGAGTCCGGCCCCGCGATCTCGATCTTGCCGAGGGTGGAGGCGTCGAGCAGGCCGCAGGCCTCGCGCACCGCCCGGCACTCCCGCGCCACCGCAGCGTGCTTGTCCTCGCCGGGCTTGGGATACCACCAGGGCCGGTGCCACTGGCCCACCGGCTCGAACACCGCGCCGTTCTCCTCGTGCCACTCGTGCATGGCGGTGCGCCGCACCGGATCCATCAGGTCGCCGCGATCGCGGCCTGCCAGCGCGCCGAAGGTGACCGGCGTGTAGGGCGGCCGGTAGGTGGTGGTGCCGACCTCGGGCACTGTCTTGCCCAGGGTGTCGGCAAGGATGGCAAGACCGTTGACGTTCGCCGTCTTGCCCTGGTCGGTGCCCATGCCGATGGTGGTGTAGCGCTTGACGTGCTCGACCGACCGGAAGCCCTCGCGCGCCGCGAGCCGGATGTCGGCGGCGGTCACGTCGTCCTGGTGGTCGACCATGTGCTTGGCCTTGCCGTGGCCGAGGGGCTTCAGGCCCGGAGCGAGCCAGTATGGTGTGATCGCGCCCGGCTCCGGCGCGTCCGAGGGCGGTGGCGGCGGTGGCGAGCCGTCGCCGAAGCCCGCCGCCCGTGCGGCCTCCGCGCCGGCGGCACCGCCTTCCGCGAGGCAGGCGGCGAGCCCGAAGCTGCCGCCGGCGGCACCGGCAACCTGAAGTGCCTGCGTGGCCTCGCCCGGCAGCAGCACGCCGCGCGCCTCCTCGAAAGCCAGCCTGCCGCCCGACTGGCAGAAGAGATGCACCGCCGGGCTCCAGCCGCCGGAGACCAGGACGCTGTCGCAGTAGATGCGGTATCGCTCGCGGCTCAGCCCGCCGTCCTTGCCGAGCTTCGCGACGGTGACGGAGCGCACCCGCTTCGCGCCGTGGGTCGCGGCGATGACGGAGCCGGTGTGGAGCGCCGCGCCCGCCTCCCTCAGCGCCGGTGCCAGCGGCGCCGTCGGCTGCGGCCGGCAGTCCACCACCGCGCCGACGCTGCCGCCGGCCTCGACGATATCGTGCGCCGCCTCGTAGGCCGCGTCGTTGTTGGTGAAGAGCACGGCGCGCTCGCCCGGCAGCGCCGCGTACGCGTTGACGTAGCGCTGGGCCGCCGAGGCCAGCATGATCCCGGGCCGGTCGTTGTCGGCGAAGACGAGAGGCCGCTCGTGGGCGCCGGTGGCCAGCACTACCCGGCCCGCCTTTATGGTCCAGAGGCGCTGGCGGCTCGTGCCGGCTGGCCTGCCCGGGCCGAGATGATCGGTGCGGCGCTCCACCGCGCTGAGCGTGTTGTGGTCGTAGTAGCCGAAGAGCGTGGTGCGGGTGAGCACGCGCACCTCCGGCATGGCGGCGAGCCGCGCGGCCGCGGCCCCGGCCCATTCCGTGCCGTCCACGCCGTCTACGCGGTGGCGGAGGCCCTGCAGCGCGCCGCCGAGCGCCGGCTGCTCGTCCACCAGCACGACGCGCGCGCCGGCCTCGCCGGCGGCGAGCGCGGCGGCGATCCCGGCCGGGCCGGCGCCCACCACCAGCACGTCGCAGTGGGCGTTCATCCTGTCGTAGCTGTCGGGGTCCGGCGCGTCCGGCGCGTGGCCGAGCCCCGCCATGCGCCGGATGGCGGGCTCGTAGAGCGCCTTCCAGAACGACGCCGGCCAGAGGAAGGTCTTGTAGTAGAAGCCGGCCGGAAAGAGCGGCGCGAGCCGCCCGGTCCAGGCGGCGAGGTCGCAGGAGGCGCTCGGCCAGGCGTTGACGCCCGAGGCGACGAGCCCGTCGTAGAGCTCGACCTGGGTCGCGCGCAGGTTGGGCTCCGTGCGCGCGCCTTCGCCGAGTTGCACCAGGGCGGACGGCTCCTCGGCGCCGGCGGTGAGGATGCCGCGCGGCCGGTGGTACTTGAAGCTCCGGCTGGTGAGGTGAGTGCCGTTCGCGATCAGCGCGGACGCGAGCGTATCGCCGGCGAAGCCCCGATAGCGGCGGCCGTTGAAGGTGAAGTCGAGCGGCTTTGTGCGGTCGATCCGCCCGCTCTTCTCGAGGCGGAAGCCCACTACGCGCCCTCCGCCCCGTCGCCGGGCAGCCTCGGCGTCTCCGGCCGCGGCGTGCCCATGGGATAGACCGCGAGCACCTCGTTGCTGACCGTGTGGCGGAGCACGTTGAACCAGCGCCGGCAGCCGTCCCGATGCATCCAGCGCTCGGCGTGGACCCCCTTGGTGTTGGTCCGCATGAAGAGATAGTCGGCCCAGCCGGCATCGTCCGTCGCCGCAGGGTCGGGCCGGGCGATGTGGGCCTCGCCGCCGTAGCGGTACTCGGTCTCGGGCCGTGGGCCGCACCAGGGGCAGTCGATCCAGAGCATGGCGTGCGTCCCTAGTGCGCCACGGCCGCCGCCGCGTGCTCGTCGATCAGCGTGCCCGAGGTGAAGCGGTCCAGCGCGAAGGGGGCGTTGAGCGGGTGCGGCTCGCCGGTGGCGATGGTGTGAGCCAGCACCCAGCCGGAGCCCGGCGTCGCCTTGAAGCCGCCGGTGCCCCAGCCGCCGTTGATGTAGAGGCCGTCCACGGGCGTCTTGCCGATGACGGGCGATGCGTCCGGGCAGACGTCCACGATGCCGGCCCAGGAGCGCATCATGCGCACCCGGCTGAAGATCGGGATCAGCTCGACGAGCGCCCCCATCTGGTCCTCGATGGTGTGCAGCCCGCCGCGCTGGCCGTAGGAGTTGGGCGGGTCGAGCCCGGCGCCGATCACCAGCTCGCCCTTGTCGGACTGGCTGACGTAGACGTGCACGCCGTTCGACATGATGACGCAGTGGAGCACCGGCTTGAGCGGCTCGGAGACCAGCGCCTGCAGCGGGTGGCTCTCGATCGGGAGCCGGAAGCCCGCCATCGCCGCCAGCACCGAGCTGTGCCCGGCGACCACGATGCCGACCTTGCGTGCCGCGATCGCCCCCTGGGTGGTCTGCACCCCGGTGACCCTGCCGCCATCCACGTCGATGCCGGTGACCTCGCAGTTCTGGATGATGTCGACGCCGCGGGCGTCGGCTGCGCGGGCGAAGCCCCAGGCGACGGCGTCGTGGCGCGCATTGCCGCCACGCCGCTGCAGGGTGCCGCCCATGATCGGGTAGCGGGTCGTCGGCGCCGTGTTGAGGATCGGGCAGAACGCCTTGACCTCGTCGGTCGACAGCAGCTCGGCGTCGACCGCGTTGAGCCGGTTGGCGTTGACCCGTCGGGTCGCCTCCTGCAGGTCGTGGACGTTGTGGATCAGGTTCAGCACGCCGCGCTGGCTGAACATCAGGTTGTAGTTGAGCTCCTGCGCCAGCCCCTCCCACAGCTTGAGCGAATGCTCGTAGAGCGCGGCGCTCTCGTCCCACAGGTAGTTGGAGCGGATCACCGTGGTGTTGCGTCCGGTATTGCCGCCGCCGAGCCAGCCCTTCTCCAGCACCGCGACGTCGGTGATGCCGTGAAGGGCGGCGAGGTAGTAGGCGGTGGCGAGCCCGTGCCCGCCGGCGCCGATGATGACCACGTCGTAGGCCGGCTTCGGCGCCGGGCTCCGCCACTGCTCGGGCCAGCGCTCGTGATGGCTCAGCGCGTTGCGCGCGAGGCTGAAGATCGAGAACTTCGTCATGTGTCGATGCCCGAATACAGGAACCGCTCCGCCCTGTCACTGGAAGGTGACGGGGTGCGCCGCGTGCGCGCCTTGACGGGGCAGGGCAGGGGGGCTACTTCTGCGCCTCCCGCGCACAAACTGACTCCGTGGAATTCGCGCAATGGTCGATGTCGCGATCAAGTCGACGGACGGGCATCCGCTCGTCTTCCTGCCCCAGCACGACGGCTACGCCGACGAGACCCTGCGCACCATCCTGCGCGGGGTCGAGACCTTCGCCATGGTGGGCGCCAGCACCCACTGGCGCAGGCCCAGCTTCTACGCGATGAAGTACCTGACCAAGAAGGGCTTTCGGGTGATTCCCATCAACCCCGGCCGGGCCGGGGAGACGATCCTGGGCGAGACCGTCTACGGCAGCCTCGCCGAGTTTCCCGGCAAGCTCGACATGGTGGATATCTTCCGCACCTCGGAGGAGGCGCTGGATATCACCAAGGACGTCATCGCGGCCAAGGACGAGAAGGGCATCGAGGTGCTGTGGATGCAGCTCACGGTGCGCAACGACCATGCAGCCCAGCTCGCCGAGGAGGCAGGCCTCACGGTGATCATGAATCGCTGCCCCAAGATCGAGTATGCCCGCCTCTCGGGCGAGCTGAGCTGGAGCGGCATCAACTCGCGGATCGTCTCCGCCAAACGGGCAAGGCCGGTGAAGTCATGAACGAGATGCAACGCCTCAAGGCGCAGGGCGCAGAGCCCGCGCTGCCGACCGATTACGGCATCGAAACGCTCGCCGTCCACGCCGGCGCGCGCCCCGACCCGGTCACCGGCGCGCGGTCGACGCCCATCTACCAGACCACGTCGTTCGCCTTCGACGACGCCGACCACGCGGCCGAGCTCTTCAACCTGCAGACCTTCGGCTACATCTACTCGCGCATCACCAACCCGACCGTGGCGGTGCTCGAGGAGCGGGTCGCCGCGCTGGAGAACGGGCGCGGCGCCGTGGCGGCGGCGACCGGCCATGCGGCGCAGTTCCTGGTCGGCGCCACGCTGCTGGAGAGCGGGGACGAGTTCATCTCGTCAAACAATCTCTACGGCGGCTCCGTCACCCAGTTCGGCGTGAGCTTCAAGAAGCTCGGCTGGAACTGCCACTTCGTCGACATGACCGAGCCCGAGAACGTCGAACGGGCGATGACCGACAAGGTGAAGTTCATCTTCTGCGAGGGGCTGGCCAATCCCGGCGGCATCGTCCTCGATCTCGAGGCGCTCGCCGAGGTCTCCAGGCGCCACGGCGTGCCGCTCATCGTCGACAACACGATGGCGTCCCCCTATCTCTGCCGGCCCTTCGAGCACGGGGCCGATCTCGTGGTCCACTCCACAACCAAGTTCATCGGCGGGCACGGCAACACCATGGGCGGCATCGTCGTCGAATCCGGCCGCTTCGACTGGTGGCAGAACGACAAGTTCCCGAGCATGACGAAGCCGGACCCGGCCTATCACGGGCTGACCTTCGCCGAGACCTTCGGCGACTTCGGCTTCACCATGAAGATGCGCGCCGTGGCGCTGCGCGACTACGGCCCCTGCATGGCCGCGCAGGCTGCCTGGAACCTGCTGCAGGGGGTGGAGACGCTGCCGCTCCGCATGGAGCGTCACTGCGCGAACGCGCTCGCCGTTGCCCGCTATCTGGAGGCGCACCCCAAGGTGGCCTGGGTCTCCTACGCCGGCCTCGAGTCCAACCCCTTCCACGCGCTTGCCCAGAAATACCTGCCGCGCGGCGCCGGCGCCGTCTTCACCTTCGGCCTCAAGGGCGGCTACGACGCCGGCCTCAAGGTGGTCGACAAGGTCAACATGTTCTCGCACCTCGCCAATATCGGCGACACGCGCAGCCTCATCATCCACCCGGCCTCGACCACCCACCGCCAGCTCACCGACGAGCAGAAGACCAGGGCGGGCGCCGGGCCGGACGTGGTGCGGCTTTCGGTCGGCATCGAGAGCATCGACGACATCATCGGCGACCTCGACCAGGCCCTCGATCAGGCCTGACGACCGGGCCTGCCGCGCGGGCTACGGCTTGCGTGCAGGCTCCGCCGCTGCGCCCGCGCGATCACGGACGGCGAGCAGGCCGCGGCAGAGCGCGCCGTTGAACTCCATGGCGATGCGGACGCTGGCGAGCGTGCGCAGGTGCTCGTCGAACCCTGCGGCGTCGAGGGGCTCGCCCCCCGGCGTGACGAAGGCGGGCGCCTCGGGCGCCGCCGGGCCGCAGAGCCGGGCCCTCATCTCCAGGTAGCGGCGCTTGCAGCGGGCGCTGTCCGTGCCTGCGAGCGCGGTGCCCTCCAGTGCGCCGAGCGTCATCGCCACGAGCGCGGCCGGGATGAAGTCTTCCGCCAGCAGGGCTCGCAGCAGCGCCTCCTGCCGCCGCTGGAACGCCTTCCGTCGGAAGGTCGTGCGTAAGTCCGCGAGGGTATCGTCGTCGCCCGCCTCGCCGAAGGCGGCGCCGAAATCGAGACCTTCCGCCACGCCCCGGTTGACCTCGTCGGCGCACATGTGCGCCTGCAGGCGCGGCGTCACCGCGGTCACCCAGGGCAGCGCCGCCACCGCGTCGCGCATGTCCTCGGCCATCATGTAGGCGAAGTTCGCGGCGCACCAGAAGGTCGGCAGGCGGAAGTCGAGGGTCACGGCGCCGCCCGCGCCCACCGTCACTCCCTCCACGAAGCCGAGCTCGGTCACCGGCTCGTCGAGCTCCGGATCGGTGACGGTAGCCAGGCAGGCCAGCACCTCCGCCTCGCGTTCGGCCGCCTGCGTGCTCACGGCCGTGCCCCCCTGCACGCGATCGCCAGCCGTTCGGCCGCCGAGGGCTAGCTGCCCGCCCCGTTCCAGAGCTTCGCCTTGGCCGCGTCGACGTCGATGTCGTAGAGCGCGGCCGCGTTGAGCCCGAGGATCTTCTTCTTCACCTCGGGCGTGAGGTCGACGCCGCGCTCCTGCTTGATGTCGTCCGGCAGCTCGAAGCTCCAGAACTTCTCGACCAGCCACTTGGGCGTCCAGATGGCGTAGTCGCTGGCGAAGGTGAGCTTGTCCTCGCCCACCCAGAACAGCAGCTCGGCGATCACCTCCGCGAAGTAGCGCGGACGCGCGTGCATGAAGGGCATCACTACCGCGAGCCCGCCCCAGACGTTCGCCTCCTGCACGGCGATCCAGCAGAAGTCGTCCAGCCGCGGCAGCCCGACATGCTCGACGATGAAGTTGAGGTTGGGGAAGTCCGTCGCCGCGTAGTCCACGTCGTGGCAGTCGAAGGCGTCCTTGGCCAGCGGCGTGATGGTCGGCCCCTTGTGGACGTGCATGTTGGTGATGCCGAGCTTCTCGCAGAGCTCGAAGCAGCGGTAGGCCTCGGTGTCGTTGAGCCGCCAGCCGCGCGAGGCGCCGCGCCACTCGGCCGTGTAGAGCTTCACGCCCCGGATGCCGTAGGCCTCCTTCAGCGCGTGGATGTTCTCCAGCGCGGCCGTGCCCTCGCGCGGGTCAAACGAGCCGTTGAGGATGAAGCGGTCGGGGTGGGCCTCGGTGATGACGGCGTTCTGCTCCGTGGTGTTGAAGCCCTCGATGTAGAACTCCTTGAGGTAGGTCGGCTGGATGATCGCCATGTCGACCGGCCCGTCGACGAAGAGGTCGCGGACCATGGTCTCCGCGTCGTACTTCTCGAACTTCTCCTGGGGCCAGACCTCCTGCTCGGGGCTGAGCGCGCTGTGATAGGCGTAGAAGCAGTCGATGAACTGCTTGCCGTGGATGTTGCGCTGGTTTGCCGGCGCGGCGTTCCAGAAATGGGTGTGCGCGTCGACGACGAACAGCTCCTCCCCGTCGCTGGTCCTGTACATCACCTGCTCCCTTCGGCTGCGACCGAGGGCGAGGGTAGCCGGGCCGGCGCCAAACACAAGCCGCTATGCGATGCGCCGCCCTGCAACCTCGGGGTTGCGCCCGGCCCACGCCGTTGCGGCATACTCGCGGTGCAATGACCGACGCCTGGACCGTTCCCGAGCCCGACGACGTGCACGAGGTGCGCACGGCGGACGGCTACCCCATCGCGCTGCGCCGATACGGAAAGCCGGATGGCCCCAGGCTCGTCATGAGCCACGGGAACGGCTTCGCGATCGACGCCTACTGGCCCTACTGGTCCCGCTTCATCGAGGAATTCGACGTCTTCGTGCACGACATCCGCAGTCATGGCCGCAATCCCGTCGGCGACCTGGACGTGCACAGTATCCCCATGATCGCGGAGGACTTCACCTGCGTCTCGCGCCACATCGACCGGCGCTTCGGCGCGAGATCCAAGGTGGGCGTGTTCCATTCGCTCTCGGCGCTGGCGGTGCTGCACGCGCCCATCGTCCACGACTATGCCGCCCTGGTGCTGTTCGACCCGCCGATCCTGTTGCCGGGCAGGACCACGGGCGATCTGGAGAAGGTCGGGTCCACGATGGGGAGGGCGACGCGCAAGCGGCGGGAGCGCTTCGAGACGCCGGCGGCGTACGCGGCGTTTCTCTCGACCAGGGACGCGTTCGCCGGCCTGGACGCGGGCGGGCTCGACCTCCTCGCGCGCGCCACGCTCCGGCCCGTCGGCACCAGCGCCGGCTACAGGCTGAGCTGTCCGCCCGAGCACGAGGCCCGGATGTGGGATTCCCTCTATCCCTTCGCGCGGATGGTGGACTACGGCGCGATCCCCTGTCCGATCAAGGTGATCGGCTCCGATCCCACCATGTGCAACTCGTTCCTTCCGAGCACCGAAGTACCTGAGCTGCTGCGTCTGGACTACGACTTCGTTCCCGAAACGACGCACCTGCTGCAATTGGAGAACCCGGAGGCGTGCGCCGCCTTCACCCTCGACTACCTCGCCAGGCGAGGCCGCGGCCGTCGCGCGGAATCGCGGGACGGCCGGCTGCCGTGAGCGACAAAGAGGCTGGAGCGTTTCCGCGTATAGCGGCCACTCCCTCTATCGCGCCGTGGGGCGCGATATGGCACGCGGACCGCGCCGCTGCTAAGCTGGCGGCCGCGCGCAACGAGACGGGACGAGGGCGATGGCTGAGCGGATGGTCGACCTGACGTTGACGCTGACCGACAACATGCCGGCGCACAAGCTCTTCCAGCGGCCGGTCATCGTGCCCCACTACACCCACGAGCAGACCCGCGAGCAGTTCTTCCTGGGCGTCGAGGACGACCGCCTCTCCTTCGCGACCACCTACATGGGCATGATCGACCATATCGGCACCCACGTGGACGCCTTCTACCACGTCAATCCCGACGGCGCGCCGGTGGACCAGATGCCGCTCGACATGTTCATGGGCAAGGCGGTCTGCTGGGACCTGACCCATATCCCCGACCTCGGCGACATCGACGTGGCCGACTTCGAGGCGGCGGAGGAGAAGGGCGGGGTCAAGGTGGACGGCCACATCGTGCTGCTCAACACCGGCCTCCACAACCGCCACTACCCGGACGTGAAGTCGGTCTGGAGCAACCCCGGCATCACCGCGGCCGCGACCCACTGGCTGGCCGATCGCGGCTCCAGGCTGCACGGCGTCGAGGGCCCGTCGACCGACAAGCCGTCCGACAATCTCTTCCCCAACCACCGCGTCTGCCGCGACCGCGGCATTGCCCACTACGAGTGGTTGATCAACCTGGAGGAGCTGGTCGGCAAGGGCGAGTTCATGTTCTACGGGCCGCCCATCAAGCTCGGCAACGGCAGCGGCGCGCCCGTCCGCGCCTGGGCGATCGTCGACGAGTAGGTCGCGCCGGCCGCCGCTCGGTACCGGGAGAGGCGCCGGTGACACGCATCGACGAGCGCACGCTCGACGAGCGGATCCCCATCACGCTGCTCACGGGCTTCCTCGGCGCCGGCAAGACCACCCTCGTCAACCGCCTGCTCGCAGCGCCTAACGCCGGCAGGATCGCCGTCATCGTCAACGAGTTCGGCGAGATCGGCATCGACGGCGACCTCATCGCCCGCGCCAGCGAGGACATGCTGGAGCTGACCAACGGCTGCATCTGCTGCGCCGCCCAGGGCGATCTGATGGACGGGCTCAACCGTCTGTTCCTGCGCAAGGTGGGCCTCGCCGAGCCTAGCATCGACTTCGACAAGATCGTGATCGAGACCACAGGCATCGCCGATCCCTCGCCGCTGGCCCGGCTCTTCTACACCGACATGAAGCTCGACCTCACCTTCCGCCTCGACGCGGTGCTGACGGTGGTGGACCTCAAGCACGTGCGAGGCCAGCTCGCGCGCTCGCCGGAGGCGGAGAAGCAGGTCGCCATCGCCGACAAGCTGATCTTCAACAAGCGCGACCTGGTGGACGACGACGAATTCGCCACCGCCGTGGCGGCGGTCGAGCGCCTCAACCCCTTCTCGGTCAAGGAGGTCACCACCCACGGCGCGCTGCCGGCAGACCGGCTGCTCGACCTCGACCTCTTCGAGCCCAAGCGCCGCGACGACATGGTGGGAGCCTGGATCGGCGCCGACCGGCCGGCGGACTCCGACGGTGCCTCAACCGACCGCGGCGGCGAGGGTCGCGGCCATGACGACCACGTCCACACGCCAGGCGTGGGCGCGGTCTGCCTGCAGGGCCGGGAGCCGCTCGAGTGGAACGCGCTGCTCCGCTTCCTCCTGGAGCTGACGCAGGAGAAGGGCGAGGACCTCTTCCGGGTCAAGGGCATGGTCCATTTCCAGAACGTCGAGAAGCCGGTGATCCTGCAGGGCGTGCAGGCGACCTTCAGCCCGCCGACCTACGCCGAGGCGTGGCCGCGCGGCGAGGTCGCGACGCGGATCGTGGTGATCGGCCGCGACCTCGACGAGGCGGCGATGCAGGCGCGCTTCAAGGCCTGCGTGGCGAAGCGGGAGGCCGTGCTCGATCGCGGCCTCGGCGCCATCTGAACGACGATTCGGGCAGGAGAGGACCATGAGCTTCGCCTACATGACGGCGCTCGAACTGAAGGACCTGCTGGCCAGGGGCAGCATCTCGCCGGTGGAGCTGGTCGCCGACACGCTCGCGCGCCAGGAGGCGCTGGAGCCCCGGATCAACGCCTTCGTCACGGCGACGCCGGAAGTGGCGCTCGCCGCGGCCCGCGCGCAGGAGCGTGCCATCGCTGCGGGCGAGGGGGGCGCGATCGCCGGCCTGCCGGTCTCGGTCAAGGACCTGGTGGCCATGGCCGGCGTGCCGCTCACCTTCGGCTCGCGCCCCTTCGCGGACAACGTGGCGGATGCCGACGCGCCGGCGGTGGAGCGGATCAGGGAGGCCGGCGGCTGCATCGTCGGCAAGACCACCACCAGCGAGTTCGGCTGCAAGGCAGTCTGCGACAGCCCGCTCACCGGCATCACCCGCAACCCCTGGGACCTGGAGAAGACCTCCGGCGGCTCAAGCGGCGGTGCCGGCGCGAGCGTCGCGGCCGGGCTGACGCCGTTCGCGCTCGGCACCGACGGCGGCGGCTCGGTGCGGATTCCGTCGGCGCTCTGCGGCCTCTTCGGCATCAAGGCGCAGTTCGGCCGTGTCCCCGTGTTCCCGGTCTCCGCCGCGCCCACCCTCTCCCACGTCGGCTCGATGGCGCGGACGGTGCGGGATGCCGCGCTGCTGCTCGGCGTCATGGCCGGCCACGACCGTCGCGATGCCTTCGGAGTCGCCGAGCCCACGCCGGATTTCCTCGCCGCCTGCGATGCGGGGGCGGACGGGATGCGGATCGCCTGGAGCCCCACCTTCGGCTACGCCGCACCGGAGCCCGAGGTCGCGGCCCTCTGCGAAGCGGCCGCCCGGCGCTTCGAGGAACTGGGCTGCAGCGTCGAGCTGGTGGAGGATGCGCTGGGCACCGATCCGGTCGAGATCTGGATGGCGGAGTTCTACGGCGGCATCGGCACCAAGCTGAAGGACCTGATGGCGGAAAAGCCGGAGGAGCTGGACCCCGCCGTGGTCGCGACGCTCGGCGCCGGGCTCGACCGCTCGATGGTGGCGTATTTCGAGCAGCTCTTCGCCCGCTACGAGTTCCGCGAGCGCATGCGCCAGCTCTTCGAGCGCTACGACCTGCTGCTCTCGCCGACGCTGCCGTGCGCCGCCTTCGAGGCGGGCCGCGACACGCCGCCGGGGCACGCGGCCCGGAACATCGTCTCCTGGGTCTACTACACCTATCCCTTCAATCTGACCGGCCAGCCGGCGGCCTCGATCCCGGCGGGCTTCACCGAAGGGGGGCTGCCGGTGGGCCTGCAGATGGTCGCCGGCATCAACCGCGAGGTGGACATCCTGCGCGCCGCCGCAGCCTACGAGGAAGCGGCGCCCTGGGCGGACCGCCGGCCGCCGCTGGGCTGATCTCCGCCGACGGCTCGCCGCGAGGCAGACAGCAAGGGAGGCGGCGATGCCGCTCGATGACGAGGTCCGCAAGGCGCTCGACACCATCTTCTCCGGCGATGCCGGGCTCTACCGGACACGCGGCTGGAACCAGCGTTCCGGGTTCGGCACGCGGCCGGCGCTTCTCAACATCGACCTCGCCAACGCCTGGACCCGCCCGGGCCACCGCTTCTCCTGCGAGGACATGGACGAGCGGATCATCCCCGGCGTGCAGCGCCTGCTCGCGGCCGCCCGGGCCAAGCGACTGCCGATCGTCTACACCACCACCGCCTTCTGCAGCCGCTTCGACATGGGCGCCTACCCGCTCAAGAAGCCCTTCGAGGACCTCATGCTGGGAACGGAAGCGACCGAGATCGACGCCCGCGTCGCGCCGGAAGAGGGCGTCGACACGCTGATCGTCAAGAAGCGGCCGAGCGCCTTCGCCGGCACCCATCTCGGCGGCATCCTGCGGGCCGGCGGCATCGACACGCTGATCTGCACCGGCGTCACCATGGCCGGCTGCGTCAGGCACACG
>WTGU01000157.1 GCA_011523425.1 Alphaproteobacteria bacterium
GGTGGGCCTCGGCGACCATCGCCGTGGTCTCTTCCTGGTTGTAGCCGGCGACGAGCACGCTGGTCATCGGGTTCATCGAATCGCCGTCCATGGCGATCTTGATGAAGTCCACCCCGTCCTTGACCATGGTGCGGATCTCCGCGATCCCCTCATTGGCGTCGCGGGCGAGCACGCCGATGGAGGTCTCGGGCACGCCGATCCAGCTCGGATACCAGTCCGAGAGTCCCTGGCGGTTGGTGATCTGGCGGCCGGAGCAGGTGATGCGGGGGCCGGTGAAGAGGCCGGCGTCGATGGCGTCGCGGATCGACGGCGTCACCCGGCCGCTGGTGGTGGGATCGGCCATCGAGGTGAAGCCGGCCGCCAGCACCCGCTGCGCCGCCTCCAGCCCCCTGAGCGCGCGGAACTCGACCGGCGCGTAGAGGTCGATGTCCTCCTCGGTCTTGGCGTTGCCGTAGGAGAGGTGGACGTGGACGTCGATCAGGCCCGGCATCACGAAGTGGCCGGAGTGATCGAGCACCTCGTCCTCGGGCGCGGCCACTGGCGCGCCCGCGCTCGGCCCCGCGTAGGCGATCCGCTCGCCCTCGATCACAACCGTCTGGTCGGGCTCCGCGCTGTCGCCCGTGCCGGTGAACAGCCGGCCGCATCGGATATGTCTACGCATCGTCCGCTCCATTGTCTTACCGGCGCGCCCGTGCCCGCCCTTTCGAGGCCCGGCGCGGCATCAGCCGAACAGCATCTCAGCCGCAGCCAGAAGTTTATCAGGATGTTCCAGCGCCGGCGAATGGCCGCATTCGGCGATCACGAAGCTGTCGGCCCTGGGGATCAGGCGGGCGAGCACCTGCGTGTTCTCGGCGCAGGGGAAGGGCCGGTCATCGCGGCCGTGAAGCATCATCACCCGGCACTCCAGCGCTGCCAGCCGCTCGGGCGGGAGCACCGCCGCGTCGATGAAGCGCTGCTTGTCGCCGGCAAACATGCTGCGGAAGTAGGGGCCGTACGCGCCGTCATGCAGGATGGCCATGCGCGCATCGAGGAAGGCATCGGTGATGACGGCGGGATCGTGGACCAGGATCTCCGCCGCTTCCCTCAGCTCGTCGCGGGTCTCGGGGAAGCGCCAGCAGATCTCCGTCTCCCGGTTGACCCGCGCCGGCGCGCCCATGGCGCCGGTGGTCATCACCCTGGTGACGCGCGGATTGTCCATGGCGAGCCCGAGCGCGAGGCTGGCCGAGAGGGAATGGCCGATCACGCCGGCCTCGCCTTCGGGCAGCAGGTCGAGCACCGCCTGGGCCTGCCGCCGCCAGAGCGGCAGGTCGAAATAGGGCTCCTGCGCCTTGCGACCCGAGGCGCCGAAGCCGATCAGGTCGGTGGCGACGATGCGGTAGCGCGCGGCCAGCGGCTCCAGCACGAGCCGCCAGTTGCCGACCGTGCCGGCGCCGGGGCCGGAGCCGTGCAGCATCAGGATGGGGAAGCCTTCGCCTCCCTCCCAGAGATGGACGCTGTGTCCCTCCACGGTGATGTCGCGCTCGGCGAGTGCCATGTCTCCCTCTCGATGGTTCGTGATGGGGGCCGGGGCCGGGGGCTAGGCGCGCAGCTTCTCGTTGGCCGGGTCCACCGGCGAGGCGGGGATCACCTCGGCCGGTTTGCGCTCGCCCAGGATCTCGACGGCGAGCGCCCGGCCGGGCTCCGCATGCCCGACCGCGACGTAGCCGAGCGCCAGGCTCCGGCCCAGCGTGTGACCGAAGGCGCCGGAGGTGGCGCGCCCCACCATGGTCTCGCCGTCATAGATCGGCTCGTTGCCCCAGGGATCGGCGTCGTCGGCGTCTACCCGGAGCGTGACGAAATCCTGCGGCACGCCCGCTTCGCGCTGGGCGACGAGCGCGTCGCGGCCCACGAAGTCACCCTTGTCGAGCGCGATGAAGCGGTCGAGGCCCGCCTCGAGGGCGGAATACTCGATGGTGAGGTCCTGCCCCCACATGCGGTAGGACTTCTCGATCCTGAGCGAATCCATCGCCCGCATGCCGCACATGCCGAGGCCGTGCGCGTCTCCGGCGTCGACCAGGGCGTCGAAGATGCAGTTCTGGTACTCGATCGGGTGGTGCAGCTCCCAGCCGAGCTCGCCCACGAAGTTGACCCGCATGGCGGTGGCCGGCGCGAGGCCGACGGAGATCGGCTGCGCCGTGAGCCAGGGGAAGGCCTGATTGGAGAGATCGGCGTCGGTTACGGCCTGCAGGATGTCGCGCGCGCGCGGCCCCGCCAGCACGAGCACGCCGTGGGCGGTGGTGATGTTCTCGATGGCGACGCCATCGCCGGCCACCTCGCGCAGCAGGAAGTCGTGGTCGTAGCGCTCGGCCGCGCCGGAGCTCACCAGGTAGAAGGAATCCGGCCCTTCGCGCAGCACCGTGAACTCGGAGCGCACGCCGCCGGTCTCGGTCAGCGCATGGGAGAGCTTGATGCGCCCACGGGCCTTCGGCAGCCGGTTCGCGAGCACGCGGTCGAGCGCCGCCTCCGAGCCTGGCCCGGATACCCGGAACTTGGAGAAGCTGGTGATGTCGATCAGCCCTGCTCGCTCGCGCACCGCCCGGCACTCGGCGGCGACGGGCTCGAAATAGTTGGTGCGGCGGAAGCTCCAGTCGTCGCGCGGCTCGACGCCTTCGGGCGCGAACCAGTTGGGCCGCTCCCAGCCGTAGCGCTGGCCCCAGACGGCACCGCGGGCGGCCAGCCGCTCGTGGCAGGGGCTGGTCTTGGCGGGGCGCGCCGCCGGGCGCTCCTCGTCCGGGTAGTGGATGATGAAGACGTGGGCGTAGGCCTCCTCGTTCTTGGCCCTGGTGTAGTGCTTGTTGGCGTAGGCACCGAAGCGCCGGGGGTCGACCGCCAGCATGTCGATCGAGGGCTCGCCGTCGGCGATCCAGCCCGCGAGCTGCCAGCCGGCACCGCCGGCGGCGGTGATGCCGAAGCTGAAGCCCTCGGCGAGCCAGAAGTTCGGCAGCCCGTAGGCCGGGCCGATGAGGGGGTTGCCGTCCGGCGTGTAGGGAATGGGGCCGTTGACGCAGTCCTTGATCCCGGCGCGGCCGAACATCGGCACCCGGTTGATGGCCGCCTCGATATGGGGCTCCAGCCGCTCGATGTCCGGCGGCAGCAGCTCCTGCCCGAAACCTTCCGGCACGCCGTCCACCGCCCAGGCCGGCGCGTCCTTCTCGTAAGGCCCGAGGATCAGGCCCTGGCGCTCCTCCCGCATGTAGTAGGAGGCATCGCTCTCCCTGAGCACCGGCATTTCGGGGAGGCCCGCCGCCTTCCGCTCCTCCAGCTCGGGGATCGTGTCGGTGACGATGTACTGGTGCTCGACCGGGATGGTCGGCAGGTCGAGGCCCACCATGGCGCCCACCTGCCGGGCCCAGGAGCCGGTGGCGGTTACCACCGTCTCGCAGGTGATGTCGCCCCGCGTGGTCTTCACCAGCCACTCGCCGGCGCGGGTCCGCTCGATGCCGGTCACCTCGGTGTTGCGGTTGATCTCGGCCCCCCGGTCGCGCGCGCCCTTGGCCAGCGCCTGGGTCACGTCCACCGGCGCCACGTGGCCGTCGTGAGGGTGGAAGAGGGCGCCCACCAGGCCGTCGAGGTTGCAGAGCGGCCAGAGCGCGCCGATCTCGTTCGGGCCGATCAGCTCGAAGGGGACGCCGATGGTGTTCGCGGTGCCGCAGTAGTTGCGGTACTCGTCCATCCGCTCCTGGTTGGTGGCGAGCCTCAGGTTGCCGGTGCGGTGGAAGCTCACCGCCTGGCCGGTTTCCGCCTCGAGCTGCTGGTAGAGGTCGATCGAGTACTTGTGGAGCTGGCCGACGCTGTAGCTCATGTTGAAGAGCGGCAGCAGCCCGGCCGCGTGCCAGGTGGAGCCTGCGGTGAGCTCGGTCTTCTCCACCAGCACCACGTCGGACCAGCCGAGCTTCGCCAGATGGTAGAGCACGCTGCAGCCGACGATGCCGCCGCCGATCACCACCACCCGCGCCTGATC
>WTGU01000082.1 GCA_011523425.1 Alphaproteobacteria bacterium
CAGATCGAGCGGGCGTTCGGCAAGGGCTCGATCATGAAGCTCGGCGACGGCGCCGCCGTCGAGATCGAGGCGATCCCGACCGGCTCCATCGGGCTGGACGTGGCGCTCGGCATCGGCGGCATTCCGCGCGGCCGCATCGTCGAGATCTACGGGCCCGAGAGCTCGGGCAAGACCACGCTGGCGCTCTCCTGCGTCGCCGAGGCCCAGAAGCTCGGCGGCACCTGCGCCTTCATCGACGCCGAGCATGCGTTGGACCCGGTCTACGCCGGCAAGCTCCACGTCAACGTGGACGAGCTGCTGATCGCGCAGCCGGATGCCGGCGAGCAGGCGCTCGAGATCGCTGACACCCTGGTCCGCTCCGGCGCCATCGACCTGGTGGTGATCGACAGCGTCGCAGCCCTGGTGCCGCGCGCCGAGCTCGAGGGCGAGATGGGCGATGCCCATGTCGGCCTCCAGGCGCGGCTGATGAGCCAGGCGCTGCGCAAGCTCACCGCCTCCATCGCGCGCTCGCGCTGCTGCGTCATCTTCATCAACCAGATCCGCATGAAGATCGGCGTGATGTACGGCAGCCCCGAGACCACCACCGGCGGCAACGCGCTGAAGTTCTACGCCTCGGTCCGGCTCGACATCCGCCGCATCGGCGCCGTCAAGGACCGGGACGAGGTGGTCGGCAACCAGACGCGGGTCAAAGTGGTCAAGAACAAGCTCGCGCCGCCCTTCCGCATGGTCGAGTTCGACATCATGTACGGTGAGGGCATCTCGCGCAGCGGCGAGCTGATCGACCTCGGCCTGAAAGCCGGCGTGATCGAGAAGTCGGGCTCCTGGTACTCCCACGACAGCGAGCGCATCGGCCAGGGCCGCGAGAACGCGAAGCGCTTCCTCACGGAGAACGCGGACGCCGCCGCCGCGATCGGCGAGGCCATCCGCCGGCACGCGGGCCTCGATGGCGGCGAGGCGGGCGAGGCGGCGGCGCCCGTCGCCGAGGTCTACGCGGACCAGGGCGCCTGAGGCCGGGCGCGCGTCCCTTCACGCGCGGGCGCGCGCCAATCTGGACAGCCGGCCCGAGCCGCACTAAGTAGCACGCATCCCAGCGCCGGGCGGGCTCCCGCCCGGCGGGCCATGCGGGGCCTGTCATGCCGAGCGTCAGCGAGATCCGCGCGCAGTTCCTGGACTATTTCGCCGCCAACGGCCACGAGGTCGTGGCCTCGAGCCCGCTCGTGCCGCGCAACGACCCGACGCTGATGTTCACCAACGCCGGCATGGTGCAGTTCAAGAACGTCTTCACCGGCGCCGAGGCGAGGCCCTACCAGCGCGCCGCCACCTCGCAGAAGTGCGTGCGCGCGGGCGGCAAGCACAACGACCTCGACAATGTCGGCTACACCGCGCGTCACCACACCTTCTTCGAGATGCTCGGCAACTTCTCCTTCGGCGACTACTTCAAGGAGCGCGCGATCGAGCTCGCCTGGCGGCTGGTCACGCAGGACTACGGCCTGCCGGAAGACCGCCTGCTGGTCACGGTCTTCGCCGAGGACGACGAGGCGCACGGGCTCTGGCGCCGGATCGCCGGCCTGCCCGAGGAGCGCGTCCTGCGGATTCCGACCTCGGACAACTTCTGGGCCATGGGCGAGACCGGCCCCTGCGGCCCCTGCTCGGAGATCTTCTACGATCACGGCCCGCACATAGCCGGCGGGCCGCCGGGGAGCGCCGATCAGGACGGCGACCGCTTCGTCGAGATCTGGAACCTGGTGTTCATGCAGTTCGAGCAGGTCACGCCGGACGAGCGGATCGACCTGCCGCGCCCCTCGATCGACACCGGCATGGGGCTGGAGCGCATCGCCGCGATCATGCAGGGCACCCACGACAACTACGAGACCGACCTCTTCCGCAACCTGATCGCGGCCAGCGTCGAGCTCAGCGGCGCGGCCGCGGACGGCCCGCATCGCGCCTCCCATCGGGTGGTCGCCGATCACCTGCGGGCGAGCGCCTTCCTTATCGCCGACGGCGTGATGCCGTCGAACGAGGGGCGCGGCTACGTGCTGAGGCGGATCATGCGGCGCGCCATGCGCCATGCCCACCTCATGGGCTGCGCCGAGCCGCTGATGTGGCGCCTGGTGCCGGCGCTGGTGCGCGAGATGGGCCAGGCCTTCGGCGAGCTCGTCCGCGCGGAGCCGCTCATCACCGAGACGCTCCGGCTGGAGGAGACCCGCTTCAAGGAGACGCTCGCGCGGGGCCTGCGCCTGCTCGACGAGGCGACCACCGGCCTCGCCCCCGGCGCGCCGCTGCCGGGCGAGACGGCGTTCCGCCTCTACGACACCTACGGCTTCCCCCTCGATCTCACCGAGGACGCGCTCCGCGCGCAAGGCCGCGCGGTCGAGCGCGCAGGCTTCGAGACCTGCATGGAACGCCAGCGCGAGGCCGCGCGCCGCGCCTGGGCGGGTTCCGGCGAGGCGGCGAGCGACACGGTCTGGTTCGGCATTCGCGAGCGCGTGGGCGCCACCGAGTTCCTCGGCTACGGCACGGAGAGCGCCGAGGCCGAGGTGCAGGCATTGGTGGTGGGCGGCGCGGAGGCCGAGCGGGCCGAGGCCGGCGACACGGTGGCGCTGGTGGTCAACCAGACCCCCTTCTACGCTGAGGCCGGCGGCCAGGTGGGCGACACCGGCACCGTTGCCGCCGCCACGGGCGCCCGGCTGCGCGTCACCGACACGCGGCGGGAGGCGGACGGCCTTCACGTCCACCACGCGGTGGTGGAGGAAGGCGCGCTGGCGCCGGGCGATGCCGTCCTGCTCAGCGTCGACGGCGCGCGGCGTACTGCGCTCCGCGCGAACCACTCGGCCACTCACCTGCTGCACGCGGCACTCCGCCGCGCCCTCGGCGATCACGTCACCCAGAAGGGCTCGCTGGTCGCGCCCGACCGGCTCCGCTTCGACATCAGCCACCCCGGCGCGATCCCGGCGGACGAGCTCGATTCGATCGAGGCGGAGGTCAACCGGCTGATCCGCCAGAACACGCCGCTGGTCACGCGGCTGATGGGCCCGGAGGAGGCGGTCGCCGCCGGCGCGCTCGCGCTCTTCGGCGAGAAGTACGGCGAAGAGGTGCGCGTTGTCTCCATGGGCGATGCCGGGGCGGAGGCCGACGCGCCCTACTCGGTCGAGCTTTGCGGCGGCACCCATGTGGAGCGCACCGGCGATATCGGGCTCTTCCGCATCGTGGGCGAGAGCGCCAGCGCCGCCGGCATCCGCCGCATCGAGGCGCTGACGGGCGAGGCGGCGCGCCGCCACGGCACGGGGCTCGAAGCGGCCCTCAGGGAGGCCGCGGCGGTGCTCAAGGCGCCGCCGGCCGAGCTTGCGGGCCGCATCGGCGCGCTGGTGGACGACCACCGCAAGCTCGAGCGCACCCTCGCAGAGACCCGCCGGGCGCTCGCCACCGCCGGCAGCGGCCCCGCCGTGGAGGCCCGCGAGATCGCCGGCATGGCCTTCGTCGGCCGAGCGCTCGACGGCGCCCGGCCCAAGGAGCTGCGCGCCATGGTCGACGACCTGAAGCAGCAGATGGGGTCTGGCGTCTATGCCGTGGTCAGCCGCACCGACGGCAAGGCAGCGCTCACGGTCGGCGTCACCGAGGACCTCACCGCCCGCGTCAGCGCCGTCGATCTCGCCCGTGCCGGCGCCGCCGCGGTCGGCGGCAAGGGTGGCGGCGGCCGGGCCGACATGGCGCAGGCCGGCGGCCCGGACGGCGAGCGCCTCGACGAGGCGCTCCGGGCGATCGAGAAGGCGCTCGCCGACGCCGCCTGAGAATTAATCGGGGATCAGCACGCTCTGGCCGGCCGTGCGCCGGGCCTCCAGCGCGCGGTGCGCATCCGCCGCGTCCGTGAGCGCATGGCGCGCGCCGATGTGGACGCGGACCGCGCCGCTCTCCAGCACCGCGAAGAGGGCCTGCGCCCTGGCCTGGAGGGCCGCCGGCGTGGCGTTCTCCTCGAAGAGGCCGGGCCGCACCACCGCGACGGACTTCGCCGCCGCCGCGGCGAGGGCGGCGGGAGCCGCCGCGCCCGACGAGCCGCCGAAGAGAACCAGCGTGCCGCCCGGTCGCAGGCAGGCGACGGAGGCCTCGGCGGTGTCGCGGCCGACGGAATCGTAGACCGCGGCGAGGCCGTCGCCGCCGGCAAGGTCTGCCACGCGCGCGGCAACATCCTCGCGCCGGTAGTTGAGCACGTGGCGGCAGCCGTGGCTCTCGGCGAGCGCGCGCTTGCCGTCGTCGCCGACGCAGCCGATCACGGTGGCGCCAAGATGGGCGAGCCACTGGCAGAGCAGGAGGCCGGTGCCGCCGGCGGCCGCGTGGACCAGAACGCCGTCCCCTGCCTGCACGGCGCAGCTCCTGTGCACCAGGTACTCGGCCGTCATGCCCTTCAGCATGGAGGCGGCGGCCTGCTCGAAGCCGATCGCGTCCGGCAGCGGGACCAGCGCGTCCGCCGCGAGGGTGCGAAGCCCGGCATAGGCGCCGGGCGGTGCGCATGCATAGGCGACGCGGTCGCCCTCCCTGAGCCCCCGCACCGCGCCGCCCACCGCCTCCACCACGCCCGCGCCCTCGAAGCCGACGACCCACGGCAGCCCCGGCGACGGATAGCCGCCGTTGCGCTGGTGGACGTCGAGGAAGTTGAGGCCGATGGCCCTCTGCGATATCCGCACCTCGGTGGCGCCGGGGTCCGGCACCCGTATGTCGTCGACGCTCAGCGCCTCCGGGCCGCCGGGCGCGTGTATCCGCACCGCCCGTGTCTTGACCGGCAGTCGCGAGCGCGCGCGCTGCTTCTGGCCGTACATGGTGGTGAAGATGCGGGTAAACTGGCGCTCGCGGGTGTGGATCGCCTGATGGCCCGCCGCAGCGGCCGGGTCCGGGGACTCGATGGCGGTCGGAGCGTGCACGGGACGGCGCGATCCAGGGGCGCGGTCAGGCGGTCTCCGGGAAGCGCTCGCCGCCTTCCGGCGCCAGGCCCGGCAGCCAGGTCTCGTGAACGTGGAGCCAGCGGACGCCGCTCGGCGCCGCCTCGTCGCGGCGGAAGAGGGCGGTCGAGAGCCGGGCGGAGGTCGCGCCGCGGCGCCGGTGCCACTCCTCGTAGACGACCACCGCGTGGTCGCCCAGGAGCCAGCGGCAGCGGAAGTTCTCGATCCAGATGTCGAAGGCCTCGGCATCGGCCGCGAGCTGCCCGTGCAGCGCCTCGAATTCCTCCACCAGCGCGTCGCGTCCGGTCACGGTGCCGAGCGGGCTCACCACCTCGACGCCCGCGTCCATCGCGCCGGAAAAGCGTGCGAAGGTCTCTGCCGTGCGCGGCACCGCGCCCGCGAGCCAGTCGCGCAGGAAGGCATGGAAGCTCCGCACCTCCTGCTCGCACTGCCGTTCCATGCTCGGGCTCCGCGTCCGCCTGCCGGGGTGGGCGCAGGGTAGGGCAGGGGGCGCCCGGCAGCAACGGACCCCGGCCCGGTGCGGGCGGCGAGGCGGACACGGCGCCGCCGGCACGGGCGGTGAGGCGCCGCTCGGGGTATTCTGGGCCGATGAAGGGAGAGGACACGCCGCGGCTGCGCCTGCCGCCGGGCCTGCGATCCGACGAGCTGCGCCGCTATGCGTGCGAGTTCATCGGCACCTTCTCGCTCGTCTTCTTCGCCGCCGGCGCGGTGGTGGTGGACGCGAAGATGGGCGGCACCCTCGGCGCCATCGGTCCCGGCCTGATCTCCGGCCTCGTCATCACCGTCGTCATCTATGCCTTCGGCCACGTCTCGGGCGCCCACGTCAATCCGGCGCTCTCGCTCGCGGCCGCGCTGATCGGCCATCTCCCGTGGCGCTTGGTGCCCGGCTACGCGCTGGCCCAGCTCGCCGGCTCGGTGCTGGCGGGGAAGTGCCTGCTCTGGGCGCTCGGCGATCACGGCGCGATGGGCGCGAACCTCCCCAACGAGGCGATCGGCGTCGCGCCCGTGACGGCGTTCGCCATCGAGCTCTTCCTCTCCTTCCTGCTCATGTGGGTGGTGGCGGGCGTCGGCCTCGACAAGCGGGCGCACGGCGCTCTCGCGGGCGTCGCGGTGGGCGCGGTGGTGGGCATCGAGGTGATGCTGATGGGCCCGGTCGCCGGCGCCGCCATGAACCCGGCGCGGGCGCTCGGCCCCTACGTCGCGATGGGGGACTTCGGCCACTACTGGATCTACGTCGCCGGCCCCCTCGTCGGCATGGCGCTCGGCGCCTACGCCTGGCGCTTCACCCATTCGCGGGGCGGAGAGGCGCGCTGACCGGTCCGCCGCAGGCGCCGCCTTCGCGCCGGATCAGGCGGGCGCTCCGGCACGTCGCCTGAGCGAGCGGCTGAAGGGGCAGTCCGGCTTCAGCGCGATGCGCTCGTTCGCCAGCGCCTGCGAGAGGCCGCGCTGGCCGTCGCGCATCGCCGCCTCGATCAGCGTGCGGTGGACGATGTCGCGCTGGGCGTGGCTGCCGCCGAAGGCATGCGCCCGGTAGCGCACGGGCATCAGCAGGTCCACCGCCTCGCCGTGGCGCCCGGCGCCGAAGGCGCGGAGCGCGCGCAGGATGGGGAGTCCCACCTCGCGGGTCATGCGGGCGTTGGTGCCCGCTCCCTCCGCCGCCGCAAGCGCCGCCTTCTCGAGCTGGGCGGCGGCGCGGTCCCGGCCGGTCGCCACGTAGGCCATCATCGCGTGCATGTCGTTGAAGGCGTAGAAGCCGTGCTCCGCCGGCAACGCCTCGTAGGTCGCGGCCAGGCGCTCGAAGCGGTCGCCCGTGTCGATCCCGCGCAAGCGGAGGCGCCAGAGCAGCGCCGCGGCGTCGAGCATCTCGAGCTGGATCTCCGAGGGCTCGGGCCGGAGCGCCGTGTCGTGGATCTCCAGCACCCGGTCGTAGCGGTCGTTGTCGAGGTTGAAGAGGGCGACGTGCCACCAGTTGTGGAAGGCGAAGCCGTTGTCCTCCTGCGCCCAGTGATCCTTGCGTCCTTCCATGAAGGCGATGCCTTCCTCCTGCCGGGCCTGCATCTCCATCACGTGGCAGAGCGCGTGCTGGGCCCAGCAGTCGTCCGGCTCCAGCGCGAGCGCCTGCCGGCCGGCGTCCTCCGCCGCGCCGTAGTCGCCGCACTCCTCCAGCCCGAAGGCCGTCATGCCGAGGACGAAGCCGTAGCCGGGGTCGTCCCGGCTCCAGGCCGGCAGCGCGCGGGCGATGCGGCCGCGCAGATTGTCGCGGTCGCCGAGGAAGAAGTCGCCGAGGTGGCCGGCCTGCAGCGCCAGCGCGTCGCGCGGCTCGTCGGCGAGGATCCGGTCGAGCCGTGCCCGCATGCCGTCCCAGTCGCCGGCGGCCCAGTCCGCGAGCGCCGCGACGTGGGCCCGCTCGCGCTCGGTGGCGGCGCTCTCCAGCGCCCGGAGCCGGGCGAGGCCCGCCTCGACCTCCGGCAGCACGCTCCTCTCCCAGAGCATGGCGTGCATCGCGGTGCGGAAGATGTGGCCGGTCACGAAGTCCGGGTCTTCCGCCAGCGCCCGGTCGATGGTCTCGACGGCGTCGCCGCGATAGCACTGGAACTGGCGCATCGCCGTCTCGAGGAGCGCCATGCTGCCGGGCTCGGTCGCCGATGTCTGCACGCCGCGCGCGTCGCTGAGGGCCACGGGTTTCGTCCTTCTCGTCCAACGTGAGAGCCGCCACGGCCGGGCTTCCGCTCCGCGAGGGACGCGAGGCCCGCCGGAGCGAAGCAAGCCAGCATTTCCGCGCGCCGTCCAGTCGTTTCGGTGCGGACGTGATGCGGGCGTGGCGCATCGCCATCGCTCGCCCGAGGTGCTATGACCGTGAGGGGCAGCGGCCGCGCGCCGCTGCGCGCCTCTGTTCTGGGAGCGACGGCCATGTCCGCGAGAGACGTCGTGAGAGGCTTCCTCGACCAGCTCGCCGGCGGGGACGCCGCCACCATCGTGGCCATGTTCACCGACGACGCGGTGATCGACATGCCGGGCGGCGACGACCTGCCCTGGGCGGGCCGCTGGCAAGGCCGGGCCGCGATCGAGGACTACTTCCGCGTCATGCCGGCGGCGCTCGCCATGCACGAGCACGTCATCAACACCTGGGTCGTCGACGGCGACACGGTGTCCGTCAACGGCGAGGAGGCGGGCTCGTCGAAGCTCAGCGGCAAGCACTACCGCGCGAAGTGGTGCTGGGTCTTCACCGTGCGGGACGGCGGGATCGCCGTCTGGGACGCCTACGAGGACACCCAGGCGCTGTCTGCCTGCGGGCCCTGGCGTTAGCCCGCATGTCTCACCAGGGTCATGGTCTGCGCGGCGCTGTCCGGCCGACAGGGTAGGAGGGGCGCGCAGCGCGATGCAGGGACATCGGGCAAGCGCCTCGACGCACACTGTCGGCCGGAGAGCGCCGCCCTTCGGGTCGCGCCCAGGCGCCCGCCCGCGGCGTCGCGGGCCTCAACCGTATTCCCCGATACGCTTTTCGGCCCGCTCCTGGCGGATCGAACGCCTGGACGCGACGCAGGCCGTGACCATGGTGAGACATGCGGGCTAGGCCAAGCGGCTTGAGCGGCGCCCGCGGCAGCGAGACGGGCGGCGTCGCGGCAGGCGTCGGGGCGGCGCGCACCCGCTGGAGCGTCGTCTTCGTCGCGATCTTCGTCAGCGTCATCGTGGGCTACGCGGTCGGCAAGGTGCCACCGACCATCGGGCTGGTGTCCGACGAGTTCGGACTCGACAAGATAACCGCCGGCTGGCTCGCCTCGATCTTCTTCGCCTATGGCGCGGGCTTCGGCGTGCTGACGGGGATGACCGGCGGGCGCATCGGCGCCCGCGCGCTCCTGCTGACGGGCGTTCTCGTTCTCGTCCTGAGCGGTATCGCCGGCGCGCTCGCGACCGGCGCCACCGTGCTGCTTGCGGTCCGCGTCTTCGAGGGGATCAGCTTCGCCGCCATCGTGGCCTCCGCGCCCAAGATCACGGTCGACGCCTCGCGGCCCGAGGACCGGAACCTCACGCTCGGCATCTGGAGCGGCTACATGCCGGGCGGGATGGCGCTCGCCATGATCGTGGCGCCCTTCATCGCCGAACCGCTGGGCTGGCGCGCTCTCTGGTGGCTCATGGCCGGCGCGGCGCTGATCGCGACGGTGCTCGCGGTGGTCGGCACCACGCGGCGGCGCTGGCCCGAGCAGCCACGCCGGGACGCGGGCGCGCGCTTCGACTGGGCCGGCGCGCGGGCGACGCTGCCGGTCGGCGCGCTCTGGCTTTACGGCGGTGCCTTCCTGCTCTTCACGATTCAATGGTTTGCGGTGGCCGCGTGGCTGCCGACCTTCCTGACCGAGACCCAGGGCCGTGGGCTCATCGGCGCCGCGCTCTTCTCGGCGCTGGTGGTGGGGATGAACGTCCTCGGCAACCTGATCGGCGGCTGGCTGATGCACCGAGGGGTGCCGCGCTTCGCTCTGGTGGGGTCGGCGAATGTCATCATGGCCGTCACCGGCGTGCTGATCCTCGCGGGCTTCGTGCCCGACGGCGCGAAGATCCCGCTCGCGATCGTCTTCAGCGCCGGCAGCGGCATCCTGCCTGCAGCCGCCTACGCCGGCGCTGCCGTGCATGCGCCCAAGCCCGATCTCGTAACGATGGCCAACGGCTTCATGGCGCAGGGGGCGGCGATCGGCATGCTGCTCGGGCCGCCGCTGATGGCCGTGGTGGTCGGCGGCCTCGGAAGCTGGGAGGCAGCCTGGTGGTGCATGCTGATCTGCCCGGCGATCGGTCTCGTCGTCACCGCCCGCCTCTTCGCGATCGAGCGGCGCTAAGCGTATCCGTCGTGTACGGATACGCGACAGGCCGCGACCGCGGCCCGCCGCTTATGCGGCGCGCCCGCATCGTGCGCTCCGCGCGCGTGGACGCGCGACGGCGCCGGCCGCAGGCCGGCTGCCGTGAGCGATGTAGCCCTGCCGCGCGTCGGTCAGAAACGGAGACGCGCTAGGAGCGCGCGGCGCCCGCCGAGCGGCCGGCGAAGACCTCGCCGCGCTGGATCACCAGGCTCGCGGCGATGACGATCACGATGCCGGGCGTGGTGATCGCCGTCGGCAGGCCCTTGCCCAGCGCCCAGTCGATCGCCAGCACGAAGGCGGGCAGGAGGTAGCTGTAGGCCTGGACGCGGGTCGGGCCGAGCCGGATCGTGCCCCACTGCATCAGGAAGAAGGCCACGACGGTGGAGCCGATCGCGACATAGGCGACGCCGCCATAGGCGAAGAGCGGCACCGCGCCCCAGTCCATGGTCACGAGCGCGGCGTTGGCGATGAGCAGGCACCACACCGCGTTGATGCCTACCACCCAGAGGGTCATCACCATCACCGGCTCGCCCCGGTGGAAGCGCTTGACCAGCGGGCTGTAGAAGCCCATCGCGACGCAGCCGGCGAAGACGATCAGGTCGCCCTCGTTGAGGTCGAGGGAGGTGAAGCGGTCCCAGTCGCCGCGGAAGACCACCCAGAGCGCGCCGACCAGCCCCATGCCGAGCGCGGCGAGCCGGTGCCAGCCCAGCCGCTCGCCCACGAGGATGGCGCCGCCGATCGCCGTGAGGCCGGGAATCAGCGTCGAGAGAGCGCCGGTGTTGAGCGCGCTGGTGGTGCGCAGGCCGTAGAACAGGCACCAGAAGAAGGCGACGAGGGAGAGGCTGATCGCCGCATAGCCGCCGAGCGCCCGCCAGCCGGGCCAGACGAGGCCGTGGCGCCAGGCGACCAGCGGCGCGAAGAGCGCTGCGGCGAGCGCGAAGCGGAGGAAGAGCAGAACGCCGGTGTCCAGTTCGTTGGCGATCGCCTCGCCCACGGGATAGGCGAACGAGATGAGGAACATGGCGACGAAGACCGCGGCGTGGACGCCGTGCGTGGAGCCGCCGGGCGGGGCCGGATGATGCGCCATGGCGCACAGCCTTGCCTGCCGGCGCCTCCGGGTCCAGCGTCGCCCTTGAAATCGCCGTCCGGAATCACCATGTCATGGGTGCCCGAGGGGGGTGCCGCAGGACGGGCCCCCGGCAGGGCATGGAACCGGTCCGGCCATAACGGCGGACCACCGAAGACTTGCTTGAGAAAGGAGTCACACCATGCGTGCATTCGATCTTTCCCCGCTCTTCAGCACCACCGTCGGTTTCGACCGGATGGCGCGGCTGCTCGAGCAGATGCCGAGCGAGACGGCGCCCTCCTATCCGCCCTACAACATCCAGAAGACCGGCGAGAACGCCTATCGCGTGACGCTCGCCGTCGCCGGCTTCGGCGAGGACGAGGTCGCGGTCGAGGTCAAGGAGAACCTGCTCACCGTCACCGGCAAGCTCGCCAGGGAGAACGGCGAGGGCGAGAGCTACCTCCACCGGGGGATCGCCACCCGCGCCTTCGAGCGGCGCTACAACCTCGCCGACCATATCCAGGTGACGGGCGCTGCGCTCGACAAGGGGCTGCTGCACATCGACCTGGTGCGCGAGCTTCCCGAGGCGCTGAAGCCGCGCAAGATCGCCATCCAGGGTGGCGGCCACAAGCGGCTCGACAGCAAGGCGGCCTGAGAGGCCTGATCGGCCGCTCCCGCGGGATCGCCTCGCGGCGGCGGCACAGGAGCGGGGGCGCGGGCCGCAGGGCTCGCGCCCCTTTGCGTTCGGCCTTCGCCCCTGCTGCCGGCGATACCTGTAAAGCATGGCTATGCCGTGATTTGTGCCGCCGCGCCCGCCTGCCGAATACGTAGATTCACGGCATGGTCGAGGCCGTTTCTCCGTGCTAGGTTTGCCGCCGGGAACGATGGGCGTGCCCGCGGGGGACGCCCGGTCCTGACGCGGGAGGCAAGGAAATGGAATTCAAGAATGTATTTCGCCGCGGCGTGAGCGGCGCTTTGGCCGCGGCGGTGGTCGCCGGCGGTCTCGCGGCGGCAGCCACGACGACTCTTACCAGCGGTGAGGTCCAGGCGGCCGACGAGCAGTTCATTCCCCTGCTCGTTTACCGGACGGGTCCATACGCGCCCAACGGCATTCCGGCGGCGAACGGCGCGCTCGACTATTACACGCTGATCAACGAACGGGACGGCGGAATCAACGGCGTCAAGCTCGCCTTCGAGGAGTGCGAGTACCGTTACGACACCAAGCTCGGCGTCGAGTGCTACGAGCGCCTCAAGAACCAGGGGCCGACGGGGGCGTCGATCGTCATGCCGCTGTCCACCGGCGTGACCTATCAGCTCAACCCGAGGGCGCCGGTCGACGAGATTCCGGTGCACTCGATGGGTTACGGTCAGACGGCGGCGTCCGACGGGCGCATCTTCCCGTGGACCTTCACCTTCCCCACCACCTACTGGAGCCAGGCCTCGGCCTTCATCAAGTTCGTGGGCGCGCAGGAAGGCGGCATGGATCAGCTCGCGGGCAAGACGATCGCGCTGATCTACCACAACAGCCCCTACGGCAAGGAGCCGATCCCGACCCTCCAGGTGCTGGCGGAGAAGCTCGGCTACACGCTCGAGCTGCTTCCGGTCGACCATCCGGGGCAGGAGCAGCGGGCGACCTGGCTGCAGATCCGCAAGATCAGGCCCGACTGGACCTTCCTCTGGGGGTGGGGCGTGATGAACCAGGTGGCGCTCAAGGAGGCCGCGGCCATCGCCTATGACATGGAGAAGCTAATCGGCGTCTGGTGGTCGTCGAGCGAGTCCGACGTGGTGCCGGCCGGCGACGATGCCATCGGCTATCGCGGCGGATCCTTCCACTCGCCGGGCGCGGGCTTCCCGCTTCACGACGAAATCCTGGCAAGCCTCTACGGCGGCGACGCGGCGGCGGCGGCGGAGAAGAACTTCGGCGAGGTTCTCTACAATCGCGGGCTCCTCAGCTCCGTCTACACGACCGAGGCGATCCGCACCGCCCAGGCGAAGTACGGCAACCGGGCGTTGACCGGCGCCGAGGTGCGCTGGGGCCTGGAGAACCTCGACCTGACCGACGCGCGGCTGGCCGAGCTCGGCCTCGCCGGCTTCACCCCGCCGGTGAAGATCACCTGCGAGGACCACGAGGGCAACGGCCCGGTGATCATCCAGCAGTGGGACGGTTCGGCCTGGAACATCGTCAGCGACTGGATCGAGCCGATGCAGGATGTCGTGCGTCCGATGATCGAGGCTGCTGCGGCCCAGTACGCGGAGGAGAACAACATCACCCCGCGCGACTGCTCGCAGGAGATGTGACGGTTCCATTGGAGAGTCCGGCCGGGGGCGGCGGCGACGCGGTCGCCGCCCCTGAGGCTCTCTTGCGGCTCGACTCGGTCGAGGTCGTCTACGACCATGTGATCTCGGTCCTGCGCGGCGTCTCCATTACGGTTCCCGAAGGGGCGATCGTCGCCCTGCTGGGGCCGAACGGCGCCGGCAAGACCACCACGCTCAAGGCGATCTCCAACCTGCTGCGGGTGGAGCGGGGCGACATCACCGGGGGCGAGATCCACTTCCGGGGCGAGCGCATCGACAAGCTCGCGCCGGGCGACCTCGTGCGCCGCGGCATCATCCAGGTGATGGAGGGGCGCCGCTGCTTCCCCCACCTCACGGTGCACGAGAACCTGCTGACCGGCTCCTATACCAGGAAGGACGGCAAGGCGGCGGTGCGGTCCGACCTGGAGCGGGTCTACGGACACTTCCCTGCGCTTGGCGAGCGGCGGCGCATCCTCGCGGGCTTCATCTCGGGCGGGGAGCAGCAGATGCTCGCCATCGGCCGGGCGCTGATGTCACGGCCCGCCATGGTCCTGCTGGACGAGCCCTCCATGGGCCTGGCGCCGCAGGTGGTCGCCCGGATCTTCTCGGAGGTCCGCCAGCTCAACGAGGAGGAGGGAGTCACCTTCCTGCTTGCCGAGCAGAACGCCAACATGGCCCTCGGCGTGGCCGGCTACGGCTACATCCTGGAAAGCGGCCAGATCGCCCTGGAGGGCACGGCGGCGGAGCTCCACGGCAACCCGGCCGTGCGGGAGCACTATCTGGGTCTCTCGCACGCCGCCGCCCAGTCTGCGGATGAAGGCGGCCGTGCAGGCTGACGCGACGACCGGCCTCCCCGCGCCGGGCGAGCCGCTGCTCAGCGTAGACGGCATCACGCTCCGCTTCGGCGGCGTCCAGGCGCTCGCCGGGGTCGAGTTCACCATCTACGCCGGCGAGATCTGCGCGATCATCGGGCCCAACGGCGCCGGCAAGACCTCCATGCTCAACGTGCTGAACGGCGCCTACCAGCCGACCGAGGGCACGATCACCTTCAAGGGGCGCACGCGCCGCAAGATGCGCCCGCGCGTCGCCGCCATGGAGGGCATGGCCCGCACCTTTCAGAACGTCGCGCTGTTCAAGGGCATGAGCACGCTCGACAACGTCATGGCCGGCCGCAACCTCAAGATGCACAGCAATTTCGTGGCCTGCCTTCTGCCGGCGGGGCCGTCGCGGACGGAGGAAGCGCGCCACCGCGCCGCCGCCGACGAGGTCATCGGGTTCCTCGAGATCGAGGACATCCGCAACGTGCCGGTGGGGCGCCTGCCCTACGGCCTGCAGAAGCGGGTGGAGCTTGCGCGCGCGCTCGCGGCCGAGCCCGACCTGCTCCTGCTCGACGAGCCCATGGCCGGGATGAACCGGGGCGAGAAGGCCGAGATGAGCCGCTTCATCCTCGAGACCAAGGCGCGCTTCGGCACGACGATGGCGCTGATCGAGCACGACATGAGCGTCGTCATGGAGCTCTCCGACCACATCGTCGTGCTCGACTACGGCCGCAAGATCGCCGACGGCACGCCGGAGGAGGTGCGCAACGACCAGGCCGTGATCGACGCCTACCTGGGCGTCGCGACCGAGGACGACGAGTGATGGAGTTTCTGTGGGACTTCTTCGTCGCGCCCTTCCTCGACATGATCGACTTCCCGATCTTCCTGGCCGAGGTCGCGGTCTCCGGCCTGCTCACCGGCGTGATGTACTCGCTGGTGGCGCTCGGCTTCGTGCTCATCTTCAAGGCCTCGCAGGTGTTCAACTTCGCGCAGGGCGCGATGGTGCTGTTCGCGGCGCTGACCCTGGTGGGACTGATAGAGCATGGCCTGCCGATCTGGGGCGCACTGCCGGTCACGGCGATCGTCATGGTCGGCCTCGCCTTCGCGATCGAGCGCGGGATGCTGCGCCCGCTGATCAACCAGCCGCCGATCACGCTCTTCATGGCGACCATCGGGCTGAGCTTCCTGCTCGAAGGCGCCGGCGAGTGGGCCTGGGGCTCGAACGTGAAGGCGCTCGACCTCGGCATCCCGAATTCGCCGGTCGATGTCGGCGGCATGCTGCTCAACGAATTCGATCTGATCGCCGCCCTGGTGGCGGCGGTGCTGGTGGCGGCGCTGGCGCTGCTCTTCCAGCACACGCCCATGGGCCGCGCGCTCCGGGCCGTGGCCGACGATCCGCAGGCCGCGCTCTCCCTCGGGATCTCGCTCAGGACCATCTGGATCATCGTCTGGTCGGTGGCCGGCATCGTCGCCATCGTCGCCGGCATCATGTGGGGGGCGAAGAGCGGCGTGCAGTTCAGCCTCTCGCTGATCGCGCTGAAGGCGCTGCCCGTGCTCATCCTGGGCGGGCTCACCTCTGTTCCCGGCGCCATCGTCGGCGGACTCATCATCGGGCTCGGCGAGAAGATCGCCGAGGTCTACTGGGGCCCGGTGATCGGCGGCGCGATCGAGAACTGGTTCGCCTACATGCTGGCGATGCTGGTCCTCATGTTCCGGCCCCAGGGCCTGTTCGGCGAGAAGATCATCGAGCGGGTGTGACCGTGCTCACTCATTTGACAGACCTCTACGCCACCTTCTTCGCGACCCGCTCGCGCACGATCAACACGGTCTTCGTGACCGTGATCTCGCTGCTCGCGCTCTTCGCCGTGCCGACGCTGGCGAACGAGTACTGGCTCCAGGCGATCCTGATCCCGTTCCTGATCTTCGCGCTCGCGGCGCTGGGGCTCAATCTGCTCACCGGCTTCGCCGGCCAGCTCTCCCTCGGCACCGGCGGGTTCATGGCCGTCGGCGCCTATGCCGCCTTCAAGATGACGACCGCCTGGCCCGAGCTCGACATCATCGCCATCTTCTTCATCTCGGGCTTCTTCGCCGCCGGCGTCGGCATCCTCTTCGGCCTGCCGAGCCTGCGCATCAAGGGCTTCTACCTGGCGGTGGCGACGCTGGCCGCGCAGTTCTTCCTGATCTGGCTCTTCAACCGGGTGCCGTGGTTCTACAACGACAACCCGTCGGGCACGATCACGGCGCCGCCGCGCACCTTCGCGGGCGTCATGATCACGGGGCCCGAGGCCGCGGCAGAGGTGCGCTATCTGGTGGCGCTCGTCTTGTTGGCGGTCTTCGTCTTCTTCTCCTGGAATCTGATGCGGAGCCGCTTCGGTCGCGCCTGGATGGCGGTACGCGACATGGACGTGGCCGCCGAGATCGTCGGCATCCCGCTGCTCCGCACCAAGCTGCTCGCCTTCGGCGTGAGCTCCTATCTCTGCGGCGTCGCCGGCGCGCTCTTCGTCTTCCTCTACCTAGGCAGCGCCGAGACCATCGCCTTCGACGTCAACGTGTCGTTCCTCGTGCTCTTCATGATCATCGTGGGCGGCCTCGGCTCGATCTCCGGCTCCATCATCGGCGCCGCCTTCATCACCATCCTGCCGATCTTCCTCACCAACCTGAACCCGATCCTCGGCATCGACCTGGCCGTCGACCTCGCCAAGCATATCGAGGTGATCATCTTCGGCGGCCTCATCATCGTCATCCTGATCCTCGAGCCGCACGGCATGGCGCGCCTCATCGCCATCACAAGAGAGCGCCTCCGAATCTAGAGCACTTTTCGTTCAGACACGATCGCAGCGAGTTGCTTCGGGTGCCCAATCTTCGTGCGGTGTTGCCCGAGCTTCCCCCACCTCACCCCGGCC
>WTGU01000066.1 GCA_011523425.1 Alphaproteobacteria bacterium
GTTCTTCATGATCATGCCGGCCTTCATCGGCGGCTTCGGCAACTGGTTCGTGCCGCTGATGATCGGCGCGCCGGACATGGCGTTCCCACGCATGAACAACATCAGCTTCTGGCTGCTGGTGCCATCCGGCGGGCTGCTGGTGACCTCGATGTTCGTCGACGGAGGGCCGGGGCCGGGCGTTGGAGCGGGCTGGACCGTCTACGCGCCGCTATCCACCTCGGGCCACGTGGGCCCGGCCATGGACCTCGGCATCTTCGCGCTGCACCTCGCGGGCGCGTCGTCGATCCTCGGCGCCATCAATTTCATCACCACGATTCTGAACATGCGCGCGCCGGGCATGACGATGCACAAGCTGCCGCTCTTCGTCTGGTCGGTGCTGGTGACCGCCTTCCTGCTGCTGCTCTCGCTGCCGGTGCTGGCGGGCGCCATCACGATGCTGCTGACCGACCGCAACTTCGGCACCGCCTTCTTCGACGCGGCCGGCGGCGGCGACCCGATCCTCTACCAGCATCTCTTCTGGTTCTTCGGGCACCCGGAGGTCTACATCCTGATCCTGCCGGCCTTCGGGATCGTGAGCCACATCGTCTCCACTTTCTCGAAGAAGCCGGTCTTCGGCTATCTCGGCATGGCCTACGCGATGGTCGCCATCGGCTTCATCGGCTTCGTCGTGTGGGCCCACCACATGTTCACGGTGGGCATGGACGTCGATACGCGGGCGTACTTCATCGGTGCGACGATGGTCATCGCGGTGCCGACGGGCATCAAGATCTTCAGCTGGATCGCCACCATGTGGGGCGGCTCGATCGAGTTCAAGACGCCGATGCTGTGGGCCTTCGGCTTCATCTTCCTGTTCACCGTCGGCGGGGTGACGGGCGTCGTGCTCGCCAATGCGGGGCTGGATAGCGCGCTCCACGACACCTACTACGTGGTCGGGCACTTCCACTACGTGCTCTCGCTGGGTGCGGTGTTCATGGCGTTCGGCGCCTTCTACTACTGGATCGGCAAGATGTGCGGCCGGCAGTATCCGGAGATCCTCGGCAAGATTCACTTCTGGATCACCTTCGTCGGCGTGAACCTCACCTTCTTCCCGATGCACTTCTCCGGCGTCTCCGGCATGCCGCGCCGCATCCCCGACTATCCGGACGCCTACGCCGGCTGGAACCTGATCTCCTCGATCGGCGCCTACATCTCGACCGCCGGGCTGATCCTCTTCATCTACATCCTCATCTACACGCTCTTCTGGGGTAAGAAGTGCGCCGCCAATCCGTGGGGCGAGGGCGCGCGGACCCTGGAATGGACGGTGCCCTCGCCGGCGCCGTTCCACACCCACGAGGAGCTGCCCCGGGTCCGCTAGGCGGCGCGGGGGGCTCGGGCGATGACGGATTCGGCGGCGAGAGCGGCTGTCGCGGACGCTGCGGCACCGGTCGCGCTCGGCGACGCGCTGGCGCTGCTGAAGCCGCGGGTCATGTCGCTGGTGGTCTTCACCGGCGCGGTCGGTCTCGTCATCGCACCCGGCGCCATCCACCCGCTGATCGCGGCGGTCGCGGTGCTCTGCATCGCCATCGGCGCCGGCGGGTCTGCGGCGATCAACATGTGGTACGACCGGGACATCGACGCCGTGATGACGCGGACCCGCACCCGGCCGGTCCCGGCGGGGCGGGTCGAGCCGGGGGCTGCGCTCGGCCTCGGCATCGTGCTGTCTGCGGGCTCGACGGCGCTCATGGGGCTCGCGGTCAACTGGGTCGCGGCCGGGCTGCTCGCCTTCACGATCTTCTTCTACGTGGTGATCTACACCATGTGGCTGAAGCGGCGCACGCCGCAGAACATCGTGATCGGCGGCGCGGCCGGCGCCTTTCCACCGATGATCGGCTGGGCTGCGGTGACCGGCGGGATCGACCTCACGGCGGTGCTGCTCTTCGCCATCATCTTCCTCTGGACCCCGCCGCACTTCTGGGCGCTGGCGCTGGTCCGCTCGTCCGACTACGAGGTCGCCGATGTGCCGATGCTGCCGGTGGTGGCGGGCGAGCGCAGCACCCGGCGCTGGATCGTGGCCTATGCGCTGCTGCTGGTGCCCGTGAGCCTCGCGCCGTGCGCGACCGGCGATGTGGGCGCGGTCTACGGCATCGGCGCGCTGGCGGCCGGGCTCCTGTTCGCGGCCGGCGCGTTCCGTGTCCTCGTCGACCACAGCACCGCCGCCGCCAAGCGGCTCTTCGGCACGTCGATCCTCTATCTCTTCGCGCTTTTCGCGCTCCTGCTCGCGGATCACGCATGGCCGGTCCCGGTCGTGCCATGAGGGGAGGTGTCGTGAAGGACCGGGACACGGAGCGCCGGCGCAAGGTCCGCAACTTCGCACTCGGCGGCGCGCTGCTGGCGCTCGCGATCCTGTTCTACCTCATCACCATCGTCAGGATGGGGGGCGAGTAGGATGGCGACCGGCACGCCCCGCACGCCCGAACGCGCTGCCGGCCGGCGGCGCATGATGACCGCGCTGATCCTCGGCGGGGTGGTGTGCGGCATGGTGGGCCTCTCGTTTGCCGCGGTGCCGCTCTACCGGCTCTTCTGTCAGGTCACCGGCTTCGGCGGCACCACCCAGGTGGCGGAGGAAGCACCCGTCGAGATCGGCGAGCGGCTGGTCACCGTCCGCTTCAACGCCGATACCGCCCGCGATCTGCCGTGGCACTTCAAGCCCGAGCAGCGCGAGATGACGGTGCGCGTGGGCGAGATGGCCATGGCCGTCTACAACGCCCAGAACCGTTCGGACCGCGCGCTCATCGGCACGTCCACCTTCAACGTGACGCCGGTGAAGGCCGGCGCCTACTTCAACAAGATCGAGTGCTTCTGCTTCGAGGAGCAGCTGCTCGCCCCGGGCGAGCGCGCCGACTTTCCGGTCTCGTTCTTCGTCGATCCCGAGATCGTGGAGGATCGCCGGCTCGATGACGTGACCACGATCACCTTGTCCTACACGTTCTTTGCACGCGGAGAGGGCAGCACGGAAACCGCGATGGCGCCGGATGCCGCCGACGCGAGCGCCCCCGACGCGGCGAGCCCCAGACCAGGGAGCGAGTTCAGGTATGGCGGATAGCGCACACGGTACCGCGAACCACGAATACCACATGGTGAAGCCGAGCCCGTGGCCGGTCATCGGCGCCCTCGGCGGCGGCGGTCTGGGGCTCGGCGGCGTGGTCATCTTCATGCACACCGGCCAGCTCTGGCTGATGACCATCGGCGGGGTCATCGTCCTGCTCACCATGTACTTCTGGTGGCGCGACGTGATCCGCGAGGCGCTCGTCGAGAACGAGCACACCCAGGTCGTTCAGCGGGGGCTCCGCTTCGGCATGGTGCTCTTCATCGCCTCGGAGGTGATGTTCTTCGCGGCGTTCTTCTGGGCGTTCTTCAACGCCGCGATCATGCCGCCCGACGTGATCGCGAACACCTGGCCGCCGCCGGGGGTGGAGACCATCCCCGCCTGGCGCCTCCCCTTCGTCAACACGCTGCTGCTGCTGACCTCGGGCGCTACCGTGACCTGGGCGCACCATGCGCTCCGCCACGGCAACCAGCAGCAGCTTGTCTACGGGCTGGCGCTCACCGTTGCGCTCGGCGTCGCCTTCATCGGCGTGCAGGGCTACGAGTACGCCCACGCGGCCTTCGGCTTCCGCGAGGGCATCTATCCCTCCACCTTCTTCATGGCGACGGGCTTCCATGGCTTCCACGTCACCGTCGGCGCCATCTTCCTCGCGGTCTGCCTCTATCGGGCGCTGAAGCGGCAATTCAAGCCGGACCAGCATATCGGGCTGGAGGCCGCGGCCTGGTACTGGCACTTCGTCGACGTGGTCTGGCTGTTCCTGTTCATCTGGATCTACTGGTGGGGCGGTTGATCGGGACGGCATGACGGATGGCACCTACTATCCATCTGTTTCGGTCCTGAAGGCCGGGCTTCTCTTCCGCTGTCCCCGCTGCGGGCGCGGCAAGCTGTTCGCCGGCTACCTGCGGGTCGCCGATCGTTGCGGCGCCTGCTCGTTCGAGCTGAAGCGGCATGACAGCGCCGACGGGCCGGCGGTCTTCGTCATGTTCATCGTCGGCGCGGTCGTCGTCGCGCTCGCGTTCTGGCTGGAGTTCACGCACGCGCCGCCCTACTGGCTCCACGCCGTGCTCTGGCTGCCCACCATCACCATCGGCAGCCTGGTCCTGCTGAGACCGGCCAAGGCGCTCCTGATCGCGCTCCAGTACAGGCACAGGGCGGCCGGCTTTGGCGAGTGACGACGGCGCGCGCCCGCGGGCGCCGAGCGCGCGCGCCCGCCGCCGGGCGACGTGGTTCGCGATCCCCGGCATCATGATCCTGCTGGCGCTCGGCTCCTGGCAGGTCCATCGCCTGATGTGGAAGACCGAGCTCAACGAGGAGCGTCTCTCCCGGTTCCAGGCGGAGGCGGTCATGCTGCCCGACGCTCTCGACGACGCGGCTCCCCTCGTCTGGCACCGGGTCTGGCTCGAGGGCCGCTTCCACCACGAGGCGGAGATGTTCCTCGCCGCCCGCACCCACGACCGCCGGGTGGGCTATCAGATCGTCACACCCTTCGAGCGCGAAGGCGGCGCGGCGGTGCTGGTGAACCGCGGCTGGGTGCCGCTGGAGAGCAAGGATCCGGCGACCCGGCTCGGCGGCCAGATCGGGGGCACGATCCGCCTCGAAGGCGTCGTCGTCCCCGCAGGGCGGGCCGGCTGGTTCACCCCCGACAACGAGCCCGAGCAGAACCTCTGGTTCTGGACCGACACCGAATCGCTTGCAGCCAAGGCGGGCATTCCCGCGCCCGCCTTCCTGGTCGATGCGGGGCCGGCGCCCAATCCGGGCGGGCTGCCGATCGGCGGGCAGACCAAGGTCGAGCTGCGCAGCGAGCACATGCAGTACATCGTCATCTGGTACGCGCTCGCCGTGAGCCTCGCGGTCATCTACGCGATCTACATGCGCCGCGGCCGCCACCCGGACGAGGCCGACGAGAGCGGCGGGCGAGCCGGTTGACGTGAGCGGGACCGAGCGCGACGCGAGCGCCTACGGTGCGCTGGAGGCCCGCTTCCGGCGCCTCGGCCTCCTCTCGGGCGCGGCTTCGATGCTGCACTGGGACTGGGCGACGATGATGCCGCCGGGCGGCGCCGAGGCGCGGGCCGCCCAGCTCGCCGAGCTGGCCCTGATTCGCCACGAGATGCTGACCGATTCCCGCGTCGGCGACCTGCTGGACGAGGCCGAGGCGGAAGCGGAGGCAGACGCCGCGGCGGAGGACGGCGCGCTCGACGACTGGCAACGGGCCAATCTCGCGCGCATGCGGCGGCGCTGGCGCGAGGCGACGGCGCTGCCGGCGGACCTGGTCGCGGCGCTGAGCGAGGCCGCGTCGCACTGCGAGATGGTGTGGCGCGAGGCGCGACCGGCGAGCGACTTTGTCGCCTTCGCCGCCGCCTTCGCGCCCTTGCTGGGGCTGGTCCGCGAGAAGGCGGCGGCGCTCGGCGAGGCGCTCGGTCATACGCCTTACGACGCCTTGATGGAGTCGCACGAACCGGGCCTCGGCACCGCCGTCGTCGATCCCCTGTTCGACGACCTGGCGGACTTCCTTCCCGAGTTCCTCGGCCGCGTGCGCGAGAAGCAGGCAGGCAGCGCACCGCCGCCGCCGGTTGCCGCCCCGGTCGCCGCGCAGGAAGCGCTGGCCCGGCACCTGATGGGCGCGCTCGGCTTCGACTTCGATCACGGGCGCCTCGACGTCAGCCTTCATCCCTTCTGCGGCGGCAGCGCCGGCGACATCCGCATCACGACCCGCTACGACGAGGCCGACGCGCTCACCGGCCTGATGGGAGTCCTGCACGAGACCGGCCACGCCCTCTATGAGGCGGGGCTGCCGGAAGACTGGCGCTACCAGCCGGTGGGCCGGGCCGCGGGCATGGCGCTCCACGAGAGCCAGTCGCTCCTGATCGAGATGCAGGCCTGCCGCAGCCGCCCCTTCATGCGCTTCCTCGCGCCGCTTCTGCACGAGCATCTCGGCGGCGAGGGCGCGGCGGCATGCGATGCGGACGCGCTTCACAGGCGGGCGATCCATGTTGAGCCCGGATACATCAGGGTGGACGCCGACGAGGTGACGTACCCCGCCCACATCATGCTGCGCTACCGGCTGGAGCGTGCGCTCGTCGCAGACGATCTGGCCTGCGACGAGATTCCGGGCGCCTGGGCCGATATCCACGAGTCCCTGCTGGGGCTCCGGCCCCGCTGCCATGCGGAAGGCTGCCTGCAGGACATCCACTGGTCGGTGGGCGAGTTCGGCTACTTCCCGAGCTACACGGTCGGCGCGCTGATGGCGGCGCAGTTCTTCGCCGCCGCCGCCCGCGACGAGCCGGACCTGTGGCAGGCGATCGAGCGGGGCGATTTCAGGCCGCTCCTCGGCTGGCTCCGGGTCAACGTTCACCGCCTCGCCTCCCGTCACAACGGGCCGGCGCTGCTGGAACGCGCGACCGGCACGCCGCTCTCCACGGCGGTCTTCAAGGCTCACCTGCAGCGGCGCTATCTCGACTGAGTCGGGCCGGCGACGCCACGGCGCGGTGCGAGTTGACGCTTGCCGGGCGGGCGTTCTACTGTCTTCGCGCGGGCCTGGGAGGGAGACAAGTTTTGCAGCCCGCAGAATAATAAATGGCGCCTTCGTCATGTCTGATCTGAAGAAGGCGAGCGCCCGACTCGAGCAAGCCGTCTACCGCCTCGACAAGGCACTCGCGAATGGTCATCTCCAGGCAGGGAGCGCGCCTGACCAGGCGCTGGCCGGCGCGATCGCCGAGGTCGAGCGCGAGCGGGACGCCTTGCGCGCCGATGTCGAGGGCCTCAGGTCGGAGCGGGCGCGGCTCGCGCTGGCACTCGAGGATGCACGGGAGCGCCACACCGCCGCGCGCCAGACCAACGAGGCGGTGGCCGAGCGGCTCGACGACGCGATCGGCTCGCTCCGTGCGATCCTCGGCGTGTAGGACGCGACGATGGGCGAGGTAGCGGTCACGATCGGCGGGCGGCGTTACCCGGTCTCCTGCGACGACGGCCAGGAAGAGCGCGTGACGAAGCTCGCCGCCTATCTCGACCGCCGCGCCCACGAGCTCGCGGATTCGGTCGGCAGGGTCGGCGAGGCGCGCCTTCTGGTCATGACCAGCCTCGTCGTCGCCGACGAGCTGGCCGATGCCTACGACGAGCTCGATCGGCTGCAGTCGCACACGAAGCGGGTCGAGCGGAAGGCCCGCCAGGATGCGGAGGCAGCGCTCGAATCCCGGTTCGCACCGCTCGTCGATGCGCTTGCGGAGCGGATCGAGAGCATTGCCGGGCGTTTGGAGAAGGACTAGATTCCGACCCGGACGGTACCTGCCGGGTTAGTCGCGCCGACTGCTTCCCGCGGTCAATTTACGCTTCAAGGGAGCTGTCCCTGCCGGGGCCGCGGTTCCGGCAACACGGCGCCCACCTGGTCATCTCGGCCTGGAGGAAGCTCTGGGCGTGACGGCTCAGGCGGGGCCGTCCCCCTCTCCTGCACCGGGGCCCGACCGTGTCTCACAGCGCCGCCATCCAGGATCGCAAGCAGGCGCTGCGCGAGTACGCGCTGGCCAGGCGACGGTCCGCCCGGCGGACCGCGGGGCCGGGCGCCGGCGTCCGCGCCGCCAACCACTACCTGGCCGCGGTTCCTACGCCCGCCGGCGCGGTCGTTTCCGGCTACTGGGCGATCAGGGACGAGATCGACGCCATGCCGCTGCTCGCGCGGCTCGTCGGCGCCGGCTTCGTCTGCTGCCTGCCGGCGGTGGCGGGCAAGGGCGAGCGGCTTCGCTTTCGCGTCTGGACGCCGGGGGCTGCGCTGTCGCGGGGGCCCTTCCGCATCCCCGAGCCGCCGGAGAGCGCCGCACCGGCCGAGCCGACGCACCTCCTGGTGCCGCTGCTCGCCTATGACAGGGACGGCTACCGGCTCGGCTACGGCGGCGGCTACTACGACCGGTCGCTGCGGGCGCTGCGGGCGAAGCGGCGCATCGTCGCCGTCGGCATGGCCTATACCGAACAGCTCGTGCCGGACCTGCCGCGGGCCCCGCACGACGAGCCGCTGGACTGGATCGTGACCGAGCGCGGTGCCATGCCGATCCCGCCCCGCGCGGCCTGACGCCGAACGAGGAAAGGGCGACCGCATGCGCATCCTCTTCTGCGGCGACGTGGTCGGGCGCTCCGGTCGCGACATCCTGGCGGAGCGCCTGCCGGGCCTGCGCGAGGAGCTCGCCCTCGACCTGGTGATCGTGAACGGCGAGAACGCCGCCGGCGGCTTCGGCATCACGCCCGAGATCTGCAAGTCCCTCTACCAGGTGGGCGCCGACGTGATCACCCTCGGCAACCATGCCTGGGACCAGCGCGGGACCGAGAGCTACATCGAGACCGACCGGCGGCTGATCCGCGCCCGCAACTATCCGAAGGGGACGCCGGGCAGCGCCGGCGCGCTGCTGCGCACGCGGGACGGCCGCTCGGTCTTCGTCTTCCAGGTGCTGACCCAGCTCTTCATGGACCCGATCGGCGAGCCCTTCGCCTGCGTCGAGGAGACGCTGCAGGAGCAGCGCCTCGGCCAATCGGCGGATGCGATCGTGCTCGATGTCCACGGCGAGGCGACGGCCGAGAAGCAAGCGCTCGCCTATCTGGCGGATGGCCGGGTCTCCTTGGTGGTGGGCACCCACACCCACGTGCCGACGGCCGACCAGCGCATCCTGCCGAAGGGAACCGCCTACATCTCCGATGTCGGCATGTGCGGCGCTTACGACTCGATCATCGGCCTCGCCGTAGACGCCCCGCTCGCCCGCTTCACGCGCAAGCGCCCGGGCCCCCGCGCGGCGCCTGCCCTGGGCGATGCCACCCTCTGCGCCGTCCTGGTGGAGACCGACGACGAGACCGGGCTCGCGCACCACGTGGGCGTGCTGCGGCGTGGCGGCGTGCTCGAGGAGGCGTGGCCTTTCTGAGCCCGGCGCCGGCACGCGCGCGTCGGGAGCGTTGCTGCTATACCAATACTTGGTATAGTGCGGCGCGGAAGGGACGCTGGCATGGCACGCAATACGTCGGTCTCGCTTGGAGATCACTTCACGGGCTTCATCGACGAGCGCGTCGCATCGGGCCGCTACAGCTCGGCCAGCGACGTGGTCCGCGCCGGGCTGCGACTGCTCGAAGAGCACGAAGCCAGGGTGGCGGCCTTGCGCGACGCCCTGATCGAGGGTGAACGGTCCGGCCCCGCAACCCCGTTCGATTTCGACGACTTCATCGCCCGCAGGAAGTCCACCTGAGCGGCATGGCCGGCTACGCGCTGTCGCCGGCAGCTCAGGCCGATCTCGAGGAGATTTGGGACTACACCTCCAGGCACTGGGGCGAGGCGCAGGCCGAGCGCTACACGCGGGACATCCAGGCGGCGTGCGAGGCGATGAGCGACGGCACCCTGGTCGGTCGGTCAGCCGAGAACATCCGCGCGGGCTACCGGAAAGCCGCCGTCGGCTCGCATGTCGTCTTCGCCCGCGAGCGCTCTGGCAGGCTCGAAATCGTACGCATCCTGCATCGGCGCATGGACGTCGGCCGACACATCTAGCCCGCCTCTAGCCCGCCGCGGCGCTCGCCTGGCGCGGGGGCGCGGCCCGGGCGGCGAAGCGGGGGGCCACGTCGCGGGCGAACCTCTCCCACATCTCGTGGCGGTAGGCGCGCGGCATGCCGTAGGTCGCGTTCTGCAGGATGAAGTGGTCGAAGCCCAGGTCGACGTAGGCCTGCAGCTTTTCGCTCACGGTGTCCGCGCTGCCGACGAGCTGGAGATCGAGCCACGGCCCCAGATTGTCCGGATTGGTCAGCTTCTTCGACGTGGCCATGAACTTGCTGAAGGCCTTGAATTCCTCCAGCTCCTTCCAGGGGTCGGCGTCCGCCTCGTAGTGCTCGACCACCTTCACGAAGTAGCGCGAGAGATGCTCCTTGGCGAGCGCGTCCGCCTCCTCGTCGGTATCCGCCAGCACCGCGTGGATCAGGATCGGCCTGGTGACGTCGGTGGCGCCGCCTTGCCGCGCGGTCTCCTCGTCCCAGCGCGCAAAATCGTTGCTGTGGAAGTGCATCGGAAAGTTCGACACGCGAATCATGGGCAGGCCGAGCTCGGCCATGATGCCGGCGCTCTCGGGGCTGCTGGTCGCGCCGTAGAGATTGATCCTCTCCTGCGCGGACTTCGGCCGAAGCTCGATCGGCCGCTCGATATCGAAGAACTCGCCTGCATGGGTGAACGTGCCGCCGCCGAGCGCCTTGCCGATGACCTCGCGGCACTCGCGGAAGCGCGCGCGGGTCTCCGTCATGGAGATGCCGAAGGCGTCATATTCGAGCCGCGCGAGGCCGCGCCCGAAGCCGATGTGAAGCGTGCCCCGGCTGAGCTGGCTCAGCATCGCGATCTCGCCGGCGAGCCTGAGCGGGCTGTACCAGGGCAGGACCACGACGCAGGTGCCGAGGTCGATGTCCGGGTGGCGGCCGGCGAGATGCGCCAGCATCAGCAGCGGGCTCGGCGTCGGGAAGTAGTCGGAGAAGTGGTGCTCGATCACCCAGAACGCGTCATAGCCCAGCGCGGCGACGCGATCCGCATCGACAAGGGCCTCGACATATTGGTCCGCGTCCGAGGCGCCCGGCTCGCCGACCGCCGAGATGACCGTTCCGAACTTGATGTCGCCCATTGTTGTTCTCCCCGTCGACGGCCGCGCCTCAACTTGGCGATCCTAACCGGGCGGCGGTGGGAAAACAAACGTTTGGTTGGAACGGTGGCCGGAAGCGGGCGCGTTCCGCGCGACGCAGGCCGTGACCATGGCGAGACATGCGGGCTATAACCCCGCCCATGGCGGAGCTCCCCTTCATCAAGATGCACGGACTCGGCAACGACTTCGTCCTGTTCGACGCGCGGCGCGCGCCGCTCGCGCTCGACCCGGCCCGCGTGCGCGCGGTCGCCGACCGGCACACCGGCGTCGGCTGCGACCAGGTGATCGCCCTGGAGCCGCCGCAGGGCGACGGCACCGACGCCTTCCTCCGGTTCTGGAACCGGGACGGCGGCGAGGTCGGCGCCTGCGGCAACGGCGCCCGCTGCGCCGCCCGGCTGCTGCTCGACGAGAGCGGCCGGGACGCCGTGGCGCTGGAGACCGCCGCCGGGGCGCTCACCGCCCGCGAGGCCGGCGGCGGCCGGGTGAGCGTCGACATGGGGCCGGCGCGGCTCGACTGGCACGAGATCCCGCTGGCCCGCGCCTGCGACACGCTGCGCGTGGCCATCGGCGCGGGCCCGCTCGGCGACGCGGTGGCGGTCAACATGGGCAACCCGCACGCGGTCTTCTTCGTGGACGACGCCGAGGCCGTGCCGCTGGAGACACTCGGGCCGGCGCTCGAGACCGATCCGCTCTTCCCCGAGCATGCGAACATCGGCGTCGCCCAGCGCATCGCCGACGACCGCCTGCGGCTCAGGGTCTGGGAGCGCGGCGCCGGGCTCACGCGAGCCTGCGGCACCGGCGCGTGTGCTGCGGCGGTCGCGGGCGCGAGGCGGGGCCTGACGGGGCGGGAGGTCACCACGGTCCTCGACGGCGGCGAGCTGGGCATCCGCTGGCGCGACGACGGCCATGTCGAGATGACCGGCGCCTGCGTGCGGAGCTTCACGGGCGTGCTGCCGGGATGAGCGGGCTTGAGGTCATCACCTTCGGCTGCCGGCTCAACGCCTACGAATCCGAGGTGGTGCGCGCCCGCGCGCACGCCGCGGGCCTGACCGAAGGCGTCATCGTCAACACCTGCGCGGTCACCGGCGAGGCCGAGCGCCAGGCGCGCCAGGCGATCCGCCGCGCGCGGCGGCGCAATCCGCAGGCGACGATCATCGCCACCGGCTGCGCCGCCCAGCTCGATCCCGCAGGCTTCGCCGCGATGCCCGAGGTCGACCGGGTCGTCGGCAACCGCGAGAAGCTCACCCTGGAGGGCCTTGCGCCGGATGCGGAGGCGGACATCGCTGTCGGCGACATCATGGCGGTGCGCGAGACCGCCGGCCATCTGATCGCGGGCTACGAGGAGCGCGCGCGCGCCTTCGTCCAGGTGCAGAACGGCTGCGACCATCGCTGCACCTTCTGCATCATTCCCTTCGCCCGCGGCCCGAGCCGGAGCGTGCCGCTCGGCGCCATCGCGGCGGAGGTGCGGGCGCTCGTCGCGGCCGGCCACCGGGAGGTGGTGCTGAGCGGCGTCGACCTCGGCCACTACGGCGCCGACCTGCCGGGCGGGCCCTGCCTCGGCGAGGCCGTGCGCCGCCTGCTCCGGGCGGTGCCGGAGCTGCCGCGGCTCAGGCTCTCCTCCATCGACCCGGTCGAGATCGACCCGGTGCTGGAGCGGCTCTTCGCCGAGGAGGCGCGGCTGATGCCGCACCTGCACCTCAGCCTGCAGGCCGGCGACGACATGGTGCTCAAGCGGATGAAGCGCCGGCACACGCGCGCCGACGTGCTGGCGCTCTGCCGCAGGCTGCGCGGGCTGCGGCCGGAGATCGCCCTCGGCGCCGACCTGATCGCGGGCTTTCCCACCGAGACGGCGGCGATGTTCGAGAACACGCGCCGCCTGGTCGAGGACGCCGGCCTGGTCTGGCTCCATGTCTTCCCCTACTCGCCCCGGCCGGGCACGCCGGCTGCGCGCATGCCCCAGGTGCCGGGGCCCGAGCGCCGCGCCCGCGCGGCGGCGCTCCGGGCGGCCGGCGGAGGCCCGCGCCGGCGCTTCCTCGAGGCGCGCGTCGGCCGCCACGCCCACGTGCTGCTGGAGAAGGCGGACCGGGGACGCGACGAGTGCTTCGCCGAGGTCGCGTTCGAGCGCCCGGCGGGCGCGCCCGGCACCCTCGTGCGGGCGCTGATCACGGGCACGGCAGGCGAGCGCCTGATCGGGACCGCCGCCTGATGGCGACGGACGGCGGCGGCCGGCGCGGCCTGCTGACGCGGCTCGCGGCGGGCCTGAGGCGCACATCGGCCAGCCTCACCGGCGGCATCGGCGCCATCTTCGCCGGCGGCCGGCTCGACGACGCGGCGCTCGAGGAGCTGGAGGAGCTGCTCATCGCCGGCGACCTGGGGGCGGCGACCGCGGCCGAGCTGACGGCAGCCCTCGCCGCCCAGCGCTTCGGCAAGGAGGTGAGCGCCATCGAGGTGCGGCGCGCGCTCGCCGGCCAGATCGCCGACCTGCTGGCGCCAGTCGAAGGCGCGCTCGCGATCGACGAGGACGCCAGGCCGCACGTCATCCTGGTCGCCGGCGTCAACGGCACCGGCAAGACCACCACCATCGGCAAGCTCGCCCGGCGCTTCGCCGGGGAAGGCCGGCAGGTGATGCTGGTGGCGGGCGATACCTTCCGCGCCGCCGCCGTGGAGCAGCTCACGATCTGGGGCGAGCGCGCGGGCGCGCCGGTGATGGCGCGCACGGACGGCGGCGACCCTGCCGGCCTCGCCTTCGACGCGCTGGAGCGCGCCCGGGCCGAAGGCATCGACGTGCTCATGATCGACACCGCCGGCCGGCTGCAGAACAAGGCGCACCTGATGGCCGAGCTGCAGAAGATCGACCGCGTGCTCAAGAAGCTCGACCCGCGCGCGCCGCACAGCCGCCTCCTCGTGCTCGACGCGACCACGGGCCAGAACGCGCTGAACCAGGTCGATGTCTTTCGCGAGGCCGTCGACGTCGACGGCCTGGTGATGACCAAGCTCGACGGCACCGCGAAGGGCGGCGTGCTGGTGGCGCTGGCGCGGCGCTTTGGCGTGCCCGTGGTGGCGCTCGGCATCGGCGAGGGGGTCGACGACCTCCGCCCCTTCGAGGCCCGTGCCTTCGCCGCCGCGCTCATGGGGCTCGACAAGTAGGCAGCGGGGCGGCGCCGGGAGCCGGGAGCGACCCGGTCCGGTCAGAGTTTTCTCCGGGACGGGCGGCCGGGACTCAGCGACGGGCGGGGATGCCCGGCCGGTAGTTGCCGATGTCGCCGGCGGGATTGGTGAAGGGCGCGAAGGCGCGGCCGTGCGGCGCCTCGGCATGGTGGCGGAGCGCCCAGGTCACCGAGGGGAAGGCGAGGTTGTCCCACGGGATCGTCTCGAGCCCGAACAGCCCGACCTCGAGGCTCTCGGTCCCCGGCGCGATCTCGGGCCGCGCGAGCTGGGCCCGGTAGAAGAGCTGCACCAGGCTGATGCGGGGGATCGTGTAGACCGCGAGCAGGGCGTCGATGACGATGTCCGCGCCGGCCTCCTCCTCCGCCTCCCGCCGGGCGCCGTGCTCGGGGTCCTCGTGCAGCTCCAGGAAGCCGGCCGGCAGGGTCCAGAACCCGGCCTGCGGCTCGATCGCCCGGCGGCAGAGGAGGATGCGCCCCTCCCAGGTCGCGACGGAGCCGACGACGATCTTCGGGTTCTCGTAGCGGATGAAGCCGCACGCATCGCAGACCAGGCGGGGCCGGTCGTCGCCCTCGGGCACCTTGCGAACGATCGGGCCGCCGCTGTTCGGGTAGCGCCCCATGGGCCGGAGTATGACGCGGCGGCGCGGCGAGTCCAGCCGGCGGGCGGCACGAGCGAGGAAATGGCCGATACCCGAATCCGCGACTCGTGCTATGCCCGCACGGCGTGGCAGGGCGACGGGAGGAGACGAGCCGATGAGAGTGAGCAGGAGACGCTTCGTACAGGCCTCCGCGCTGGCCGTCGCATCGTCGCTGGCGCCGCTCGTGCCCCTTCCCGGCGTGGCGGCGGCGAGCGAGGCAGAGGCGCGGCACGGGCTCTCCCTCTTCGGCGACCTGAAGTACGGCCCCGACTTCGCCCACTTCGACTACGTCTCGCCCGATGCGCCGAAGGGCGGCCTGTTCCACATGGCCACGGTCAGCACCTTCAGCACGCTCAATCCCTTCACCCTCAAGGGCGTCGCCGCCGCCGGCACGGGCCTGCCCTTCGAGAGCCTGCTGGACGGCGCGGCGGACGAGCCGGATTCCGCCTACGGGCTGATCGCCGCAGGCGTCGTGCCGGCGCCCGACCGCCGCCGGATGCGCTTCCTCCTGCGGCCGGAGGCGCGCTGGCACGACGGCACGCCGATCACGGCCGCCGACGTGGCGTTCTCGTTCGAGATCCTCACCACCGAGGGAGACCCCGTCTACGCCACCCAGCTCGCCGGCGTCGAGGGGGTCGAGACCACGGGCACGCACGAGGTCGCGTTCGCATTCGCCGACCCCGACAACCGCAAGCTGCCGCTGATCGTGGGCGCCATGCCGATCGTCTCGGAGGCGTATTTCCGGGAGCGGGCGTTCGGCGAGACCACCATGGAGCCGCCGCTCGGCTCAGGCCCCTACCGCATCGGCAAGGTCGATGCCGGGCGCTCGATCTCGTTCGAGCGCGTCGCGGACTACTGGGGCGCGGCGCTGCCGGCGAACGTGGGCCGCCACAATTTCGGCACCATCCTCATCGACTATTACCGCGACCGCACGGTGATGGTGGAGGCGCTCAAGGCGGGCGAGTTCGACTTTCACGAGGAGTTCACGTCGAAGGTGTGGGCGACCGGCTACGACATCGCCGCGGTCGAGGAAGGGTGGCTCGTCAGGGACGTGCTGGAGGACAACACGCCGTCGGGCGTGCAGGCCTTCTTCGTCAACACGCGGCTGCCGAAGTTCCGCGACCGCCGCGTGCGCCAGGCGCTGGCCTACGCCTTCGACTTCGAATGGCTCAACAAGAACCAGTTCTACGGGCTCTACGACCGCATGGCGTCCTACTTCGAGAACTCGGAGCTCGCCGCCCGCGGGCTCCCCTCGGCAGCCGAGCTCGCCCTGCTCGAGCCCTACCGGGGCGCGGTGCCGGAGGAGGTCTTCACCACGCCCTTCGTGCCGCCCGCCACCGACGGCTCGGGCAACAACCGGCGCAACCTGCGCGCCGCCCGTGCGCTCCTGCAGGAAGCCGGCTGGGTCACGCGCGAGGGCGCGCTCGTCCACGGGGAGAGCGGCGAGGCGATGACCATCGAGTTCCTCTACTTCGAGCCCACCTTCGAGCGGATCTACGCCGCCTTCTCCCGCAGCCTCGAGCGGCTCGGGATCGCGGTCACGCTCCGGCTCGTCGACGGCGCGCAGTACGAGGAGCGCATGAAGTCGCACGACTTCGAGATCACCACCAACCGCTTCGTCTTCAGCCTCTCGCCCGGCGCCGAGCTCAACGCCTTCTTCGGCAGCGTCACCGCCGATCAGCTCGGCTCGCCGAACACCGCAGGCATCAAGGACCCGGTGGTCGATTCCCTGATCGCGGCCGTCGTCGGCGCCCGCGACCGGCCGGGCCTGCTCGCCGCCGCCCGCGCGCTCGACCGGGTGCTGCTCTGGGGCCATTACATGATCCCGCAGTGGTACAAGGGGGCGCACCACCTCGTTTACTGGAACAAGTTCGCCCGGCCCGCGCTGAAGCCCCGCTACGCCCGCGGCGTCGTCGACACCTGGTGGGTCGATCCGGAGAAGGACGCGGCGCTCAGGGCCTGGCGCGATGGCACGGGCTGACGGGCGGAAGGCGCGCGCGGCCCGGCGCCCGGCGAGACGATGGGCCGGGGGCAACGCCGCTGATGCCTGACCCGGGTACGCGCTAGTGTCCCGATCAAGAAGTTCGCAAGAATTGCGGGAAATCGCATCACGTCATGGCCGGGCTCGTCCCGGCCATCCACGAATCGTTCTTTCGGCAGCAACAAAGAACATGGATGCCCGGAACAAGTCCGGGCATGACGATGAAACTGGATGGTTCGTGCAGGTCAGACGCCCACTCCGAAATCATGCGAACTTCGGAAACAGGACACCAGAGCACTATCCGACCATACGAGGTCACCACGGCTTGAACGGCACCCACCTCCCCCTGCCCCCTCCTCCCAG
>WTGU01000136.1 GCA_011523425.1 Alphaproteobacteria bacterium
GGGCCAGAGCGCGAGCTTGAAGGTGCAGCTCGCGAGGTTGCAGTAGACCCAGCCGGTGGACGCACAGCCGCGGGAGACGAGCGCCACCAGCTCCATCATCGTGCGATAGTCCACCTCGGCACCGCCGAGGCGGGACGGCAGGGTCGCGCGGATGAGCCCGCTGTCGATGAGATCGGCGATGGACTCGTCGGGAATCCGCCTGAGCTTCTCGGCCGCAGGCGCGCGTTCGCGCAGTACGGGGATCAGCGCTTCCGCGCGGGCGAGCAGAGTCTCCCTGTCGGGCGCCGCCATCGCGAGCGCGCAGGCCTATTCCGCCGCGGCCTGCTGCACGACCCTCTGCCGCGCCTGCGGCGGCTTGTGATAGGCGCCGTCCTTCATGACCATCAGGATGTTCGCCTCGTCCTGGAAGAGCGTCAGGTCGGCCAGCGGGTTGCCGTCGATCAGCAGCAGGTCGGCGAGATAGCCCGGCTTAATCCGCCCGAGCTCGTCCGGCGCGGCGAAGGCCTCGGCGCCGTACTGGGTCGCGGCGCGCAGGATCTCGTGAGGCTTCATGCCGAGATAGTTGGTGAAGTGCTCGAAGTCCCGCGCCATCTGGCCGTGCGGCGTCCAGGGAAAGCCGTAGTCGCCGAAGGGCAGCACCTTGATGCCGCGCGCGTGCATCTTCTTGAGCGTCTCGGCCCCGATCTCGAGCTCGCGGACGAAGCCCCAGGACTCCGCCTCGGCAGGCGTGATGCCGAAGTCGCCGGCCTCGTAGGCGGTCGCATGGGTGAAGCCGATGGCCGGCACGACCCAGTGCTTGTCCTTGTGCTCCTCCAGCAGGTCGAGGGATTCCTCGTCCGCGTAGGTCGCGTGAAAGATCAGCTCGATACCGTACTTGATGCAGAGCCGGATCGATTCCGGGTTGCGTGCATGCGCCGCGAGCCGGCGGCCCCGCTGATGGGCGACGCGGGCGCCGGCGGCGATCTCGTCCTCGTCCATGGCGCTCTGGGTCGCATCGCAGGCGCCGGGGATCAGATGGTCGCCCGACGGCATGAGCTTGATGATGTCCACCCCCTCGCGGATCATCTCGCGGCAGGCGCGGCGGATCTCCTCCGGCCCGTCGGCGAAGAGCGAGAGGTCGTTCTTGTAGTGGTGCAGCATGCGCTGGTCACCGAGGCCGCCGGTGACGGTGATCTCCGGCGAGCACGCCCGGTAGCGGGGGCCGGGGATGCGGCCGGCGTCGATCTCGTTCCGGATCACGATGTCGAGGCGGGGCTTGGCCGCGCCCGCGCCGACCGCCGCCGTCACGCCGTGATCGATGATCGTCCGCGCGTTGTGCATGGTGATGAGCGTGTGCTCCTCGGGCGGGATCTCGGACATCGAGTCCGGCCCGGTGTAGCTCATGTGGCAGTGCGCGTTGACGAGCCCCGGCATGAGCGTCGCACCGTCGCCGTCCACCACCTGGGCGCCCCGGCGGGAGAGCTTCTGGCCGTTTCTCGCGACCTTCTCGATGCGGTTGCCCTGGACCGACACCTCGCCCCGGAAGGGCCTCTTGCCGTTGCCATCGTAGATGCTGACATTGGTGAACAGGGTGCGCGTCATGTCCCGATCCTCCCTGAGGCCCGCGCGCTCGCGGGGCCGTTCATGCTCGCCCGAAGGCAGGAGCGCGTCAATGCGTGCCCGGTCGGGTGCCTAGTCGAGCCGGACCACCTCGCCGGTGGCCGCCGAACGCTCGGCGGCGAGCGTGGTCCTCACCGCCGCCATCGATTCCTCCGGCGTGATGATGGTGGGCGGCGTGCCCTCCCGGACGCAGCGGGCGAAGTAGAGGAACTCCTCGCGGAGCGCGCCCGAGAGCGCGCCGTGCAGCGCCGGCCAGTAGGTGGTGTCCGGGCTCCTGAAGCCGTCCTTGGTGCAGATGCCGATGTTGGGGAAGGTGTCCTGGATGTGGATGAAGCCTTCGGTGCCGATGATCGACATGCGCTCGTCGATGTCGAAGGGGGTCTTCTCCGGCATGCACCAGACCGTCTCCAGCGTTGCCGTCGCGCCTGAATCGAAGCGGTACATGGTCTGGCCGATGTCGGGATGCTTCAGGCCCCGCACGTCCACCGTCTGGGCGTAGGCGCTCACCACGCTGGCGCCGGTGAACCACAGCATCAGGTCGGTGTCGTGGATGGCGTCGCCGATGATCGGCCCGATCTTGTTCAGGATCTCCGGCGTCCACGCCGCCGGGATGTTGCGGCGCGAGCTGAGCGCCACGATGCGGCCGATGTTGCCCGCCTCGATCTCGCGCTTGGCCGCGGCGTAGCGCGGGTTGAAGCGGCAGATATGGCCCACCATGAGGTAGCCCGGCGCCGCCTCTGCCGCCGCCACGATCTTCGCGCAGTCGTCGACCGTCGACGCCATGGGCTTCTCGAGGAAGACGTGCTTGCCCGCCGCGAGCGCATCCAGTGTGGGCTCGGTGTGCTGGTCCCACATGGTTACGACGCTGACGGCGTCGAGGTCGTCGCGGGCGAGCAGCGCCCGGTAATCGGTCTCCAGCACGTCGACGCCGTACTTGCGGCCGAGCGCCGCGAGCCGCGATTCGGTGCGGGTGCAGAGGCCGGCGAGCTCCAGGCCCGGCGTGGCCTGGATCGCGTCGCAATGGACCTCGCCGAACCAGCCGAGGCCGATGACGCCGATGCGGACGCTTTCCATGGCGGCTCCCTCCCGCGCGTGCGCGCCGCTCAGGCGGCCTCGCTCTTCCGGGCGGTGAAGGTGAGGCCCTTGGCCGCGAACTTCTCCTTCACGCCCGGCTTGATGGCATCGAGCTTGACGGCGGTGGAGGGCGCCATGTCGATATCGGTCATGTCGTGCACGCCGCCGCTGATCAACACCTGCAGCACGCCCTCGCCCTCGCCGATATTGCGGAAGGCGCGGTTGACCCTGGGCGGCACCGAGATGGTGTCGAACTCGCCGAGCTCGACCCGCTCGCTGCCGTCGTCGTTCCAGCTCACCTCGAAGCGGCCCTTGAGCACGGTAAAGGTCTCGTAGGTCTGGTGATGGGCATGCAGCGAGGGCCCCTGCCCCGGCGGGCAGACGGCGAGCGTCATGGTCATGCCGGCGGCATCCACGATCGGCGCGCCGGTGTTGATCGGCGTGTCCACGTCGCCGCCGAGCCCGATGACGGAGAGCAGCTTGCGCGCGTAGATGACGTCGTTGGCCTCCTGCGGGATCTCCGGATCCTGCTGGATCGGCAGCGGCTCCAGCGCGTCGTAACGGGCAATCCGGCCCTCCATCTCTTTCCCTGTGATCTCGATGGTCTTCATCGCGTCCTCCCCGGCACTTTGTCGCTCACGGCAGCCGACCGTCCCGCGATTCCGCGCGCCGGTCGGCGCCGTCGCGCGCCCACGCGCGCCGAGCGCACGATGCGAGCGCGCCGCATGAGCGGCGGGCCGCGGTCGCGGCCTGTCGCGGGTCCGTCACAGACGGACCCGCTCTCGCACGTCGTCCGGAATGGTAGAGCGATCGGCGGCAGATTGGAATCGCGCTGATCCGGCCGGGTGCCACTTCAGAGCGCGTTGAGCTTCTCGAGGTTGGTCCTGCGCAGCTCGTCCTCGCTCAGGCCGAGATCGTAGGCGGGCGAGAGGATCATCTCGGCCGCCGTCACGGCGATCGTCACGTAGGCGCCCATGTGCGGCCGGTAGAGGCCCCATGCCGCATCGAAGGCGGCGTCGAGAGCGGCATCCGCGTCGCCGCGACGGACCACCGCGGCGGTGCCGCCGACCCGCACGGCCCTGCGCCTCACGATGTCGGTGAAGCAGACCTCGACCGCCGGGTTGCGGCGCAGGTTGGAGACGGTCCCCGGCGAGCGGATATGGCCGAAGGCAAGCGTCCGCGCGTCCAGGATCACGAACGTCGCCTTGGGCGAGACCGACGGCGTGCCGTCGGCGTTCACGGTCGCGACGGCGCCGGCGGAGAAGGTCCTGATCAGGGCCTGCATCTCATCGGTCAGCATGGGCACCTCTCGGGCGAGCGCACCACCATAGCGCCCCGGCGACACCCCGGCCACGCGGGGCCGCCGGTCCACGCGCGCCCCGACGTGGCACCCCCGAAAAATATTTTGGGCGGCACAAACCGGCACAAACCGACACAAGGGGCAAAGCCGGAGCCCGGCGGCGGCGCGCTCCCGGCAGGGCCTCCCCCCGCCGCAGCGCCCGGCGCAGGGCGCCCGCCGATTCCGCCGCCGCCCGCCATGACTCGCTCCCGTGCCGCATGGGCCGAGACTGGCACCGGAGGCACGACCGGTGCAGCGCACCATGGTCCGGGGCGTCGCCGGGGAGGAGAACCCCTGGCCGTCACGGCGTGGCGTCGTCGTCGCGCGGCCCGGCAGCGCGTTCGCCGGCCGTGATCCTGGCGAGAAACGCGGGCTAGTACCCCTTGGGCGGGACCGCGATGTCGTCCTCGCGCCCTGCCGCCGTGGTGATGGCCGCATCGACCGCCTCGGCCATCAGGTCGAGGCTCATCGATGGCAGTTCGTGCTCGGGATAGGCGGCGCGGGCGACGTAGCCCGGGCTGCAGGGCACGTGGATGAAGCCCGCGCGTGTCGCGAGCGCCTTTTCCTGCGCGAGATGGAGCGCCGCGTACATGATCTGATTGCAGAGGTAGGTCGACGCCGAGTTCGAGACCTTGGCCGGGATTGCGCGTGCGTTCATCTCCGCCACCATGGCCTTGATCGGCAGCGTCGAGCGATAGGCGAAGGGGGCGTCCGCGAACACCGGCTCGTCGATCGGCTGGGCCTCGACATTGTCCGGCACCGGGAAGTCCTTGACGTTGGCCGCCGTGCGCTCGACCGCGACGACCGGGCTGCCGGGGAAGAGCCCGAGGCTGATCCATATGTCCGGCCGGTGAGTGTCGAGGGCTTCGTCCACCAGCGGCACGATCTGCGTGCTGTCCACCGGCACGCGGAGCGCGATCAGCTCGATGTCGGCGAAGTTGCGCTCCCGCGCCCTGTCGAGCAGCTCAAGGGTGGGGTTCTCGCTCGCGTGAGACCAGGGCTCGTAGCCGGTCAACACCACACGCTTCGCCGCCATGACACCGCCTCCCGGGGGTTGAGATCGCCCGAGGCTCGCGCGGATCGGCCGCCGGCGCAACCGCCGCCCCAGCCGCCCCCGCAGTCGGGCGATAAATCGGTCTTCGCCCGGGCCTGCTTGCGGATATGCTCGGCCCTGAAACCCGAACGACCGACAACTGGAGGCTTCGATGGCAACCGACGAACTCTGCTACATGACCGCAACCGAGGCGCTCGGGCGGTTCCGGGCGAAGACGCTTTCGCCGGTCGAGCTCGTGTCCGCCGTCATCGCCCGCTCGGAGGAGGTGAACCCCAAGGTCAACGCCTACACCTACACCTTCTACGAGCGCGCGCTGGAGCAGGCGCGGGCGGCGGAGCAGGCCTACGCGTCGGGGGCCGAGACGCGCCCGCTGGAAGGGGTGCCGGTCGTCATCAAGGACTTCCACCCGGTCAAGGGCGAGATCACCACCTTCGGCTCGCGCATCTTCGCCGACCACGTGCCCGATTTCTCGGCGCCGACGGTGGAGCGCCTGCTCGATGCCGGCGGGATCATGCATGCGCGGACCACCACGCCGGAAATGGCCCACGCGCCGCACACGCGAAGCGAGCTCTGGGGCGCCACCCGCAACCCGTGGAATCTCGACTATGGCCCCGGCGGCTCCTCGGGCGGCGCGGGCGCGGCGATCGCCACCGGCATGACGACGCTCGCCGACGGCACCGACGGCGGCGGCTCGATCCGCATCCCTGCCGGCTCCTGCGGCATATTCGGCTTCAAGCCGCCCTTCGGCCGCAACCCCACCGACCGCGACCATCCGCGCGAATCCCTCCTGCACTACGGCCCCATGACCCGCAGCGTCGCCGACGCCGCCCTGATGCAGAACGTGATGGCGGGCCCCCACGCGGACGACATCTGCTCGATCCGTCCCAAGCTCGAGATTCCGGACACGCTGGAGCCGATCAAGGGATGGAAGGTCGCGTTCTCCATGGACCTCGGCTACATCGAGGTGGACGAAGAGGTCCAGGCAAACACGCGCGAGGCGCTGCAGACCTTCAAGGATCTCGGCTGCACGGTGAACGAGGTGGAGCTCGGCTGGAGCACGGCCGTGCTCGACGCCTGGACCGTGATCTGGGAAGGGCTGTTCTGGGCCCTGGTGGGCCCGGACTATCCGCGCCTGAAGTACGACCTCGAAGGCTTCGTGCGCGGCATCCTCGAGCGCGGCGCCCAGCACAGCCTCTCGCGCTTCTACCGCACCAATCTGGTGCGCGGAGAGATGTACCGCACCCTCGCGCCCATCCTGGAGGAGCACGACATCCTGGTCTGCCCGACCAACGCGCTGCCGGGGCTGCCCATCGACCAGGATCTGAGCGACACCGAGCTCCGCATCAACGGCAAGCCGCTCACCGGCTCCAACCACCCCGGCGACCTCTACGTGCAGTGGCAGCTCAACTATCCGTTCAACCTGATGGCCGAGTGCCCGGTGGCGAGCGTGCCGAGCGGCTTCGGCTCGAACGGGGTGCCGACGGGCGTCCAGATCGTGGGCCGCACCTATGACGACGTGTCGGTCTTCCGCGCCGCCGCCGACTACGAGCGCGCGCGGCCCTGGGCGCACCACCGCCCGCCGCTCTGAGCGGGGCGTGCCGGGCGCAATTCGCCCCTTGGGGGCGGCGGCGGTCGGTTGTACGCTGCGGGCGCGCCAGCGGGCGGACGAGGAGACTGCCTGCGGCACGCATGAGACTGGGAGGGAGATCACACATGTTTCGATCGTTGCGAACGGTGGCCGTGGCAGGCGCCGTGACCGTAGCCGGCGTCTCCATGGCGCTGGGCGCGCTCGACACCAAGTCCGCCAAGGCCGAAGGCGGAACGCTGATCTGGTCGATTCCGGCGGCGATGAGCCTGTTCGACCCGCCGCAGTCCTGTGGCTGGCTCACGAAGAACGCCACCCACATGATCTTCGACGGCCTGGTCGAGCTGGAGCTCGGCAAGCCGGAGAAGGGGTGGGCGACGCTTAGGCCGGCTCTCGCCGAGTCCTGGACCGTCTCCGAGGACGGCAAGACCTATACCTTCAACCTGCGCAAGGGCGTGAATTTCCACGACGGCACGCCGTTCAACGCCGAGGTGGCGAAGTGGAACTACGACCGCTTCTCCAACCCCGACGCGCCGCAGTACAACGAGGTCGCCAACGCCTACCTGAACTTCTACGCGCGCTGGATCGCGTCCACCCGCGCGGTCGACGAGCACACCTTCGAGATCGTGCTCACCCAGCCGCACTACGAGTGGCTGCAGATCGGCCAGTCCTCCTGCGGGCAGCCGGAGATGATCAGCCCGACCGCGTGGGAGATTCACGGCGATCAGGACATCGCGCTCCATCCGGTCGGCACCGGGCCGTTCAAGTTCGTCGAGCGCGAGATCGACGTGATGGTCGTGCTCGAGCGCAACGAGGACTATTACGGCGAGCCGGCGAAGCTCGACTACATGGTCTATCGCCAGATCACCGACCCCGCGACGCGCATCGCGGCGCTTCGGGCCGGCGAGATCAACATGGTCACCGAGCCCACCTGGGACGAGATCGAGAACCTGGTGGACGAGGGCTTCCAGCTCCTGCTGCAGCCCAACGTGCCCTCGGTCTGGTACGCCGCGTTCAACATGAAGCACCCGGCGCTTCAGGACGTGCGCGTGCGCAGGGCGATCAACATGGCGATCGACCGCGAAGGCGTGGCCCGCGAGGTGCTGAGAGGCACCGGCAAGGCCGAGCACGGCATGCTGTCCGCCGGCACCTTCGCCTACGATCCCGACTACGCGCCCTATCCGTACGATCCCGAGGGTGCGAAGGCGCTGCTGGCCGAGGCCGGCTACGGGGACGGGCTGGAGCTCACCTTCGAGATCTTCGACTACGGCTGGAACGAGGCCTGGGAGAAGTGGGTCCAGCGCGATCTCAAGAAGATCGGCATCGACCTCAAGCTGGAGAAGCTGGAGTGGATGACCTACCTCGGCAAGTGGCTCCAGGGCATGCCCGAGACCGTGGCGATGAACAGCATGGGCTGGGGCTGGTCGGTGCCTTACTGGACCGCCCACGCCACCCGTTGCGACCATCATCCGCCGAACGGCATCAACGGCGGCTGGTACTGCAACGAGGCGGTCGATGCGCTCTATCAGCAGGCGATCCAGACCAAGGATCAGGCTGAGGCCACGAAGCTCTATCGCGAGGCCAACCGCATCATCATGGAGGAAGACGTCGCCTTCCTCCCGGTGTTCAGCTACGCCAATCCGATCCTGCTGGCGCCCAACGTGAAGGGCTTCGTCAACGGCCAGGAGAACTGGTACGACTTCACCCTGCCCCACGTCGAGGAGTAGGGATCGCGGATAGCAGCGAGTGGGGCCGCCGGGTGTAGTGCCCGGCGGCCGGCTGCTTGCGGCGCGGGTCGGCGCCGCAGCGACCGAGAATCCGCTACCGTGACGCTTCGCTCACCAACGGGAGGCGCTGCCGCCCCATGACGCGGTTCATCGTCATGCGCCTCCTCACGATCATCCCGATCATGTTCGGGGTGTCGTTCTTCGTCTTCATTCTTGCCCATCTCGCGCCCGGCGACGTCACCACGACGCTGACGGGCCCCTACGCCACCGAGGAGGTGCGCGAGCAGATCCGCGAGTCCCTCGGGCTCAACGAGCCGCTCCCGGTCCAGTACGGCAAGTGGCTGAGCCACATCCTCCAGGGCGAGTTCGGCAAGTCCATCGCCAACCGGCGCATGGTCGCCGAGCTGATCTTCCCGAAATTCGCGAACTCCGCGATCCTCGCGCTCACCAGCGCAGCGCTTGCCTACGTCATCGGGCTCTTCGCGGGGATATTCGCGGCGTCCAGGCCCTACGGCTATTTCGACCGATTCACCATCGCCGGCACCCTCATGTTCGGCAGCATCCCGCCCTACTGGTTCGGGCTGCTGCTGGTGCTGCTGTTCTCGCTGACCTGGCGCTGGCTGCCAGCGACGGGCATGACCAAGATCGTCGGCGGCGGCGGGCCGATCGACGTGATCCTGCATCTGATCCTGCCAACCATCGCCGCCGGCGCGGCGCCGGCGGCCATCATCGCGCGCACCGTACGCGCCACCATGCTCGAGATCCTGAGCCAGAACTACATCAAGGTCGCCCGCGCCAAGGGCATCCGGCGCGGGGTGATCCTGCGCAAGCACGCGCTCCGCAACGCGCTCCCGCCCATCGCCACGATCTGCGGGCTGCAGCTCGGCTACCTGCTGGGCGGGGTGCTCTTCGTCGAGGTCATCTTCGCCTGGCCGGGGATCGGCTATCAGCTCTGGCAGGCGATCCAGGCGCGCGACATCCCCACCATCCAGGGCGCCTCGCTGATCATCGCGGTCGCCTTCGTGCTGGTGAACCTCGCGGTCGACGTGTTCAACGCCTACACCGACCCCAAGATCCGCATCTCCGAGGGCGTGCGCTCGCGATGACCGCAGAGCCCACCCTGCACGGACGCTCGACGCGGCAGCGGTCCGCGGCCGAGCTGCGCCGCGAGAACCTCCACATCATGTGGCGGACGCTTACGCTCGCCTGGCACGCCTATGCCAAGGACAAGGCCGCGGTCGGCGCGCTGATCTTTCTCGCCATCGTGGTGCTGATCTCCATTCTCGCGCCCTACATCAGCCCGCACGACCCGACCGAGGCGGTGGGCACGCGCGGCGGGCTCCCCGGCACCGACGGCCTCGTCCTCGGCGGCGACATGGACGGCCGCGACATGCTCTCCCGCCTCTTCTGGGGCGGGCGGGTATCGCTGCTCATCGGCGTGGTCCCGACCGTGGCGGCCACCTTCATCGCCGTGGTGCTGGGCCTTGTCGCGGGCTACGTCGGCGGCTGGGTGGACCAGGTGGTGATGCGCGTCCTCGATGTCTTCTTCGCCTTTCCCCTGGTGCTGCTCGCCATCGTCATCGCCGGCATCCTCAACCCGGGCGTCGCCACCCTGATCCTCTCCATCACCGTGGCGCTGGTGCCCTACATATCGAGGCTGGTGCGAACCACCACGGTCTCGGTCAAGCAGGAGCCCTATATCGAGGCCGCGCGCGCCGGCGGCGCCACGACGCCCACCATCCTCGCCCGCTATGTCCTGCCCAACATGCTGGCGCCGGTGATCGTCTACTCGACGACGCTGATCGGCCTGATGATGGTGGTGGGCTCCGGCCTCTCCTTCCTCGGCCTCGGCATCCAGCCGCCGGACGCCGACTGGGGCACGATGGTCTCCGACGGCCGCGCGGTGCTGAAGAAGGCGCCGCACGCCACGGCCTTCCCCGGCTTCATCATCGTCATCGTCTCGCTCGCGTTCTCCTTCGTCGGCGACGGGCTGCGCGACGCGCTCGACCCGCGCGCCAGGGTGCGCTGAGGGGGGCGCCCGGTGAGCGAATCGATCCTCAGCGTCCGCGGCCTGCGAACCCACTTCAGGCTCCGCACCGGCATGCTCAAGGCGGTGGACGGGCTCTCCTTCGAGCTTCAGGCCGGCCGCGTGCTCTGCATCGTCGGCGAATCCGGCTCGGGCAAGAGCGTGACGGCGCAGTCGATCATGCGTCTGATCGAGCCGCCGGGGCGGATCGTCGACGGCGCCATCTCCTTCCGCGACCAGGACCTCCTCGCGCTCACCGAGCACGAGATGGAGGATCTGCGCGGGAACCGCATCGGCATGATCTTTCAGGACCCGATGACCTCGCTCAACCCGGTCTTCACGATCGGCGAGCAGATCGTCGAGACCATCAGGGCGCATACCGGCGCGAGCGCCGACGAGGCCCGCGCCCGCGCGGTGGAGCTCATGCGCCTCGTCGGCATCCCCGAGCCCGAGGGGCGGCTCGCCGACTACCCGCACCAGTTTTCGGGCGGGATGCGCCAGCGCGTGCTGATCGCCATCGCCATCGCCTGCGAGCCCGACATCCTCATCGCCGACGAGCCCACCACCGCGCTCGACGTCACCATCCAGGCGCAGATCCTGCGCCTGCTGTCCGACATCCAGAAGAAGCTCGGCAGCGCCATGATCCTCATCACCCACGACCTCGGCGTCGTCTCGGCCATGGCCGACGAGGTGCTGGTGATGTATTCCGGGCGCATGGTCGAATACGGCGACGTGAGGACGATCTTCCGCAACCCCCGGCACCCCTACACCCTCGGCCTGCTGGATTCGATCATCAAGCTCGACGATTCGCGCGAATCCGAGCTCCGCTCGATTTCGGGCCTGCCGCCGATCCCCATCGACCCGCCGCCAGGCTGCGCCTTCCGCGACCGCTGCGTGAAGGCGACGGATGTCTGCGGCGAGCAGGACCCGCCCTGGGTCGAGACCGCGACCGGGTCCGTCGCCGTCTGCCACGCCGTCCAGGCGGAGGAAGGCGCCGCAGGCGCAGGTCCGGGAGCCGCGCCATGAACGACACCGCGAGTGGCCCTCTCCTCTCGGTCGAGGGGCTGGTCAAGCACTTCAAGCTCGACCCCAAGGGCCTGTTCGACGCGCCGCCGATCCTGCGCGCCGTCGACGGCGTCGACTTCGACGTGACGCGGGGGGAGACGCTGGGCCTCGTCGGCGAATCCGGCTGCGGCAAGTCCACCACCGCGCGCCTCGTCCTGCGGCTGATCGAGCCCACCGCAGGCTCCGTCACCCTGGACGACGTCGACGTGCTGGCGTGCACCAAGAAGGAGCTGCTGGCGCTCCGGCGCGAGATGCAGATCGTCTTCCAGGACCCGCTCAGCTCGCTCAACCCGCGCATGTCGGTCGGCAACCAGATCGCCGAGCCGCTCCGCTTCCACGGCATCGGCGACAAGGTGGACCGCTTCGACCGCGCGCGCGAGTTCCTCGAGGTCGTCGGCCTCAGCGCCGATTACTACGACCGGCTGCCGCACGAGTTCTCCGGCGGGCAGAACCAGCGCGTCGCCATCGCCCGCGCCCTCATCCTGCAGCCCAAGCTTCTCATCCTCGACGAGCCGGTGTCCGCGCTCGACGTCTCGATCCGCGCCCAGATCCTGCGCCTCCTGATCGACCTGCAGGGGCGCTTTCAGCTCACCTACGTCTTCATCTCCCACGACCTCTCGGTGGTGAAGCGCTTCTGCAACCGCACCGCGGTGCTCTATCTCGGCCGGATCGTTGAGATCGCGGAAAGCGAGAGCCTCTACCGCGAGCCGCTGCATCCCTATTCACAGGCGCTGATCAGCGCGATCCCCGAGGCCAATCCCGACGGGCCGCGCGCCGACTCGCTCGGCGGGCTCGAGGGCGACGTGCCGAGCCCGATCAGCCCGCCGACGGGCTGCCCGTTCCACACCCGGTGTCCGCATCGGATGCCGGTCTGCTCGGAGCAGCAGCCCGAGCTCAAGGAGGTGCGCGACGGCCACAAGGTCGCCTGCTTCCTCCACTGAGGTCCTGGTCGGCGCCCGGCCGCCGGCCCGCAGCAGCCCCGAAGTGGCACACCCCCCTCGTTTTTTATGCGGAATATCCCGGGACAACCCGGCACAAACCGGCACAAGGAGCACAGCCGGAGGAGGGCGGCGGCGCGCTCCCGACAGGGCCTCCCCCCGCCGCAGCGCAGGGCGCCCGCCGGATCCGCCTCCGCCCGCCATGACTCGCTCTTGCGCCGCATGGGCCGAGACTGGCACCGGAGGCACGACCGGTACAGCGGACCATGGTCCGGGGCCTCGCCCGGGCGAGGCCGCCCCCGCCCGTCACGGCTTGGTAGCGGCCTCGTCGCGCGGCGCGGCCGGCCGGTTGACGAGGAAGAGGCCGGCCAGCATGAGCGCCAGCGCGGCCCAGATCCAGACGCTGTGGCGCTCGCCGAAGAAGAGCATGCCCCAGCCGATGCCGGTGAGGGGGATCATGAAGTTGACCGTCGTGAAGAAGACGGGGCCGGCGAGGCGGATGATCTCGACCATGAGATAGAAGACCAGCGCCATGGTGCCCGCAGCACCCGCGAGCGCCCAGTCGCCGGCGGTCATCGGCCCCTCGAACCACCACCACTCACCGCTCGCCGCCATGACCGCGAACATGAAGACGGCCCCGGTTGCGAGAACGCCGCCGGCCAGCGGCAGCGCGCCGGCGGGCGGCGGCCTGATCCACGCGATGATCAGCGCGTTCGCGACGTAGAGCACCGGGCCTGCGAAGCTCAGCAGCACCCAGGGGACCATGGCGCGGGTGGGAAGGCTGGTCTCGGGCACCACCACCAGCGCCACGCCGCCGACGCCGAGCACCAGGCCCACGGTGCGGATCGCGCGGAAGCGGTCCATCCGGAAGAGCGCCGCGGCGGGGTAGGTGAGGATGGGCGTGAGCGTCGCGCCCAGCCCGAGCACGCCCGCCGGCACCTTGGGCGCGACGAAGGCCAGGATCGTGTAGGTCATGCCGAACGAGATCGTTCCCAGCACGAGGTAGCCGCGCAGGTGCTCCCACGAGAGCCGCGGCAGCGTGCGGAACACCGCGCCGAGCCCCAGCAGGATGAGCGCCGCGCCCACGCCCATCCAGAACACGTAGGGGATGAAGGGGATGCCGTCGGTCGTCGCCAGCCGGTTGAGGGAGTAGAGCAGGCCCCAGCCCAGCGCCGAGACGACCAGCAGCAGCGCCGGCCAGAGCAGCGACCTCGGGCCTGATTGCGCTGCGGGTGTCTCTGGCACGCGGCGGGCCGGGCTAGAGCGTATCCGTCTTTGACGGATACGCGACAGGCCGCGACTGCGGCCCGCCGCCTATGCGGCGCCATCGCGCGCCCGCGCGCGTGAACGCGCGACGCGGAGGCGCCGGCCGTCGCGCCGGAAGGCGCGCGGTATCGAATGACGGCCAGCAGGCGCGCGGAATCGCTGGACGGCCGGCTGCCGTGAGCGACGAAGAAGCTAGAGCGTTTCCGTGCAAAGCGGACACGCTCTAGCCGCGCACGACGTTGTGCGCCGGCCCGTAGGGGAACCCGGTGATGTCGTCGGCGCCCTCCTCGCCCACCACCAGGATGTCGTGCTCGCGGTAGCCGCCGGCACCGGGCTCGCCGTCGGGGATCATGATCATCGGCTCCATGGAGACCACCATGCCGGGCTCGAGCACGGTCTCCACGTCTTCCCGCAGCTCGAGCCCCGCCTCGCGGCCGTAGTAGTGGCAGAGCACGCCGAAGCTGTGGCCGTAGCCGAAGGTGCGGTTTTCGAGCAGTCCGTGGCGCGCGTAGATCTCGTTGAGCGCCGCGGCGATGTCGCAGCAGCGTGCGCCCGGCCTGATGAGCGCGATCCCCGCCTCGTGCACCTCGACGTTGATCCGCCACAGCCGCAGGTGATCGTCCGAGCATTCCTCGGCGAAGAGGGTGCGCTCCAGCGCCGTGTAGTAGCCGGACGGCATGGGGAAGCAGTTGAGGCTCAGGATGTCGCCGCGCTCGATCCGGCGCGAGGTGACGGGGTTGTGGGCGCCGTCGGTGTTGATGCCGGACTGGAACCAGGTCCAGGTATCCATCAGCTCCACGTGCGGCTGGCTGGCGCCGATCTCGCGCACCATGGCGCGCGTCGAATGCAGCGCCACCTCGTACTCCGGCACGCCGACGGCGATCGCCTCCACGCAGGCCGCGCCGCCGATGTCGGCGATGCGGGCGCTCTCGCGGATCCAGGCGATCTCCTCGTCGGACTTCACCATCCGCATGCGCATGGTCGGCTTGCCCACGTCGACCAGCTCCGCCGCCGGCAGGGCGCCCTGCAGCTTGCGCAGGTTCTCGACCGTGATGTGGTCGAACTCCACGCCGACCCGCGAGCCGTCCCGGATCAGCCCTTTCACGGCCACGAAGTAGTTGTCCCTGTGCCAGTCGGTGTAGACGACATTGTCGCCGAAGGTGCGCCGCCAGGGCTGTCCGCCGTCGATGTTGGCGGAGATCGTGGTCTGGCTCTCCTGCGTGACCACTAGGCCGTAGGAGCGCCCGAAGGAGCAGTAGAGGAAGTCGCTGAAATAGTGGATGTTGTGATACGAGGTGAAGAGGCAGGCATCGATCTGCCTCTCGGCCATGTGGGCGCGCAGGGCGCCGAGCCTGCGGTTCATCTCGGCAGCCGAGAAGGTGGGCCGGACCCTCTCGCCGTTCCGGATCGTCTTGAGCTGTTCCATCGCCCTCACCCTGGTCGTTCCGGGCGATGGTGCGGGCCGAGCGCAGGCCGCGTCAACACGAGACCTCGCGCGCCGTCCGCAGCGTGCCGGCCGGCCGGCGTCCTGCAGACCATGACCCGGGAGAGAGTTCCGGGCTAGCATTCCGCCGCCACCGTGTGCGGCCGGCGTGGCCCGGCGGGTGGGGCCGAACGGCTCGGGAGGCAGCGTGCAGGGACTAGCGGCATCGCTTGCCGTCTACCTCGAGCGGCGGATGGCCCGCATCTTCCTGCTCGGGATCGTCAGCGGCTTCCCCTGGGTCCTCATAGGCAGCAGCCTCACCCTCTGGCTGAAGGAGGACGGCCTCAGCCGCAGCACCATCGGCTGGGCCGGGCTCATATTCGGCGTGTACGCGTTCAACTTCCTCTGGGCGCCGCTCATCGACCGCGTCCGGCTGCCGTGGCTCACAGACAGGATCGGCCATCGCCGCGCGTGGATCGTCGTCCTTCAGGCGGTGATCCTGGTGTGCCTCGTGCTGTGGAGCGCGCTTGACCCCAGCGTCGCGCTCGGCGCCGTCATCGCCGTCGGCCTCGTCGTCGCCGTCGCCTCGGCGACCCAGGACATCACCATCGACGCGCTCAGGATCGAGCAGTTCGGGAGGGCCGAGGGCGAGGCGATGGCTGCCGGCGCGGCGGTCGCCGTGGTGGGCTGGTGGACCGGGTTCAAGCTCGGCGGCATCGTCGCGCTCCATGTGGCCGAGGCCTTCCAGAACGCGGGCGTGGAAGGCTACTGGCAGGCGACCTTCCTCGTGCTCGGGATCGTGGTCGTCCTCTGCAACGTCGGCCTCATGTTCGTGCGCGAGCGCCCGGCGGCGGAACGGATCGCCGCCCAGGCCGAGGACGAGGAGCGCATCGCCGCCCGCCTCGCGCTCTCCGGCCCGCTCGGCCGCGCCGCCGCCTGGGCCGGCGCCACCGTGCTCGGCCCGCTCGCGCGCTTCTTCCGCGCCAACGGCTTCGCCATCGCAGCCGCGATTCTCGGCTTCGTCTTCCTGTTCAAGATCGGCGAGGCGTTCCTGGGCCGCATGTCTCTCGTCTTCTATACAGAGGTCGGGTTCTCCAAAACCGACATCGCGCTCTACTCGGGCGGGCTCGGCTGGATCGTCACCGTGGCGTTCACGCTGCTGGGCGGGCTGGCGGCGATCCGGATCGGCCTGATCAAGGCCATGTTCCTGGCCGGGATCGCCATGGCGCTGACCAACCTCATGTTCGCCGCGCTCGCCTGGGCCGGCCGCTCGGAGGCGGTGTTCGCGGCGGCGGTGGTGATGGACGACCTCACCAGCGCGTTTGCGACGGTCACCTTCGTCGCCTTCATCTCCATGCTGGTGGACCGGACCTATACCGCCACCCAGTACGCGCTGCTCGCCTCGATCGGCACCGCGGGCCGGACCCTGCTCGCCGCGTCCTCGGGCGAGCTGGTGGACTGGCTGGAGGGCGACTGGGGCACCTTCTTCGTCATCACGACGCTGATGGTGCTTCCCTCGCTCGTCTGTCTCTGGGCGATCAGGACGAAGCTCGGCGCCATGCTGGCAGGCGCGCGGGTGAGGCTGTTCGGCAAGGAGGTGGAGGACGCCGAGCGGTAGAACCCTTTTCGTTCAGACACGATTGCAGCGAGTTGCCGCGGGTGCCCGATCCTCGTGCGGTGCCGCCCGAGCTTCCCCCACCTCACCCCGGCCCTCTCCTCCCCGGCGGGGAGGAGAGGGCCGGGGTGA
>WTGU01000147.1 GCA_011523425.1 Alphaproteobacteria bacterium
GCGCGGTCTCGACGATGCCCCTGGTCTTGTCGGCGACGATGCGCGCCGCCAGCCCTTGCGCGATGAAGTTCAGCTCGAGGTTCATCTCGTTGCCGAACTCGATCAGCACGTAGCGGTCGCCGCCGGGCAGGAATTTGGGTTCGTCGTAGATCATGGCTCTGTTCCCTCGGGCGGGCGCTCAGGCAGCGGCGAGCGCGGCGCGATGCTCGTCCACGAAGCCGGTATGAGTCTCGCCCTCGCGAAAGGCGCCGTGGGCGACGACCCGGCGCAGGAAGTCGATATTGGTGACGATGCCGTCCACGTGGAAATCGCCGAGCACTGCCAGCATCTTCTCGATGGCAGCGCCGCGATCCGCGCCGTGGGTGACGAGCTTGGCGATCATGGGATCGTAGAAGGGCGTCACCCTGTCGCCTTCCGCGAACCCGGTGTCGAGCCGGACTCCGTCTCCGGCCGGTGGCGGCGAGAATCGCTCCAGCAGGCCCGGCGAGGGGAGGAAGTTCCGGTCCGGGTTCTCCGCGTAGATGCGGCACTCGATGGCGTGGCCGCCGGGCGCATCGTCTGGCAGCGCGAGGCCCGAGAGGTCGTCGCCCCGCGCGAGCCTGAGCTGCAGCCCGACCAGATCGATCCCGGTGATCATCTCCGTCACGGGATGCTCCACCTGGATGCGCGTGTTCATCTCCAGGAAGTAGAACGCCCCGTCCGGCGCCAGGATGAACTCGACCGTGCCGGCGCCGCGGTAGCGCTCGCGCTCCACCAGGGCGAGCGCGGCATCGGCCATGCGCGCCCTGAGTGCGGGTCCGACCGCCGGCGACGGCGCCTCCTCGACGATCTTCTGGAAGCGGCGCTGTATCGAGCACTCGCGCTCCATGAAGTGGACCCCGCCGCCGTCGCCCAGCCCGAAGACCTGGATCTCGACATGGCGCGGGCGGCGCACGAGCCTCTCCAGGTAGACCGTGCCGTCGCCGAAGGCGCGCTCGGCCATGGTCTGCGTGGCCTCCACGACCTCGGCGAGCCGGGCCGGCTCGTCCACCTGCCGCATGCCGATGCCACCGCCGCCGGCGGACGCCTTCACCAGCAGCGGATAGCCGATCGCCGCAGCGGCCTCGTCGAGCCCGGAGAGGTCGTCGGCCGTGAGCCGGGCGCTGCCGGGGACGACGGGCAGGCCCGCGTCGCCGGCGATCGTGCGGGCGCGCTCCTTGTCGCCCATGGCGGCGATGCTCTCTGCCCTGGGGCCGACCCAGACGAGGCCGGCGTCCTCGACGGCTCCCGCGAAGGCGGCGTTCTCGGCGAGGAAGCCGTAGCCCGGATGGATGCCGTCGGCGCCGCTCTCCCGCGCGGCCGCGATGATCTTCTCGGCGACGAGGTAGCTGTCCTTCGCCGCGGCGGGGCCGATCGGCAGCGCTTCGTCGGCCTCGGCGACGTGGCGGGCGGCGGCGTCGGCTTCCGAATAGACCGCGACCGTCGCCATGCCGAGCGACCGCGCGCTTCGCATGATCCGGCAGGCGATCTCGCCCCGGTTCGCGATCAGGAGCTTTTGCATGGGCACCGGGTTCGTGGTCGCGGCCCCGCAGGCAACCGCGCGCGAGAGGCTACCCGCGCGCCCCTGGCGCCGCAAGCGCGGCGGCGCTCAGCTCGCGCGTTCGCGCAGCGTCAGCACGGCGCCGAGCACGACGATGCCGAAGATGATGTCGCGCCAGGCGAAGTGAAGCTCCGAGCCGGAGACCAGCGTGCCCACCGCGGTCAGCAGCAGCGCGCCGCCGAGGATGCCGAGATAGTGTCCGCGCCCGCCGGTGGCGAGCGTACCCCCCACCAGCACGACGGCGATCGCCGGCAGCAGGAAGCGCTGGCCCATGTTGAGGAAGGAGACCGTGGAGAAGCCGGTCATCAGCACGCCTGCGAGCGCCGAGCAGAAGCCGCTCAGCGCGTAGACGCCGAGCGTCGTCCAGTCCACCCGGACGCCCGAGAGCCGCGCCACCCGCGCGCTGTTGCCGACCGCGAAGACGCGCCGCCCGAAGGTGGTGCGGTGCAGCACCACATAGGCGATGCCGGCGAAGCCGATGAAGAACCAGACCGCCGGCGCGAGGCCTGCGAGCCGCTCGGTGAAGAACCACACCAGCGCCGGCGGCGAGCGCCCGGTGGGGATGCCGCCGGTGAAGAGCAGGCCCGCGCCCTGCATGATGCCGTTGGTGGCGAGCGTGACGACGATCGCCGGCATGCCGAAGAGCACCACGCCGATGCCGTTGAAGAGGCCGACGCCGATGCCGATGGCCAGCACCATCGGTACCGCCCAGTAGGCCGGCCCGTCCATCCCGTTGCAGACCGCGGCCAGCACCACGCCGGTGAACGCGAGCGTGTGCGGCACCGAGAGGTCGAGCCCGCCGGTGAGCACCACCGCGCCCTGGCCGAGCCCGAGCACGGCGAGGAAGAGCGCCAGCGTCAGCAGCGAGTTGAGGTAGTGGACGCTCACGCTCTCGCCGCCGATCACGGCCACCACGAGGATGTAGACCACGACCAGCAGCGTCCAGGCCGGTACCATCAGGCGCAGCACGTCCCAGTTCCTGGTGGTCCATTGCCAGAGCCCCGGCCCCGTGAGCTCGTCGCTGACCCGCGGGGTCCAGCTCGTGGCCAGCTTGCCGGCGCTCGCCTTCGCACTGCCGTGGAAGGACGGCAGGCTGCGGTGGCGCAGGCCCGATAGCTTGAGGCCGGTCACCCGCCAGTATTCCGCGAGCGAGGTGTCGCGCCCGATGGAGGCGCCGATCACCGCCAGCAGCAGGATCACCGCCTCGGTGATCGGCATGACGTGCGTCGACCAGTTGAGCACGATCAGCACGTTGGAGATCAGCATCAGGGTGAAGGCGGCGAACACGGTGCCGAGGCAGCCGCCCTCGCCGCCGCCGATGCGGGTGCCGCCGAGGATCGTCGCAGCGAAGATGAGCAGCAGCATGCCGCTGCCCACCAGCGGGTCGCCGGAGCTGGTCTGGGCGCTGAGGAAGACCCCGCCCGCGCCGTAGAAGGTGCCGGCGAGCGTGTAGCCGAGGAACTTCGTCCGCGCCACAGAGATGCCGTTGGCGAAGGCGGCGTCCTCGTTGCTGCCGACGGCGTAGAGCGCGGTGCCGAAGCGCGAGCGCTTGATCAGCGCCCAGAGGCCGAGCGCCAGCAGGATGACGAGGAGCGCCGCCGGGAAGCCGTCGGGGATCAGGTCGCCGGTGAAGACCATCGAGAGGCCGTAGGGGATGTAGCCGCCCGGGTCCGGCATCAACAGCAGGTTGAGGCCGAGGATGATGAACATGACGGCGAGCGTGACGACCACCGGCTGCAGCCGGCCGTAGGCGATGAAGAAGCCGTTGATCGCGCCGACCGCGGCCCCGATGCCAAGGCCCGCGAAGCACATGAGCACCTGGCTCCAGAGAGAATCCGAGGTGTGCAGCGCCATGATGACGTTGACGAGCGAGAGCACCGCGCCGCATGAGAGGTCGAAGCCGCCGATCAGGAAGACCACCGTCTGGCCCATGGCGGCGAAGGCGAGCGGGCCGGTGTTCGACGAGAGGAAGTTGATCTCGAAGTAGCTGATGGGGCCGGGCGAGATCACGTCCAGGCAGACGAAGATGCCGATGAAGGCCGTGACCGCGACGAGCAGGCGACGGTTGCGCGCGAGCCCCTGCTGCCAGGAGAGGCGCGGCACCCGCGCGAGGGGAACCTCGCTCACCCGCCCGCCCCTGCGCCCGCCGGGGACGCCGCCGCTTCCGCACCCTCGGCGCCGAGCGCGTAACCCATGATGCCCTGCTCGGTGATCTCGTCGCCGACGAGCTCGCTCACGATGCGCCCGCGGTACATGACCAGCACCCGGTCGCAGATGTTCACCAACTCCGGAATCTCGGTGGTGTAGTAGAGGATGGCGACGCCGGCCCTCGCCAGCGCCCGGATCAGCACGTAGATCTCGTGCTTGGTGCCGATATCGACGCCGCGGGTCGGAT
>WTGU01000054.1 GCA_011523425.1 Alphaproteobacteria bacterium
CGCTCGCGCAGGTGCAGCGCGGCGGCGCAGCCCACCAGGCCGCCGCCGACGATGACGACATCGCTGCGCCCTTCGCTCATATCGAGGCCGCCCGTGCGCGGTCCTCCACCGCGGCCGCGGCGCCTGCGCGTATGGAGAGCGGCTTGACCGGCGCCTGCCCACGCAGGCGGCCGACCTCGGCCACGTCACAGCCGCGCGCGGCGGCGAGGATCTGCGCCGCGGCGGGGCCGCACACGCGGCCCTGGCAGCGGCCCATGCCGACGCGGGTGAAGGCCTTCGCCCGGTTCAACTCGGCCGGCTCCAGCGCCCGTCCCTGGCGGATATCGCCGGCGGTGATGGCCTCGCAGCGGCAGATGACGGTCTCGTCGGGGAGCGTGCGGGCGAGATGGAACGGCGCGGGGAGCGCCCGCTCCAGCGCATTGCGGAAGCGCATGATGCGCCGCAGCCTGCCGCGGAGCCGCGCCTGCAGCGCGCGGTCGATGGCGATGCCGCGATCGGCCAGCAGGGCGAGCGCCGCGAGCCTGCCGCGAAGCTCGGCGGCATCGGCACCGGCGACCCCCGCGCCGTCGCCGGCGAGATAGATCGAGCCCTTCAGCGCGCGCCCGTCCTCGTCGGCCTCGGGCAGCCACTGCTGCGCCAGCGGGTCGAACGCCATCTCGCAGCCGGCGAGCTCGGCGAGCTGCACCTCGGACTTGACGCTGTAGCCGATGCCGAGGCCGGTGCAGGCGATGCGCCGCTCGCGCCCGCGGCGGTCGCGATAGAGCACCGCCTCGAGGGCCCGCTCGCCGTCGGCCGCGACCGGCGTGATCCCGGCGCGCACGGGGATCCCCGCCGCGCGCAGCCAAGTCATGTACCAGAGGCCCTTGGCGAAGGTGCGGCCGCCCCAGAGGAGGCCGGGCAGCACGGGTATCGCGGCGCCGGCGCGGGAGGTGTCGAGCACTGCCGCCACGCGAGCGCCGGCGTGGACGTACTGATAGGCCACCAGGTAAAGCAGCGGTCCGGTACCCATGAAGACCACGGGCTCGCCGATGGCGCAGCCTTGGGCCTTCAGCGCCACCTGGGCGCCGCCCATGGTGAAGACGCCGGGCAGCGTCCAGCCCGGGAAGGGAATCACCCGATCCATCGCGCCGGTGGCGAGAACGATGGAGTCGAAGGCGATCCGCCCGACGCCGTCCGGGCCGAGCGTGTGCGCGATGCCCTTCTCGATGTTCCAAACCAGGGTGCCGGGGCGATAGTCCAGCGCCTCGCCCAGGGACGCGAGCGCCGCGTGCACCGACCGCGCCTTGCGTGCCTCGAACCCGTAGAGTGCCTCCGCCGGACGCGTGAACCCCTGTGGCGGCTGGCGGTAGATCTGGCCGCCGCTGCGCTGGCCCTCGTCGACCAGGATCGCCGCCATGCCGTGGGCGACGAGGGTCTCCGCAGCCCGCGTCCCCGCCGGGCCGGCGCCGACGATCAGGATTCCGGGCGCCTCGCCGCTCACGGCGCGTCGTCCGGCGCGTGGACGCGCATGCCGTCCCATACCTCCGTGGTGCAGGCGCGCAGCCGGCTGCCGTCCTCGAGCGCGACCCAGCAGTCCTGGCAGGCGCCCATGTTGCAGAAGCCCGCGCGCGGGCCTCCGTCGAACTCGTTGCGGCGAAGGGTCACGCCGTTGCAGAGCAGCGCCGTCAGCAGGGTGTCGCCGGCAAGCGCGGACAGCGGCCGGCCGCCGTGGTGGATCGTGACGCCGGGCCGCCCGGTTTCGGCGAGGCGCACGAGCCGGCACGCGGCTTCGGTCGAGGACGGTTCGGACATGGCCGCTCGTGCTGACACGGCGCCCGGCGCGCGTCAAGCGGGGCGCCTCGCGTCGGCCGGCCGGAGAGTCACCCGGCGCCGCCGGGCGCCCGGTTCCGCGCGTAGACGCGGCCCTTCCACTCGCTCCGCCGGCCGCCCCAGTCGCGCAGCGCCGAGTGCCAGGTCATGGCCAGGTAGAGCGTCCCGACCAGCGGCATGGCGAGCGCCCAGCCCGGCGCCACGCGGTAGTAGCGGAGCGTGGGCAGGTAGCAGCCGGCCATGACGGCGAGGCCCGCGCCGGCGGCAGCCTTGGCCGGCAGCGGCCCGGCGAGGCCCGCGAGAGGCGCCCAGAAGGCGAGCGCCATGAGCGCGGTGCAGAGGAGAAGCAGCGCCGGCGAGTAGCGCAGCTGGGTGTAGGCGGTGCGCGCGACCATGTGCCAGACGTCGCCCAGCCCCGGATAGGCCCGGTGGCTCACCGCCCCGCGGCTCACGCCGATCCAGGTCCGGTAGCCTGCGTCCTTGACCGCCCGCGCCAGCGCGCAGTCGTCGATGAGCGCGCCGCGGATCGCGGCGAAGCCGCCGATGGCGTCGAGCACCCGGGTCTCCACCAGCACGCAGCCCCCGGCGGCGGCGGCCACGAGACGGCCCGGCCGGTTCGCGAGATGGAAGGGATAGAGCAGGCGGAAGAAGAAGATGAAGGCGGGCAGCAGGAGCTTCTCCCATCCGCCCGTCATCCTGAGCGCCGCCATGACGGAGACCAGCGCCGCGCCCGTCTCCTCCCGGCGGCGAAGGAGCGCGCGGACCATCCCCGGCCGCAGCGCGATGTCGGCATCCAGCAGCAGGACGAGCGGGGTCTCGATCCGCCCCCTCCCCTGTTCCAGCGCCCAGAGCTTGCCGCTCCAGCCCTCGGCCAGCGCCTCGCCCTCGCAGATGTCGAGTGCGAGCGCCTCCGGTGCAGCCTGCCGTGCTGCCTCCGCCGTCTCGTCGTCGGAGCGGTCGTCGACCAGGACCACGCGCAGGCGCTGGTCCCGACCCTGGCCTTGTTCGCCGAGCGCGGCCAGCGTCTCGCCGATGACCGCCGCCTCGTTGCGGGCAGGGATGAGCACCGTGACGCCGTCGAGGCCGGCGGCGGCAATCTCGCCGGTCGCCGGCTCTAGCCGCTCGCGGACGCGCCAGGGCTGCCACGGCAATATCAGGATGCAGAACCAGAGGAAGGCGCCGGCGGCGGCGAAGCCGCTCCAGAGCGTCGATATGGTGTCCATCGGCGGGGACCGTGCGCCGCCCCCGATGCCGGCTCAGACCGATGGCGCCGGCTGGGCGGCCACGACAGGCAAATCAGTAGACAACGAGGTGGTCAAACAGGACGGCGCGGGCATCACTTCTCCCGGCGCTTTATGAGGGTCACCACGTTCTTGCCGTCCTCACGCCGGTAGCTGGCTTCGTCCATGAGCTTCTGCACGAGATAGACGCCGAGTCCGCCAATCGGGCGCTCAGGGATTGGCGAATCGAGATCGGGCTCCGGCGCCTCGGAGAACGGGTCGTATGGCTTGCCGTCGTCGACGATCTCCATGGTGAGCGTGTTGGTCTCCGAGGTCAGCGTGACCTGAAAGTGATGCTGTCCCCCTTCGTCGTAACCGTACTTGACGATGTTGGTGCCGATTTCCTCCAGCACGAGCTTGATCTGGAACAGAAGATCCTCGGGCCAAACTTCCGCCTGCGCCAGAATATCGACGGCGGCATGAATACGCTCGATCTCGTCGAGCTCCGCTCGCATGTTGAGTGTAAGGTTCGCGCTCACTATTCGGTCCTCGCTCGGTGGGAGGGTCGCGCGGGCGATGGCGTCACGCTGGCTCGGTAATACTCCGCTCGAGTATCTGCTGCATCGGACTGCGAAATGCTCTCTCTGCAGGCGCGGAGATCGGACGCGCCAATAGTTCCACGACACGCTGCTATACCTGCACCCGCTTGGCAAGCGCCAATGGGGGTTGAAAATTGCTCACGTTGAGGCATGAGGAATTGCGCGCGTTGAGGACGCGCCCGATCGCGCCGAGTCGGCATGCGCCCGGGCGGATTGCCGCCGGGGCCTTTGCACGCGTCAGGGGAGAAAGGATGGGGCGAGTGATGGGATTCGAACCCACGACCCCCGGAACCACAATCCGGTGCTC
>WTGU01000094.1 GCA_011523425.1 Alphaproteobacteria bacterium
CCGCCCGCGCTGTTGATCTCCTCGATCGCGAGAATTGCCCCTTGCCGGTACGGAATCGTGTGTGCCGGCAGACGCGTGTACGAGTTGATGTCGCCGATGCGAATGGTCTCCGCCTCTGCGGACTTGGACGCGGACATGACGCCGGCCGCCGTCACCACGCCAGCCGCGATCACGGCGGCGGCACCGGTCGCTGCTAGAAGCGCCTTGAAAGCTCTCATCTTCTCCTCCCGATAAGCCAGAATTGCGCGCGGTACTCGCGTGTTGACCGAATTTCCTGCGAGCCGCGCCACCATGGCGACCGGTTTCAACCCGGTCCCCGGTAACGGGGCGATAGGTTCCTGGCGCCATCAGTTCATTGGGTCCCTCCCGTTCGTCATGTGTGCGATCCGAGCGAGCCGATTACGCCAGCCCCAGGCGCGCCTTCGCCTGTTCGACGCGCTCGCGTCGCTCCGTCGAGTTGAGGATGTCGAGATGCACGCGCTCCCACTCTTCGAGAGAGGCGCAGCCCTGCTCCAACTCATGGAGCAGCTTCTTGGTTGCCGCGATGGCAGTTGCCGAACGAGCCGCCACACGCTCGGCCAGCGCCCGCGCCTCGGCCCTGGCAGTGCCCTCAGCGACGACACTGGCCACCAGGCCCATCTGCACCCCGGTAGGCGCATCGATCCGCCCGCCTAGCAGAAGCAGCCACCTCAGAGCGGCAGGACTCAAGCGACGGCGGAGGCGCGCCACGGCACGTGGATCGTAAAGCAGGCCAAGATGCGTCGCGGGAAGCGCGAATTCGGCACCCTCGGCGGCCACGATGGCATCGCAATTCAGCGCCAGTTCAAGCGCGCCGCCGATACACGGGCCCTCGACAGCCGCGATGACCGGTACCGTACAGTCGCGTATCGATGCGGCGGCGCGCGCCATGGCGTCGTCCATGGCACGGTCGTCGATCGTGCCCTTCAGCTCGGTGAGATCGGCACCGGCGCTGAACCCGTCGCCCGCGCCGGCGAGAACCACCGCCCGGACGTCGCCTGCACTGGCATCGTCGAGCGCCCGGCTCAGCGCCGACAGAAGCGAGCGGGACAGCGCATTCCGGCGCTGGGCGTTCTCGAAGGTGATCTCGAGCACACCGTCGCGCGACGATGTGGCGACACGCCCGCTCACGAGGCCGCCTCCACCGCTGGCAGCGGCGTTGGATCTCCCATCAAGCTCCAGTCGAATGCGAGCGCCTCTTCCACGTCTTCGGCAAGATCGAGAAGCCTCTCGTCTTCGTTGAGCGGCATCACCAGTTGCAGTCCCACGGGCAGACCGTCGGCGAGACCGCACGGCAGCGATACGGCTGGATTGCCCGAGACATTGAACGGAACCGCAAAGGGGAACGCTCCCCACAGCCAGTCGACCTCGCGGCCGGCGATCCGCTTCGGCCGCTTGCCGAGGGGAAAGGCGGTGACGGCCGTTGCCGGCGTCACGATCACGTCCCAGGTCTCGAACAGCGCCGTAATTCGGGCCCGATAGCTGCGATGCGCCTCGCGGCCGGCCGCAATCTCGTCGTCGGTAAGCGTCTGCGCCGCCGCCAATGACCTGCGCACATAGTCGCTCAGCACGTCCGGGAATTCGTGGAGCAAGTCGCCGCGCTCGCGCCGTTCCTCGGCGAGGACGAGCGGCCCGAAGGCTTCATTCCAACCTCCGAAGGGCAATGCGGTCTCGACGACCTTATGGCCGAGGGTCTCGAGACGCGCGACGGCAGCATTGACAGCTGCTGCAACGCCAGGGTCGACGGGGCGTCCTTCGGGGCGCGGGCACCAGGCAATACGCAACCCCCCACCCGCGCCGGCACGGGTCATCCTGCGATCGAGAAGCGCGCCCAGGAACGACCGCGCGTCGGCCGCGCTCCGCGCCAACGGTCCCGGACAAACGAAATCCGACATGGCTGGCAGGCCGCCTTCGTCTGGGATAAGACCGTAGGTGGGTTTGAAGCCGAGCAGTCCGGTGAACGATGCGGGGATACGGATCGAACCGCCGCCGTCGGCGGCCAGCGCGACGCTGGCAAGCCCCGCTGCGACCGAAACCGCGGCGCCGCCGCTCGAGCCGCCCAGCGTGCGCGTGGTATCCCACGGGTTGCTGGCCTCCGGGCCGAGGCGGTTGTCGCTGGTCGCCGACTGGCCGAATTCGGCGGTGTTGGTTTTGCCGGTAAACACGGCGCCGGACGCTCTCAGCCGGTGAACGATCCCGCTGTCCTGCTGCGTGAGGTTGTGGCGGTGCACCACCGAACCGAAGGTCGTCACCGCGCCTGCGAGAGGGAAGGTGTCCTTGATCGAGATTGGCACGCCGCTTAGCGGCAACGCGCTGCCGGCCCGATAGGCGGCCTCGGCCTCGCGCGCCTGCCAGCGCGTGAGATCGTCGAAGCGGACGAGATAGGCGTGAAGCGACGGATTCAGTCGATCGATCCGGGCGAGCACCTCATCCGCCACCTCTACCGGCGACAGCAAGCCGTGTCGGTAGGCCTCGATCAGCGAAGCGATCGGCCAGTAGATCGGGCTTTCGCTGCCGCGATCAGGCATTGGGAGACACGCCTCCGCTGATGCCGTACACCTCCCCCGTGATGTATCCGGCGCGGTCGCTGATGAGGAACGAGACCAAGTCCGCTATGTCCTGGGGCTGTCCGACGCGGCCGACCAGAGACCGCGATTCCGCGTAGCCGTCGAAGAATTCGTCGGGGTAGATGCGGCGCAGAAAGTCGTTGTAGATCAGCCCTGGCGCCACGGCGTTGACGCGGATGCCATGCCGGCCGTTCTCGGCGGCAGCGACCCGTGTGAGCGCCAGGATTCCCGCCTTGGCCGCGGAATAGGCGGCGCCGTGCTCGGTCGTCATTTCCCAGGCCGCAATCGATGAGATGTTGACGATGGCGCCTGCGCCTCGCGCGATCATGTGCGGAAGCACGTGACGCATGGCGTAAAAGGTGCCGTTCAAGTCGACATCCAGGCAGCGCCGCCAGGTCTCGGGCGACATCTCGGCGACCGGCTCGATCTTGCTCCACCCTGCGTTGTTGACGAGGGCGTCGATCCGCCCGCGCCGCCCGACCACGGCATCGATGACGACTCCCACCGCGTCGAAGTCGGTCACATCGAGCGGCATGGACAGGAACTCCCTGTCGTGTTCGTCGGCGAGTTGCTGGGCGAACGCGCCGCATCGCCGTTCGTGGGCGTCCGTGATGACCACGTCGTAGCCTTCGGTGGCGAGCTGGCGCGCAGTCGCGGCGCCGATGCCGGCACCAGCCGCCGCAGTAATGATCGCCACCCGGCGTTCTCCGTCCTGTTCGTTTCGCTCGGACACCTCGTTAACCTCCGCTTAGTCCGTCTTGAGCCGGGGGATCACGTGCTCGCCGAGCTCCTCCAGCCGACGCAGGCGGCCTCTGGAGAGCAGGGCGAAGCTGATGCGGTCGATGTCGACCGTGGAGAGCTCGAGCAGCCGGGAGAGGCAGTGGTCCCGATCGCCGCTTATCGTCACCGAGCGCACGAACTCCTCGCTCACGATCTGTTTGTGCCCGGCACGCAGCGACAGGTGCTCCTCGTAGTGGTAGGCATCCTGGGCAGCCTTGAATTCGGGCCGGAAGCGTTCCCACCCAGGCGGCATCGCCTTCCAGACGGCGAAGGTGGCGGCCTGGCTGGTCGCCCAGGCACGGACGTCGCTGATCGCTTGTTCGGCATCGTCGTCGATACTCATGGTGACGATGAGATCGATGAGGATGTCCTCGCGCTTGCGCCCGGCATTTCGAAGACCCCGGTAGATGTATTCGAGCTGCCAGTTGCAGAAGTCCGGGTCGGCCGCTCCCATCAGGATGGCGCCGTCGCAA
>WTGU01000155.1 GCA_011523425.1 Alphaproteobacteria bacterium
TTCCAGCGCTTCATCGAGGTCTGGTCGGGGCTGCCGCAGCTCTTCATCCTGATCATCCTGTCGAGCATCATCGAGCCCAATTTCTGGGTCCTGCTGGTGATCCTGCTGCTGTTCAGCTGGATGGCACTGGTGGGCGTGGTGCGCGCCGAGTTCCTGCGGGTCCGCAATTTCGATTATATCCGCGCGGCGCGTGCGCTCGGCGTCGGCAACATCGCGATCATCTTCCGCCACGGGCTGCCCAACGCGATGGTCTCGGCCGTCACCTTCCTGCCCTTCATCCTGGTGGGCTCGATCACGTCGCTGACCTCGCTCGACTTCCTCGGCTTCGGCCTGCCGCCGGGCGAGCCCTCGCTCGGCGAGCTGCTGCGCCAGGGCAAGGCGAACCTGCAGGCGCCCTGGCTCGGCATCGTGAGCTTCGTGGTGCTGGCGCTGATGCTCAGCCTGCTCATCTTCATCGGCGAGGCGGTGCGCGACGCCTTCGACCCGCGCAAGCTGGTCGGCCGATGAGCGGGGCCGCATGAGCGCGCTGGTCCGCATACGCGACCTCTCGGTCGACTTCACGAGCGCGGGCGAGACCGTCAGCGCCGTCTCGGGCGTCTCCTTCGACATCGAGCGCGGCGAGACCATGGCGCTGGTGGGAGAGAGCGGGTCTGGCAAGTCGGTGACCGCGCTCTCGATCCTGCAGCTCCTGCCCTACCCGGTGGCCTCGCACCCGAGTGGCGCCATCGAGGTCGACGGCACCGAGGTGATCGGCGCGCCGCCGCGCAGACTGCGCCGGATTCGCGGCAACCAAGTCTCGATGATCTTCCAGGAGCCGATGACCTCCCTCAATCCGCTCCACACCATCGGCCGCCAGGTGGCCGAGGTGCTGACGCTCCATCGGGGCTTCTCCAAGCGCCGCGCGCTGGTGCGCGCGCAGGAGCTGCTCGAGATGGTGGCTCTGGGGGAGACCGCGAAGCGGCTGAAGGCGTTCCCCCACGAACTCTCGGGCGGGCAGCGTCAGCGGGTGATGATCGCCATGGCGCTCGCCTGCGAGCCGGACCTTCTGATCGCCGACGAGCCCACCACCGCGCTCGACGTGACGGTCCAGGCGCAGATCCTGAAGCTCTTGGGCGACCTGCGGCGGCGCCTCGGCATGGCGATGCTGCTGATCACCCACGACCTTTCCATCGTCCGCCATATCGCCGACCGGGTCTGCGTGATGCGGGACGGCGCCATCGTCGAAGCGGGACCCTGCGCGCGCATCTTCGAGGCGCCCGAGCACCCCTACACGCAGGCGCTGATCGCGGCGGAGCCTTCTGGCGCCCCGCTTGCGGTGAACGAGGCGGCGGACGAGGTCGTCGCCTGCGACGACCTCAAGATCCACTTCCCGATCAAGGCCGGCGTCATCCGCCGCACGGTCGGCCACGTGAAGGCGGTGGACGGCGTCACCCTCTCGATCCGCGAGGGGCAGACCGTCGGCGTCGTGGGCGAGAGCGGCTCGGGCAAGACGACGCTGGCGCTGGCGCTGCTGCGGCTCATCTCGAGCGAGGGCCCCATCGCCTTCGAGGACCGGCCGATCCAGGGGCTGACGTTCAAGCGGATGCGCCCGCTCCGGCGGCGCATGCAGATCGTCTTCCAGGACCCCTTCGGCTCGCTCAGCCCGCGCATGACCGTGCGCCAGATCATCGAGGAAGGGCTGAGGGTCCACCGGCTCGCCGGCGAGGGTGGGAGCGACGACCCCGTGCGCGCGGTGCTGGAGGAGGTGGGGCTCGAGCCCGCGATGCAGGACCGCTACCCGCACGAGTTCTCCGGCGGCCAGCGCCAGCGCATCGCCGTCGCCCGCGCGCTGGTGCTGAAGCCCCGCCTCTTGGTGCTCGACGAGCCCACGTCGGCGCTCGACATGTCGGTTCAGGCCCAGATCATCGACCTGCTACGCGACCTCCAGGCCCGGCATCGCCTCGCCTATCTCTTCATCAGCCACGACCTCAAGGTCGTCCGCGCGCTCTGCCACGAGGTGATCGTGCTGCGCGACGGCCTGGTGGTGGAGACCGGGCCGACAGAGGCGATCTTCGAGAGGCCCGAGACCGACTACACGCAGGCACTGCTGGCCGCAGCGCTCGACCTGAGAGCCACCGAAACCGGCGCGGTCAGGATGTAGGCGGACGGCCGCCTCGCTCTACGCGAGTGCGAACGTCAGACCCTCGCTCTCGAACCGGCGAAAGTCCCGCTGATCTGCGGTCGCGATGGGCGCGTTCTCGGCGATCGCCGTCGCCGCGATCATGCAGTCTATCTGTGATCCGCGCCGCCGGCCTGAATGATTGAACAGTCGCGCGGCAATCTCGGCATGCCCGGGCGTGAAGTCGATGTAGCGATCGATGACGCGGATGGCGACTTCCAACGCTGGCGGCTCCAATGGGCCGTACAGGAACTCCGCCCAGGCAACCGTACTCACCGCCAGGATCTCGTTGGCATCGATCCATTCCTCAAGCGCGCGTCCCTCGGGCGATCCGGAGGGGAGCGCCCGGATCAGAAAGCTCGTATCAAGATGGATCATCCCAAACGGACATCCGCTTGATCGAAGACGCGCGCCGCTCGGCCCGAGTCTCCCGCGCCCAAGCCTCGACATCGATGCCGCGCTGTTGCACGTAAGCCTGCAGTTGCCTCAGGGCTTCCAGCTTTTCGCGCACACGCTGGCTCTTCTCCCCCGCCGCCGCGTGGATGGCGCGGCGCAGCACCTCGGACTTGGACACGTTCCAGCGGCGCGCGAGGCTTTCCAGCGTGCGCACCGTCTCCACGTCCAGCGAATAGGTCGACTTGATCTTGGGTATGGCCATACTGGTTAGTATGGCCATACCTCTACGAAATGTCAATCCGGCGGCTCAGGTCTGCGCGAAGTAGCGCTCCAGGACGCCGAGGTAGATGTCCGCCAACCGTTCCACCGCGTCCACCGGCACGCATTCGTCGGCCCGGTGCATGGTGCGGCCGATCAGGCCGAACTCGGCGACCGGGCAGTAGTCCTTGATGAAGCGTGCGTCCGAGGTACCGCCGGTGGTGCTGAGCGCGGGCTCACGCCCTGTTACCGCGGCGACGGACTCCGCGATGATCGTGCTGAGCCGGCCCGGCGGGGTCACGAACGCCTCGCCCGAGACCTCGACCGCGAGCTCGTAGGGCTCGCCCGCCGCATCGAGGCAGGCGCGGATGGTGCGCTCCAGGCTCGCTCCGGTGTGGCGGTCGTTGAAGCGGACGTTGAAGCGCGCGCACGCGGCACCAGGGATCACGTTCGGCGCCCGGTTGCCGACGTCGATGGAGGTGAGCTCCAGCCGGCTCGGCTGGAAGTGGTCGGTTCCCTCGTCGAGCCCGAGCGCGAGCAGGGCATCGAGCAGGGCGACGAGACGGGGCAGCGGGTTGTCCGCCAGCGCCGGGTAGGCGACATGCCCCTGGCGGCCCGCCACCCGGAGCGTGCCGTTGAGGCTGCCGCGCCGGCCGATCTTCACCATCTCGCCCAGCTCTTCGGGATTGGTGGGCTCGCCCACCAGGCAGGCGTCGAGCGCCTCGCCCCTTTCCTCCAGCCAGGCCAGCACCTTGCGGGTGCCGTTGATGGCCGGCCCCTCCTCGTCGCCGGTGATCAGCAGGCTGATGGAGCCCGCGTGCGCGCGCGCCCCGCCGAAGCGCGCGGCCGCGGCGACGAAGGCGGCGATCGCGCCCTTCATGTCGGCCGCGCCGCGCCCGTAGAGGACGCCGTCCTCGACCGTTGCTGCGAAGGGATCGCGGCTCCAGCCGGCGCGCTCGCCCACCGGCACCACGTCGGTATGGCCGGCGAAGCAGAAGTTGGGCGCCGCCGCCCCGCGCCTGGCGTAGAGATTGTCGACGGGCGCGGTGCCCGGCTCCTCGAAGGGCAGGCGATGGCAGGTGAAACCGAGGGCCGTGAGCGCGAATTCCAGCACGTCCAACGCGCCGCCGTCGGTCGGCGTGACGCTCTCGCAGCGGATCAGCGCGCGGGCGAGCGCCAGCGGGTGGGAGAGGGTCTCTCTGCTGGCGAGGTCCTCGGCCGTCACGGGACGCCCACCGGAGGTTCAGCTCCGCAGCAGCTCGTTGATCGAGGTCTTGGCCCGCGTGCCGGCGTCCACCCGCTTGACGATCACCGCGCAGTAGAGGCTCGGGCCCGGCGAGCCGTCCGCGAGCGCCCTGCCGGGAAGCGAGCCCGGCACCACGACCGAATAGGAGGGGATGCGCCCGCGATGGACCTCTCCGCTCTCGCGGTCGATCACCCGGGTGGAGGCCCCCACATAGACCCCCATCGAGAGCACCGCGCCCTGCTCGACGATGACTCCCTCGGCCACCTCGCTGCGCGCGCCGACGAAGCAGTCGTCCTCGACGATCACCGGGTTCGCCTGCAGCGGCTCCAGCACGCCGCCGATGCCGGCGCCGCCGGAGATGTGGCAGTTCTTCCCGATCTGGGCGCAGCTTCCCACCGTGGCCCAGGTGTCGACCATCGTGCCGCTGTCGACATAGGCGCCGATGTTCACGAAGGACGGCATCAGCACGACACCGGGGGCGACGTAGGCCGAGCGGCGCACGATCGCGCCCGGCACGGCACGGAAGCCTGCCTCCCTGAAGCGCGCCTCGTCCCAGCCGGCGAGCTTCGACGGCACCTTGTCGTACCAGCGCGTGTCCGCGCCCGGCCCGCCGGGGATCGTCTCCATGTCCTGCAGGCGGAAGGAGAGCAGCACCGCCTTCTTGAGCCACTGGTTGACGACCCAGGCACCGTCCCGCTTCTCCGCGACGCGGGCCGCGCCGGAATCGAGCAGGGCGAGAGCGGTCTCGACCGCGTCCGCGGCGGCACCGCCGGTCTCGGGCGACAGCGTATCGCGCGCCTCCCAGGCGGCTTCCACCGCGCGCTCGAGGTCTGCTGTGCTCACCCGCTCCTCCTCTGCTCTCCGGCCCTGCCCGGCCCTATCCGGCGCGCCCGCCGCCGCCGTCCGCCGCCCACGACGCATGAAGGGCGCCGAGCCAGGCGGCGAGGTCATCCGTCACGTAGTCCGGCGTGATCCCGTCGGCACCGGACGCCGCCCAGTCGCTGTCGCTGCGCACCCACACCGTGGCCATGCCGAGCGCCGCCGCCGGCGCCAGGTTGCGCAGGATGTCCTCGAACAGGATGGCGCGCTCGGGTTCGACCGCGTGCAGCAGCCTCAGCCGTTCGTAAGCCTCGGGGAAGGGCTTCGGCACCCAGTCGGCCGCCTTGATGTCGTAGATGTCGCTGAAATGGTGGCCGATGCCGAGCCGCGCCATGACCCGCTCCGCGTAGGGGGCGTCGGCGTTGGTGAAGACCAGCTTGCGGCCGGGCAACCGGCCCAGCGCCGCCTCGAGGTCATCGCTCGGCGCGATCGGCGAGAGATCGATGTCGTGCACGTACTCGAGAAAGGGGGCGGGGTCCATGCCGTGCTTGAGCATGAGGCCGCGCAGCGTGGTGCCGTACTCGCGGAAGTAGCTCTTCTGCACCCGCTTGGCCTCTGCCGGGTCGAGTTCCAGCGCCGTCGCGATGAACGCGCCGATGCGCTGGCTCACCTGGTCGAAGAGGTGCGAGCTCGACGGGTAGAGGGTGTTGTCGAGATCGAATATCCAGGTCTCGATATGGGCCAGGTCGGCGCCCGCGGGCACGCTCCGGGCGCCTTCGCTCAGTTGCATTGGCCGCTGGAACCTTCCGCGCACACCTTGTTGCCGTCGACCCAGATAGCGCCGCTCAGGTCCGCCTTGAGGAAATCGGTGCCGTCGAGCCGGGCGCCGGTAAAGTCTGCCCCGCGCAGGTCCGCGCGGAAGAAGCGCGCGCGCCTGAGATCGGCGCCCTCGAACACGGCGCCGGCCATATCGGACTTGGTGAAGTCGGTGCCGATCAGGCGTGCGCCGTTCCAGCGCGTCTCCACCAGAACGGCATCGGTAAACTTGGCGCGCCGCGCGTCGGCCCCGCTGAAGTCGGCCCCCGTGAGGTCAGAGCGCGCGAAGAACCCGTCGCGCAGCATCGCTCCGGCGAGATCGACCTCGACGAAGTTCCTGTTGTCGAGCAGGCACCGCCGCCAGTCGACGCCCGGCTGCGGCGTGTCGGTGCACGCGGCCTCGGCCGCCGGCGCTGCGAGCGCAAGCGCCATTCCGAGCAGCCCCGCCGCCACGGCGATCCCTCGTCTCATCCTCACCGACACTGCCTGAATGGTCCCCGACGCGCCGCTCAGCCGCCCCCGGGGCTTCGTCCGCCACCGCCCTCGGGCTCGTCGGGCGCGCGCTCCATGCGCTTGCCCTCCAGAGCGGCCGTCGTGCGCGCCGCCTCGCTCTGCGTCGTCTGCCGCTCGGCCTTGGAGCGCCCCGATCGTGCACGCTGGGCCGCGCTCTGCCTCATTTTCGCCGCACGATCGCGCTTCTTGCGGAACTGATTGAGGTTGACGACATCGCCCATGACCAAAGGCCTTTCGGTGCAACGACAAACGTGGTCTAAGAAACGCGGGGCCTCCCATCCGATACGACCCGGCCGATCGACAGGGCCGATCGACAGGCAAGCCTAGACGAAATGAATCGGGCTGTTAACCGGAGTCGAGCGGGCCTCCGCCACGCACGCAGACGGACCGGACGCCCCGCGTCGGGGTGTGACCAGCGGTGAAGTTCGTCTACGCCATCCTCGTCCTCCTCGCTCTCGTGGTGGCGGCTCTCTTCCTGGTGCCGCCCTACCTCGACTGGGAGCGGTTCAAGCCGGAGATCACCGAGCGCCTCGAGGCCCTTACCGGGCGCGATCTCGCGATCGACGGCGCGGTCGCGGTCTCCCTCCTGCCCACGCCCGAGATCACGATCGCCGACCTGCGCATCGCCAACGCCCCCGGCGCAGCCGCTCCCGACCTCGCGCGGATCAAGTCGCTCGATCTGGCGCTGGCGCTGGGCCCGCTGCTCGGCGGCGAGATCGCCGTCACCAGCCTCGAGATGGTCGAGCCGGTGATCGAGCTCCAGCGCCTCGGCGACGGCCGCCCCAACTGGCTCCTCGAGAGGGCAGCGGCGGCGCCTGCGGGCGGCGCGCCGGAGGCCGCAGCTCTGGAGCCGGCCAGGATCGATTCCGCCACCATCAGGAACGGCGTGATCGTCTATCGCCGCAGCGGAGACCGGCCGCCGGAGCGGATCGAGCGGATCGATGCCGAGCTGACCGCCCGCTCGCTCGGCGGCCCCTTCCGCGCGGACGGCAGCTTCGCCGTGCGCGGCAGGGCGGTCGCCTTTCAGCTCGCGACGGGCACCATCGGCGACGACCGCACGCTCCCGCTGTCGCTCGATGCGACCGTCGGCGGCGACAGCGGCAACGCGCTGCTCGAGGGCACCGTCAGCGGCATCGACGGCACGCCGTCCTTCGCGGGCACCGTGCGGGCCCAGGGGCCCGACCTCGGCGCCATGCTGGCGGCGCTCGACCTGGAGCTCGCGGCAGTGCCCGCGACGCCGCTCGCCAACGCTTTCTCGGCCAAGGGGGCGCTGAGCGCCAACACGCACGAAGTCGCCGTCCGCGACATCCAGCTCCGGCTGGGGGAGAGCCAGGCCGGCGGCACCCTCTCCTGGCAGGACGGCGACGTGCCGCTGCTCGATGCGAAGATCACGCTGAACCGGATCGACCTCGACCAGTACCTGCCGGCAGACGGCGGCGCGGGCGCGGTGCCGGCGGCGGGCGACGCGGAACAGGCGGCCGCCACGCCGGCCCTGGATTTTCTCGGGACAGTACCCGCGCACATGCGGCAGATGATTCCCAGGGACATCGGAGCGGATTTGGACCTCTCCATCGACGCGCTGACCTGGCGCCGCGGCGTCATCCGCCAGGCCAAGGCGCAGCTCGCCGTGGACGGCGGCGCGGTCGCGATCCAGCACGCCTCGGCGCTGCTGCCGGGCGGCGCCAAGGTCGATCTCGCGGGCCGCCTGCCCGCCGCCGGCGACGGCCCCTGGCTCGAAGGCACGGCCGAGGTCGCCGCCGACGACCTGCGCGCGGTCCTCTCCTGGCTCGCCCTGGATACCGGCGCCGTTCCGGCGGACAGGCTCCGCCGCCTCGACGCGAGCCTCGATTTCTCCGCTCAGGGCACGCGGCTTGCGACCTCCAACCTCGACGCGCGCGTCGATACCACCCGCATCGCCGGCGACGCGTTCGTCGAGACCGGCGAGCGTCCGCGGCTCGCCGCCCGGCTCGCGGCGGATGCGGTCAACGTCGACGCCTACCTGCTGGGCGACGGCTGGGAGGGCGACGCGCAGAACGCGTCCCAGGCGGCGGAGGCGCGCCCCGGCGACGGCGTGCGCGCGGCGCTCGCCGGCATGGATGCCGACGTGGCGCTCAGGATGGACAGCCTGATCTACGGCGGCGTGCGCCTGACCGGGCTCGAGTTCGGCGGCACCGTGGCGGACGGCGACCTGACCCTGCACCGGGCGTCGGTGGCGGACGTTCTGGGTGCCAGCGTCTCCATGACCGGTACCGCGCGTGCCGTCTGGACCGTGCCGGTCGTCGATGTCGCGGTCGAAGGCGCGGCCGATTCTCTCTCGGGCGTCGCCGCGCTGCTCGAGATCGATCCCGACATCCGCACCGAGCCGTTCGGCGCGATCGCGCTGCAGGGCACGGCGACGGGCGGCGAGGAGGCGCTCACGCTCGACCTCGCCCTCTCCGCCGGCAGCGCCGAGGCCTCGCTGGCCGGCACCGTCGAGACGCCGTTCGGCACGCCCGCCGCCGCGCTCGCCCTCAACCTCCGCGCCTCCGATGCCGCCGCGCTCGCCCGCGCCGTCGGCCTCACGCCGCCGCCCGTCGTCGCACGGCTGGGAGCGCTCGCGCTCGACGGCGGCATCGGCGGCGATCCCGAGTCGGTCGCGATCGATCTCAGCGCGGACGTCGCCGGCGCGGCGCTCAGGGTCTCGGGCCGGGTCGCGGACCCGTTCGCCTCGCCGAGCTACAGGGTGGTCGTGGATCTCTCGCACCCGCACGCCGAGGATTTGCTCGAGACGGTCGCGGGCGCCGCGCCGGCGGACGCCGCTCTCGGCCCGCTGCACGTCGTCGGCAGCGTCGCGGGAGACGGGACGGCCGCCGACATCGCCGGCATCGACGCTGCCATCGGCCCGAGCCGGGTGAGCGGCGGTGTCTTCCTCCGCCTGGACCGGGCGCCGCCCGGCTTCAACGCCGACCTCCGCGCCGATACCCTGGACCTCGCCTGGCTGGGCGGCGGCCTCGCGGCGGCAGGCGACGGTGAGAGCGGCATCCCGGCGGCAGAAGCCGAGCTGGTGGAGGCACTTCTGGAGGAAACGACGGCGCCGCCCGCGCGCTGGTCCACCACGCCCCTCGACCTCGGGGTCCTCGACCGCCTCGACGGCACGCTCGCGCTCGGGGCGGACGCCCTGATCCTCGGCGCCTATCGCATCGAGCAGGCCGAGGCGGACCTCGTCGCAGCCGACGGGACGCTAACGCTGCGCGCGCTCGGCGGGCGGCTCTTCGACGGCAGGCTGGAGGCGGACGGCAGCCTCGGCGGCGGGCCGGCGCCGGCCGGGCAGGCGGCGTTCCGGCTCGCGGACGCGGACATGGGCGCCATCCTGCGCGAGGCCGCCGGAGTCGATGCGGTCTCCGGCAGCGCCACGGCCGACGGATACTTCACCCTGAGCGGGCGGACGGCGCACGAGATGGTCGAGAGCCTCACCGGCCGCGTGGCGCTGACCGCCCGCGACGGCACCCTGGACGACGTGGATCTCTCGGCGCTCAGCCGCCAGATCGACGCGCTCGGCGAGCTCGAGACGCTCGACGACATCCCGAGCTTCATCGCCAGCGCGGAGCGGAGCCTTTCCAGCGGGCAGACGGCGATCCGCTCCCTCGACGGCGCCGTGCGGGTCCAGGACGGCCACGCACGCATCTACGGCTTCAGGATCGTCACCGACGCCGGCGTCGGCGATATCGAGGGCAGTGCCGACCTGCCCGCGTGGCAGCTCGACCTCAGCGCGTCGTTCCGCCTGTCGGAGCACCCCGACGCCCCGCCTGTCGGCGTACGGCTCCAAGGGCCGATCGACCGGCCCGAGCGGCACTATCGGATCGAGGAGATGCAGGCTCATCTGGTCCGGCTCGGGCTCCTCTCGCTCGCCCGCACGCCGGAGTTCCCCACCATCACCATCCGCAAGGGCGCGAAGGCGGAGCCGGGCACCGAGATGGACACGCTGCTCCGCGACGTCTTCGGCGATCCCGAGGAGGCGGAAGACACAGGCCCAGCCGAGGAGCCGCTGGAGGCCGACGACGAGGAGCAGCCCACGGCGGCGCCGGTGCCCGACGAGCCGACGCCTGAGCCTCCGTCCATCGAGGTGACGCCTACGTCGGACGAGCCCGCGTCCGAGCCTCCATCCGTCGAGATGGTGCCGGTGCTCGACGAGGTGGCGCCCGTGTCTCCGTCCATCGAGGCGACGCCCGCACCCGACGAGCCGGCGCCCGAGCCTGCGTCCATCGAGGCGGTGCCGGTGCCCGACGAGCCCGCACCCGAGCCTCCGTCTATCGAGGCGGCGCCGGCGCCCGACGAGCCGGCGCCATTGTCTCCGTCCGTCGAGGTGGCGCCGACGCCCATGTCCGACGACTCTGCGCCCGACTCCCCGCTCACGCCCGAGCGCCACCGGGGCGAGACTCTGCAAGACCTGGTCGACGACGTGCTGGGGGAGACCGAGCCCAGCCAGGACGCGGATCGTCAGGGCGCTGTCGACGATCCCTCGACGGAGCCCGCGCCCCAGCCGGACGCAAACGAGTCCGAGCCTGACCCGGACGAGGACTTTCAGGGCTTCGTGGACGACCTGCTGCGCTCGCTCGACGAATAGAAGCCGCCGGCGGCAGAGGCCACCGGCGGCGCGTTCTGGTCGGGCGAGGGCCGGCGCCCGGTGTCGGGAGCGCCGGCCCCCCTGCCCTCACGACGTGGCGAAGGGAAGAGCGACGAAGCGCTCGCTCCCGTCTCGGCTCATCAGGAGCAGGACGGCCTCGCGCCCCAGCTCCCTGGCCGCATCGATGCGCTCGTTCACCTCCGCGATCGTACCGACGGGCTCGTTGCCGACGGTAACGATCACGTCGCCGGGGCGGACGCCCTTGCGCGCCGCAGCGCTGCCGGGCGCCACGTCGGCGACCACGACGGCACCCTGGCCGCCATCCGCATCGGCGCCCGCCGGCGCCGCCGAATCGAGGTTCTCGAGCCGCAGGCCGAGGGTATCGAGACGGCCGGCCTCGGCCGTCTCCGCGGCCTCCGCGCTCGCCTCGACCATGGGCGCCGCGTTGGCGATCTCCGCCGCAAGCTCCATGGCCTCCCCGTCGCGCCAGACGGTGAGCGTGGCAGGCGTGCCGGCGTCGATGGCGGCGATCATGCGCGTGAGCGCCCGCACGTCATCCACCTGCGCCTGGTCCACGGCGGTGATCACGTCGCCGGTCTCCAGCCCCGCGGCGGCCGCCGGGCTGTCCGGCTGCACGCGGGCGACGATGGCGCCCTCTCTGCCGTCCAGCCCGAGGCTCGATGCGATGTCCTCGGTGACCGGCTGGATCTGGACTCCCAGCCAGCCGCGCATGACCCGGCCGTGGGTCTTGAGATCGTCGATCACGGTCTTGGCCGTGGCGGCGGGCACCGCGAAGCCGATCCCCACATTGCCGCCGGTGGGCGAGACGATGGAGGTGTTCACGCCGATGACCTCGCCATGCAGATTGACGCTGGGGCCGCCCGAATTGCCGCGATTGATCGGCGCGTCGATCTGGAGATGGTCATGGTAGGGGCTCTGGCCGGTGCCGCGGCCCTGTGCCGAGACGATGCCGAAGGTCGCGGTCTTGCCCACGCCGAAGGGATTGCCGATGGCGACCACCCAGTCGCCGACGCGGATGTCGTCACCCGCCGCGAAGCGCACCGCCGGCAGTGGCTCGCCCGCCTCGACCTTGAGCAGGGCGAGGTCGGTCCTGCCGTCGCGGCCGACGACCGTGGCGTCGAGCCGGGTGCCGTCGTCCAGGATCACGGTCATGGTCTCGCCGCCGGCGATGACGTGATTGCTGGTCACGATGTAGCCGTCTGCGTCCACGATGAAGCCCGAGCCGATGCCCCCGCTCGGCCCCTCGTAGCCGGGCCCGAATTGCCGATTGCGGCCGAAGCGCTCGGCGAAGTCCTCGCCGAAGAAGCGCTTCAGGTGCTCGGGAAGCTGGGGGCCGTGCCATTGCTGAGCGGCGGGCGCGGGCCGGGCCTTGCGCGTGACCTCGATCGAGACCACCGCGGGGCTTACCGTCTCCACGACGCCGGCGAGGCTCGGCGTGGCGAAGACCTGATCGACCGCAGACGGCGGCGTGACCGCCGTCGCCGCCTTGAGCGACGTGGCCAGGCCGCCGCCGGCCGCAGCGATCATGCCGAGACCCGCCAGGGCCCCCACGATGACCATTCGTTTGCGATGCGGTGAGAGTGTGCTCATCGTTTCCTCACTTGCCGTTGCCGTTTGCCGTCACGGCCCCGGGCGGGCCGCACGCCATCTATGGCAAGGCAAGCTGTCGTCACGATGGACGCCGGATTAACTCTTTGTCATGCTTCGGTCCGCCTCAGCGCAACGAGTGGGGACCATGCCGGCAGTATCCGACAAGCTCGCGCCCTGCCCGTTCCTTCCCATCTGCGTCTGCAGCCGTGCCGACGCGGCGCCCCGTCACCGCGTCGCGCCCCTCGCCTTCTCAGGCGATCCCGCCGCGGCCTTCGCCCGGCTGAAGGGCCTGGTGGCGGAGATGGAACGGACCGAGATCGTCTCCGCGACCGACGACTACTTCCACGCCGAGTGCCGGACGCGGCTGTTCCGCTTCGTCGACGATCTGGAGTGCCAGCTCTCTCCGGCAGACGGGGTCATCCACGTCCGCTCCGTCTCGCGCGCCTTCTACGCCCTATCCGACTCCGGCGTGAACAGACGCCGCGTCGAGGCGCTCCGCCGGCGGTTCGAGAGCGGATAGCGGCCCGGCGCGACGGCACGGGCGGCCGGCTCATTCCGCCGGCGGCGGGAAGCTCACGCACACCAGCAGGCCTCCCAGCGGGCTCTCGTCGAGCACGAGGGCGGCGCGGTGGAGCGAGGCCACACCGGCCACGAGGCTGAGCCCGAGACCGCTGCCGCCGCTGCTGCGGCTCGAATCGAGGCGGACGAAGCGCTGCAGCACGCGCTCGCGCTCCGCCGGCGGGATGCCGGGCCCGGAATCTTCCACCGTGAGGCGGACGGCGCCGGAAACCTCGCGCGTCAGCCCGACCCGGATTCGGCCCTCGGCCGTGTAGCCGAGCGCGTTGTCGAGCAGATTGGCGACGAGCTGGGAGAGGAACTGGCCGTGGCCGGTCACCGCGCCCACGTCGTCGAGCGCGGCCTCGATGGCGAGGCCCTTCTCCTCGGCGAGCGGGGCATAGAGCTCGACCACGTCGGCGACGGCGGCGCGGAGGTCGAGCGGCGCCATGGCGATGCCCGCCTTTCCGGACTCAGCGCGGGCGATCTCCATCAGCGTGGCGAAGGTGCGCAGGATACCGTCGGTCTCGGCGATCGCGCGCTCGAGCGCGGCACGGTGGCCCTGGCCCTCCCCCGGGCCGTCGCGGAGCGCGAGCTCCAGCCGCGACTTGAGCCTGGTGAGCGGGCTGCGCAGGTCGTGCGCGACACTGTCGGTCACCGTGCGCAATCCGGTCATCAGGGTCTCGATCTCGTCGAGCATCTCGTTGACCGTGATCGAGAGGCGGTCGAACTCGTCGCCGACGCCGGTGACCGGCATGCGCCGGGAAAGATCGCCCCGCACGATGCGCTGGCCGGTCTCGCGCACGGCGTCGACCCGGCGCAGCATCCGGCGGCTCATGACGAGGCCGCCGAGCAGGCCGAGGACCAGCGTGATGCCGAGCGCACCGCCGAGGGATTCGAGGATCAGGTCCTCGAAGTCGGCCCGGCCGCGGGGGTCGCGGCCGACGAGGAGGCGGAAGTCGCCCGGCAGGACGAAGGTATGGGCGCGGAGCGTGCCGCGCGCCTCCTCCCCGCTCGCGCGCCGGGCGGAGATCTCCACCCAGCCGCCTTCCATCCCGATCGCCTCGCGCGGCCAGGCGCTGAGGTTGCCGGCGAGCGGCCGGAACCCGGGGTCGGCCAGGAGATAGATGCTGTCCGAATCGCCGAAAGGCCCGCTCCGCTCCTCGATGACGGCGACGAGCTGGCGGATGCCCCGCGCCCGGTACTGCTCGGCGAGGCCGCGCACCTCGGCCTCGATGGTGGCCTCGGTCTGCTCGTCGATGACCCGCACTGTGGTCCAGTAGATGAACGCGAGCAGCACCAGGACGGAAGCGCCGAAGAGGCAGACGTAGAGGAGCGAGAGCCGGAACGTCGAGGTCCGGAGAAGCCTTGTCGTCTTAGTCGTCGGCACGTCGCGCGTCCTCGCGTGCGGGCGAAACAGGCGCGTCCTCGCGCGCAGGCGCACGCAAGCAGTAGCCGACGCCGCGCACGGTATGGATCAGCGGCGCAGCGAAGCCCTTGTCGATCTTGCCGCGCAGCCGGCTCACATGGACGTCGATCACGTTGGTCTGCGGATCGAAGTGATAGCCCCAGACCCGCTCCAGCAGCATCGTGCGCGTCACCACCTGCCCCGCATGGCGCAGGAGGTAGGCGAGCAGGGCGAACTCGCGCGGCTGCAGCGCGATCTCGCGGCCCGCCCGCGTCACCTCGCGGGTGAGCAGGTTGATCTCCAGGTCCGCAAGGCGGAGGCGCGTCTCGCCGCCCGCGCCGTCCGCGCGGCGGATCAGCGCCTCGAGCCGCGCCAGCAGCTCGGAGAAGGCGAAGGGCTTGGTCAGATAGTCGTCGCCGCCCGCCCTCAGCCCCTCCACCCGGTCGTCCACCTGCGCGAGCGCGCTGAGGATCAGCACCGGCGTGCGCCTGCCCTTGCGGCGCAGCGTCTCGATCAGCGAGAGCCCATCGAGGCCGGGAAGCATGCGGTCGACCACGAGCGCGTCGAACCTGTTGTCGAGCGCGAGAGCGAGCCCGTCCGCCCCGTCGCGGGCGAGCTCGACCACGTGGCCGCTCTCGCTCAGGCCCTTCTCGAGGTAGCGGGCGGTCTCGCCATCGTCTTCGACGAGCAGCACGTGCATGGCACCAACCTTGGCAGGCCGCGCGCAGCGATCAAGGGCCTCACCACATTGTGTGCCGGACTCACTTGCGGCGCGGCGCCGGCGGGGCGCCGTGGAGCACGAGCCGGACCGCGCGCCACGCCGCCTCCAGCCCGCGCCTGAGCGCAGCCCCGTCGCGGGCGAGCAGGCGCACGCCGACACCCGCCTCGTTGGGAAGCGCCGAAGCGCCGGCGTAGAGCGCATCCGTGGGCGGGAGCGCGTCACGCAGCGCGGTCAGGATCGCCTCCCGCGAAGGCCCGCGATGGGCGACGACGAGGCTGCCCTGCGCAGGCCAGCGCGCGACCTGGCCCGCGCCCGGCGCGAGGCGCTCGCCCGACGTGGCATAGCGCTCCAGCGCGAGCAGCGTGCCGTTCCCGTCGCGCAGCCGCATCTCCGCCTCGAAGCGGTCGAAGCGGCGCTCCTCGCCGCCGGGGTCGTGGTGGGCGAAGCTCTCCGACGCGATGACGGTGGCGCCCGGCGCGGCATCGATCTCCAGTACCGAGGAGAGCCGGGCGCCGGGGAACAGGATCAGCGGATCCGGCAGATACTCGAGCAGCGCGCCGTCCGCGGCCTCCAGCGCGACCGTCTGCCGTGCCGGCGCGGCAGGCATGCGGTGGACGATGGTCGCCGCCTGAGTGGTCACGTGGGCGCTGCTGCCGGCATCCGCCGCACACGTCATGCGGAGGTCCTCGCCCTGATAGATGCCGCCTGAGACGGACTGGAGGTAGAGCGTCAGCGCCCCTGCCGGCGCATCGTCGAGATAGAAAGGCCGGGTGATGTGGAACGGGTAGCCCACGCGCTGGCGGGCGATGTAGCTCTGCCCGTCGGGCGCGCGGGCGAAGCGGAGCGCGGCCTGCGGCCCGTCGTTGGGCCGGGCGAGCGGCATGGCGGCGGCAGCCAAGGGGCGGGCTCAGCGCAGCAGGTAGTTCTGGCCGAGGGTGATCGTGTCGATCGGCTCGCA
>WTGU01000062.1 GCA_011523425.1 Alphaproteobacteria bacterium
GGGACAGGGGGAGGTGGGAGTCGCTCAAGCCGTGGTGACCTCGTATGGTCGGATACGCGCCAAGCCCCCTATTCCGCCGCCGGCGCAGCCGGGCCGGCGTCCAGCCGCGCCAGTGCCCGGGCGTAGACGCCCGGGTCCACGTTGCCGCCGGAGAGGATCAGCCCCACCTTCTTCCCCGCCATGGCGGCGCGCTCCTGCATGAGCGCAGCCAGCGGCGATGCGCCCGCGCCCTCGGCGAGGTTGTGGGTATCGGCGTGGTAGGCGGCGATGGCATCGAGCATCTCGTCGTCGGAGACGCTGACGATGCGGGCGCAGCCGGCGAGGATCACGTCCAGCGCCACGGGCGAGGGCTCGCGGGTGGCGATGCCGTCGCCCACGACGGTCGTGGCCCGGTTGATCGAGACCGGCCGCCGCGCCTCGAAGCTGAGCGCATAGCAGTTGGCGCCCTCGGCGACGACGCCGATGATCTCGGTCTTGAGCCCGAGCGCGTCACGCACCCCCATCAGCCCGCAGATGCCCGACCCCAGCCCCACCGGCACGTAGACGGCATCGAGGTCGGGCACGGCGGTGAAAAGCTCCAGCGCATAGGTGCCGACGCCCCGGATGAGGCGCTCGTCGAAGGAGGGAACCATCGCCAGCCCCCGCTCCGCCGCCAGCGCTTCCGCGTGCGCGAAGGCCTCCTCGAAGTCCGCGCCGTGGATCACCAGCTCGCCGCCGAACGCGGCCATCGCCGCGTTCTTGCCCGCGGCGTTGCCCTCCGGCACGACGAGCGTCGCGGCGAGGCCGAGCCGGGACGCGGAGAAGGCGATGCTCTGGCCGTGATTGCCCCTGGTCGCGGCGACGACGCCCGCGACCTGCCCGTGCCGGCGCAGATCGTCCATGAAGACGAGGCCGCCCCGCACCTTGAAGGCGCCGATGGGCGTGTGGTTCTCGTGCTTGACCCAGACCTCGGCCCCGGTCCGCGCCGCCAGCAGCGGCCAGGCGATCTGCGGTGTGGGGTCGAGAGTCTCGTGGACGAACGCGGCGGCGTCCTGGAACTGGGCAAGCGTCGGCAGGCGCATGGCGGTCTCCCTCCGTCGGCGACGGCGCATGATAGCAGGCGTCCGCGATGCGAACGCTGCGGGCTGTTGCATCGGCGCGGGGCACCTGTACCTTGACGGGGCCGCTCGGAGGAGAGGCGATGGAGGTTCTGCGCTCGACGGCCGATCCGGCCTCGGACAAGTTCAAGGCCAACGAGGCCGCCATGCGGGCGCTGGTGGACGACCTTGCCGAGCGCCACGCCCGCGTGCGCGCCGGCGGCCCGGCGCAGGCGCAGGAGCGGCACCGGGCGCGCGGCAAGATGCTGCCGCGCGAGCGGGTGGCGGCCCTGCTCGACGAGGGCACGCCCTTCCTGGAGCTCTCGGCGCTCGCGGCCGACGGGCTCTATGGCGCAGACGTGCCCGCCGCCGGCATCATCACCGGCATCGGCCGCATCGAGGGGCGCGAGTGCGTGGTGATCGCCAACGACGCGACGGTCAAGGGCGGCACCTACTACCCGATGACCGTCAAGAAGCACATTCGCGCCCAAGAGATCGCCGAGCAGAACCGCCTGCCCTGCCTCTATCTGGTGGATTCCGGCGGCGCCAACCTGCCGCACCAGGACGAGGTGTTCCCGGACCGCGAGCACTTCGGCCGCATCTTCTACAACCAGGCGCGCATGTCGGCGAAGGGCATCGCCCAGGTCGCGGTGGTGATGGGCTCGTGCACGGCCGGCGGCGCCTACGTGCCGGCGATGTCCGACGAGACCGTCATCGTCAAGGAGCAGGGCACGATCTTCCTGGGCGGCCCGCCGCTGGTGAAGGCGGCCACCGGCGAGGTGGTGAGCGCCGAGGAGCTGGGCGGCGCCGACGTGCACACCAGGCTCTCCGGCGTCGCCGACCACATGGCGGCGGACGACGCCGATGCCATCCGCCGGGCGCGCGCCATCGTCGCCCGCCTCGGCGCCGCGCCGGCAGGACCGCCCGCCCGCCCGGCGCCCGACCCGGTGCACGACCCCGCCGGGATCTACGGCGTCGTGCCGCCGTCGCTCCGGACCATGTTCAACGTGCGCGAGGTCATCGCCCGCATCGCGGACGGCAGCGAGTTCGACGAGTTCAAGGCCCGCTACGGCGCCACGCTGGTGACCGGCTTCGCCCGCATCGGCGGGCATCTTGTCGGCATCCTCGCCAACAACGGCATCCTCTTCTCCGAATCCTCGCTCAAGGGCGCGCACTTCATCGAGCTCTGCTGCCAGCGCGACATCCCGCTGCTCTTCCTGCAGAACATCGTCGGCTTCATGGTGGGCAAGCGCTACGAGCAGGGCGGCATCGCCAAGGACGGCGCCAAGCTCGTCACCGCGGTCTCGTGCGCAGCCGTGCCCAAGCTCACGGTCATCATCGGCGGCAGCTTCGGCGCCGGGAACTACGGCATGTGCGGCCGCGCCTTCGGCCCCCGCTTCCTCTGGATGTGGCCGAACGCGCGCATCTCGGTGATGGGCGGCGAGCAGGCGGCGAGCGTGCTGGCCCGCATCAGGCGCGACCGCATGGAGGCGGACGGCGCCGACTGGAGCGAGGCCGAGGAGGCCGAATTCAAGGCGCCGATCCTCTCCCAGTACGAGGAGCAGGGGAATCCCTACTATGCCGCAGCCCGGCTCTGGCACGACGGTGTGATCGACCCCGCCGAGACGCGCCACGTGCTGGCGCGCGCGCTCGGCATCGTCGCGCACGGCCCGGCGGCGGCCACGCGCTTCGGCGTCTTCCGGATGTAGGACCGTGACGGACGACACCGTCCTGCTCGCCGTCGACGGCGCGGTCGCCACGGTCACGCTGAACCGGCCGGAGACGCACAACGCCTTCGACGACGCGCTGATCGCCCGGCTCACGCGCACGCTGGAGGACGTGGGGGCGCGCGACGACGTGCGCGTGGTGGTGCTCGCCGGGCGCGGAAAATCCTTCTGCGCCGGCGCCGACCTCGCCCACATGAAGAAGGCTGCCGCCTTCTCGCAGGAGCAGAACGTCGCCGACGCCCGGGCGCTGGCGCGCTTGCTCACGGTGCTGGGGGGCCTCCCCCGGCCGACCGTGGCGCTGGTTCAGGGGCCGGCTTACGGCGGCGGCGTCGGGCTGGTCAGCGCCTGCGACATCGCGCTCGCCGCCGAGCGCGCCTCCTTCGCGCTGACCGAGGTGCGCCTCGGGCTGATTCCCGCCGTGATCAGCCCCTACGTGATCCGGACTATCGGCGAGTCCCACGCCCGCCGCCTCATGCTCACCGGCGAGCGCTTCGACGCCGCGCACGCCCGGCGGATCGGGCTGGTGCACGAGGTCGTGCCCGCCGAGGCGCTCGGGGCCCGCGGCGCCGAGGTCGTGGCGATGCTGCTGCAGGGCTCGCCGGACGCCCACCGCCGGGCGAAGGCGCTGATCGACGCGGTCTCCGGCCGGCCCATCGACGAGGCGCTGGCCGACGACGTCGCCCGCCGCATCGCCGCCGCCCGCGCCTCCGAGGACGGCAGGGAGGGCATCGCCGCCTTTCTCGAGAAGCGGGCGCCAAATTGGCGCGCGTGAGGTGAGTCTCAACCTGCTGAAGCTGGCCGTCGGTATCGAGGGGGTCGACCACCTACGCTCGGTTCAGGCGCAGCGGCTGTGGCGCAAGGGCCGCCTGGTCCACGTCACCCGCTTCCGCCCGCGCCGCGCGGACGAAATCCTCGACGGCGGCTCCATGTACTGGGTCATCAGGCACCGCATCCGGGTGCGCCAGCGCATCCTGGCCCTCGACCGGCACGAGACGGAGGCGGGCGGCAAGCCCAAGTGCGCGATCGTCCTGGATCCGGAGCTGATCGCGACCGATCCGGTGCGCCGCCGCCCGCACCAGGGCTGGCGCTACCTGGAGGGTACGTCAGCGCCGCGCGATCTCGGCCCGGTGGGCGCGGTCACGGCGCGGGAAGACTCCTTCCCGCCCGAGATGGAGGCCGAGCTGCGCGATCTCGGCCTGCTCTGAGCCCGCCTATTCGGGCTCGTCGATCCCGTGGCGCCGGCAGGCGGCGCTCAGCGTGTTCTTCAGGAGACACGCGATGGTCATCGGCCCGACGCCGCCCGGGACCGGGGTGATCCAGCCGGCGTTCTCCACCGCCTCCTCGAAGCAGACGTCGCCCACCAGCCTGGTCTTCTCGCCCGCCGGCACCCGGTTGATGCCGACGTCGATGACCGCAGCGCCCGGCTTGACCCAGTCGCCGCGGATCATCTCCGCCCGCCCGACGGCGGCGATGAGGACATCGGCGCGGCGGCACTCGCCGGGCAGGTCCTGGGTGCGCGAATGGCCGATGGTGACGGTGCAGTGCTCGCGCAGCAGCAGCGCCGCCATCGGCTTGCCGACGATGTTGGAACGGCCGACGATCATCGCCCGCTTGCCCTTCAGCTCGCCCACGAAGTGGCGCAGCATCAGCATGCAGCCGAGCGGCGTGCACGGCACCAGGCTCTCCTGCCCGGTGGTGAGCCGCCCCACGTTGGTGGTGTGGAAGCCGTCCACGTCCTTGTCCGGGTCGATGGCGTTGATGATCGCGTCGGACTCCACCTGATCGGGCAGCGGCAGCTGGACCAGGATGCCGTGCACGGAATCGTCCGCGTTCAGCCTCTCGACCGTCTCCAGCACCTCGGCATGGCTCGCGGTCGCGGGCAGGCGGTACTCCTGCGAATCCATGCCGGCGGCGACGGTGGCCTTACCCTTGTTGCGGACGTAGACGTGGCTTGCCGGATCGTCGCCCACGAGGACGACCGAGAGCCCCGGCACGAGCCCGTGCCGCTCCTTCAGCAGCGCCGCCCTGCGCCCGACATCGGCGCGCAGGTCGGCCGCGAATGCCTTGCCGTCGATGATGACCGCGTCGCTCATGGATGTTCCTCGCTCAGGCCTGGCTTCATCCGCTCCGGCGGGCGCGCGGGCGCCTCGCAGGCGGGCGGATCAGCGGATCATGGGACGATGTTGTCCACGATGAGGTCGCGGACGAAGTAGAGGATGAGGATCAGGATGACCGGCGATATGTCGATGCCGCCGAGATTGGGGATGATGCGCCGGATGGGTCTCAGCGCCGGCTCCGTGATGCGGTGGAGGAAGCTCAGCAGCATGTACACGAAGCGGTTGCTGGTGTTGATCACGTTGAACGCCACCAGCCAGCTGATCAGCGCAGACGCGATGAGCAGATAGATGTAGATCGAGAAGACGGCGTGGATGAGGTCGGCCAGCGCGTTCATCGACGGGCGCGTCTCGGTGATTGCGGGGCGGGCGGCGGAAATCCGGGGGCGGAGTATATCGCAGGGGCCGGGCTGCGCGAGTCCGTTATGCGCCGGACGAGGGCGCGTCCCTCAGACCGACCACGCGGCGCGGACGCGTTCGCGCAGGCCCGCGAGGCGCGCCCGGGACTCGTTGGCGAAGACGAAGCGCAGGTAGCGGCCGGCGATCTCCCCGCTGCCCCAGCCGGTCATCGGCGTCGCGGCGATCTTCCCCTTCTCGAACAGGCGCCGGGAGGCCTCGGCCGGGTCCATCCCGAGGCTCGCCGTGTCGATCAGCAGCGACCAGCCGCCGTCGGGGCGAACCACGGGCAGGTCCGCCAGCTCCGCGAGGATGACGTCCCGCCGCGCCTGCCATTCGGCGACCGCCGCGGCGATTCCGTCGTCTTCCGCGCTGAGTGCCGCCGCAGCCCCCGGCATGCCGATGCCCACCTGGCAGACCACGTTGGTCAGGCTGACCAGCCCGATGTCCTTCATGATCTCCGCCGGCCCCGCGATCCAGCCGACCCGCCAGCCGATCATCCGGTATTCCTTGGAGACGCTGCCGACGGTCACCATCCGCTCGGCGAGCGCCGGCATGCGGGCCGGATTGAGCGCCGGCGCGCCCGCAAAGAGAAGCCGCTCCATCGCCGCGTCGTGGAGGAGCCAGGCGCCGGTGCGCTCCACCACGGCGGCGATCGCCCGCCATTCCGCGGCCGTATGGACGATGCCGCTCGGCATGGACGGGCTCATGGTGAGCACGACCCTCGTCCGCCCGCTCGCGGCCGCAGCCAGCGCATCCAGGTCGAGGCGCCAGCCGCCGTCTGCGACCCGCAGCGGCACCAGGCGGGGCACGCCGCCGGCGAGGCGGATGCGGTTGATGAGGCCGGCGTAGGCGGGATCGCTCATGATGACTTCGTCGCCGGGCTCCAGCATGGCGAGCAGGGCATTGAGGATGCCGGAGAGGCCGCCCGCCGAGATTACGCATTGCGAGCGCCAGTCGTAGGCGATGCCGGTGTCGGCCTCCAGCCGCGTGACGACCGCCTGCCTGAGCGCGTCCGTCCCGAGGAAGGGCAGGTAGCTGTTGGCGTCGTCGCGGCCGGCGGCGGCGCGGGTGGCGTCGATGGCGGCCTGCGGCGGCGGGATGTCGGTGTCCAGATTCTCCAGGCGGAGCATCTCGGGATCGCGCGCCGCATCCGCCGCGTCGCCCATGCGGTCCACGCCGATGCCGGGGATGGCGCGCAGCCGGGAGACCGTCATGTCCCGTCTCTAGCCCGCACGACGGACGGCGGGACGCTCAGTCCCCGTGCCGCGGGATGAAGTTGGACCAGGCCATGACGTAGGGGTGGGAGCTGACCTCGATGATCGTGCCCCACGGGTCCTCGCAGTAGCAGACCTTGTAGGGCTTGTCCGGCCAGAGCTTCCACACCTTGCTGCGCTGGCGCCCGCCGCTCTCGTCGATCCGCTTCGCCAGGACCTCGATGTCGGGCTCCAGGATGCAGATGTGGAAGATGCCGGTCTTCCAGTAGGCGAAATGCTCCTCCTGCGGAGCGTTGGCGAGGAACTCGAAGAGCTCGATGCCGACGCCGTCGGCGGTCGCGAGATGAGCGATCTTCATGCCCTTGAAGTCGGCGCCGAAGATGTCGCCGACGATCTGCCCGAAATAGCTGTCGTCGGCATGGCCCTCGATCGGCTCCATCAGCACGTAGCAGCCGAGGATGTCGCGGTACCAGGCGACGGCCGCGTCGATGTCCGGCACCGAGATGCCGACATGATCCAGCGTGCGCACCGGCCCTGAAGCCGGCGTCTCGGAGCCGCGCTCCCCTTCCGCCATCTGCTTCTCTCCGCTCGTGTTTCCTCTCCCCGGTCGGCGGACCCTAGCGAGCGCCACCCGGCATCACAACAGGGCGGTCAGGGGCGCATGGGGAAGCGCCGGGGCCCGGCGAGCGGAGGCAGCATCGGCTGGACCCGCTCGATCCACTCGCAGAGCAGGGGCCTGGTCTCGCGCGGGTCGATCAGCTCGTGGATCGAGAAGGCCTCGGCGCGGGGCTCGGGCGACTGGCGCGCCAGCATCTCCGCCTCCAGCCGCTCGCGCTCCGCCGCCGGGTCGTCGGCCTTGGCGATGGCGCGGCCGAAGGCGACGGCGACGCCGCCTTCCACCGGCAGCGCGCCCATCTCGGCGGACGGCCAGGCAAGCACGAAGGCGTCGGGACCGAAATGGGCGGCGGCGGCGACGCCGTGAGCCTTGCGCACGATCACCGAGGCCCAGGGCACGGCGCATCCCGCTACCGCCAGCACCGCCGCCGTGCCGAAGCGGATGGTGCCGGCCTGCTCGGCCTCGGTCCCGATCATGAAGCCCGGCTCGTCGATCAGGCTGACGACGGGCATGTGGAAGCTGTCGCAGAGCTCGACGAAGCGCCGCGTCTTCTGCGCGCCGGCGGCGGTCATGGCGCCGGCGAGGTGCCAGCAGTCGTTGGCGAGCACGCCGACCGGGTAGCCCGAGAGGCGGGCAAACCCGGTGATCAGGCCCGGCCCGTAGAGGCGGCCGATCTCGAAGAACGAGCCCTCGTCCAGCACCAGCGCGATCACGCGGCGCATGTCGTAAAGCTTGCGCCGGTTGCGCGGCACGATGGCGATCAGCTCCTCGGCGCGCCGGTCCGCCGGGTCGTCGCCGGGCCCGCGCGGCAACGGCTCCCAGACATTGGCCGGCAGATAGCTCAGGAAGCGCCGGATCTCGGCGAAGGCCGCCTCCTCGTCCGGCGCCAGATTGTCGACCACGCCGTTCCGCGCATGCACCTGGGGGCCGCCGAGCGCCTCCTTGCTCGGCCGCTTGCCGAGCGCGCGCGCGACCAGCGCGGGTCCGGCGACCAGCACCTGGGCGGTCTCGGTCATGACCGAGAAGTGCGATGCCACCAGGCGGGAGGCCGGCAGGCCCGCCACCGGGCCGAGGGCTGCGGCGCAGACCGGCACCGTCGCCATCGCCTCGCCCACCGACTGGAAGCGCGGCGGCGCATAGACCGGCCCGCCGGAGGGCGCAGACTTCTTGGTGCCGGGGCCGCCGACGCTGCCGCCGGCGCCCTCGTGCAGGCGGATCAGCGGCACCCGGTGCGAGATGGCGAGCTGTTCGGCGTAGACGCTCTTGCGCAGCCCCGCCTCGTTGGGCGAGCCGCCGGCGAGCGTGAAGTCCTCGCCGCCGACCACGCAGCGGCGCCCCTCCACCCTGCCGAAGCCGAGGACGAAGTTGGCAGGCGTGAAGCCGGTGAGCGTGCCGTCCTCGCCGCGCTCCGCCTCGCCGGCGGCAGTGCCGAGCTCGCGGAAGGTGCCCTCGTCCACCATGGCGGCGATCCGCTCGCGGACGGTGAGGCGCCCCTTGCCGTGCTGACGCGCCACCGCCTCCGCGCCGCCCTGGGCCTGCGCGAGCGCCCGCTTTGCCGCGAGCTCGTCGGCTTCCGCCTGCCAGCTCACGGGCGGCTCAGGCGACCACGCCGTCGCCGCGCAGCGTGGCGATGCCCTCGGCGGAGAACCCGGCTTCGCCCAGCAGCTCGTCGGTGTGCTCGCCGAGCAGCGGCGCCCCGCGGCGCACCGTCGCCGGGGTCGCCTCGAAGCAGGCCGCCGGCCCCGCCTGGCGCAGCCGGCCCGCTGCCGGGTGGTCGTACTCGACGAGCGTGCCGCCGGCGGCGACTTGCGGGTGCTCGACGAGCTGGCTCCGCGTCAGCACCGGCGCACAGGGCACGTCTTCCGCTTCCAGCCGCTCCATCCATTCGGCGGTGGTGCGGGTGCGGATCGCCTCCTGGGTCAGCGCGAGCCGCTCGTCGATGTTCTCGTCGCGGAGCGCAGGCGTCTTGAAGCGCTCGTCCTCCAGCCATTCCGGTCGCTCCGCGGCGCGCGCGAGGCCGCGCCATTCGCGATCGCTCATCACGGCGACGCTCATGAAGCCGTCCTGCGTCTCGTAGATCAGGTCGATGAAGCTCGCCGCCCGCTGCCCGTCCGCAGGCTGATCGACAAACGTCAGCCCGCCCATGTCCGAGGCCCAGAGGAAGGCCACCACAGCGTCGAGCATGGAAAGGCGCACATGCTGGCCCTCGCCGGTGCGCGCGCGGGCGAGCAGGGCCGCGGTCACCGCCTGGGCCGCGGTCACGGCGGTGAGCTTGTCCGGCAGGATGGTGCGGATGAGGCGCGGGCGCGCATCGTCCGAGCCGCCCTGGACCGAGGCCAGGCCCGACGCGGCCTGGATGATGGGATCGTAGACGCGCTTCGTGGCGTAGGGGCCGGCCTCGCCGAAGCCGCTGATCGAGACATAGACGATCTGCGGGCTCGCCGCGCGGATCTCGGGCTCGCCGACGCCGAGGCGATCGACCACGCCCGGCCGGAAGTTCTGGATGAAGACATCGGCACCGGCGGCGAGGCGCCCCACCACCTCCCGCCCGCGCGGGTGCTTGAGATCGACGGCGATCGAGCGCTTGTTCCTGTTGGTGTTGATGAACTGGGTGGCGAGGCCGCCGGCGCGATTGCCGCCGGTGCGCACGTGATCGCCGCCGCCGGGCGCCTCCACCTTGATCACGTCCGCGCCCTGGTCGCCCAGCATCATGGTCGCGAACGGGCCCGAGACCATGGTGGTCAGGTCGATCACCCGAAAGCCGTCGAGCGGTCCCGGCACGGTTCTCCTCCCCGCTGATGCGGCGCGCCCGCATCGTGCGCTCCGCGCGCGTCCCGCGCGACGGCGCCGGGCGATCCTATCGGCCCCGGACCTGCGGCGCCAGTTGGGCCGGCTGCGATTTGACCGCGCCCGCGCCCTGCTATTCGATGGCGCGCCCACGAACGACGCAGCACGCAGCACGGGGAGCGGCGATGAGTCCCACGGGAGAGCTTGGCCCCAACCAGGCGCTGATCGACCAGTCCGGATCGCGCGCCGCGCTCGAGACGCCGGCGCTGGTGCTCGACCTCGACCGGCTGGAGCGCAACATCGCCTATCTCGCCGGCTATCTCGCCGATGCCGGCCACGGGCTCCGGCCGGTCGCCAAGATCCACAAGTCGGTGGCGGTGGCGAAGCTCCAGGGCGCGGCCGGCGCGCTCGGCCAGTGCTGCGCGACGCTGGCGGAGGCAGAGGTCATGGCCGATGCCGGCATCCCCGGCGTGCTGCTCTTCTCCCAGGTGGTGACGGGGCCCAAGATCGAGCGCCTCGCCCGGCTCAACGCCCGGGCCGACGGGCTGCTGGTTGCCGTGGACGACGCGGCCGTGGCCAGCCGGCTCGCCGCAGCGGCGCGTGAGGCCGGCCGGCCGCTCCGCATGCTGGTCGACTTCGAGGTCGGCGGCCGGCGCACCGGCCTCGTCTCGATCGACGACGCTCTCGCGCTCGCGCGCCACGTCGCCGGGACGGACGGCGCGGTCTACGCAGGCGTGCAGGGCTACAACGGCTCGTTCCAGCGGGAGCCCGACATCGCCGCCCGCCGCGCCGAGCAGGAGCGCTGCACGGCACCGCTCGCCGAGTTGTGCGAGCGCCTCGCCGCCGAGGGCCTCGCGCCGGAGATCGTCTCCGGCGGCGGCACCGGGACCTATGCGATCGACGCCGCCGCCGGCCTCTTCACCGAGTGTCAGGCGGGCAGCTACATCTTCATGGACGTGAACTACATCGACACGCCCTTCGAGCCCAACAACCCGCATCCCTTCGAGCCCGCGCTCTTCGTGCGCACCACGGTGATCAGCGCGCGGGACGAGTTCGCCGTCACCGACGCGGGCATCAAGGAATTCGCGCGCGAGGAGCTCGCCCCCCGCGTCACCTCGGGCGCCGATCCGGAGTCGCGCTACGAGCTGGTGGGCGACGACATGGGCCGCGTCACGGTGCCGGCGGGCGCGCGGGTGCCGCAGGTGGGCGAGGCGCTGGAATGCCTCACGCCGCACTGCTACGGGACGCTCAACCTCTACGACGCCTATCACTGCGTGCGCGGCGACACGCTGGTCGACATCTGGCCGATCGACGCCCGCGCCCAGTGCTAGAGCGCATCCGTCTTTGACGGATGCGCGACAGGCCGCGACTGCGGCCCGCCGCTTATGCGGCGCGCCCGCGCAGGCGCCGGCAGGCGCGCGAAATCGCGCGACGGCCGGCTGCCGTGAGCGACAAAGAGGCGGGAGGCGGAGCCACCGGAACGACGCCTTGACCCGGTGAGGGAGCGGGCTTAGGGTCCGCCCGTTTCGAGAGGGTTCGAAAGGCTGCCCTTCGAGGAGGGACGCCGGTCCGCGAGTGTCGCGCACCGGCGCGAGGCCCGTTGGGGCGGGAGCGGTACGTGTTCGACAGTCTGTCCGGCAGGCTAGGCGGGGTCTTCGAGGCGCTGACGCGGCGCGGCGCGCTGAGCGAGGCCGACGTGGATTCGGCGCTGCGCGACGTGCGCATCGCCCTGCTCGAGGCCGACGTGGCGCTGCCGGTGGTCAAGGACTTCGTCGCCGGCGTGCGCGAGAAGGCCGTGGGCGCCGACGTGCTGAAGAGCGTGGCGCCCGGCCAGCAGGTCATCAAGATCGTCAGCGATCACCTGGTCGAGATGCTGGGCGGCGAGACCGCCGAGATCGCCATCGCCGCCGCCAGCCCGCCCGCCGCCGTCCTCGTGGTCGGCCTCCAGGGCTCGGGCAAGACCACCACCACCGCCAAGCTCGGCCGCTACCTGCGCGTGAGCCACAGGAAGCGCGTGCTGATGGCCTCGCTCGACACCCGCCGGCCGGCGGCCATGGAGCAGCTCGTCGTGCTCGGCATGCAGGCCGAGGTGGACGTGCTGCCGATCGAGTTCGGCCAGGGGGCGGTGGCGATCGCGAAGCGGGCGATGAAGGCCGGCGCACAGGAGGGCCATGACGTGGTCCTGCTCGATACCGCCGGCCGCTTGCACGTGGACGACGAGCTGATGGCCGAGTGCGCCGCCGTGCGGGATGCCGCCGGGCCGGCCGAGACCCTGCTGGTCGCCGATGCGCTCACCGGCCAGGACGCGGTCAACGTCGCCGGCGCGTTCCACGAGCGGATCGGCCTCACCGGGATCGCGCTGACCCGGGTCGACGGCGACGGGCGCGGCGGGGCGGCGCTCAGCATGCGCGCGGTCACCGGCTGCCCGATCAAGCTGATCGGCGTGGGCGAGAAGCTCGACGCCATCGAGCCCTTCCACCCGGACCGCATCGCGTCGCGCATCCTCGGCATGGGCGACGTGGTCTCGCTCGTCGAGAAGGCGCAGGAGACGATCGAGCAGGAGGAGGCCGAGCGGCTCGTCCGCAAGGCGAAGAAGGGCGGGTTCGACATGAACGACCTCGCCCAGCAGCTCCAGCAGGTGCGGAAGATGGGCGGCATGGAGGGCCTGCTCGGCATGCTGCCCGGAGTCGGCAAGGTCAAGCGCCAGCTCGCCGAGGCGAACCTCGATCTCTCGCTGCTCGACCGCCAGCAGGCCATCATCAACTCGATGACGCCGCTGGAGCGGCGCAACCCGAAGCTGCTGAACAGCTCGCGCAAGCGGCGCATCGCCGGCGGCTCGGGCACCTCCGTGCAGGACGTGAACCGCCTGCTCAAGCAGGTCAAGCAGATGAACATCATGATGAAGCGGGCCGGCAAGCTGGGCGAGAAGGGCCTCATGCGGGCCGGGATGCCTGGTCTAATACCGCCCCGCTGAAAGGACGTCAAGACACAACCAGACACACCCGGACAAGGAGAGTAACGAGACCATGGCACTGAAGATTCGCCTGTCCCGTGCCGGCGCCAAGAAGCGCCCGTTCTACCGCGTGGTGGTGGCCGACAGCCGCAGCCCGCGCGACGGCCGCTTCCTCGAGCGGCTGGGGACCTACGACCCGATGCTGCCCAAGGACCATCCCGAGCGCGTGCGCCTCAACGTCGAGCGCGTGCGCCACTGGCTGGACGTCGGCGCGCTGCCGTCCGACCGTGTCGCCCGCTTCCTCGGCGCCGCCGAGATCATCCCGATGCCGGCGCAGCGCAACAATCCCCAGAAGGGCCAACCCAGGGCGAAGGCGCTGGAGCGCGAGGCGGCACGGGCGGAAAAGGCGGCGGCAGCCAGCGCCGCCGAGGAAGCCGCTCCCGAGGAGGCCGTCGCCGAGGAGGCAGCTCCGGAAGAGGCCGTCGCCGAGGAGGCAGCTCCAGAGGAGGCCGTCGCCGAGGAGGCAGCTCCAGAGGAGGCCGTCGCCGAGGAGGCCACGCCCGAAGAAGCCGCCGCCGACGAGGCCGCTCCCGAGGAGGCGGCACCCGACGAGGCCGCTGCAGACGATGGCGGAGAGGAAGAGAAAGCCGGCGACTGAGGCCGCGGCCTGCGCGGGCGCCACGGCCACCCCGGCCGCGCCGGAGCCGGCCGGGCCGGAGCGGGCGCGGACGGTCTGCGTCGGGCGCATCGTCGGCGCCCACGGCGTGCGCGGCATCGTTCGCGTGCGCAGCCACACCCAGAACCCGGACGATCTCGCCGCCTACGGCCCGCTCGCCGACGCGGACGGGTCGCGGCGCTTCGCTCTCGCGCTGACCGGGCACGTCAAGGGGCTGCTGCTCGCCCGGATCGAGGGCGTGGACGATCGCGACGCGGCGGACGCCCTGCGCGGGACCGACCTCCACGTCGCCCGCGACCTGCTGCCGCCCACCGAGGGCGACGAGTACTACCACGTGGACCTTCTCGGGCTGCGGGCGGAGAGCGCGTCGGGCGCCGCGATCGGCCGGGTCAGCGCGATCCACGATCACGGCGCCGGCCCCATCGTCGAGATTCAGCCGGCCGACGGCCCCTCCACCCTCGTCCCCTTCACGCGCGAGCACGTGCCGGCCGTCGACATCGAGGCCGGCCGCATGGTGGTTGCCGCCACGGCGGAGGAGGGCTCGTGACCGCAGGTAGGCACGCGGACGGGCGGACGGGCGCGCCGTGGTGCGCTCATGTGCTCACGCTCTCTCCTGAGGTCTTTCCCGGCCCTCTCGGCGCCGCGCTGGCGGGCCGCAGCCTCGAATCCGGCCTCTGGCGGCTGGAAACGGTGGACATCCGCCGCTTCGCGCGCGATAAACACGGCACCGTCGACGATCACCCGTTCGGCGGCGGGGCGGGCATGGTCATGCGCCCCGATGTCCTGGCAGCGGCCATCGATTCGGTGCAGCCGGCGGCGGGCGATGTGCCGCGCTTCCTGCTCTCGCCGCGCGGTGCGCCGCTCGCTCAGGACCGGGTGAAGGAATTGGCGAACGGCCCCGGCATCCTGCTGGTCTGCGGCCGTTTCGAGGGAGTCGACGAGCGTGTGCTGGAAGGCCGTGGCGTTGCCGAGCTCAGCGTCGGCGACTACGTGCTCTCGGGCGGGGAGATCGCGGCGATGGCGGTGATCGACGCCTGCGTGCGGCTTCTGCCCGGTGTGGTGGGCCGGCCCGACTCGCTGGTCGAGGAGAGCTTCGAGGACGACCTGCTGGAGTATCCGCACTACACCCGCCCGCGCCTCTTCGAGGGCCGCGCCGTGCCGGAGGTGCTCCTCTCCGGCGACCATGCCGCCGTCGATGCCTGGCGGCGGGCGCAGGCGGAGCATGTGACCAGAACGCGACGCGCCGATCTCTGGGCGCGTCACCAGGCGCGGCGCTGTGCGGGCGCGCCCACAGGCGCGACGCGCTAGGATACGCGAGGATAGTGCCGTGAACATGATCGAGCAGTTGAACGCCGAGGCCGTGGAGAAGCTCACGGAGGCGCGGGAGGTCCCCTCGTTCGCCCCCGGCGATACCCTCCGCGTCCACGTCAAGGTGGTGGAAGGCTCGCGCGAGCGGGTGCAGGTGTTCGAGGGCGTCTGCATCGCGCGGCGCAACCGCAGCCTCAACTCCTCCTTCACGGTCCGCAAGATCTCCTACGGCGAGGGGGTGGAGAGGGTCTTCCCGCTCCATTCGCCGCGCATCGCGAAGATCGAGGTGGTGAAGCGGGGGGCGGTGCGTCGCGCCAAGCTCTACTACCTGCGCGGCCTGCGCGGCAAGGCGGCGCGGATCCGCGAGAAGCGGGACGACCGCGGCGCCAGGAAGGCCGCTGCCCGGACGAGCGAAGAGGCCGCACCCACCGAGTGACCGCGCGCCGCCGGCGCCGGAGGATGCCCATGACTGGCCCCAAGACCCTGTTCGACAAGATCTGGGAAAGCCACGTGGTGGCCGAGAACGACGACGGCACCACGCTCCTCTACATCGACAGGCACCTCGTCCACGAGGTGACGAGCTGGACCGGCTTCGAGCGCATGGCCGAGGACGGCCGCGGGGTGCGGCGCGCCGATGCGACCGTCGCCGTGCCCGACCACTCGATCCCGACCAGGAACCGCGCCGCAGGCGTCGCCGGCATCGGCGACCCGCTCGGGCGCGGCCAGGTGGAGGCGCTGCTCGCGAACTGCGAGCGCTTCGGGGTTCCGCTGATCCCGCTGACCGACGTGCGCCAGGGCATCGTCCACATCATCGGGCCGGAGCAGGGCCTGACGCTGCCGGGCGCGACGCTGGTCTGCGGCGACAGCCACACCGCGACCCACGGCGCCTTCGGCTGCCTCGCCTTCGGCATCGGCTCCAGTGAGGTGGAGCATGTGCTGGCGACTCAGACGCTGAACCAGAAGCGTCCGCGCAACATGCGCATCGCCGTCGCCGGCGACCTGCCGGCCGGCGTCACCGCCAAGGACATGATCCTCGCCATCATCGGCGTCATCGGCACCGCCGGCGGGACCGGCCACGTGGTCGAGTATGCCGGGCCCGCGATCCGGGCGCTCTCCATGGAAGGGCGGATGACGGTCTGCAACATGACCATCGAGGGCGGCGCGCGCGCAGGCCTGATCGCGCCGGACGAGACCACCTTCGCCTACCTCGAGGGCCGCCCGATGGTGCCCGCCGGCGCCGCGTGGGAGCAGGCCCTCGCCCACTGGCGCACGCTCGCCTCCGACGAGGGCGCGACCTACGACAAGGAAGCCACCATCGAGGCGCGCGACATCGCGCCGCAGATCACCTGGGGCACCAGCCCCGAAGACGTGATCCCGGTGACTGGCCGGACTCCGGACCCCGCCGCCGCACCCGACGAGATGCGCAGCCAGGCCATCGCCCAGGCGCTCGACTACATGGCGCTCGCGCCCGATACGCCGATCGAGGGCGTGGCCGTGGACCGGGTCTTCATCGGCTCCTGCACCAACGGCCGGATCGAGGACATGCGCGCCGCCGCCGCCGTAGCCGAGGGACGCAAGGTCCCGGCCGGCGTCGGCGCCATGGTGGTGCCCGGCTCCGGCCTGGTGAAGCGCCAGGCCGAGGAGGAGGGGCTCGACCGCATCTTCCTCGAGGCCGGCTTCGAGTGGCGCGATCCGGGCTGCTCCATGTGCATCGCCATGAACGACGACAAGCTCGGGCCGGGCGAGCGCTGCGCGTCCACCTCGAACCGCAACTTCAAGGGCCGCCAGGGTCGCGGCGGGCGCACCCATCTGGTGAGCCCGGCGATGGCCGCTGCCGCCGCCGTCAGCGGGCGCTTCGTCGACGTCCGCGACCTGCTCGCCTGAGGAGGGCCCGTCATGCGCACATTCACGACCCTCTCGGGCCCGGCGGCGTCGCTGCCGATGATCAACGTCGATACCGACCAGATCATCCCCAAGCAGTACCTCACCGCGATCAGCCGTGCCGGGCTCGGCAAGGGCCTCTTCCACGACTTCCGCTACGACATGGAGGACCGCCCGGTTCCGGACTTCGTCCTCAACCGGGCGCCCTGGAACGAGGCCTGCATCCTCATCGCCGGCCAGAACTTCGGCTGCGGGTCGAGCCGCGAGCACGCCCCCTGGGCGCTCGAGGACTTCGGCATCCGCTGCGTCATCGCGCCGAGCTTCGCCGACATCTTCTTCAACAACTGCGTCAAGAACGGCATCCTGCTCATCGCGCTGCCCGAGGACGACGCGAACACGCTGACGGCCGACGCCGGCAACGCGCAGACCTGCCGGATGGCGGTGGACCTGGACGCACAGACCGTCACGCGCTCGAACGGCGAGACCGTCGCCTTCGAGATCGAGCCCTTCCGCAAGCACCGGCTGCTCAAGGGGCTCGACGATATCGGCATCACGCTCGCGAGAGCCGCCGAGATCGACGCCTTCGAGGCGCGGCAGAAGGCCACCCAGCCATGGCTCTACGGGGCGCGTCTCCCCGACCCCGGCGCCTGACGCAGCCGCGCCGAGCCTCGCCCCGGCCGGACACGGCCGCCGGGCGTGGAGAGCCGGCATTTCCGGTATCATGGAAAGCGAGATGAGGCTGCCGTGATGCCGGACTATCTGCGTCCCACCGCCCTCGACGATGCGCTGGCGGCGCTCGGCAGCCGGCGGCTGACGGTGCTGGCTGGCGGCACCGACTTCTACCCGGCGCGGGTGGGCAAGCCGCTCGACGAGCCCGTCCTCGACATCACCGCGCTCGAATCCCTCCGCGCGATCGAGAAGCGTGCGGACCATTGGCGCATTCCCGCGCTCGCGACCTGGAGCGACATCGTCCGCGCCGACCTGCCCCCCTGGTTCGACGGCCTCAAGCTGGCGGCGCTCGAGATCGGCGGCCGCCAGGTGCAGAACGCCGGCACGCTCTGCGGTAATCTCTGCAACGCCTCGCCCGCCGCCGACGGCGTGCCGGTGCTGCTCAGCCTCGGCGCCGAGGTGGAGCTCGCCTCGCACGAGCGGCGGGAGACCATGCCGCTCGCCGCCTTCATCCGCGGCAACCGCGAGACGGCGATCGCGCCGGACCAGCTCATGCTGGCGGTGCGCGTGCCCAGGCCCGCGGCGGAACGGGCGCGTGGGCACTTCCTCAAGCTCGGCGCCCGGCGCTACCTGGTGATCTCGATCGTCATGGCGGCGGCGGCGCTGGAGGCGGGCGCGGACGGCCGCATCGTGCGCGCAGCGGTCGCGGTCGGCGCCTGCTCGCCGGTGGCGCGCCGCCTGCCGGCGCTGGAGGAGGCGCTCCTCGGCCGCGCTTGCGACGAATCGCTCGGCGAGGCCGTGACGGACGCGCACGTGGCGCCGCTCGCGCCGCTCGACGATGCGCGCGGCTCGGCCGCCTACCGCCTCGATGCGGCGCGGACGCTGACGGCGCGCACGCTCGCCGAGCTCGGGAGCATGATATGAGCGGGAACGGGCCTTGCGCCGCGAGCGCCGGCGCCACCGCATTCACGGTCAACGGGCGCGAGGTCGCCGTCGCCGCGCCTCCGCTCCGTCGCCTCGCCGATGCGCTGCGCGACGATCTCGGCCTGACCGGGACCAAGGTCGGCTGCAACGCCGGCGACTGCGGCGCCTGCACGGTGCTGCTCGACGGCGAACAGGTCTGCAGCTGCATGGTTTCGCTGGCCCAGGCGCGGGGGCGCCACGTGACCACGGTGGAAGGGCTTGCCGCGAACGGCCGGCTGAACCGCCTGCAGCGGGCCTTCCTGCGCCACGGCGCGGCGCAGTGCGGCGCGTGCACGCCCGGCATGCTGATCGCCGCGACGGAACTGCTGCGCGCCTCTCCCCGCCCCCGCCCGGCGGAGGTGATGGACGGCCTCGGCGGCGTCCTCTGCCGCTGCACGGGCTATCGCAAGATCGTGGCGGCGGTGCTGGACGCGGCGGGCGACGGCCCGCTGCCGCTCGCGGCACCCCCTGCCGGCGCCGCCGTCGGCGCCCGCATGCCGAAGCCGGACGGCATGCCCAAGCTCACCGGCGCCGAGCGCTACGGCGCCGACACCGTGCCGGCCGACGCGCTCTGGCTCAGGATCGTCCGCTCGCCTCATGACTCGGCGCGAGTCACCCTCGGCGACCTGGAGGCGGTGGCCGCCGCCCGGCCCGGCGTGGAGCGCGTGCTTACCGCCGCCGACGTGCCCTACAACCGCGTCGGCATCTACCCCGACCTGCGGGACCAGCCGGTGCTGGCCGAGGGCGTCGTGCGCTACCGGGGCGATCCTGTGGCGGCACTGGTGGGCACGCGCCAAGCGGTGACGGCCGTCCGCGACGAGGACCTGCCGATCCGTTACGAGCCGCTGCCGCCGGTGCGCGGCCTGGACGAGGCCCGCACGCCGGGCGCGCCCCTGGTCCACGACGAGACCGAGGGCAACAAGCTCATCGAAGGCGGGGTCGAGCGCGGCGACGCGCAAGAGGCGCTCGCGGACTGCGCGGTGACGGCGCAAGGGCGTTTCGAGACCGCCTTCGTCGAGCACGCCTATATCGAGCCCGAGGCCGGCTGGGCGCGGCGCGTCGGCGACCGCGTCGAGCTCTTCGTCTCCACCCAGACGCCGGTGATGAACCGGGACTCGACGGCCGAGGTGCTGGGCCTCGCGCCCACGCAGGTGCGGATCGTGCCGAGCGCCTGCGGCGGCGGCTTCGGCGGCAAGCTCGACGTCTCGGTCCAGCCGCTCACGGCGCTCGCCGCCTGGCTCACGGCCAAGCCGGTCGCCTGCGTCTACGAGCGGCCCGAGAGCATGATGGCGAGCCCCAAGCGCCATCCCACAGCGATCGAGGCGCGCTTCGGCTGCGATTCCGACGGCAGGCTGCAGGCGGTCGCGTTCGATGCCACCTTCGACACCGGCGCCTACGCCTCCTGGGGGCCGACGGTGGCGAGCCGCGTGCCGATCCACGCTTCGGGCCCCTACGCCGTGCCTCACGTCTCGGCGCGCGGCCGGGCCTTCTACACCAACGGGCCGCCCGCCGGTGCCTTCCGCGGCTTCGGCGTGCCCCAGGCTGCGATCGCCCACGAGGCGCTGATGGACGACCTCGCGGACGGGCTCGGCATGGACCGGCTGGAGATGCGCCTCAAGAACGCGATCCGTGTCGGCGATGCGACCGCGACCGGCCAGGTGCTGGAGGCGAGCGCCGGGCTCGCCCCCTGCCTGGAGGCGCTCGCGGCCCGCTGGCAGCGCGCGCTCGAGGACGCCACGCAGACCAACCGGCAAGACGGCCCGCTGCGGCGCGGCGCGGGCATCGGCTGCATGTGGTACGGCATCGGCAACACCGCGCTCAGCAACCCGTCCTCGATGCGCGTCGCCCTCGACCGCGAGGGCCGGCTCACCCTCTATAACGGCGCGGTCGATATCGGCCAGGGCTCGACCACGATCCTCGCTCAGATCTGCGCCGATGCCCTCGGCGTGGCGGCGGACCGGATCGCCCAGGTGATCGGCGACACCGACTGGACCGAGGACGCCGGCAAGACGTCCGCCTCGCGCCAGACCTTCGTCTCCGGCAAGGCGGCCGCGCTTGCCGGCGCCGCGCTCCGCGCGGCGATCCTGCGCGAGGCCAATGCCGGCGACGGCGCGCGCATCGAGCTCGCGGGCGGGCGCGTGACGGTGCGGGACGGCGCGCGGCGGACGGAGATCGACCTCGGCCGGCTGGAGGCCGATGCGGCGGGCGTGGTGCTGGAGGGCACGGGCCGCTTCGACCCGCCGACCACGGCGCTCGACGCGAGCGGCCAGGGTACGCCCTACGCGACCTACGCGTTCGGCGCGCAGATCGCCGTCGTCGACGTGGACACCGAGCTCGGAACCGTGACGCCCGTCCGCATCCACGCCGCGCACGATGTCGGCCGCGCCATCAACCCGACCCAGGTGGAGGGCCAGATCGAGGGCGGGATCGCCCAGGGCATCGGGCTCGCGCTGATGGAGGAGTATCTGCCGGGCCGGACCGAGAACCTGCACGACTATCTGATCCCGACCATCGGCGACGTGCCCGAGATCGAGGTCATCATCGTCGAGGACCCCGAGCCTCTCGGTCCCTTCGGCGCCAAGGGCGTGGGCGAGCCGGGCCTGGTGCCGACCGCGCCGGCCATCCTCGGCGCCATCCGCCACGCCACCGGCGTGCGGGTCACCAGGGTCCCTGCCCTGCCCCACCGGCTGCGCCGGGCGCTCAGGGAACGGGGGACCGGGCGGTGAGCGAACGGACAGCGGGGCGTGGGGCCGGGGACGGCGCCTCCGTCATCCGCTGCGACGCCTGCCCGGTGCTCTGCCGCATCCGCGAGGGCAAGGTCGGCGCCTGCGACCGCTACGCCAATGTCGGCGGCACGCTGACGCGCGTGGACCCGCTGCTGGTCACCGAGCGCGCGGACGCGCTGGTGCCTTTCCTGGACGGGGCAGAGGACTGGGACGGCGGCGTGGTCGCCCCGCGCGAGCGCTTCGTGACCGGCATCGGCTCCGGCACCACCTATCCCGACTACAAGCCCGCCCCCTTCATCATCGCGAGCGAGGCGGCGGGCGTGGACATGGTGACCGTCGTCTCGGAGGGAATTTTCAGCTACTGCGGCGTGAAGGTGAAGATCGACACCGACCGCCACGTCGGCCCCGAGCAGGCCTCGGTGCGGGCCGACGGCGAGCCCATCGGCCACGTCACCACGGCCGAGTACGGCTCGCAGATGCTCTCGCTGGGCGGCGTGCGGCACTTCACCGGCGGCACCAAGCGCGAAGGCACCGTCACCTGCGCCGCCCTGCTCGATCTCTGCAACGGCAGGCCGGCGACGCTCACCGTGGACGGCGGCGCGGAGCTCGTCGTCCAGGCGGGCGCGGCGCCGGTGGTGGACGGCCAGCGCGAGGAGCGCATGCGGGCCGGCTGCGGCTCCGCCGCCATGGGCATGTTCGCGCGCCAGTGGCACAGCCACGCCGACGAGGTGATCGTGGTCGACGACCAGATCACCGGCGTGCTCACCGAGCACCAGGCCGGGCGCTTCCTCGACATGCCGCCGTCGGGCATCCGCGTGCGGGGCCGCCGGTCGACGCCGGGGCGCTACTTCCAGGTGGCGCGCAAGGGGCGCGGCTGGGCCGCCACCGACATCGACGACCCGCTGGAGATCATCGAGAAGATCGACCCGAAGAAGGCCTGGCCGGGGCTCAGGCTGCACATGGTCTCCACCACCGGCGAGGACGCTGCCTGGTTCGAGCTGGACGAGACGCTGACGCCGAGGCCCGCGTCGATGCCGGCGGCGATCGAGACCGTGGTGGAGCGCATCGCCGAGAACTGCGAGCCCGCGCTCTGCACCGTGCTCTTCATGGCCGGCGCGGGCGGGAGCCTGCGCGCGGGCGTCACCGAGAACCCGGTGCGGCTCACCCGCTCGATCAAGGATGCGCTCACCCGCGTCACCGCCGGCGGCGCGCCGGTCCACGTCTGGCCCGGCGGCGGCATCACCTTCATGGTGGACGTGACCCGCATGCCGGCCGATGCCTTCGGCTACGTGCCGACGCCGGCGCTGGTCGCGCCCATCGAGTTCACGCTCAGCCTGGCCGAGTTTGCGGCCCTCGGCGGCCATGTCGACCGCGTCGTGCCGCTGGCGGACGCGCTGGAGGATGCCGACCACCGGGCCGAGCCGTGGCCCGCCGCGAACCCCTGGCCGCTGCCGGAGCGCCGGCCGCGATGAGCGGCACGGCCCGCATCGCGATGCTCGGCGACGGCCGCAGGCTGCACCTGCAGCACGGGCCGATCGACATCGTGGCCGAGGCCTTCGGCGAGACGGCGGAGGTGGGCGCCGCCTACCGCCAGGCGGGCGCCTGCTTCGCCGCGATCCTGGGCGAGCTGGTGGCCGAGCTCGCCCTGCTGCGCCGCCCCCTCGGCCCGGCGCGGCCTGCACCGCGCGGCCCGGTGGCGCAGCGCATGGTGGGCGCCTGCTGGCCCCACCGGGCGCGCTTCGTCACGCCCATGGCGGCGGTGGCGGGCGCCGTCGCCGACGAGGTGCTGGCCGCCATGACGGCTGGGCGTCAACTGTCGCGCGCCTACGCCAACAACGGCGGCGACATCGCCGTGCACCTCGGCCCCGGAACCGCGCTCGCCGCGGGCGTGGTGAACGACCCGGATCGGCCGGGACTCGATGGCCGGATCACCCTCGGCGCGGACGGGCCCGCGCGAGGCCTGGCGACGTCGGGCTGGCGCGGGCGCTCGCTCTCGCTCGGCATCGCCGATGCGGTGACGGTGCTGGCGCGGACGGCGGCTGCGGCGGACGCCGCGGCGACGCTGATCGCCAACGCGGTCACGCTCGACCATCCGGCCGTCGAGCGCGCGCCGGCCGCGTCGCTGCGGGAGGACAGCGATCTCGGCACGCAATCGGTTACCGTCGCGGTGGGACCGCTCCCCGCCCATGCCATCGCGGCGGCGCTGGACGCCGGGCTTGCGGAGGCGCGGGCAATGCAGCGCGCCGGTCTCGTCGAGACGGCCCGCCTCGCGCTCCAGGGCGAGACCCGCGCGCTCGCGCCGGCGGAAGCCGGCGGCGCAGCCTGCGCTGCCGTCGCCGCATGAGCGTTCCATGAGCGGCGCGGTCGTCGGCGTGGATGTCGGCGGAACCTTCACCGATCTCATCCTCATGGAGCCGGACTCGGGCGCGGTCAGGCTCGCCAAGGTGCCGTCGACGCCGGCGAACCAGGCAGCGGGCGTGCTCGCGGCGCTCGACCGGGCCGCCGCCTCCTTCGCCGATATCGCCGCCATCGTTCACGGCACCACGGTCACCACCAACGCGCTGCTCGAGCGCAAGCTCAGCCGCTGCGGCCTGATCACGACCCAGGGCTTCCGCGACATCCTCGAGCTCGGCCGGCGCACGCGGCCCCACGCCTACGGGCTTATCGGCAGCTTCACGCCGCTGATCCCGCGCGAGCTGCGCATCGAGGTGCCGGAGCGCATGGACGCCGCCGGCGAGGTGCTGGTGCCGCTGGACGAGGACGCGGTGCGCGCCGCGCTGGCGACGCTGGAGGCCGCCGGCTGCGATTCGCTGGTGATCCACTTCCTGCACAGCTACAAGAACCCCCGGCACGAGGAGCGCGCGCTCGCCATCGCCCGCGAGTGCTGGCCCGGCGGCCACGCCACCGCCGGCCACGCGATCCTCTCCGAGTTCCGCGAGTACGAGCGCGGCGTCGCCGCGGCGGTGAACGCCTGCGTCCAGCCGCTGCTGCACCGCTATCTCGACCAGCTCGAGAGCGAGCTGGGCGCGCGCGGCTACGGGCGCGAGCTGCTGGTGATCCAGGGCAACGGCGGCAGCGTCTCCGCCCGCTCGGCCGCGGCGAAGGCGGTCAACACCGTGCTCTCCGGCCCAGCCTCGGGCGTCATGGCCGCCGCCGCCATCGGCCGCGCCGCCGGGTGCCGCGACCTGATCACCTTCGACACCGGCGGCACCAGCGCCGACGTGGGCCTGGTGCTGGAGGGCGTGCCGGCGGTCACGGCCGAGATGGAGCTGGAGCACGGCATGCCGATCCACGTCCCCATGGTGGACGTGCACACGGTCGGCGCCGGTGGCGGCAGCATCGCGCGGATCGACGAGGCCGGCCTGCTCCAGGTGGGGCCGGAGAGCGCCGGCGCCCAGCCGGGGCCGATCTGCTACGGCCGGGGCGGCGCGCGGCCGACGCTCACCGACGCCAACCTGATCCTCGGCCGGCTCGATCCGGACTCGCTGCTGGCGGTGGACTCCCCGATCGCGGCGGGCGCCGTGCGGGCCGTGTTCGCGGAGACCGTCGGCGGCCCGCTCGGCCTCGATGCCGAGGATGCTGCGGCCGCGGTGATCCGCATCGCCAACGACCGCATGGCCGGCGCGATCCGCATGGCGACGCTCGCGCGCGGCCACGACCCGCGCGATTTCGTGCTGTTCGCCTTCGGCGGTGCCGGCCCGATGCACGCCGCAGCGCTTGCTGCCGAGCTCGGCATCCCGCAGGTGATGATCCCGGCCCGGCCGGGGATCACCAGCGCCGTCGGCTGCATCACCGCCGACATCCGCCACGACTTCGTGAACACGGCGAACGCGCCGCTGGCCGACGTCGACATGGCGGGCGTGCGCGAAATCCTCGAGTGCCAGGCGGCGCAGGGGCGCGAGGCCATCGCGGACGAGGGCGTCGCGGTCGGCGCGATCGCTTGCCACCACAGCGCGGACATGCAGTTCGAGGGGCAGACCCACCTGCTGACGGTACCCGTGGAGCGACCCGATGCGACGCGCGAAGCGCTGCAGCAGGCCTTCGAGGCGGCATACTGGGAGCGCTTCGCCGTCGCGCTCGACACGATCCGCCCGGTGCTCGTCAACCTCCACACCGCCGTGATCGGCGCCCGGCCGGCCGTGCCGCTGGCGGCGCTCGCAGGCGCGCGCCAGGCCGCCACCCTCGACGAGGCGCTGATCGGCTCCCGCCGCGTCTGGTTCCCCGCCGGCTGGCAGGAGACGCCCGTCTACGACCGCGAGAGGCTCCCTGCCGACGCCAGCTTCGAGGGCCCGGCGATCATCCAGCAGACCGACTGCACCAGCGTCGTCGAGCCGGGAAACCGGGCCGCCCTCGACGCCATCGGCAACCTGATCGTGGAGATCGGCCCGTGAGCAGCCTCGATCCCATCACCCTCGGCGTGGTGCAGAGCGGCCTGCAGCAGGTCTGCAACGAGATGGACCTCGCCTTCGTGCGCTCCGCCTTCAGCCCGGTCATCTCCGAGGGGCTCGACCGCTCGGACGGCATCTACGCGAAGGAGGACGGCAAGCTCATCGCGCAAGGCGAGCTCGGGCTGCCGGTCTTCGTCGGCACGATGCAGTTCTCGACCGAGCATCTGATCGCCACGAAGCCCAGCGTGCGCGAGGGCGACATCTTCGCCGTCAACGACCCCTATCTCGGCGGCACCCACCTGATGGACGTGCGCTTCGCCATGCCCTTCTTCTACAGGGGCGCGCACTTCGCCTGGCTCTCCAACACGGGCCACTGGCCGGACACCGGCGGCATGGTGCCGGGCGGCTTCTCGGCGCGCGCCACCGAGGTGGTGCAGGAGGGTCTGCGCTTCCCGCCGGTCAAGCTCTACAAGGAAGGGAGGATCGACGAGGAGCTCCTCTCCATCATCCTCTCCAACATCCGTGTGCCGGAGCAGCGCATCGGCGACATCGAGGCCCAGTCGTCGGCGCTGCTGGTGGGCGCGCGGCGGATGACGGCGCTGCTCGACAAGTACGGCGCGGCGCTCGTCGAGGACGTGATCGCCGAGATGCGCCGGCGCGCGGCGCAGCAGATGCGGGCCAAGATCGCGACCATCCCCGACGGCACCTATCGCGGCCACGCCCAGGTCGATTCCGACGGCGTGGTGAACGAGCCGCTCACCATCGACATGCGGGTGCGCGTGGCGGGGACCGAGCTCCACTTCGACATGGCGCGCTCGAGCCCGCCCTGCGCCGGCCCCATGAACAGCGTGGCGGCGACCACCAAGTCCTCGATCTATCTGGCGATCCGCCATGTCTTCCCCGACGTGCCGATCAACGCAGGCATGTTCGAGCCGCTGCACATCGACGAGCCCAGGGGCACCTTCCTCCATGCCGAATATCCGCGCCCGGTCTCGGGCTGCGCGGCGGAGGTGAGCCAGCGCATCGCCGAAGCCGTATTCGACGCGCTGGCCCAGGCGATCCCCGAGCGCCTCTTCGCCGCGCCCGCCGGCACCTCCGGCAACTTCGCCGTAGGCGGGACCGACCCCGCGCGGGCGCGGGATTTCGTGATGTACCTCTTCACCGGCGGCGGCTACGGCGGCTCGCCGGCGGGCGACGGGCTCACCAACGGCTGCTCGACCATCGGCATCTCCAAGTCGCAGCCGATCGAGGTGATGGAGCAGAAGTACCCGGTGCTCTTCCAGGAGTATTCCCTGCACGAGGGCTCGGGCGGGGCCGGCCGCTGGCGCGGCGGCTTCGGCGTCACCTACGCGTGTACGCTCCGGCGGGGCGCCGCCAACGCCTCAATGGTGATGGACCACGGCCGCACCGGGCCGAACGGCGCCCAGGGCGGCGAACCCGGCGGGGTCAACACCGTGGACGTCATCCGCGCCGACGGCACGAGCTATAGGCCGCCGCATCTCTCCAAGGACCAGGAGATCGCGCTCCGCCCCGGCGACACGGTGCGCGTCTCCACGCCGGGCGGCGGCGGTTACGGGGATGCGAGCGAGCGCGACCCGGCGCTGGTGCTGCGCGACGTGATGCGGGGCTACTACACGGCGGACGAGGCGGCGCGCCTCTTCGGCGTGGTTTTCCGGGGCGACCCCCTGCAGGTGGACGAGGCCGCGACAGCAGCGCGCCGGGAAGGCGCGCGCGTGCCGCCGAAACCTCAGCCGTCGCCGGCCACCAGCCGCTCCTCGAAGCGCTCGCGCAGCGCGGACTTGAGGAACTTGCCGGTGGACGTGCGGGGGATCTCGTCCACGAAGACATAATCGTCCGGCAGCCACCACTTGGCGAAGCGGCCGGCGAGGTGACCCTGCAGCGCGTCGGCGTCCGCCTCCGCCCCTTCCTTCAGCACGACGACGGCGAGCGGGCGCTCCTCCCACTTCGCGTGGCGGACGGCGATGACCGCGGCCTCGCTCACGGCATCGTGGCCCATGAGCGCGTTCTCCAGATCGACCGAGCTGATCCACTCGCCGCCGGACTTGATGAGGTCCTTGGTGCGGTCGGTAATCTTCATGAACCCTTCCGCGTCGATGGTGGCGACGTCGCCGGTGCGCAGCCAGCCGTCGTCCGTCCACTTGTCGGCGAGTTCGTCCGACTCGTGATAGGCGGCGGCGACCCAGGGCCCGCGCACCTGCAGCTCGCCCATGGTCTCGCCGTCCCTGGGCACGATGCCGGAGTCGTTCATCAGCCGCATGTCGACGAAGGGCATGGCGATCCCCTGCTTCGCCCGGTAGTCGTAGCGCGTGTCCTCGTCGAGCGCCTCCATGGACGACTTCAGGACCGCGGCGCTGCCGAGCGGCGTGGTCTCGGTCATGCCCCAGGCGTGAATGGTGCGGACGCCGTGGCGGTCGAAGCCGCGGATCATCGCCTCGCTCGCGGCCGAGCCGCCGACGGCGGTCCGCAGCCCCGCAGCGAGCGACCAGCGGTCGGGCTCGGCGTCGAGCGCCTGGAGGATTCCGTTCCAGATCGTCGGCACGCCGGCGGCGAACGTGACCCCCTCGGCCTCGGCGAGATCGAGCAGGCTCACCGGGTCGAGGTGGGGGCCGGGCAGGACGATGCGGGCGCCGGACGCGACCGCGCCATAGGGCAGGCCCCAGGCATTGGCGTGGAACATCGGCACCACCGGCATGATCGTGTCGTTCTGGCTCAGCCCGAAGGGCTCGGTCATGCACATCGCCATGGTGTGGAGCACCATCGCGCGGTGCGAGTAAACCACGCCCTTGGGCCTGCCGGTGGTGCCCGAGGTGTAGCAGACGCCGCAGGCGTCGCCCTCCTCCGGCCGGGGCAGGTCGTCGTCGGCATCGCCGGTCCCGAGCAGGTCCTCGTAGCTCTCGTAGCCCGCCGGCACCGGCTGCCCGGAGAGCGCCACCACGAAGACGCGCTCGGCCGCGATCTCGGGCCGGACCTTCTCGAAGAGCGGGAGCAGCACGTCGTCCACGATCACGAAGCGGTCGCCGGCGTGGTTGGCGATGTAGGCGATATCGCCCGGATGCAGCCGGAAGTTGAGGGTATGCAGCACGCCGCCGGCGCAGGCCACGCCGAAATAGGCCTCCTGATGCGGATAGTTGTTCCACATCATGGTGGCCACCGGCTGGCCCCGCTTCAGGCCGGCGCGCGCGAGCGCCGAGGCGAGCTGCCGCGCGCGGCGGTGGAAATCGCCGAAGCGGTAGCGGTGCACCGACCTGTCCGGCAGGCGGGTGACGATCTCGCGATCGCCGAGCAGCGTGCCCGCCCGCTCCAGGTAGTGGGCGAGGGTGAGCGGGTAGTCCATCATGGTCGCGTGCATGGGTCGCCTCCGCGTGCGCGCCGTCGGCGCATGATGCCGAAGGCCCGCCCGCCCTTCAATCGACGCGGCACGCGGGCGCGCCGCGCGCCTTGCGGCGGGCGGCCTCTGCCGTCTACCTTTGGCGCAAGGGTGCGAGACGATGGACGGGCACTTTCAGGGGGCGGACCCCGTTACCCTGCCGGAACGACGGCGGCCTCCGCAGCCAGCCGAGGCGGCGGCATTCCCCGCCCTGCCGACGGGGCGGTTCGAGATCATCTATGCCGATCCCCCCTGGGACTATCGCGGGCAGCTTCAGCACGCCGGGCCCGGCAGCGGGGACACCGGCGGGGCCGCGCGCCACTACCCCACCGTGACGCTGGAGGCGCTCGCCGGGCTCGACATCCCCCGCATCCGGGCGCGCGACAGCCTGCTCTTCATGTGGTCGTCGAGCCCGCATCTCGACCAGGCGATCGCGCTCGGCAAGCACTGGGGCTTCGCCTGGGCCACGGTCGCCTTCGTCTGGGACAAGCAGCGCGTCAACCCCGGCTTCTATACGCTCAGCCAGTGCGAGCTCTGCCTCGTCTTCAAGCACGGGCGGATTCCGGCGCCGCGCGGCGCCCGCAACGTCCGCCAGCTCGTGAGCGAGAAGCGCGGCAATCATTCGCGGAAGCCCGACGAGGTGCGCCACCGCATCGAGGCGATGTTCCCGGACGCGCGCCGGATCGAGCTGTTCGCGCGCGACCGCGCGGACGGCTGGACCCCCTGGGGACTGGACGCGATCGGCGCCGGCGAGGGAGCGTGAGCGCATGAGCGACGCAGGCGACAAGACGCCCGGCGGCAAGACGCCCGCCGACTGGGAAGCGCTCGCCGCAGCCGAGCTCAAGGGCGGCGACCCGGCCGGCCTCGCGTGGGAGACGCCCGAGGGCATCACGGTCAAGCCGCTCTACACCGCGGCCGATCTGGAGGCGCTGGAGGACCAGCCGGGGCTGCCGGGCTTTGCGCCCTATACCCGCGGCGTCCGCGCCACCATGTTCGCCAACCGGCCGTGGACGATCCGCCAGTATGCCGGCTTCGCCACCGCCGAGGAGAGCAACGCGTTCTACAGGCGCAATCTCGCCGCCGGTCAGAAGGGGCTTTCCGTCGCCTTCGATCTCGCCACCCATAGGGGCTACGACAGCGACCACCCGCGGGTGCGCGGCGATGTCGGCAAGGCGGGCGTCGCGATCGACACGGTCGAAGACATGAAGCGCCTCTTCGACGGCATCCCCTTGGGCGAGGTCAGCGTCTCCATGACCATGAACGGGGCGGTGCTGCCGGTGCTGGCGGCCTACATCGTCGCGGCCGAGGAGCAGGGCGTCGGGCCGGAGAAGCTGGCCGGCACCATCCAGAACGACATCCTCAAGGAGTTCATGGTCCGCAACACCTACATCTATCCGCCCGAGCCCAGCATGCGCATCGTCGCCGACATCATCGCCCACACGGCGGCGCACATGCCCCGCTTCAACTCGATCTCGATCTCCGGCTACCACATGCAGGAGGCCGGCGCGACGCTGGTCCAGGAGCTCGGTTTCACGCTGGCCGACGGCCTCGACTACGTGCGGGCGGCGCTCTCGCGCGGGCTCGCCATCGACGATTTCGCGCCCCGGCTCTCGTTCTTCTTCTGCATCGGCATGAACTTCTTCATGGAGGTGGCAAAGCTGCGGGCGGCGCGCCTGCTCTGGGCGAAGCTCATCGGCGAATTCGAGCCGAAGGACCCGCGCTCGCTCATGCTCCGGACCCACTGCCAGACCTCGGGCGTCTCGCTCGCCGAGCAGGATCCCTACAACAACGTGGTGCGGACGGCCTACGAGGCGCTGGCGGGGGTGCTCGGCGGCACCCAGTCGCTGCACACCAACGCGCTCGACGAGGCGGTTGCGCTGCCCACCGACTTCTCGGCCCGGATCGCGCGCAACACCCAGCTCATCCTGCAGCACGAGACCGGCGTGCCCCGGGTGGTGGACCCGCTCGGCGGCTCCTACTACGTGGAGGCGCTCACCGCCTCGCTCGCGCGCGAGGCGCAGGCGCTGATCGACGAGGTGGACGAGCTCGGCGGCATGACCAGGGCGGTCGCCGCCGGCATGCCCAAGCTCCGCATCGAGGAGGCCGCCGCCCGGCGCCAGGCGCGGCTCGACCGGGGCGAGGACGTGGTCGTGGGCGTCAACCGTTACGAGACCGACCAGGACGACATGCCGGCGCTGCTCGACGTGGACAACCACGCCGTGCGCGAGGCGCAGATCGCCCGTGTCGCCGAGGTGCGGGCCGCACGCGACGAGCCGGCCTGCAGCGCGATCCTGGAGCGCATGACGGCGGGCGCGCAGGGTGACGACAACCTGCTCGCGCTCAGCATCGAGGCGATCCGGGCGCGGGCCACGGTAGGCGAGGTCTCGGACGCGCTGGAAGCCGCCTTCACCCGCCACCGCGCCACCGTGCGGACGGTCTCCGGCGTCTACGGCGCGGCCTACGCGCAGGATGCCAGGTTCGAGAGCATCCGCCGCGAGACCGCGCTCTTCGCCGAGACGGAGGGGCGCCGGCCGCGCATCCTGGTAGTCAAGCTCGGCCAGGACGGGCACGACCGCGGCGCCAAGGTGATCGCCACGGCGTTCGCCGACATCGGCTTCGACGTCGATATCGGCCCCCTCTTCCAGACGCCCGAGGAGGCAGCCCAGGACGCGCTGGAGAACGACGTGCACGTCGTCGGCGTCTCCAGCCAGGCGGCCGGCCACAAGACCCTGGTGCCGGAGCTGGTCGAGGCGCTGCGCGCGGCCGGCGCGGGCCACGTGGTCGTCGTATGCGGCGGCGTGATCCCGCCGCAGGATCACGAGTTCCTGCTGGAGGCCGGCGTCGCCGCGGTCTACGGGCCCGGCACCAACATCCCCGCCGCCGCCGCCGCCATCATGGCGCTGATCCGCCGGCCCGAGGCGGCGTAGCGCCCCCAAACTGTATCTCCTCCACTCGCCGCCGGGATTATACTAACAGTGTCGGACGACGGGAACGAGATCGCTTTGTCGGATGGTCATCGGCAGAGCACAATCGGGTTGTTCCACGTGGACAGCCTACGCGGTGTGATCCGGGCTCTAGCATGTCGCAACGTTTCAGCTACAAGCCAGGATGGAAGAATCTGCGGCATCGTTCGGCTGCTAAGCCCTTCAACCGAAAAATCGCTGTTGAGAATGGATTCCGGCGAGCAGATTGACACGAGGGCAGAATGGGACGAACCAAGAGCGCTGAAGGGACCGAAACCGGAGGGTTGCGATTCGAACTTGAGCGGCAACGTGCTGAGTACGAAAAGCGCTCTCAACGAAATATCCGGCTCGGGATTGTATTGTCAACCATGTTTATTGCATTGGTTGTTGCGGGATACACGTACTACCAGCAACTGGAAAGGGAACTTGAATTAGACAGACTATTGCGGCACGAAGTTGAATTTATGAGCGCAGACTTACGAGAGCGTACCGATGAAACAAGAACGATTGCTGAGCAGGTTATCATGGAGCTGGAAAATCAGCGTGAACGGCTTGCCAGCCTTTCGGTTACTTCTGAAGGAAACATCAGCCAGAACGTGGAACTGAGACTGGCCGCCTTAGATTCTCAAGTGACGAGCGTACAAACTGAACTGGCAAAAATTCGTTCCGCTAATGTCGTTGAGAAACTTTCAGAAATTGAAAAAACAATGGAAGGTGACGTAATGAAGCTGTTGAGTGTACCAATTCTGACACACAAATTCGACAGCTTCCGCGTTGTGACAGAAAAACAGATATTAAGTCTGGAGAAAAACATTGAAAAGCTCGAGTCACGGATTAATTTCTTTATGACCACAACCGTGACACTCATCCTTGGCATCGTCACCGCTGTGTTGACACCTCTGTTTATATCCTTCTTGCGGCGCAGAGCAGCACATCGGTCTGCTGCAGGAAGCGCGGCCAACGAACAGCTCCCGCCTTCGCCGTGAACTGAGCAGGGTTGTTTCCCGCAACATGGTGTAGCAGCTCTCACTTCCCTGATGGCTGACGCGGGTTCGGACGCCGGCATTTGATCCGCCGCCGCATCGTGCTTATGTGACACGCGCACCCAACGCGCTCTGAGCCCCACCGCCGGGGGGGCGAGCCACCGGACCCACGGCTCCATGGTTTCTCTCGATCGCGAGGCCCGCGTGCAGGCTGCGGGGGAACGCTCGCACCTGCACACCATCCGCACGCTGCTGCCCTATCTCTGGCCGCGCGGCTCGCTGGAGATGCGCGGCCGGGTCGTGCTCGCGGTGCTCCTCCTCGTCGGCGCCAAGGTGGCGAACGTCTATGTGCCGATCCTCTACAAGGATGCGGTCGACATCCTCTCGGACGACACCGCGGCGGTCATCGTGGTGCCGGTGGCGATCCTGCTCGCCTACGGCGCGCTCAGGGTGCTCACCGTCGCCTTCGGCGAGCTCAGGGACGCGGTCTTCGCCAAGGTGGGCGAGCGCGCGATCCGCACCGTGGCGCTCCAGGTCTTCAACCACCTGCACCGGCTCTCGCTCCGCTTCCACATCGAGCGGCGCACCGGGGGCTTGAGCCGCGCCATCGAGCGCGGCATCAAGGGGATCGAGTTCCTGCTCACCTTCATGCTGTTCAACATCCTGCCGACCCTGGTGGAGGTCACCATGGTCTGCGGCATCCTCTGGTTCCTCTACGGCATCGCCTACGCGGCGATAACCTTCGTCACCATCGGCTCCTTTATCGCCTTCACGCTGACGGTCACCGAATGGCGGCTGAAGTACCGCCGGCGCATGAACGAGAAGGACAGCGAAGCGAACACCAAGGCCATCGACAGCCTGCTCAACTATGAGACGGTCAAGTACTTCGGCAACGAGGTGCACGAGGCGCAGCGCTTCGACGTCTCGCGCCGGCAATACGAACGAGCGGCGGTGCAGAGCAAGACCAGCCTCTCGCTGCTCAACATCGGCCAGGGGGTGATCATCGCCACCGGGCTCACCGGCATCACCATCATGGCCGGCTACGAGGTCGCCGCCGGCACCATGACCATCGGGGACTTCGTGCTGGTCAACACCTACCTGCTGCAGCTCTACATCCCGCTCAACTTCCTCGGCTTCGTCTATCGCGAGATCAAGCAGTCTCTCACCGACATGGAGTCGATGTTCGGCATCCTTTCGGTGGAGCGCGAGATCGAGGACGCCCCGGACGCCGCCCCGCTGCGGGTGACGGCCGGCGCCATCGAGTTCGAGGACGTGCGCTTCCGCTACGAGGAGCGGCGCGGCATCCTCGACGGCATCTCGTTCAGCGTGGCGCCCGGCACCACCACCGCCATCGTCGGCGCGAGCGGCGCCGGCAAGTCCACCATCTCGCGCATCCTCTTCCGCTTCTACGACATCGAATCCGGCCACGTCAGGATCGACGGCCAGGACGTGCGCACGGTCAGCCAGGACAGCCTGCGCGCGGCCATCGGCATCGTTCCCCAGGACACGGTGCTCTTCAACGACACGATCTACTACAACATCGCCTACGGCCGGCCCGAGGCGACCACGGCGGAGGTGGAGGAAGCGGCGCGGCTCGCCCATATCCACGACTTCATCGCGGCGCTGCCCGACGGCTACGAGAGCGTGGTCGGCGAGCGCGGCCTCAAGCTCTCGGGCGGCGAGAAGCAGCGGGTCGCGATCGCGCGCACCATCCTCAAGAATCCGCGTATCCTGCTGTTCGACGAGGCAACGTCTGCCCTCGATTCGCAGACCGAGAAGGAAATCCAGGCGAGCCTCAAGGAGGTCAGCCGCGACCGCTCCACGCTGATGATCGCCCACCGCCTCTCCACCGTCATCGACGCCGACCAGATCCTTGTGCTGGAGGCAGGCCGCATCGTCGAGCGCGGCCGCCACGCGGAGCTCCTGGTGCGCGACGGCCGCTATGCCGAGATGTGGTGGCGCCAGCAGGAGACCGCCGAGCTTCGCGAGGAGCTGGCGCAACGGCTCGCCGACGAGGAAGGAGGCGCAGAGGAGACGCCCCTCGTGCCCGGAAGCGAGAGCGCGCCATGACGGGCAGCAAGGGCACCGCCGACCGTGCGCCGTCTGCCGACGCGGTTCTCGCGGGCGACCGGCGGGCGCTCGCGGCGGCGATCACCCTCCTCGAATCGACCAGGGAGGCCGATCGCGCCGAGGCCGAGGCGCTGCTCCAGGCGTTGCTGCCGCATTCCGGCAAGGCCGTCAGGCTCGGCATCTCGGGCGCGCCGGGGGTGGGCAAGTCGACCTTCATCGAGGCCTTCGGCACCCGGCAGATCGCGGCCGGCCGCCGGCTTGCCGTGCTCGCGATCGACCCCTCCAGCACGCGCTCGGGCGGCTCGATCCTCGGCGACAAGACGCGCATGCCGGAGCTCGCCCGGAGCGAGCAGAGCTTCATCCGCGCCTCGCCCGCCGGCGGCACGCTCGGCGGCGTCGCGCGGCGCACGCGCGACGTGATGCTCGCCTGCGAGGCGGCGGGCTTCGACCTGGTGATGGTGGAGACCGTCGGCGTCGGCCAGTCCGAGGCCGCCGTCGCTGACATGGTGGACCTCTATATGCTTCTGGTGCAGCCCGGCGCCGGCGACGAGCTGCAGGGGATCAAGCGTGGCGTGGTGGAGCGCGCCGACATCGTCGTCGTCACCAAGGCCGATGGCGCGCTGGCGGGCCCTGCCGCCCACGCCACGGCGGACTTCGAGGCTGCGCTCTCGCTCCACGCCGGCGAAGGGCCGTGGACCCCCTGCGTCATCGCCTGCTCGTCGCTGGAGGGACACGGCCTCGACGAGATCGCGCACGCCGTGGAGCGGCACCGGGCGGTGCTGACCCAGGCGGGCGCGCTGGAGGCGAAGCGGGCCGCGCAGGCCCGGGCCTGGCTCTGGCGCGAGGCCGAGGACACGCTGATGGCGACGCTCCGCGCCGACGAGCGGCTGGCGCCTGCGGTGGACGCGCTGGAAGCGGAGGTCGCAGCCGGGACGCTCACGCCCGGCGCCGCCGCGCGCCGCATCGTCCGGCGCCTTCTGGGACGCGACGCGTAGAGCGGCGCCGGGCCGGAGGCGAGAAAGCGGGAGACCGGGCGGCGCAGACAAGGGGGGAGACGACATGGCGATGGACTTGATCGTGCGCGGGGCCACTCTGCCCGATGGACGACGCGGCGTGGACATCGGCGTGCGGGACGCGCGCATCGCTGCCGTGGAGCCCGCGCTGCAGGCCGAGGCCCGGCAGGAGATCGACGCCACGGACCGGCTGGTCACGCCGCCCTTCATCGACGCTCACTTCCACATGGATGCGACGCTGGCGCGCCCTCTGACCGACGCTCTGCCGCGCCCCGACCAGTCCGGTCTCCTCTTCGAGGGCATCTATCTGTGGGATGAGCTGAAGCGCCAACTGACTCCGGAGGCGGTCGCCGAGCGGGCGATGACCTATTGCGACATGGCGATCGCCCAGGGAATCCAGGCGATTCGCAGCCATGTCGACGTCTGCGACGAGAGGCTGACCGGCGTGGAGGCGCTGCTCGAAGTCAAGCGCCGGGTCGCGCCCTACATCGACCTGCAGCTCATCGCCTTCCCGCAGATGGGCTACTACCGCTACGCGGGCGCGCAGGACCACCTGCGGCGGGCGCTCGACATGGGCGTCGAGGTGGTCGGCGGCATCCCGCACTTCGAGCGCACGATGGCCGACGGCACCGCGTCGGTGACCGAGCTGTTGGAGATCGCCGCAGAGCGCGGGCTGCTCGTCGACATGCACTGCGACGAGACCGACGACCCGATGTCGCGTCACATCGAGACGCTCTCCAGAGAGACCCATCGCCTCGGCCTCCAGGGGCGGGTGACGGCGTCGCACCTGGCTTCCATGCACGTCATGGACAACTACTACGTCAGCAAGCTGATTCCGCTGATTGCGGAGTCGGAGATCGGCGTGACTCCCAATCCCCTGACCAACATCGCGGCGTGGGGACACAACAACGGCAGCTATCCGAAATGGCGCGGCATGACGCGCGTGCCGGAGCTGAGGGAGGCCGGCATCACGCTGGCCTTCGGCCAGGATTGCATGATGGACCCGTGGTACGTCTACGGCAGCGCCGACATGCTCGAGGTCGCGCACATGGGCTCGCACGTGGCGGGCATGTTCGGGGCGGACGAGGTGAAGGCCTGCTTCGACGCCATCACCGTGAACCCCGCCAGGATCATGCACCTGGAGGGTTACGGACTGGAGCCCGGCTGCCATGCCGACATGGTCGTGCTCCAGGCCGCGGACCCGCTGGAGGCGATCAGGCTGCGAGCGACGCGGCTCGCGGTGATCCGCCGCGGCGAGGTGGTCGCACGCACCCCGCCGACGGTGACGGCGCTCTCCCTGCCGGGAAGGCCCAACAGTGTGGCCCTGACCCACAAGCCGGCCGAGGGCCAGGACTGACGCGGGCCACCGGGCGGGCTGGATATTCGCCAGGGCAGGGACTATGTAATGTGCCGCGGTGCAGCATGCGCCCACGGAACGCGGGAGAACACGGAACATGATGGATGATCCGATCGTCATCGTTGGCATGGCGCGCACGCCCATGGGCGGGTTTCAGGGAGCGCTGAAGGATGCGCGAGCGCCCGAGCTCGGCTCTGCGGCGATCGAGGCGGCGCTTTCCCGCGCGGGCGTCGAGGCGCACGAGGTCGACGAGGTGATCATGGGCAACATCCTCTCGGCCGGCCAGGGCCAGGCGCCGGCGCGCCAGGCCGCCATCGGCGCCGGCATCCCCGACCATGTCGGCTGCACCACCATCAACAAGATGTGCGGCTCCGGCATGAAGGCCGCGATGTTCGCCCACGACCTGATCGCGGCCGGCTCCGGCGCGATCGTCGTCGCCGGCGGCATGGAGAGCATGACCAACGCGCCCTACCTGCTGGATCGCGCCCGCGGCGGCTATCGCATGGGCCACGGCAAGGTGCAGGACCACATGTTCCTCGACGGCCTGGAGGACGCCTACGACAAGGGCAAGCTGATGGGCCACTTCGCCGAGGAGACGGCGCGCACCTACCAGTTCACCCGCGAGCAGCAGGACGAGTTCGCCATCACCTCGCTCACCCGCGCGAAGACGGCGATCGAGGACGGCTCCTTCGACGGCGAGGTCGCGCCGGTCACGGTCACGCACCGCAAGGGCGAGACGGTGGTGGCCCAGGACGAGCAGCCGCTCACAGCCGACCTCGACAAGATCCCGACGCTCCGGCCCGCCTTCGCCAAGGACGGCTCGGTGACCGCCGCCAATTCCAGCTCGATCTCGGACGGCGGCGCGGCGCTGGTGCTGATGCGGCGCTCCGAGGCGGACGCGCGCGGGCTCGCGCCGGTCGCCGTCATCCACGGCCACGCGACCCACGCGCAGGCGCCGGCCTGGTTCACCACCGCACCGGGGCCGGCGCTCCGCAAGCTCTTCGAGAAGATCGGCTGGGACGCGGACGACGTGGACCTCTACGAGATCAACGAGGCCTTCGCCGTCGTCGCCATGGCGGCGATGCGCGATCTCGACCTCGACCACGAGAAGGTGAACGTGCACGGGGGCGCCTGCGCGCTCGGCCATCCGGTCGGCGCGTCCGGCGCGCGCATCGTCATCACCCTCCTGGCCGCGCTGGAGAAGTACGGCCTCGAGAAGGGCGCGGCCGCGCTCTGCATCGGCGGCGGCGAGGCCACGGCGCTCGCCGTCGAGCGCCTGCACTAGGGCCGCCGCCATGGCGGGCGGGCACGGGACGATACCGGCGAGAAGCGGCCACGCGCTCAGGCTCGGCGCGGGCAAGGCGCTCAGGCTCGTCAACACCCACGGCACCCAGGTGGTGGACACCTGGGCCTTCAACGCCGACGACATGACCGAGTTCATGTCGATGGAGCATTCGCGCGTCGCCATCGGCGGCATCTTCCCCCGGGCCGGCGACACCATGGTCACCAACAGGCGGCGCGCGATCCTCACCCTCGTGGAAGACACCTCGCCTGGCATCCACGACACGCTGATCGCCGCCTGTGACCGCTGGCGCTACATCCTGCTCGGCGCCGGCGACGATCACGACAATTGCGAGGACAATCTCCATGCCGGCCTCGCGGCGATCGGGCTCAAGTCGGCGGAGACGCCGTCCCCCTGGAACATGTGGATGAACATCCCCGTGGGCAGCGACGGCTCGGTCTCCTTCGAACCCACCGTCTCCAGCCCCGGCGACCACGTGGTGCTGCGGGCGGAGATGGACATCGTGCTGGCGTTCTCCTGCTGCCCGCAGGACATCCTGCCCATCAACGGCGTCGCCTGCACGCCGGTAGACGCCGCCTACGAGCGGCTCTGAGAGCGCACGCCATGACGGCCAACGGCCTCTTCCTCAGCGACGAGCAGCGGATGATCCGCGACATGGCGCGCGACTTCGCCGAGGGCGAGCTCGCCCCCCATGCCGGCAGGTGGGACCTGGAGGGTGGCTACCCCGACGACCTCCTCTCCCGCATGGGCAGGCTCGGGCTGATGGGCATGCTGGTGCCGCCGGAATGGGACGGAGCCGGCGCCGACCACGTGGCCTACGCGCTCGCCATGGAGGAGATCGCGGCCGGCGACGTCGGCACGTCGACGGCGATGAGCGTCAACAACTCGCTCGTCTGCGCGGGCATCCTCAAGGCCGGCTCGGAGGCGCAGAAGGAGCGCTTCCTCCGCCCGCTCGCGCGCGGCGACATGCTCGGCTGCTTCTGCCTGACCGAGCCGCAGGCGGGCTCGGACGCCTCCAACCTGCGCACCCGCGCGGTGCCGGACGGCAACGGCTACCGCCTGAGCGGCACCAAGCAGTTCGTCTCCAGCGGCTCCAGGGCGGACCTCGCGATGGTCTTCGCCGTCACCGACCCGGACGCCGGCAAGAAGGGGATCAGCTGCTTCCTGGTGCCGACCGATACGGACGGCTACCGGATCGCGAGCCACGAGACCAAAATGGGCCAGCGGGCGCACGACACCTGCCAGATCGTCTTCGAGGAGGTCCGCCTCACCCCCGACCTGATGCTGGGCGAGCCCGGCCAGGGCTACGCCATCGCGCTCGGCAACCTCGAGGGCGGGCGCATCGGCGTCGCCGCCCAGGCGACCGGCGCCATGCGGGCCGCCTACGAGGCCGCGCTCGCCTACGCCAGGGAGCGGGAGAGCTTCGGCAAGCCGCTGATCGAGCATCAGGCGGTGGGCTTCCGGCTCGCCGACATGGCGACGGAGATCGAGGCGGCGCGCCTGCTGACGCTGCAGGCGGCGCGGCTGCGCGATGCCGGCGAGCCCTGCCTGAAGGAAGCCTCCATGGCCAAGCTCTTCGCCTCGGAGACTGCGGAGCGGGTCTGCTCGAAGGCGATCCAGACCTTGGGCGGCTACGGCTACCTGAGCGACTTTCCGGTGGAGCGCATCTATCGCGACCAGCGCGTCTGCACGATCTACGAGGGCACGAGCGACGTCCAGCGGCTGGTCATCAGCCGGGCGCTCGCGCGGGAGTGACGGCGATGAGCGAGAGCATCGACTTCTACTTCGACTTCTCCTCGCCCTACGGCTATCTCGCGGCCGAACGCATCGACGGCATCGCGGAGCGGCACGGGCGCACGGTCGCGTGGCGGCCCTTCCTGCTCGGCGCCGTCTTCCAGAAGATCGGCGGCAGCCCGCTGGTGGACCAGCCCATGAAGGGGCCCTACTCGCGCCACGACATGCTGCGCTCGGCCCGCCTTCACGGCATCGCCTTCAGCGTACCCGACAACTTCCCGGTCAACAGCATCGCCGCCTGCCGCGCCTTCTACTGGCTGGCGGAGAGCGACGCGGGCGCCGCCCACGACCTCGCGCTCGCGCTCTACCGCGGCTACTTCACCGGGAACCGCGACCTGAGCCGGCCCGAGACCGTGGTCGAGGCGGCGCAGGCGCTCGGCGTCGACGGCGATGCGCTGGTGGCGGCGCTGCAGGACCAGGCGGTGAAGGACCGGCTGCGCGTCGAGAACGATCAGGCGCTCGATCGCGGCGTCTTCGGCTCGCCCACCGTCTTCGTCGGCGACGAGATGTTCTGGGGCCACGACCGGCTGGAGCAGATCGACCGCTGGCTCGAAACCGGCGGCTGGTAGCGGGCTCCACCGACCCGACTCCGGTTCCTGACGCTGGCGCCCTCGCCGGGCGCCACCCTGCGGGCGCGGATTCTCCATTCCGCGCTCGCGACCTTTCAGGCGCGAGCGACTCAGGCGCGAGCGACTCCCCGGACCATGGTGCGGTGGACGGCGCGGGGCGCGGGCGCGACGATCGCGCCATGCAGCGGGCGAGAGAACGGATGGGGGCAGCCGGGGCGACGGGGGGAATCGCCCCGCGCCAGCTCGCGGTCGTGGGATTCATCGCAGGAATCCCACTTGATATCTCCGCGGAATCCCTTGCTATCCCACGGAATCCCGCATGGGGGCCCCGGCCGGAATCCCACTTCGCCTCCCGTCTCGTCGGGCTCCGGCCTCGCCGCCCGGTGCGCGCGGCTCAGTCGCCGGCGGCGCCTTCGAGCGCGACCTCGTCGTCGTACACCCCTTCCGGCAGCGGCAGGCCGTCGAGCTCGGCGTCGCCGAGAGCGCGGTTGGGCGCGATGCCGCGCTGCTCCAGGAGCGCCATGAGCTGGCGCGCGTGCTGCGCCGCATGCCACGCGGTCCGCTCCAGCACGCGCTCCGCCGGGTGGACGCCGTAATAGGTGTCGAGCGTGCCGAGGCGCGCCGCATCGGCCTGCCCCCACCACGCCCGGAGCGCGTGGCGCACGGTCTCGCCATAGGCCGAGACCTGCGCGGCGCTCCGCATGTCGGGGCCGGGCGTGCGCTCGAAGTAGTCGAAGGTGAGCCGCGCGCCGCGGGCGGCATCGAGGAAGGCCGCGGGAATCACGAAGATGTGGTAGCCGAGGTCGAGGATAGTCCTCTCCCGCCCCGGCAGCCCCTCCTCGAGGGCGGCGGGCGGGAACTGGGCGAGGTAGCGCTGCGTCGCCGCGAGGATCAGGTCGAGCCGTTGCACCAGCTCCGCCGGCGGCAGCGGCTCCCTCTCCAGCCTGACGCCGACGAAGCGCGCGAGATCGCCCAGGTCCTGGGCGAAGACGAAGCGGCGCCCCTGGACCACCACCGGGATCGATTGCGCGCCGAGCGCGGCCAGCTCCTCCATCGCCTCCGGCTTGGCGCGGACGTTGATGGATTCGTAGGCGATGCCGCGCGCGGCCAGGAACTCCTTGGCCCTGAGGCAGCTCGAGCATCCCGGCTGCCAGTACACCTTGAAGTCGTCCGCCATGGCTCGTCTCTCCGCTAGCGGCGCGCGAGCGCGCCTATTCCGCCGTGTAGCCGCCGTCGATCACCAGCTCGGTGCCGGTGACGAACTTCGCCTCGTCCGAGGCCAGATAGACCACGCCGTTGGCGACGTCGTCGGGCTCGCCGACATGGCCCACCGGGTGCAGCTTGCCGAACTCGCGGAAGCCGGCCTCGGCGTCGCCGAACATGCGGATCGCCGTCTCGTCCATCATCGGCGTGGCGATGAAGGCGGGATGGATGGAGTTGACGCGGATGCCGCTGCCGTCGCGGGCGCATTCGAGCGCCACGCACTTGGTGAAGTAGCGGACCGCGCCCTTCGACGCCGTGTAGGCGGCGAGATGCGCCGTGCCGACCAGGCCGAGCACCGACGACATGTTGATGATGGAGCCGCCGCCCGAGCGCCGCATGGCGGGGATCGCGCTCCGCGTGCCGAGGAAGACGCCGTCGGCGTTGACCGCCATGATCCGCCGCCAGGTCTCGAGCGTCACCTCGGCGATGGGCTCGGCACGGGTGGTGCCGGCATTGTTGAAGAGGATGTCGAGGCGGCCGTGCGCCGCCATGACGCCATCGACTGTCGCCTGCCAGGCGGCCTCGTCGGTCACGTCGAGCGGCTGGAACGAGGCCTCGCCGCCCGCAGCCGCGATGGTCTCGGCAACCGCGCAGCCGCGCCCTTCGTCCCGCCCTGTCACCAGCACCGTCGCGCCTTCTCCGGCCATGCGCGCCGCCGCCGCCGCGCCGAGCCCGCTGGTCGCCCCGGTCACGATCGCCACCTTGCCGGCCAGCCGCGCCATGATCCGCCTCACCCGGCACGCCCGCGCCACACGGGCCGGGCGTGCGCCTGCCAAATCGGAGTAACATCGCGGACTATACCCCCGCAGGCGCCCCCTGCGTACCAGGAGGTCGCGCGCGCATGACCGAGAGGAACGGCGCTCACGGCGGCAACTACTACCGGGCGGACCGGAACCTCCAGGCCCTGCTGCGGCGCAGCACGCCGTGGCTGACCGAGGCGGATGCCGAGCGCCTGGACGACTTCGGTGCCTGGGCCGCGACCACGGTCGACGAGCAGGCCGACTACACCAACCGCTTCGCCCCGCCGGTGCTCGAAACGCTGGACGACGGCGGCCGCCCCCGCTCGGTGGTCCGCCACAATCCGCTCTACGCGGCAGTTCACCGCGAGGTCTACGAGCGCGGCATCGTGGGGCTCAACTACGGCCCCGCCCGGCGCCCGTTCACGCTCACCTTCGCGATGGGCTATCTGCTCTCGCAGGCCGACATCTCCGTCCACTGCCCGGTGACGCTCACCGGCGCCGTCGCCCACGTGCTGGATCGCTTCGCGCCCAAGGCCTTGCGGGAGGCCCACTTGCCGGCGCTCGTGCGCATGGACGGCAGCGCCGCGACCGGCGGCACCTGGGCCACCGAGAAGCAGGGCGGCAGCGACGTCGGCGCCACCGCCACGACCGCGCGCGGCACAAATGGCGGGTTCGCGCTCAGCGGGCTCAAGTGGTTCGCCAGCAACGTCGACTGCGATCTCGCGCTCGCGCTGGCGAGGCCGGAGGGTGCGGCTCCGGGCGGCGCCGGCCTCGGCCTCTATCTGGTGCCCGCGCAGGCTCCCGACGGCAGGCCCAACCGCTACCGCATCAGGCGGCTGAAGGAGAAGCTCGGCACCCGCGGTCTCGCCACCGGCGAGATCGAGCTGACGGAGGCGCACGCGCTGGAGGTGGCGCCGCCGCCGCACGGGCTCAGGGCGATGATGGCGGCGCTCGGCTACAGCCGCATCCACAACGCGATGGCGTCGGCCGGCATTCAGCGTCGCGCTTTTGCGGAGGCGCTCGCCCATGCGGGTGCGCGCCGCGCCTTCGGTCATCGGCTTCTCGACTATCCCATGGTGCAGGACCAGCTCGTCGAGATGCTGGTGCGTCTGGAGGCGAGCGTGGCGCTGGCCTTCGCCGCGGCCTGCGCCTTCGACGCGGCCGAGCAGGACCCTGCGGCGCAGTCCTGGATGCGCCTCGTCACGGCGCTCGCCAAGTATCTCACCGCCGCGTGGGCGATCATGACGACCAGCCGGGCGATCGAGATCCTCGGCGGCAACGGCTACACCGAGGAGTACCCGACGGCCAGGCTCTTCCGCGATGCCCAGGTGCTGACCGTGTGGGAGGGGCCGCCCAACATCCAGGCGCTGGAGGTGCTGCGCCTGATCGGCGCCGGGCCGGAGGGGCTCTCGGCCTTCGACGCGCGGCTTGACGCCGCGCTCGGCCTGCCCGTCGTCGCCAGCCATGCGGCGTTCGAGCGACCGCGCGGGCTGATCGCGCACGCGAGGCAGGACGCCGCAGCGCTGGTCGCCCTCGTCCAGGGCGACGAGGCCGAGGCCGCCCGTCAGGCCCACCGGCTGATGGACTGCATGGCGCGAGGGCTGGCCGGCGCCCTCCTGCTCGAGGAGGCGGCGATCGACTGGGCCGCAGGCGACGCCCGCAAGGCGGTGGTCGTGCGCCTCTTCGCGGCCCAGGAGCTGGCCGCGCCGGAGCCGCCGCGAGCGGGCGCAAGCGAGGGGCAGCGGTTCTTCCCCGCACTCGCCGGATGCGAGGCGATCGACACGTCTCACCTCGACTGATCGCGCCGGGGGCGCGGCCACGGAAAGCGCCTATCCGGCCAGTGCCGCCGCATGCTATGTGCTGAGGCGGCCGGCGCGCCGGGGTGTCGTCACGGGAGTCGCGAGCGATGGAGATCAACGGCAAGGAGATCGCGGTCGAGCAGCAGGGCGACGGCGACGCGGTGGTGATGGTCCACGGCCTCGGCGGCACCAGCAATAGCTGGTACCCGCAGGTCGGCCCGCTCGCCCGCTCCTTACGGGTCGTGCGGCTCGATCTCGAAGGCTCGGGCCGCTCGCCCGCCGCGGGCGCGCTGTCGATCGCATCCTTCGTCGCCGACGTGATCGCGGTGATGGACGAGCTCGAGATCCCGACCGCCCACCTCTGCGGCCATTCGATGGGCACCATCGTCTGCCAGCACATCGCCGCCGACCATCCCGAGCGGGTGAAGAGCCTCGCGTTGCTCGGCCCCCTCGCGGAGCCGCCGGAGCCGGCGCGCCAGGCGATCCGCGACCGTGCTGCCGCGGCCCGCAACAGCGGCATGGCGCCGATCGCGGATACCCTGGTGGAGGTCGCGACCTCGGCCGAGACCAAGGCGCACTACCCGGCGGCGGCAGCCTTCGTCCGCGAGATTCTCATGCGCCAGGATGCCGAGGGCTATGCGCGAACCTGCGAGGCGCTCGCCGCCGCCACCAGCGCGAACCTGGCCGACATCGCCTGCCCGACCTTTCTGGTCACCGGCGACGAGGACGGAGTCTCGCCGCCGCCGGCGGTCAAGGCGCTCGGCAGCCGGATCGCCGGATCGCGCGTCGTCGTGCTTCCCGGATGCGGGCATTGGACCCCGATCGAGAAGCCGACGCAGGTCAACGGCATTCTTCTCAACTTCTACTACAGCTTCGGATAGGCGACCCATGGCGGCGCGAACGCCGGCGAGACGAGAGGGCGGGAAGGCGCGCGCCGGCGGCGCGGGCAAGTCCCGGCCGGCCGGGACCAGGCGGAGCACCCGGAGCAAGGCGCCCGCGCCCCCGGCGGCGGCAGGGGCGACGACCTTCTACGTCTGCCGCTCCTGCGTCTGGTCCGAATCCGCGCGCGAGCGCGACGGCAAGCGCCAGGGCACCTTTCTGCTGGAGGCGGTGCGCGACCTGATCGAGGCGAATCCCATGCCGGAGACCCTCAGCCTGCGCGCGGTCTATTGCCTGAACGGCTGCAAGAGCCCGTGCAACGTGGGCTTTCGCGCCGGTGGCAAGCACCATGTGCGCTTCAGCCACCTGACGCCGGAAAACGCGGCGGATGTCATCGCCTTCGCCCGCGCCTACCAGGCGAGCGCCGGCGGCGAGGTGCCGGAGGCCGACACGCCGGCGGCCATGCGCGGCAAGATGACGGTGCGCACCCCGCCGATCGGCTGAGCCCGGCCTCAGCCGGACTCGGGAGCCGCCCCCTCCCCCTGCAGGTCCTGCCGCACCTCCTGAGCGCCGTCGTAGCGCCGGTTGGCCTCGCCGAGGGCCTCGCGCAGCGCCTGCACCAGGCTCGCCCGTTCCTCCGGCGCGAGAAAGGGGCCGATGACCAGCGACCGGCCGTGCGACGAGAGCGTGATCTGGCTGTGGTGCTCGACCGGCTCGTCGAGGGCGACGCGCAGCCAATACGGGTTGAAGCGCCACTCTGTCGTCCGCCCGTTGGGCGCGATGCGCCGGATCACGACCTCGTTCGCGGTCACGCATATGGTCTCGCGCAGGCGACCCGACCGGTAGCTCAGGCGGAAGGCGAGATAGAGCAGCGCGATGTCGAGGCCGAAGAAGCCGAGCACCGGCCAGGCGCCCTGGAGCAGGAAATAGGTGCCGAGGCCGACGCTGACCACGATCACGCCGCCCATGACTGCGACGAAGCCCATGCGCCCGAGCGAGCGGTTCGGCGCGAGCACCGCGTCGAAGATGACCGGCGTGCCGGGCCCGTCGCGATCGACGGACTCGCCCGGCGGGGGCGACAAGGGTCCGTCCATGGGAGAAGAGTAGCCGCTCCGGCACGTGCCGGCAAAAACGCAGTCCCCCGGCTCTTCTATTTGAAGATAATTCGTTCCAATGGCGGCTATTCGGGAGAGGCGGCTTGACACAATTGAGCGAATCGCCTCAACTCCGCCGCGTTCTATCGGACTCAGGAGGAGGCTATGCTCAACAAGACGTGGGCGCTGCGGATCGCGATTCTCGCCCTTCCGCTGGCGGTTGCTGCCGGGTGCCAGTCGGCCGCAGAGCAGGAACAGGCAGCGGCTGCCATAGCCGGCGCCGAGGCGATAGCGAACCAAGCCCTGCAGACCGCCAATCAGGCCCTGGTGGCCGTGGACGAGCTGCGGGCCGCAGTGGACGAGGCCAACGCCAACGCCCAGGCGGCGGCAGCGGCGGCGGGCGACGCGGCAGGCGCAGCCGAGGCAGCGGCCGAGGCGTCGCACATGGCTGCCGACAAGGCGGATCGCATCTTCCAGAAGATGAACAGCAAATAGGCCGGGTGGGCGGCCGTCGCGGGCTGCCCGATGGGAGAGCTATCCGGAGGCTGAGGTGCGGTCCTCGGTAACCCTGACGGGGACGCCGGACCGCTCCTCCAGCGCCTTGCGGATGAGGCTCCAGTTCAGCCTGTCCTGGGAGTCGCCGGCCCGAGACATGATCCGGTAGAACACGTCGGCGAGCGAGTCGGCGCCGGCGCTCTCGATGCGGCCGGTGGCGGACAGCTCGTCGGCCTGGGCCGCTTCGGGATGGGCCTCGACGAAGAGCTCGCCGTCGGCCCAGCCCACCTTGACCACCTGGTCGATGACGTGGACCGGCGTGCCGATGGGGACCATCGCGTAGAGGCGCGCGATATCCTCCGGGTAGAGGCGGATGCACCCGTGGCTCACCCGCCGACCGATTCCCCACGGCCTGTTGGTGCCGTGGATCAGGTAGGTGGGCCAGGCGAAGTAGAGCGCGTGGCTGCCGAGCGGATTGTCGGGGCCGGGCGGCACCACCTTGGGCAGATGGGGCTTCTCCTCGCGGATCGACTCCGGCGGATACCAGGTCGGCCTTTCCTTCTTGCGGACGATCTCGGTGGTGCCGAGCGGCGTCGTCCATCCCTCCCGGCCGACGCCGAGCGGGAAGGTCACCGGCTCCGTGCCGGGCGCGCCGAAAAAGTAGAGACGATGCTCGGCCAGGTTGACGACCAGGCCCTCTCGCGCGGTATCGGGCAGGATGTGCGCGGTCGGCAGGGTGACGGTCGTGCTTTCGCCGGGCACCCACGGGTCGACGCCGGGATTGGCCGCGATCATTTCGACATAGCCGAGACCGTTGGCGCGGGCGAGGTCGAGCAGGGTGTCCTCGTAAGCGGTCACGACCTGGCGGAACTCGCCGATCATGTCGCTGACCGGGGCTTCGACGGCAGCGGCACTCGCCACGGCCCCCTCGGAAGGAGGGTCGCTGGCGGCGGCACCGTCCGCCAGCGCGAACGCCAGCAGCGCCACCATCACGGCTGAGACGAGGGGCGCGTTCCGTCGCCGTCGCATCGTCAAGCGCTCCTAGGCTGGCTCCCCGCTCTCGACCGGCGCGTCCGCGCGGCTGCCCCAATCGGTCCATGAGCCGTCGTAGACGGCAACCTGCTCGGCACCGATGGCGGCGAGCGCGAGCGCCAGCGTACACGCGGTGATGCCCGACCCGCACGTGGCGATGACCGGGCTGGCGGGGTCGACGCCCGCGTCGGCGAACGCGCGGCGGATCGCCGCCGCCTCGCCCAGCGCGGCGGCGTCATCGTCGAGCACCGCGTCGAAGGGCACGTTGCGACTGCCGGGAATGTGGCCGCGCGGAAGGTCGGGCCTTGGCCCCGGATCCTCGCCGCTGAAGCGCGCGGCGGCACGCGCGTCCACGATTTGCGCGTCGCCAGACTCGAGGGTGGCGCGGACCTGCTCGAACGAGCGGACCAGCGTTCCGTCGTAGGTCGCCGCGAACGCTCCCGCCGCGATCGCGGGATCCCCTCTCTCCACGGGCCGGCCCTCCGCCCGCCAGCGCGGCAGGCCGCCCGCGAGCACCGAGACGCGCCCGTGCCCGAAGACGCGGAACATCCACCAGACGCGCGCGGCGCTGTAGAGCCCCACCGTGTCGTAGACGACGACGTGCGAGGCGTTGCCGATCCCGAGCGCCGAGACGGCGGCGGCGAAATCCGCCGCCCGGGGCAGCATGTGCGGCAGCGAGGAGTCGGGATCGCAGATGCCGTCGATATCGAAGAAGGCGGCGCCCGGAATGTGCGCCTCGCGGAACTCTGCGGCCGGGTCGCGCGCCAGCGGCGGCAGGTGCCAGGAGCCGTCGAGGATCCGCACGTCGCTGCCGGCGGCGGCATTGGCGGCGAGCCAGGCGGTGCTTACGACGAGCGGTGCGTCGCCTGCGCTCACGATGCGTCCCCGAAGACGAGAACGACGCGCCGGTTGTGGCGGCCCTTGCTCTCGATCTTGCGCACGACGACCGGCCCGATCTCGCCCGTTCGCGCCACATGGGTGCCGCCGCAGGGCTGGAGGTCGACGCCGTCCACGTCGATCAGCCTCACCCGGCCCTGGCCGGCGGGCGGCTTCACTCGCATGGTCTTCACCAGCTCCGGCTGCGCGGCGAGCGATTCGTCGCTGATCCAGCGTGCCGCGACCGGCAGGTCTCGTGCGATGAGCGCGTTGAGCGCCTCCTCGACGGCCGCCTTCTCCAGCCTGGTGTCGAGATCGAAGTCGAGGCGCCCCTTCTCCGCCGTGAGCTGCCCGCCGGTCACCGGCGCGTCGATCACGGCGCTCAGCAGATGCAGGCAGGTATGCATGCGCATGTGGCGGTGGCGACGCTCCCAGTCGAGCTCGGCGATCACGCTGCTCCCCGGGGCGGGCACGGCTGCATCGGGATCGACGAGGTGCAGGATGTCGCCGGCGGCCTCGCCCTTGCGCGTGCCGTGCACCGCGAGCTCGCTGCCGTCGGCGGCGCGCAGGACCCCGCTGTCGCCCGGCTGGCCGCCGCCCTCGGGATAGAAGACCGTGCGGTCCAGCCGCACCGCGCCGGGGGCCGGCGTGCCGACCTGCGCCTCGCAGGTGCGCGCGTAGGGGTCTGTGCGAAAGAGCGGCTCAGTCGGCGGCGTCACGGGCGTCATCGAGCCAAGGCGGCACCGGCAGGCCGCGCTCGCGCAGGAATGCGGGGTTGAAGAGCTTGCTGAAGTAGCGGGTTCCGTAGTCGCAGAGCACGGTGACGATGGTGTGGCCCGGGCCCATCTCCCTGGCCAGTCGGATCGCGCCGGCCACGTTGATTCCGGTCGAGCCGCCCATGATGTGGCCCTCGTTCTGCGCCAGATCGAAGATCGCCGGCAGCGCCTCCTCGTCCGGAATCTGGAAGGGCACGTCGATCGGCGCGTCTTCCAGATTGGCGGTGATCCGGCCCTGGCCGATCCCCTCGGTGATCGAGCTGCCCTCCGCCTTCAGCTCGCCGTGAGCGTAGTGGTTGTAGAGCGCAGCCCCCATGGGATCGGCCAGGCCGATCGTCACCGAGGGCTTGCGCTCCTTGAGCGCCATGCCGACGCCGGCGAGAGTGCCGCCGGTGCCGACCGCGCAGATGAAGCCGTCGATCCCGCCGCCGGTCTGCTCCCATATCTCGGGCCCGGTCGTCTCCACATGGCCCTGGCGGTTGGCCACATTGTCGAACTGGTTGGCCCAGATCGCGCCGTTCGGCTCCGTCTCGGCGAGCTCGTCGGCGAGCCGGCCCGAGTACTTCACGTAGTTGTTCGGGTCGCGGTAGGGAACCGCCGGCACCTCGATGAGCCTGGCGCCGCAGAGCCGCAGCATGTCCTTCTTTTCCTGGCTCTGGGTCTCCGGAATCACGATCACCGAGCGGTAGCCGAGGGCGTTGCCGACCAGCGCGAGCCCGATGCCGGTGTTGCCGGCGGTGCCTTCGACGATGGTGCCGCCGGGCCTGAGGACGCCGCGCTTCTCGGCGTCGCGCACGATGAAGAGCGCCGCCCGGTCCTTCACCGAGCCGCCGGGATTCAGGAACTCGCACTTGCCGAGGATCTCGCAGCCGGTCGCCTCGGAGGGGCCGTGCAGACGGATCAGCGGCGTCTTGCCGATCAGCTCGACGAAACTCGGTTCGGCTGTCATGTCCTCTCACCCGCCCGCCACAACGCGGCAAGAACGCGCCGCACCCTAAACCGCGACTCCCGCCCGGATCAAGCAGACCGAGCCGGCAGCCTTGTCCGCCCGCGTAGCGGCGGCTAGATTGAGGCCGTCCAATCCAGCGCTGCAGACTGCCGAGGCATCCCACCATGAGCGAACCCGTCGTCGCCCAGGCGGAACCCTACGAAACCGAGCTCGTCGCCGGAGAGAAGTATTTCTGGTGCGCCTGCGGCCTGAGCAGTACCCAGCCCTTCTGCGACGGCTCGCACAAGACCACCGACATCCGCCCCGTCGTCTTCACCGCCGAGGAAAGCGAGACCGCGTGGCTCTGCGGTTGCAAGCGGACCGGGAGCGGGCCGCACTGCGACGGCACGCACAACACGCTCTGACCTCTCCCTTTCGCGGCGGAGTTCCCGTGAGTACCGGAACGGGCAGGCGACAGCGTAGCCCGGCGGCCCTCGCTGCGCCGTTGCTCGGCGCGGCCATGCTGGGCGCGCTCGCCGGATGCGGCATCCTGGACGACCCTCCGCCGTGTCCCCGCGTCAGCGTCCTCCAGCAGGCACGCGTGCTCACCCTCTACGGCGAGGGGCCGGGGCGCGAGGAGGCCGACGTGGCCTTCGAGGTGGAGCTCCGCGAGGCGAGCGGGCGCTGCGATTACGCCATCGACGAGGACGGCAGCGGCAGCGTCGAGGTGGCGTTCTCCCTGCCCATCCGTGCGACGCGGGGGCCGGCCGCAACCGCGGACCGCGTGAGCGCGCCCTATTTCGTCGCGCTGACCGACGGCGGGCGCCGCATCGTCGCCAAGGAGATCTTCACGGCGGAGATCGCCTTCGACGACGAGGCCACGGGCGCCGAGACGGTGGAGTACGTCGCTCAGTGGATCCCGCTCAGGCCCGGCGAGAGCGCGCTCGCCTACGAGACGCTGATCGGCATCCAGTACACCGAGGCCCAGCTCGAGGAGGCCCAGCGCCGGCAGGCGCGCTAGGCGCTCCCGCCTCCCCCCGGAGAGTCGCACGCTTCGCCGGACAGGGAACCGGATCATGACGGTACTCGTGGAAACCCGTGCCGACTTCACGCTCGAAGCCGCCCGCCGGGTGGCGTGGGAGGGCGAAGGCGTGGAGCTCGGCGCCGGCGCTCTCGCGGCCATGGCGCAGGGCCGGGAGCGCCTGGAGCGCATCATCGAGCACGACCCCGAGGTCACCATCTACGGCGTGACGACGGGGCCGGGCCAGCTCGCGCGGCAGGCGCTGACGCCCGAGCAGCGCGAGCGGTGGGCCGGCATGTCGCCGGCGCGGGTAGCCACGTCGTGGGGCGATCCGCTGCCCGAGCGCGTCGTGCGCGCGATCGTGCTCGCGCGGCTCACCAACTTCGTGGAAGGCGAGGCCGCCGTGTCGCCGGAGATCGCGCGGCGTGTCGCCGCCATGCTGGACGGGCGCCCGATGCCCGTGGTCCCGGCGCGGGGCCAGGGCGGCGCGGGCGAGATCCTCTCGCTGGGGCACCTGTTCACCGATCTGGCGGAGAAGGCGGAGCCCGCGATCAAGGACGTGATGTGCCTGCTCAACGGCTCGCCGGCGGCCACGGGCCTCGTGACCGATGCAGCGCTCGTCGCGGAGAGCCGCCTCGACGTGGCGGCGAGCGTATTCGCGCTCTCCTTCGAGGCCTTCAACGCGCCGCTCTGCCATCTCGACGCCGCCCTTGGCGCGTACTGGAACAACCCCCACGACCGCTGGGCGCTCGATCGCCTGCGCGCGCTGGTGGGGGACGGTCACGGCGGCGAGCGGCGCCCCTACCAGGCGCCGGTCAGCTACCGCATCCTTCCGCGCATGCTCGGCCAGGCCCGGCGCGCGGCCTCCCTGGCTGCGGAGGTCGCCGCGGAATCCCTCCAGGCCGTGACCGACAACCCGGTCTGGGTCGAGGATGCGGGCGAGGATCACCCCTTCGGCCGCTTCGTGACGAACGGCGGCTATCACAACCCCCACGCGGTGCTCGCCATGGACGCGCTGAGCGCCGCGTGTGCCAATCTCTGCGTCCTTGCCGAGCGGCACGGCGCTAAGCTCCTGGACGGCAACGTCTCGCTGCTTCCCGATCAGCTACGCGATCCGGACGGCGGCGACGATGCGCCCCGCACCTACCTGGGATGCGTGCCGATGGCCCAGACCGGCTACGAGGAGGAGGCCCGTCTCTACGCCCAGGCGACGCTGCTCCCCGGCAGCGAATCGGGCGGCTTCGGCCAGAACGACGTGGCGAGCCCCGTGTTCATGGCATGGTCCAAGCAGGATCGCGCCGGCCACTGCCTCGACATGGCGCTCGCCAGCCTCGTGCCGATAGCGCTCCGCGCGCTCGACGTCACCGGCCGGCCGGCTCCGCCGCCGCTGGCCGGGCTCGAGGCGGAGGTCCGGGAGATCGTGCCGGATCCGGGCCAGTGCCAGGCCTTCGGCCCGGTGGTGGGCGCGATCGCCGACACTTTGCGCCGCGCCATCTATCCGTCGTGAGGCCGGCGCGGCGCCGCGTCGCGCGCACCGGCGTCGATCGGCTTGTCAGGCCGGGCGGCGCTTCCTACCATGACGCCTCCCCCGGCGGAGAGGAGCGAGCGCCATGACCAAGGCTCAGGCGGCGACGGCGCCAGGCCCGGACGAGCGGCAGCCACCCTTCACACTGGTCAGGAGGGACGACCCCACCTTCATGCCGGGAAGGCGCGACTTCCTCACCTACCGCGACCTCGGCATCACGGCGGCGAGCGACGGACGCATCCGCGCCCAGATCACCTCGGCCAAGGCCGGGCTCACCCGGCCCACGGGCTGGCACACGCACATCTGCGAGGGGCAGATCGTCTACATGCTGAGCGGCTGGATCGACCTCGCCTTCGAGGACGAGACCATCCGCATCGAGGAAGGGGATTCCCTCTACATCCCCGGCGGCACGCCGCACAACGAGATCGCCACCTCCGACACGTTCGACCTGATCGAGATTTCCGTGCCCGCCGACATGGGCACCGAGCCCTGCGAGCCCCCGCCGGGACGGCGCGGGGAGGGTTAACCCGCCTGCCGTTGGCCGGAATTCCTCCCGCGCCCGTGACCCGTTTTCGCGCGTGACCGTGCGGCCACGCGGGACTCAAGCGGCGGACAGCGTGAACCCCTCGTAGCCGTTGGCGGCCACCGCGTCGCACGTCTCGACATAGTCCGGAAAGCCCCCGGTGTAAGGCATCACGCGGCGCGGCTTGCCGTCGACGTTGGCGCCGACGTACCAGGAGTTGCAGGAGGGGAAGAGGGTGCCCCCCGCCACCTCCTCATGGTGGGCCATCCATGAGTCCTCCGCCGCGCGGCTCGCCTCGATGCACGGGCGGCCCGTGCCGCGCGCGTGCGCGATGCAGCCGGCGATCCACTCCACATGCTGCTCGATGGCCGGGACCATGTTGGTGAGCACCGAGGGGCTAGTGGGGCCTGTGATGGTGAACAGGTTGGGGAAGCCCTCGACGGCGAGCCCGAGATAGGTGCGGGGGCCGTCGGCCCACGTCGCCTGCAGCGGCCTCCCGCCCCGGCCGCGGATGTCGATCCTGAACAGGGGCCCCGTCATCGCGTCGTATCCGGTCGCGAAGACGATCGCGTCGAGAGCGTAGTCCCTGCCACCGGAGCGCAGCCCGGTGGGCGTGATCTCCTCGATCGGAGCCTCGCTGATGTCCACCAGCGTCACGTTGGGCCGGTTGAAGGTGGCGTAGTAGTCGGTATCGAGGCAGATGCGCTTGCAGCCGACGTAGGAGCGCGGCGAGAGCAGCGCCGCCACCTCGGGATCGCGGACCTGGGCGCGGATCTTGTCGCGGATGAACGAGGCCGCGATGTCGTTCGCCTCGCCGTTGACCAGCACGTCCTTGAAGACGCCGTACATGCGGAGCCCGCCGACCTGCCAGCGGTCTTCGAGCTCCCGCTCTCGTTCCTCGGCGCTCATCTCTTCCGCCGCCGCCGGGTTCACGGCCCACCAGCAGCCGGTCGGCGTCTCGCTCGCCTGGCGCCGCAGCTCCCCGTAGCTCTCCCTGATGGCGGCGTACTCGGCCTCGTCCAGCGGCGCGTTGCGGGCGGGCACGGTGTAGTTCGCCTGGCGCTGGAAGACGGTGAGGTGGCGCGCCTCCGCTGCGATCAGCGGGATCGCCTGGATGGCCGACGAGCCGGTGCCGACGACGCCGACGTGCTGGCCGGCGAAGGATACCTCCTCGTGGGGCCAGGCGCCGGTGTGGTACCAGGCGCCGGCGAAGCGATCGAGCCCGTCGAACGCCGGCCGGTTGACGGCAGAAAGGCAGCCGGTGGCCATGACGCAGTAGGTGGCGGAAAGCCTGGCGCCGTCGTCGGTGACAATCCGCCAGCATCCCGCCGCATCGTCGAACGCCGCCTCGGTGACGGTCGTCCCGAACGCGATGTCGCGGCGGAGGTCGAAGCGGTCGGCGACATGCTCCAGATAGCGCAGGATCTCCGGTTGCGTCGCGAAGCGCTCGGTCCAACGCCACTCCTGCTGCAGCGCGTCGGAAAACTGGTAGGAGTATTCGACGCTGTCGGTGTCGCAACGGGCGCCGGGATAGCGGTTCCAGTACCAGGTGCCGCCGACCCCGTCGCCCTTCTCGAAGACGCGCACCCGGAGCCCCATCGCGCGCAGCCGATGGAGCATGTAGAGGCCCGCGAAGCCGGCGCCGACGACGACCGCATCGACGTCCGCCTCCGCTGCGGCGTGCCGGGGGCTTCCGGGCGCTCCCTGTGACGACGGCGTGGCCATGATCGCTCGCGCGTTGCCTGCGAGGTCCGAGTCTAGCCCGGAAGGGTCGGGCTCCGCACCCGGCGTCGCTCAGGCATCCTCCAGCATGAGCGCCGCGGCGCCGACCATGCCGGCGTCGTTGCCGAGCGTGGCCTTGACTACGCGGATCGCACCGACGGGCGCGAGCACGGCCCGCGCGACGGCGCGCCCGGCAGCGTCGCGATAGAGCGCGAAGTGCCGCTCTCCCATGCCCCCGCCGAAGAGGATCACCTCGGGCAGGAAGGCGTGGATGAGGCTCCAGACGGCCATTTCCATCGCGTCAGCACTACGGGCGACGATGGCCTCGGCAGCGGCCGCGCCTGCCGCGGCGGCGGCGAAGACGGCCTCGGCATCCGCATAGCCGAGCCCCGCGCCCGCCCGCGCCAGCGCCGGCCCTGCGGCGAGCGCCTCGAGGCAGCCGCGCTGCCCGCAATAGCATTCCGGGCCGGCCGGATCGACGACCAGGTGGCCGATCTCGGGATGGGCGCCGGCCGCACCCCGCAGGATCGCGCCGTCGATCAGCGCCGCCCCGCCGATGCCGGTGCCGACGGTCAGCATGACGGCGATACGCGCGCCGCGTGCAGCGCCCGCCAGCGCCTCGCCGAGCAGCGCCGCATCGGCATCGTTGACGAGGCGCACGGGCGTGCCGTAGTGGGCAGCGAGCGGGCTCACGATGTCGTTCCCCTCCCAGCCGGGGAGCGTGTAGAAGTTCTCGATCCGCCCGCTCGCTTCGTCGAAGGGGCCGGGGCAGCCGAGGCCGATGCCCGCGAGCGCGGCCGGATCCGTGCGGGCCTCGGCCATCGTCTCGTCGATGGCCTGCACCAGCCGCGCGAGGCCTGCATCGAAACCGGCCTCCACGTCCGTCGCGACGGTCCGCCGCGCGCGTATCGCGCCCGCCGCATCGACCGCGCCGACCGCGATCTTGGTGCCGCCGATATCGACGCCGAGCGCAAGCCGGCTCATGGCCCGGCGCCCTCGAGCCGGGCGCCCGCCGCCGCTGCCGCGTCGCAGAGGCAGGTCGCGTTCCCGTGCAGCCAGAGAAACGAGGCCGGGAGCTGCGGCGTGACGCGGCCGGCCGCGAGCCGGGCGAGCGGCTCCCGCTTGGCCGGGCCGGCGACCAAGAGAAGGATGCGCCGTGCGCGCAGGATGTCGCCGAGTCCGAGCGTCAGTCCCTGCCGCACCGGGCCGGCGGTTCCGGCCAGCATGGGATGCGCGCGCGACTGCTCGGCAAGCGTCGCAACGTGGCAGAAGGGATCGAAGCTCGCCGCCGGCTCGTTCAGCGCGAGATGTCCGTTGCGCCCGAGGCCGAGGATGCAGAGGTCGATGGGGCCCGCCGCCCTCAGCGCCTCTTCGATGCGGCGGCACTCCGCCGCACTATCGGGTGCCGCACCGCGAAAGCCGATCCAGCGCTTCGCCGGCACCGCAAGGGGACCACGCACCGTGCGCTCCAGGTAGGCGGCGCAGCTCGCCGGATCGTCGGCACCGAGGCCGGCCCACTCGTCGAGCTGGATGAAGCGCGCGCTCGCGAGCCGTTCCGGGGCGCCGGCGAGCAGCGCGTAGGTCCCTGTGGGCGTCTCCCCGCTGGCGAGGCAGATCAGGAGGTCGGGCCTTGCGCCGACCGCCTCCCAGACCAGCGCCGCCGCCTCCCGATCCAGCGCCTCCCGATCCGGCAGGACGGCAAACCGCACCGCCTCACCCCGCGCCGCCCCGCCAGAGGTCCCAGGGCTTGGCCGCGTCGGTCCTGAACGGGAGCCGGACCTTGGCGCCGGTGCGGGCGGATTCGTAGGCCGCGAACAGGACCTCCTGCACCGCGCGGGCGTCCTCTCCGGTCACCAGCGGGGCCGTGCCGTTCTGCACGCAGTCCACGAAGTGGTCAAACTCGCCCCAGAAGCCGTAGTTCCACTCCTCCTCGTAGATGGTGAAGCTCCAGCCCTGGGTGCTGCCGGCCTTCTCCACCGCGTAGTCGTAGCCCGCGCGGCTGTAGGTCTCGATCGAGTTGCCGTGCAGCAGGTCGGCGTAGGCCACGCCCTCGGAGCCGTGCACCTCGGCCCGGTCGTCCATGCCGCCGGGCTTGGTCCAGCTCGTCTCGTTCAGGAAGAGGCAGTCCCCCTCGAACTCGAGGATGAGCAGCGCGTTGTCCTCGCCCCTGGTCTTGTCGCCGTGCACCTGGGTCGAGAGCTGGGCGTAGACCGAGACGATCGGCGCCCGGTCGAGCATCCAGCGAGCGAAGGCGATGCCGTGGCAGCCCATGTCGGCGAGCACGCCGCCGCCGGCGCGATCGACGTCCCAGAAATGGGGCGCGTGGGGACCGTCATGCTTCTCCGACTGCTTGACGAGGGTCGGCCGGCCCAGCGCACCGGAGTCGAGCAGCGACTTCATGCGCACGTACTTGGGCGCGAAGCACACCTCCTCGGCATACATGAAGAGCACGCCGGCATCGGCGCAGGCGGCGACCATGCTGTCGGCCTCGGCCAGGCTCAGGCACATCGGCTTCTCCAGCACGAC
>WTGU01000086.1 GCA_011523425.1 Alphaproteobacteria bacterium
TCGCGCTGCTGGCCTACGTCTCCTCCTGGCTCAAGTGCCACCACCCGGACGCGTTCGCGTGTGCGCTGCTGAACGCCCAGCCCATGGGCTTCTACGCGCCGGCCCAGATCGTCCGCGACGCCCGCGAGCACGGCGTCACCGTGCGCCCGGTGGACGTGAACGCGAGCGGCTGGGACAACGGCCTGGAGGACGCAGGGGTGGGCGCGGACGGGTCCCACCTCCCCCTCCGCCTCGGCCTGCGCCAGGTGGGCGGCCTGCACAAGGAGGACGCGAAGCACATCGTCGAGGCCCGGCACGCGCCCTATGCCGATGTCGGCACGCTGCACCGCCGCGCCGGCATCTCGGTCTCCGCCATCGAGACCCTGGCGGCGGCAGACGCCTTCGGCTCCGCAGGTCTCGACCGGCGCCAGGCGCTGTGGCAGGCCCGCGCGCTGGCCAAGGCGTCGCCGCTGCCGCTCTTCGAGGCGGCGGACGAGCACGAAGACGGGCCGGAGCCGGCGGTCGCCCTGCCGGCCATGGCGGCGGGCGAGCAGGTGGTCGAGGACTACCGCACGCTCCGCCTCTCGCTGAGGGCGCATCCGCTCTCCTTCCTGCGCGACCGGCTCGCGGGCCGGGGCGCGCTCGCGGCCGAGGCCATGGCGCGCGCCGGGGACGGCGACCGGGCGGCGACGGCCGGCCTCGTGCTGGTGCGCCAGCGGCCGGGTAGCGCCAAGGGCGTGATCTTCATGACGCTCGAGGACGAGACCGGGGTGGTGAACGTCGTGGTCTGGCCCAACGTTCTGGAGCGATATCGGCGGGAGGTGCTGGGCGCGCGCCTGGTGCTGGTGCGGGGCCGGGTGCAGCGGGCCGGCGAGATCGTCCACCTCGTCGCCGCCCGCCTGGAGGACCTGACCGGCTGGCTCGACCTGCTGACGCCGGACCAGGGCAGCGCGCCACGCGGCGGCAGGCGGCTCGCCGCAGCCTCCGCCCGCCACCCCCGCAACCAGCGCGTGATCCCGAACTCCCGGGACTTCCGGTGAGGGCGGTGCGCCTCACCAAGTCACCACGGGAGGCACCAACATGCACTTGACACCATATTCTTCGGAGAACATAAAATGAGCAAGAAGTGGGCCGTCAAGATTAACCGTGAGTTCCAGCCGGAGTTCGACAGGCTCCAGGGGGACGTACAAGACGCGATCCTGTCGATGTCTCGCCAGTTGCAGCAGTTCGGGCCGCAATTGGGGCGGCCTCAGGTGGACACGCTGAAGGGTTCCCGGCATGCAAACATGAAGGAAGCGCGGTTCAGCGCAGCGGATGGGGAATGGCGCCTTGCCTTCGCCTTCGACCCCAGGCGCAGGGCCATCCTGCTCGTTGCCGGCGACAAGTCGGGGGGCAGCGCCAGGCGCTTCTACCGCACGCTCGTCCGCAAGGCAGACGAGCGCTTCGACCGGCACCTCGCTCGCCTCGCGCAGGAAGGATGATCGTGATGGATTTGGACGTGAACGACATAATCGCGAAGCTCGATCCCGAACGGCGGCGGCGGATCGAGGAGCGGGCGGCCGAGCTCATCGCCGAGGAAATGACCCTGCGCGAGCTGCGCAAGGCCCGGCAGCTCACCCAGGCGCGCGTCGCGGCCGAGCTCGGCATCAGCCAGGACGGAGTCTCCCGGCTCGAGCAGCGGAGCGATTTCCTGCTCTCGACCCTGCGCAAGACCGTGGAGGCCATGGGGGGCAGCCTTTCGCTCATCGCGCGGTTTCCCGACCGTCCGCCCGTCGAGCTCGCCGGCATCGCCGAGAGCGAGGATCGCGACTGACGATCCGGGGCGGCGGCATGCGCGAGAGGGTGGAGGTCTTCGAGGGCGACATCACGACGCTCGCGGTCGATGCCATCGTCAACGCGGCCAACAACGCGCTCCTCGGCGGCGGCGGCGTGGACGGCGCCATCCACCGCGCGGCCGGGCCCGGCCTCAAGGAGGAGTGCCGCAGCCTCGGCGGGTGCGAGACCGGAGACGCCAAGATCACCGGCGGCCACGACCTGCCGGCGCGCTACGTGATCCACACCGTGGGCCCCGTGTGGCAGGGCGGCGCGAGCGGGGAGCCGGCGCTTCTGGCGCGCTGCTATCGCCGCTGCTACGAGATCGCCGCCGAGCGAGGGCTCGCGTCGATCGCCTTCCCCGCCATCAGCACGGGCGTCTACGGCTATCCGCTCGAGGCCGCGATGCGCATCGCCGTGGGCGAGACCGGGGCTCACCTCGCGCAGGGCGGCGCGCTCCGCACGGTCGTCTTCGCCTGCTTCGGCGCCGAGGCGAGCGCTATCTACAGGGCCGTGATCGACGAGGTCTTCGCCGGCGGCTGAGCGGCGGCGGCGGCCCTTGCCGTCGTCGGGCCTTCGTGTTTCGTAGGCCCTGCAGATCGGTGACGCATATCCGGAAGCGGGGCCCATGAACTTCGACATCGGCGACAAGGCGAAAGAGGTGCGGGATCGCGTGGCGGCCTTCATGGCGGCGCACGTCTACCCCAACGAGGAGGAGATGATCGCGCAGGTCGACGAGGGCGACCGCTGGCAGCCGATCCCGCTGCTCGACGAGCTGAAGGCGAAGGCCCGGGCGGAGGGGCTGTGGAACCTGTTCCTGCCCGAGAGCGACCTGGGCGCCGGGCTCTCCAACCTCGACTATGCGCCCGCCTGCGAGGAGATGGGGCGCTCCCACTTCGCGCCCGAGGTCTTCAACTGCTCGGCGCCCGATACCGGCAACATGGAGGTGCTGGTCCGCTACGGCACCGAGGCCCAGCGCGCCGACTGGCTCGCGCCCCTGCTCGCCGGCGAGATCCGCTCCGCCTTCTGCATGACCGAGGTGGAGGTCGCCTCGTCGGACGCCACCAACATCGAGACGCGCATCGAGCGGGACGGCGCCGACTACGTCATCAACGGCCGCAAGTGGTGGACCTCGGGCGCGCTCGACCCCCGCTGCCGCATCCTGATCGTGATGGGCAAGACCGACCCGGAGAACCCGGATCGCCACAAGCAGCAGTCGATGATCCTCGTGCCGTTGCCTTGGCCCGGCGTCACGGTGAAGCGCATGCTGCCGGTCTTCGGCTATGACGACGCGCCGCACGGCCACGCGGAGGTGCTGTTCGAGAACGTGCGCGTGCCGGCCGAGAACATGTTGCTGGGCGAGGGGCGCGGCTTCGAGATCGCGCAGGGGCGCCTCGGCCCGGGGCGGATCCACCACTGCATGCGGCTGATCGGCGCGTCCGAGCGCGCGCTCGAGCGCATGTGCCGGCGCACGCAGATGCGCGTCACCTTCGGCAAGCCGGTCGCGGACCGGACCGTGACGCAGGAGCGCATCGCGGACTCCCGCATCATGATCGACCAGGCCCGCCTGCTCACGCTCAAGGCCGCCTACATGATGGACACGGTCGGCAACAAGGCCGCGCGCAAGGAGATCGCCATGATCAAGGTGTCCGCACCCGTCATGGCCTGCCAGGTGATCGACTGGGCCATCCAGGCCTTCGGCGGCGCCGGCGTTACGGCCGATTATGGCCTCGCCGCGGCCTACGCCAACGCGCGCTACCTGCGCCTCGCCGACGGCCCCGACGAGGTGCATCGCAACCAGATCGCCCGGCTCGAGCTCAGGCCCTACCGCAACACTGTCAGCGAGCGGGGCGGCAACGCCTTCATCCCGCCCCTCGACGAGGAGCCGGGCCTCGCCCGGCGGCCGCGCTTCGTGGTTTAGCGCACTATCCGACCTTACGGGGTCACAGCGGCCCGAACGCCTCCCACCTCCCCCTGTCCCCCTCCCCCAAAGGCGGAGGGGGAACGAAAG
>WTGU01000107.1 GCA_011523425.1 Alphaproteobacteria bacterium
GACGGCGCGAAGGTGTGGGGCGTGAGCCGGCGGTAGCAGTTGGGCGTCGGGTTGAAGAGCGCCATGCAGGCGGCGCCATGATCGATGATCCCCTGAACGAAATGCCTGAGCGTGGGCGTCATGGCACTGGGGTTGTCGGCATCGTGGAAGGCGCTGCGGCCGCTCTCCCGCTCGTGGAGGCTGATGTGGTAGTGGCAGCCGGAGCCGGCCATGCCGGCCGCAGGCTTGCCCATGAAGGTCGCGGTGTAGCCCGCGTGCTGGACGATCTCCTTGACCCCGTTCTTGAAGGTGAACGCGTTGTCGATGCCCTCCATCCCCTCGGCATGGCGGTAGACCAGCTCGTACTGCGAGGGCGCATACTCGGCGTTCGCCGTGAGCATCGGGATGCCGGCCGCGCGCAGGCCGTCCACCACCTGGCGGATCGCGGGCAGGTGTTCGTTGCGCAGATTGTTGAAGATGTGGACGCCGCCGAAGAGCGGCTGGTGCGTGCCCTGCTCCAGCACGAAGAACTCGTACTCGTGGGCGCTCTGGATGCCGAAGCCGAGCTCGGCGGCCCGCTCGAGCATGCGGCGGGCGACGTGGCGGGGCGCCGCGCGAAGCGGCGTTCCGTCCTCCCACTCGGTGTCGCAGATCACCTTTGCCGTGCCGCCCAGCCACGGCACCTGCGCGAGCGTCGAAAGGTCGGGGCGCAGCGTCTGGTCCTTGTACTTGACCTCCTCGTTGTAGAGGGTGCCGGGGATAACGTGCGAGGCGGAGTCGAGAGCGACGATTCCGCCATACATGTTGAGGCCCTCGCGCGCGGTGGCGGCGAACCGTTCCACCGGCACCTGCTTGGAGCGCGCCGAGCCGTGCATGTCCGGCAGCTCGAAGCGGACATGCTGGATGCCGTCGCGCTCGAGCTGCGCCTGCGCATCCCCGATCCGATCCTGGGCGCCTTGCCCTGCGTCCTCGGCCACGGCCGCCTCCTCTCCGATACCCGTCCATCGCCCGCCGCGCGCGTCGCGCTGCGCCCGCCACGCGTGGCCCGAATTCGCGGAGTCAGGCAGGGTGAGTCAAGGGCGGATGGCGGGAGCGCCCGTCAGCCGCCGCCTTGGCGCCGGCCGAATCGTCCCCAGATTCCCCAAGAGAAAATCGGCGCCGTCGCGTAATATGGCCCGGGCCGCGGGGCCGGGTGGCCGCCGCGGGCCTTCGGAGCGGAAGACATGCTGATCGACCCATTCGAGCGTCACGTCACCTACTTGCGGGTCTCCGTCACCGATCGGTGCGACTTCCGCTGCGTCTACTGCATGTCGGAGCACATGAGCTTCCTGCCCAAGGCGGAGCTGCTGACGCTGGAGGAGCTCGATCGCCTCTGCAGCGCCTTCGTGCGCCTCGGCGTGCGCAAGCTCCGCATCACCGGCGGCGAGCCGCTGGTGCGGAAGGGCGTCATCGGGCTGTTCGAGAGCCTGGGCCGGCACCTCGCCACGGGCGCGCTCGACGAGCTCACGCTCACCACGAACGGCAGCCAGCTCCCGCGCTATGCGGAGCGGCTCCGTGCCGCCGGCGTGCGCCGGGTGAACATCTCCCTCGATACCCGCGATCCCGAGGCCTTCGCCCGGATCACCCGCTGGGGCCGGCTCGAGCAGGTGCTGGAGGGGATCGAGGCGGCCCGCGCGGCGGGCCTCAGGGTGAAAATCAACACCGTGGCGCTGCGCGGCGTCAACGAGCACGAGATCGAGGACCTGGTCGCCTGGTGCGCGGCCGAGGGCCACGACCTCACCTTCATCGAGACCATGCCCCTGGGCGAGATCGACGGCGACCGCACCGAGCAGTACCTGCCGCTCTCCATGGTGCGCGCGCAGCTGCGCAAGCGCTGGACCCTGGACGAGAGCGACCACCGCACGGGCGGGCCGGCGCGCTATGTCACGGTGCGCGAGACCGGCCAGCGGCTCGGCTTCATCACGCCGCTCACCCACAACTTCTGCGAGGCCTGCAACCGGGTTCGGCTCACCTGCACCGGCACGCTCTACATGTGCCTGGGCCAGGAGGACGCGGCCGACCTGCGCACGCCGCTCCGGCGCAGCGAGAGCGACGAGGCGCTCGTCGCGGCGATCCACGAGGCGATCGGGCGCAAGCCCAAGGGCCACGACTTCGTCATCGACCGCCGCCACTCGCGCCCGGCGGTCAGCCGTCACATGAGCGTGACCGGCGGCTGAGCCGCCGCCCAACCCGCCTTCCGCGCAGCGCCTGCGCAGCCCACCCGGGGGAGCTTATGCGCTACCGCAGGATCGCCGCCGTCGCGTCGGCCTCGGACGATGCCCAGGCCGCGCTGGCGGAGGTCGCCGCCCGCTATCCCCTCGCCGAGCCGGCCGACGCCGACGTCATCGTGGCGCTCGGCGGCGACGGCTTCATGCTGGAGACGCAGCATCGCTATCTGCGCCAGAACAAGCCGATCTACGGCATGAGCCGGGGCACGGTGGGCTTCCTGATGAACGAGTTCTCGATCGAGGACCTGCCCGCGCGCCTCGAGCGGGCGCACGGCACGGTCCTGCATCCGCTCCGCATGCGGGCGGAATCGATCCATGGAGACACGCAGGAGGCGCTCGCCATCAACGAGGTCTCGATGCTGCGCGAGACCCGCCAGGCCGCCAAGATCAGGATCAGCGTGGACGGCGTCGTGCGGGTCGACGAGCTCATCTGCGACGGGGTGCTGGTGGCGACGCCCGCCGGCAGCACCGCCTACAACCTCTCCGCCCACGGGCCGATCATCCCGCTCGGCGCCAACATCCTGGCGCTGACGCCGATCAGCGCCTTCAGGCCCAGGCGCTGGCGCGGCGCGCTGCTGCTGCACGAGGCGACGGTGCGGCTGGAGGTGATCGAGCACGACAAGCGGCCGGTCAGCGCCGTCGCCGACTACACCGAGGTGCGCGACGTGGCGTCGGTCGAGGTCGCGGTCGATCACGCGACGGCGATCAACCTCCTCTTCGATCCCGAGCACAACCTGACCGAGCGCATCCTCAGCGAACAGTTCACGCCCTCCTGAGGGCCGGGGCCTGATGCGCGAGCGCGCTCCCTTCTTCGGCGGGCCGGCGGCGGCGCGGCTCCGCGTCGCCTCGCAGCGCTTCGCCCTTTCGCTCGGCCTCGGCGCCGGCGGCGGGGCGGTCTTCTTCGCGCTTGCCCTGCCGCTTCCCTGGATGCTCGGCGCCATGACGGCGGCGACGGCGGCCGCGCTCGCAGGCGCGCCGCTCGCCGTGCCGCCGCAGGTCCGCAACGCCATGATCGCGATCCTGGGCGTCCTGCTCGGCAGCCAGTTCACGCTCGACCTCTTCGCCCGCATCGCCGACTGGTACGTGGGCCTTTCCGGCGTCGTCATCGCGACGGCGGCGATGGCCGGCATGGCCTACGTCGTCTTCCGCCGGCTCGGCGGCTACGACCGCGCGACCGCCTACTTCGCGTCGATGCCGGGGGGGCTCAGCGAGATGATGGTGCTGGGCGAGAGCATGGGCGGCGACGGCCGCACGATCTCGCTCACCCACGGCACGCGCATCCTCGTCGCCGTCTTCCTGATCGCCTTCTACTACCGCATCTTCGAGGGCTACGAGCCGCTCGCGCTCCCGGTGCCCGCCGGCGGCGAGGCCACCTGGCTCGACCTCGTGGCGCTGGCGGCTTGCGCGCTCGCGGGCTACCCGGCGGCCAAGGCGCTGCGCGTGCCGGCGGCCCAACTGGTGGGCCCGCTGGTGCTGAGCGCCGCGCTCCATCTGAGCGGCCTGGTCTCGGCGCACCCGCCGGGCGAGCTGATCGCCGCCGCCCAGGTGGTGCTGGGCGCGGCCATCGGCGCGCGCTTCGTGGGCATGGCCTTCAGGGAGCTCGGGCGGGTCATGCTGCTGGCGGCGCTGGTCGCCGTGGCGATGGTGCTGGTGGCGGCCGGCGCGGCCTACGGGCTCGCGGGCGCGACCGACCTCTCCGGATCGGCCCTCTTCCTCGCGCTGGCCCCCGGCGGGCTCGCCGAGATGAGCCTGATCGCGCTTTCCTTCGGCAGCGCCGCCGCCTTCGTCTCGACCCACCATGTCGCGCGGATCATGCTGATCGTGGTCGCGGGCCCGCTGGTATTTCGCCTCGCGCAAGCGCGCCGGCGCTCGCTAAGCTAGGGCCGCCATGGACTTCACGCTCTCGGAAGAGCAGCAGGCGTTCCGCGAGCTCGCGGAGAGCTTCGCCGCGAACGAGCTCGCGCCCCACGCCGCGGCCTGGGACCGCGACTGCACCTTCCCGACGGAGACGCTGCGCAAGGCCGCATCGCTCGGCTTCGGCGGGATTTACGTCAGGGACGATGTCGGCGGATCGAACCTCTCCCGGCTGGACGCCGCGCTGATCTTCGAGGGCCTCGCCCGGGGCTGCGCGTCGACCGCCGCCTACGTCTCGATCCACAACATGGCGTCGTGGATGATCGACTCCTTCGGCGCGGACCCGCAGCGCCGCCGCTTCCTGCCCCGCCTCGCCAGCATGGAGCACTTCGCGAGCTACTGCCTGACCGAGCCGGGCTCGGGCTCGGATGCCGCATCGCTCAGCACCGGCGCGCGGCGGGAGGGCGATAGCTACGTGCTGAACGGCACCAAGGCGTTCATCTCCGGCGGCGGCGCGGCGGACGTCTACGTCTGCATGGTGCGCACCGGCGGGCCGGGGCCGGGCGGCATCTCGTGCATCGCCGTCGAGCGCGACACGCCGGGCCTCTCCTTCGGCGCCCAGGAGAAGAAGCTCGGCTGGCACAGCCAGCCCACGGCGATGCTGAACTTCGAGGACTGCCGCGTGCCGGTGGAAAACCTGATCGGCACGGAGGGCCAGGGCTTCAGGATCGCCATGGCCGGGCTCGACGGCGGGCGCATCAACATCGGCGCCTGCTCCATCGGTGCCGCCCAGGCGAGCCTCGAGATCGCCCGCGATCACCTGCTCCAGCGCCGGCAGTTCGGCCAGAGGCTTGCCGACTTCCAGGCACTCCAGTTCACGCTCGCCGACATGGCGACGAGCCTCGAGGCCGCGCGCCTGATGATCCACCGGGCCGCGGCCGCATACGACGCAGGCGAGGACGGCGCGACCGCCACCATCGCCATGGCCAAGCGCTTCGCCACCGACGCGGGCTTCGACGTCTGCAACCAGGCGCTGCAGCTTCTGGGCGGCTACGGCTACCTCATGGATTTTCCGGTCGAGCGCCACCTCAGGGACCTGCGGGTCCACCAGATCCTCGAAGGCACCAACGAGATCATGCGCCTGATCATTGCGCGCCGCCTGCTGGCCGAGTGAGAGGGGCAGGCCCGGCGGCTATTCCCCCATCGGGAGCTTGTCCTTAGGATGCGGCGCCGAACGAGCGGGGCGGAGGCGCCGTGAGCGACGAGATCATTCTGGAGCGGAAGGGCCGGGTCGGCAGCGTCACGCTCAACCGGCCGCGCGCGCTCAACGCGCTGACCCAGCCGATGGTGCTGGGCCTCGACGCGCGGCTCAGGGAATGGGCGGAGGATCCTGCGATCGCGGCTGTGGTCATCCGCGGGGCCGCGCGGGACGACGGCCGGGTGCCCTTCTGCGCCGGCGGCGACATCCGCCTCCTCTACGGCGAGCGGGACGACCCCGAGCGCAGCTTCGCCACCGTCTTCTACGCCCAGGAATACCGCATCAACACGTTCATCTTCCGCTACCCCAAGCCCTACGTCGCGCTGATCGACGGCGTGGTCATGGGCGGCGGGGTCGGAATCTCGATTCACGGCTCGCACCGGGTGATGACCGAGCGCGCGCTCTTCGCCATGCCCGAGACCGGGATCGGCCTCTTCCCGGATGTCGGCGCGACCTATTTCCTGCCGAGGCTCCGGGGCCGGAGCGGGCTCTACCTCGGCCTCACCGGCGCACGCATCGGCGCCGCCGATTCGCTCTATCTCGGGCTCGCGACCCACGTGGTGCCGGGCGACGCGCTGCAGGCGCTGGACGAGACCCTGCTGGCGGCCGACCTCGGCGACGACGCGCCCGCCACCATCGACGGGCTGCTTGCCGAGAGCGTCATCGATCCCGGCCCCGCCCCGCTCGCCCCTCACCAGGCGGCGATCGACCGCTGCTTCGGCGCGGGCTCCGTGGAGGAGATCATCGACAGGCTCGAGGCCGAGGGGAGTGAGTGGGCGGCGGAGACGCGCGCCACCCTCGCCCAGAAGTCGCCGACCAGTCTCAAGGTCACCTTCAAGCAGCTCACCGAGTACGGCGAGCGCGGTTTCGAGGAGGCGATGGCGCTGGAATACCGGCTCGCCATGCACTGCAACCTGGGCGTCGACTTCTTCGAGGGCATCCGCGCCCAGATCGTCGACAAGGACCGCAACCCGGCGTGGCGCCCGGCGCGGCTGGAGGAGGTGTCGGCGCAGGCGGTCGACGCCTATTTCGAGGAGCCGCCCAGGGGCGACATGGAATTCTGGTAGGCGCCGGCGCGCGCCTGCGGCGGCAAGGCAGGGACAAGGGAGGTATCGACATGGCGGATATCGGCTTCATCGGGCTCGGCAACATGGGGGGGCCGATGGCCGCCAACCTGGCGGCGGCGGGCCATGCGGTCAGCGCCTTCGACATCAGCCAGGCGGCCCTCGATGCCGCGCGGGACGCGGGCGCCGCTGCGGCGGGCTCGATCGCCGAGGCGGCGCGCGGTCGGGAGGTGGTCGTCACCATGCTGCCGGCCGGCGCCCATGTCGCCGAGGTCTATCGGGGCGATGGCGGGGTCTTCTCGTCCGCCGCGCCGGGCGCGCTCTTCATCGACTGCTCGACCATCGACGTGGACACCGCCCGCAGCGTCGCGGGCGCCGCGGCAGACGGCGGCTGGCCGTTGCTGGATGCGCCGGTCTCCGGCGGCGTCGCGGGTGCTGCCGCCGGCACGCTCACCTTCATGGTCGGCGGCGAGGCCGACGCGGTCGAGCGCGCCCGTCCGGTGCTGGGCGACATGGGCAAGGCCGTGGTGCATGCCGGCTCCTCCGGCGCGGGCCAGACCGCCAAGATCTGCAACAACCTGATCCTCGCGGTCTCGATGATCGGCGTCTGCGAGGCCTTCGGGATGGCGGACCGGCTCGGGCTCGAGCGCCAGACGCTGTTCGACATCGTCTCCAAGGCGACCGGCCAGTGCTGGGCGCTCACCTCCTACTGCCCGGTGCCCGGGCCGGTGGAGGCGGCGCCGTCGAACCGCGACTATGCGCCGGGCTTCACGGCCGAGATGATGCTGAAGGACCTCCGCCTTGCCCAGGGCGCCGCGGCCTCGGCCGGCGCGGCCTCGCCGCTGGGCGCCGAGGCGGCCGCTCTCTACACCCTTTTCTGCAATGCCGGCAACGGCGCCGACGACTTCTCCGGCATCATGAAGATGATCGGCCAGGGGACCTGACCCGGCCGCGACGCCCTCAGAGGATCTCGAGCGGCGCGGCGCCTTCCGGCGGCGGGAACTCCCTGTCGAGGGCGGCAAGCTCGTCGTCCGAAAGCGCGATCTCGAGCGCGCCCAGGTTCTCGTCCACGTGGGCGATGCGGCTCGCCTTGGGCACGACGAAGGTGTCCGCATGGCGCAGCGTCCAGGCGAGCGCCACCTGCATCGGCGTCACGCCGCGCGCCGAGGCGATGGCGCCGAGGGCGCCGCCTTCCGACAGCCGGCCCTGCTCCAGCGGCGAATAGATCATCAGCGGCTGGCCGTGGCGCCTCGACCAGTCCATGAGCGATGCCTCCGGCCAGCGCCGCGAGAGGTTGTAGAGGATCTGGTTGGTCTGGCAGGCCTGGCCGCCCGTCTCCTGCCACAGCTCCGCCATGTCGTCGGTGTCGAAGTTGCTGACCCCGAAATGGCGGATCTTGCCGGCGTCGCGCAGCGCGAGCAGCCCTTCGACGGTCTCATCGAGGGAGACGCCGCCCCGCCAGTGCAGGAGGTAGAGGTCGAGACGGTCGGTGCCGAGGCATTTCAGGCTCTTCTCGCAGGCCCGCGCCATGCGCCTGCGCCCGGCGTTCGACGGCAGCACCTTGCTCACCAGGTAGACCGCGTCGCGCTGCCCTCGGATCGCCTCGCCCACCACCTTCTCGGCACCGCCGGAGCCGTACATCTCCGCCGTGTCGATGAGGGTCATGCCGCTGGCGATGCCGTGGCGCACCGCCGCCACCTCGTCCTTGAACGCCTTGCGGCGCTCGCCCATCCGCCAGGTGCCCTGGCCGAGGGCCGCCACCTCGTCACCGCCCGGCAGTCTCACCGTCCGCATCGTCGCTTGCCCCCGCTCTCCCCAAGCCCGAGAGGTTAGCACGGGGTTCCGGCGATGCGCGCGGCGCGCTAGGTTGGCGGCGAACAACGGACGCCGGAGGCCGCCATGACTGGCGAGAAGGAAGTCCTCAAGACCACCTGCCCGCGCGACTGCTACGACGCCTGCGGCATCGTCGCGATCAAGCGCGGCGGCGCGATCACCCGCGTCCTCGGCGACCCGGACCACCCGGTGAGCCGGGGCGCGCTCTGCGGCAAGTGCGCGCTCGCCTACAACGGCGTCTTCCGCGACCCGGAGGCCAGGCTGCTCACGCCGCTCCGGCGCGCAGGCGCCAAGGGAGAAGGCCGCTTCGAGCCGGTCTCGTGGGACGAGGCCATCGGCGACATCGCGGCGCGCTTCGCGGCCATCGCGGAAGGCCCCGGCGCCGAGAAGATCGTGCACGCGCACTACACCGGCACCTGCTCGCTGATCGCCAACAACTTCCCCATGCGATTCCTCGGCCGTCTCGGCGCCCGCGAGGTGGAGCCCGACACGGTGTGCAACATGGCGGGCCATGTCGCGCTCGACTACGCGATCGGCACGTCGGTCATCGGCTTCGACCCGCGCACGGCGAAGGACTCCAACTGCATCATGGTCTGGGGCGCGAATCCGTCCGCCTCCGCGCCGCATCAGCACAAGCACTGGCTGAAGGAGGCGCCGGGGACCGTGATCGTGGTCGACCCGGTGCGCCACCCCACCGCCGAGCAGGCCGACATCCACCTGCAGCCCTTCCCCGGCAGCGACGCCGCACTCGCCTTCGCCATGGTCCACGTGCTGGTGCGGGACGGGCTGATCGACCGCGCCTTCCTCGATGAGCATGCGCTCGGCTGGGACGAGCTGGAGCCCGCCATCGCCCCCTGCACGCCGGCCTGGGGCGAGGCGCGCACCGGCGTGCCGGCGGCCGAGATCGAGGAGGCCGCGCGCATCTACGGCGCGGGCCCGGCGCTTCTCTGGCTCGGCCAGGGGCTGCAACGCCAGGCGATGGGCGGCAACGTGGTGCGGGCCTGCGCGCTGCTGCCCGCAGTGACCGGCAACTTCGGCAAGCCCGGCGCCGGCCTGCTCTACCTCAACGGCGGCGGCCGCAAGGGCGTGGACGGCGACTATCTGTCGGGCGCCGCGATCAGCCAGAGCCCGCCGACCTTCAGCCAGATGGAGCTCGCGGCCCGGCTCGAAGATCCGGCGGACATCCAGGCCTTCCTCTGCTGGAATATCAACCCGGCCGCCTCCAGCCCCGAGCAGGCGAGGCTGCGGCGCGCCCTGATGCGGGACGACCTCCTCACCGTGGTCGTGGACATCTTCCAGACCGACACCGCGGACTATGCGGACTACGTCCTGCCGGCAGCCTCCTTCCTCGAGTTCGACGACCTCGTCTCGGGCTATTTCAACCTCTCCTTCTCGGCCCAGGCGAAGCTGCAGGAGCCGCTGGGCGAATCGCTACCCAACCAGGAGATCTTTCGGCGCCTCGCCCGCGCCATGGGCTACGCCGAGCCCGAGCTCTACGAGGACGACGCAACGATCATCGCCCGGATCATGGGCGAGGTGGGGGTGACCGGCTCCTTCGACGACTTCAAGCAGGTCGGCACGGTCTTCCCGACGGCAGAGCCCATCGTCCAGTTCCCCGACCTCGCCTTTCCGACGCCGAGCGGCAAGGTCGAGATCGCGTCGGCCCGCGCCGAGGCCGACGGCCACCCGCGCCTGCCGCTGGCGGATGCCGACCCGAGGCCGGAGAACGGCCGGCTGCGCCTGCTCACGCCCGCCTCGCCCTGGCTGATGAACGATTCTTACGCCAACGACCGGAGGATCGCGGACCGCATGGGCGAGGCGACGGTGACTCTGCATCCTGAGGACGCTGCCCGGCGCGGCCTCACGGAGGGGCAGCGGGTGCGGCTCTCGAACGAGACCGGCAGCCTGGAGCTCGATCTCGCCGTCGCCGAGACGATTCCGCCGGGCGTGGCGCTCAGCCCCAAGGGCCGCTGGCCGCGCCAGGAGGGCGCGCGCGCCAACGTCAACGTCCTCAACCCCGGCATCAAGTCGGACATGGGCGAGAGCACCTGCGTGCACGGGGTCGAGGTGGAGATCGCCGCCGTCTGAGGGACGGGACCGCCCGAGACCGGCCGGAAGCGTTCTCGCCGTCGCCCGCGCTTCGGTCTATGCTGCGCCGCCGCAACACCCCTTCAGCCGAGAGAGCGCCGCCATGCCTGGAGCCGTCCGCGCCCCGATCACCTACATCCTGCCCACCGACGCGAAGCCGGTCACCTACCTGACCAATCCGGGGAGCAAGCCGGCACAACGCAACGCCGAGTACCGGGAGGTCGAGGTCACGATCCGCGACGCCCGTCCGACGGCCGATGCCCTCGATCTGGAGCGCGAGGGCTTCACCTTCAACACCGAGGGAAGCGCGGTCTCGGATTTCTACGACAACGACGAGATCGAGGCGGTCTACAGCCCGGAGGTCGAGCGGCTCGTGAAGCAGGCGAGCGGGGCCGCGGAGGTGCTGGTCTTCGACCACACCATCCGCGTCGCCGACGACACCCTGCGGAGCGAGCGGAAGCTGCGCGAGCCCGTGCACGTGGCGCACAACGACTACACCCCCCGCTCCGCGCCGCAGCGGGTGCGCGACCTGCTGCCGGCCGAGCGCGCCGAGGCGCTCCTGCAGCACCGCTTCGCCGTGGTCCAGATGTGGCGGCCGATCGCGGGCCCGGTGCAGGACATGCCGCTCGCGATCTGCGATGCCCAGAGCATCGACGAGCGGGACTTCGTGCTGACCGATCTGGTCTACACCCACCGCGTCGGCGAGGTGATGCAGCTCAGCCACGATCCCGGCCACCGCTGGTTCTACTTTCCCGAGATGGGCCCCGGCGAGGCGCTGGTCTTCAAGACATTCGATTCTCTCGACGACGGCCGGGCGCGGTATACCGCTCACACGGCATTCGCCCACCCGGACGCACCGGCGGACGCGCGCCCGCGTCAGAGCATCGAGACCCGCACCCTCGCCTTCTTCGCTCCCTGAGGGCGGGCGGCGTGCCTGCAAGCGATGACGGAGGCGGACGGCACCCCCGCTGACGGCAGCAACAGGCCGGTCCTCACGGTCGGCGAGCTGTCGCGCGCGCTGAAGCGCGTGGTCGAGGGCGAGTTCGCCTGGGTCAGCGTGCGCGGCGAGGTCTCGGGCTTCAAGCGCGCCGCGTCAGGCCATCTCTACTTCGCGCTCAAGGACGCGGATGCGGTCCTCGACGCGGTCTGCTGGCGCGGCGTGGCCGGGCGCCTCGGGACCGTGCCCGAGGACGGGCTCGAGGTCGTCGCCACCGGCAAGATCAGCACCTATCCGGGGCGCTCGCGCTATCAGATCGTGGTCGAGCGGCTGGAGCTTTCCGGCGCGGGCGCCCTGCTCGCGCTGCTGGAGGAGCGCAAGAAGGCGCTCGCCGCCGAGGGCCTCTTCGACGAGGCGCGGAAGCGCGACCTGCCCTTCCTGCCCGAAACCATTGGCGTGGTCACCTCGCCCACGGGCGCCGTGATCAGCGACATCCTGCACCGTATCGAAGAGCGCTTCCCCCGCCGGGTGCTGGTCTGGCCCGTCACCGTCCAGGGTACGGGCGCGGCAGACGAGATCGCCGCGGCGATCGCGGGCTTCAACCGTCTCGAGGAGGGCGCGCCGGTGCCGCGGCCGGACGTTCTGATCGTCGCCCGTGGCGGCGGCAGCCTGGAGGACCTCTGGGCCTTCAACGAGGAGGCCGTGGTGCGCGCGGCGGCCGCGAGCGCGATCCCGCTGATATCGGCGGTGGGGCACGAGACCGACGTGACGCTGATCGACCTCGCCGCCGACCGCCGCGCGCCGACGCCGACGGCGGCCGCCGAGATGGCGGTGCCGGTACGCGCCGACCTGCTCGAGCGCACGGGCACCCTGGAACACCGGCTCGGCGCGTCGTTCCGCCGCCTGATCGCCGAGCGGCGGGTGCGCGTGGACGGGCTCGGGCGCGGCCTGCCGGCGGCGCGCGACAGGCTCACGACGGCGAGCCAGCGGCTCGACGACTGGTCTGAGCGGCTCGGGCGCGGGGTGCGCGGCCGGCTCCACGGAGAGCGCCGGGCCGTGGGCCGCCTCCGGCCGCTCCGGCCGCGCCAGCTCCTCGCTCTCAAGCGCCAGCAGTTCGGCCACGCGGCCGGGCGCCTCTCCGCCGACCGTCTTGCCGAGCGAATCGGCCATGCCCGCGAGGCCGCGTATCTGCTCTCCCGCCGGTTGGACCGCGCCATGCAGGCAGTGTTCCACCAGCGGACAACGCGGATCGAGACCGCGGCGCGCCTGCTGGAGGGCTATTCCTACCGGGGCGTGCTCGCGCGTGGCTTCGCGGTGGTGCGCGACAAGCGCGAGCGGCCTGTGACCAGCGTCGCCGCCGTCAAGCCCGGCGCTGCGCTCTCGCTCGAGTTCCGTGACGGGCGTGCCGCTGCCCAGGCCGCCGGCCGCGCGAGGCCGCGCAAGCGAGAGCCGGAGAGCGACGACGGCGGACAGGCGCCGTTGCTCTAGGAATAGGCCCCCTCCTCACCCCGGCCCTCTCCTCCCCGGCGGGGAGGAGAGGGAGAAGAAATCGACGCAAGATGTCGAACACGAGGAGGTTCGGGTCGCGCAGCGGCCCGGACGGCGAGACTGCGCCGCGCGCCGGAGGCGCGTAGGCAAGCAAGCGGAGCGAGCGCCCGCCGTCGAGGGAAGAGAATTAAGCGTCGGTGCCGCCCACGGTGATGGGGTCGACCAGCAGCGTCGGCAGGCCGACGCCCACGGGCACGCCCTGGCCTGCCTTGCCGCAGGTGCCGATGCCGGTGTCGAGCGCGAAATCGTTGCCGATGGCCGCGACCCGGGTGAGCACGTCGGGGCCGTTGCCGATCAGGCTCGCGCCCTTGAGCGGCGCGGTGGTCTTGCCGTCCTCGATCAGATAGGCCTCGGCGGCCGAGAACACGAACTTGCCCGAGGTGATGTCCACCTGGCCGCCGCTGAAGTTCTTGGCGTAGATGCCCTTGGCGACCCTGCCGATGATCTCCGCCGGCTCGTCGGCGCCGTCGAGCATGAAGGTGTTGGTCATCCGCGGCATGGGCGCATGGGCGAAGCTCTGCCGGCGGCCGTTGCCCGTGGGCTCCATGCCCATGAGGCGCGCGTTCATGCGGTCCTGCAGGTAGCCGCGCAGAATCCCGTCCTCGATCAGCACGGTCCGCCCGGTGGGCGTGCCCTCGTCGTCGACGGTGAGCGAGCCGCGGCGATCGTCGATGGTCCCGTCGTCCACCACGGTCACTCCTGGCGAGGCCACCCGCTCGCCGAGAAGGCCCGAGAACGCGCTGGTCTTCTTGCGGTTGAAGTCGCCCTCGAGGCCGTGGCCGATCGCCTCGTGGAGCAGGATGCCGGGCCAGCCGGGGCCGAGCACGACCGGCATCTCGCCGGCGGGCGTCGCGACCGATTCGAGGTTGACCAGCGCCTGGCGCAGCGCCTCGTCCACCTGCGCCTGCCAGCGCTCGGGCGCGAGGAACGCATCGTAGGCGGCGCGCCCGCCGACCCCGTGCGAGCCGGTTTCCTGACGCTCGCCGGCGCCGACCATGACCGAGACGTTGAGGCGCACGAGCGGGCGCACGTCGCTGGCGCGGCTGCCGTCGGCGCGGATGATCTGCACCACCTGCCATTCGCCGAGCAGCGAGGCCATCACCTGGCGCACGCGGGGCTCCTTCCGGCGGGCATAGGCGTCGATCTCCGCCAGCAGCGAGACCTTGGCGTCGAACGGCGTGCCGTCGAGCGGATTGTCCGCGACATAGAGCGAGCGGTTGGTCTGCGACGGCCCCTCGGCCACGCTGCCGCCATGGCCGCGCCGCACCGCGCGCACGCTGTCCGCGGCCCGCTTCAGCGCGTCCTCGCCAAGCTCGCCGGCATGGGCGAAGGCCGTGGTCTCGCCGGAGACCGCACGCAGGCCGAAGCCCTGGCTCGTGTCGAAGCTCGCGCTCTTGAGGCGGCCGTCGTCGAAGGAGAAACCCTCGCTCTGGCGATATTCCAGGAAGAGCTCGCCGTCGTCGGCGCCGTCCAGCGCGTCCGAGACGACCCTTTCGGTGCGTGGCCGGTCGAGGCCGGCGCGGTTGAAGAAGATCTCGTCGCTGATCGATTCGCGGCTCATCCGGTTCGCCCTTCGCTGCTCGCGCGTCTCCGCGCCGGCCTGGACCGCGCCAAGGATCGTCGAGAGCGCCGCCCGCCGTCAATGAGGGCTTCAAAAACGGCAGGCCGCATGGTAGGACCCTCGCCGGTCCCGTTTGCAGCCGGCGGCGCGGCGACGGCCGTGCCGTTGCGTCTCGTATGTGGGGTCCGGGCTGCCCGAGGTCCAGGCCTGCCGAGCGCAGGCGTGGCGCCGGCACGGGTGGGCGAACGGGCGACTTCCGTCGAGCGAGTGGAGGATCAGAGTGAGGCATCTCGCAATAGTTGGCGCGGCGCTTGCCGGCCTGGCGGGCGCCCTCGGGGCTGCCGCAACGGCGGTGGCGCAGCAGCCGGCCGACTGGGAAGTCGACTTTCAGGAGGCGCTCTCGCCCTCCATGGAGCGCATCGTCGACTTCAACCTCATGGTGACGATCATCATCGTGATCATCTCGGCCTTCGTCCTGGGACTGATGGCATGGATCGTGGTCCGCTACAACAAGAAGCGGAACCCGACGCCGTCGAAGACCACCCACAACACCCTGCTCGAGGTGACCTGGACCGTGGTGCCGGTGATCATCCTGCTCGTCATCGCGGTCCCCTCGTTCCGGCTCCTCTACTTCACCGACAGGGTGGAGGTGGCCGACATGACGCTCAAGGCGATCGGCCACCAGTGGTACTGGTCCTACGAGTATCCCGATCACGGCGACTTCACCTTCGACGCGATCATGCTGGAGGACGACGAGCTGGAGGAGGGGCAGCCTCGCCTGCTGGCGACCGACACGGCGGTGGTGCTGCCGGTGGGCGCCAAGATCAGGCTGCTGACGACGGCCGACGACGTGATCCACTCCTGGGCGGTGCCGGCGCTCGGCGTGAAGATGGATTCCGTGCCCGGCCGGGTCAACGAGACCTGGTTCCAGATCAACCGCGAGGGCATGTATTACGGGCAGTGCTCGGAGCTCTGCGGCACCCTGCACGGCTTCATGCCGATCATGATCGAGGCGGTGTCGCAGGAGGACTTCGACGCCTGGGTCGTAGAGGCGCAAGAAGAATACGCAGCGGCGAACGAGGCCCCGACCGCGGTTGCGGCGCTCGACGCGGGCGCGCTTTCGGCGCGCTGAGGAAGGAGAGAGGCCATGGCGGACCAGGCCCACGCCCACGCAGCGCACGACCACATGCCGCGGGGCATCACGCGGTGGCTCTACTCCACCAACCACAAAGACATCGGCACGATGTACATCGCCTACGCGATCGTGTTCGGGATCGTGGGCGCGGTGCTCTCCATCTTCATGCGGATGGAGCTGGCCGAGCCCGGCATGCAGATCTTTGCCGATTCGCACACCTTCAACGTCTTCGTGACCGGCCACGGGCTGATCATGGTGTTCTTCATGATCATGCCGGCCTTCATCGGCGGCTTCGGCAACTGGTTCGTGCCG
>WTGU01000013.1 GCA_011523425.1 Alphaproteobacteria bacterium
TCGAGGGCAAGCGGGGCGAGCCCAGGCACAAGCCCCCCTTCCCCTCCCAGGTCGGGCTCTGGGGCCGGCCCACCCTCATCAACAACGTCGAGACGCTCCACTGGGTGCGCGACATCCTGGAGCGGGGGCCCGCGTGGTTCGCGGACGAGGGCCGCAACGGGTGCTCCGGCTTCCACAGCTTCTCGGTATCGGGCCGGGTGAAGGAGCCGGGCGTCAAGCTCGCGCCGGCGGGCATCACCATGAACGAGCTGCTGGCCGAGTATTGCGGCGGCATGGCCGACGGCCACAGCTTCCGCGCCTACCTGCCGGGCGGGGCCTCAGGCGGCATCCTGCCCGCCTCGATGGCCGACCTGCCGCTCGATTTCGGCACCCTCGACGACCACGGCTGCTTCATCGGCTCGGCCGCGGTCGTGGTGCTCTCCGACAAGGACGACCTCAAGGGCGCAGCGCTTAACCTGATGCGCTTCTTCGAGGACGAGAGCTGCGGGCAGTGCACGCCGTGCCGCGTCGGCTGCGAGAAGGCGGCCGTGCTGATGAGCGGCGGCCGCTGGGATGCGCCGCTCCTGCGCGAGCTGAGCGCGGCCATGGCCGACGCCTCGATCTGCGGGCTGGGTCAGGCGGCGCCGAACCCCGTGCTTTCGATCCTGCGCTACTTCCCGGAGGAGCTCGCATGAGCGACGAGATCCGTTTCACCCTCGACGGCCGGGCCGTGACCGCGGCGCCGGACGAGACGATCTGGCAGGTCGCGAAGCGCAACGGGATCGACATTCCCCACCTCTGCTACACGCCGGAGCCGGGCTACCGGGCGGACGGCAACTGCCGGGCCTGCATGGTGGAGATCGAGGGCGAGCGGGTGCTGGCCGCCTCCTGCATCCGCAAGCCGGCAGAGGGGATGGAGGTGCGGGCCTCGGTGGAGCGCGCGGTGCGTGCGCGCGACATGGTGATGGAGCTGCTGCTCGCCGACCAGCCGCCCGCCGAATCGAGCCACGATCCCTCCTGCGAGCTGTGGGACTGGGCGGCGACCATGGAGCGCACCACGAGCCGCTTCCCGGCCAGGCTCTCGCCCAAAGCCGACCTCAGCCACACGGCGATGGCGGTCAACCTCGACGCCTGCATCCACTGCACCCGCTGCGTGCGCGCCTGCCGCGAGGTGCAGGTCAACGACGTGATCGGCATGGCCGGCCGCGGCGCGCGCAACAAGATCGTCTTCGACTTCGACGACCCGATGGGCGAGAGCACCTGCGTCGCCTGCGGCGAATGCGTCCAGGCCTGCCCCACCGGCGCGCTGATGCCGGCCAAGGAGGTGGGCAAGGAGGAGCCGGCCGAGCAGGTCGACAGCGTCTGCCCCTATTGCGGGGTCGGCTGCCAGCTCACCTTCAACGTCAAGGACAACAGGATCCTCTGGGTCGACGGCAGGGACGGCCCCGCCAACCAGGGCAGGCTCTGCGTCAAGGGGCGCTTCGGCTTCGACTACGTGAGCCATCCCCACCGGCTGACCACGCCGCTGATCCGCCGGGACGACGCGCCGCCCAAGTCGGCCGATGCCGAGATCGACCCGGCCGACCCCTTCACCCACTTCAGGGAGGCGAGCTGGGAGGAAGCGCTCGACCGGGCGGCGGACGGGCTCCGGCGCATCCGCGACGAGCACGGCGCCGACGCGCTCGCCGGCTTCGGCTCGGCCAAGGGCTCGAACGAGGAGGCCTATCTCTTCCAGAAGCTGGTGCGCGCCGGCTTCGGCACCAACAACGTCGACCACTGCACCCGGCTCTGCCATGCCTCGTCGGTGGCGGCGCTGCTGGAGTGCATCGGCTCCGGCGCCGTCACCGCGAGCTTCAACCAGGTCGAGCACTCGGACGTCATCATCGTCATCGGCGCCCAGCCGACGGCGAACCACCCGGTGGCCGCGACCTTCTTCAAGAACGCGGCGAAGCGCGGCGCGAAGCTGATCGTGATCGACCCGCGCGGCTCGGCCCTCTCGCGCCATGCGAGCCACTTCCTCCAGTTCAAGCCCGGCACCGACGTGGCGCTGCTGAACGCGCTGATGCACGTCATCGTCGAGGAGGAGCTCTACGACCGGCAGTACGTCTCGGCCCACACCGAGGGGTTCGACCAGCTCAGGAGCCATCTGGCGGACTACGCGCCGGAGGACATGGGGCCGGTCTGCGGCATCGAGCCCGACGTGCTGCGCGAGGTCGCCCGCCTCTACGGGCGCGCGGAGGCCGCCATCATCTTCTGGGGCATGGGCATCTCCCAGCACATCCACGGCACCGACAACGCGCGCTGCCTGATCTCGCTGGCGCTGATGGCGGGCCAAGTGGGCCGCCCCGGCACCGGGCTGCACCCGCTGCGCGGCCAGAACAACGTGCAGGGCGCCTCCGACGCCGGGCTCATTCCGATGATGTACCCGGACTACCAGCCGGTGACCGATCCCACCCGGCAGGCGGAGTTCTCGGAGTTCTGGGGCGCGGACCTCGACCCCAAGGCCGGGCTCACCGTGGTCGAGGTGATGAACGCCGCCCACGAGGGCCAGGTCAGGGGCATGTACATCATGGGCGAGAACCCGGCGATGTCCGACCCCAACCTGCGCCACGTACGGGAAGCGCTCGCCTCGCTCGACCACCTCGTGATCCAGGAGCTCTTCCTCACCGAGACCGCCTGGCACGCCGACGTGGTGCTGCCCGCCAGCGCCTGGCCGGAGAAGGACGGCACCGTCACCAACACCAACCGCCAGGTGCAGATGGGCCGCGTCGCGCTGGCCGCGCCCGACGGCGTGCGCCAGGACTGGTGGATCATCCAGGAGATCGCACGCCGCATCGGCCTCGACTGGACCTACGCGGGCCCGGCCGACGTCTTCGCCGAGATGACGGGCTGCATGCCCTCGCTCGACAACATCAGCTGGGAGAGGCTGCGCCGCGAGAGCGCCGTGACCTATCCCTGCACCGGCGAGGACGAGCCCGGCCGCGACGTGATCTTCGAGGACGGCTACCCGACGCCGAGCAGGCGGGGCAAGCTCGTGCCCGCCGGCATCGTGCCGCCCGACGAGACGCCCGACGACGAATTCCCCATGGTGCTGACCACGGGCCGCATGCTCGAGCACTGGCACACCGGCGCCATGACCCGCCGCGCCTCGGTGCTGGACGACCTTGAGCCGGAGGCGGTCGCCCACCTCGCGCCGGCGGAGCTCGAGCGCATGGAGATCGAGCCGGGCGCGCAGATCACGGTCGAGACCCGGCGCGGCGCCATCGGCCTCCGCGCCCGGGCGGACGCCGGAGTTCCCGCCGGCGTGGTCTTCGTGCCCTTCTGCTTCGCCGAGGCAGCCGGCAACATGCTGACCAACCCGGCCCTCGATCCCTTCGGCAAGATTCCGGAGTTCAAGTACTGCGCCGCCCGCGTCACCCTGGCGGACGCCCCCGCCCAGGCGGCGGAGTAGCCGCGCCCAGCGGTTTGCGTTCGCGAACTAGCGTCCTGTTTCTGATGTTCGCGTGATTTCGGTTAGCTCAGCAGTCTTCCCAACCCGGCAACTCTTCTCGTCATGCCCGGACTTGTTCCGGGCATCTCTATCGGCCGGACCCGTCGAACACTGAACAAATGCGTGGATGGCCGGGACAAGCCCGGCCATGACGTGTCGGGCTTTCCCGCAATTCCTGCGAACGTCTCGATCGGGACGCTAGGAAGCCGCGCCGCCCCTGCCGGAGAGCGGCACCACCGTCGCGTCCGTCGTCTCTGCGGCCTCGGGCGCTTCGTCGTCGGTCTCATCGGCCGCGACGGGCGTGTCCTCGTCCGCAGCGTCCGGCGCCGGCGGGGCGTCTGCCTCGCCGGCTTGCGCCTCGGGGACTTCCAGCAGCCCGGCGGCCTCCAGCTCGTCGAGGCCGGGCAGGTCGTCCAGCCCCTCCAGGCCGAAGTGCTCGAGGAAGGCCGGCGTGGTGACCCAGGTGATCGGCCGCCCCGGCGTGCGTCGGCGCCCCTTCGGCGCGATCCAGCCCGCCTCCAGCAGCAGGTCCAGCGTTCCGCGCCCGAGGCTCACGCCGCGGATGTCCTCGATCTCGGCCCTGGTCACCGGCTGGTGGTAGGCGATGATAGCGAGCGTCTCGAGCGCTGCCCGCGAGAGCCGGCGGCGGACGACGCGGTGCACGGTCAGATGCTCCGCGAGGTCGGGCGCGGTGCGGAAGGTCCAGCCGCCGGCGACCTTCACGAGCTGGACGCCGCGCTCGCGGTAGTGCGCCGCGAGCCGGGCCAGCCCCGCCTCGATATCGGCGCCGTCCGGCACCTGCGCCGCCAGCGTCTCGGCATCGACGGGCCGGCCGGCGGCGAAGATCACGGCCTCCATGATGCGGCGCGCCTGGGCCGCGCGCTCCTCGTCCGCCGAGGGTTCCACGGAGATCGAGGGATCGGGCGCGTCGGTCATGGCTCTTCCCGCCTCCGGCGGAGATAGATCGGGCCGAAGGGCTCGAGCTGCCGGATCTGCAGCCGGCCCTCGCGGGCGAGCTCGAGCGAGGCGGCGAGCGTGCTCGCCAGGCCCGAGCGGGTCACCGCTTCGCTCTCGGGCTGGGTGCCGCGCGGCACGAAGCGCGCGAGCGTCTCCCACTCCGGCGTGCTGCCCAGAAGCTGCTTGAGCCGCCGGTAGGCGTCCTCCATGGAGTGGTAGGCCGAGAGCTCGATCAGCAGGCGGCGGGGCTCGCGGCGGATGCGGTGGGCGGCATAGGCGCGCAGCAGCTCGAGCAGCGTGCTCTCGTGGAGCGCCTGCTGGCGCACCGGCAGGCCCTCCGGCGCGCCGGCGGCGAAGACGTCGCGGCCGAGCTGCGGGCGGTCCATCAGCGTCGCGGCCGCATCCCGCATGGCGGCCAAGCGGCGCAGCCTGAGCGCGAGCGCCGCGGCCATCTCCGGGCCGCTCGGCTCCTCGGCGTCCGGCTCCTCGTCGGGCAGCAGCAGCCGCGACTTCAGGTATGCGAGCCAGGCCGCCATGACCAGATAGCCGGCGGCAAGCTCCAGGCGGAGCTGCCGTACGTCTTCGACGTAGGCGAGATACTGCTCGGCCAGCGCCAGGATGGAGATGCGCGCGAGGTCGACCTTCTGGCTGCGGGCGAGCCCGAGCAGGAGGTCGAGCGGCCCCTCGAAGCCGTCGAGATTGACGATCAGCGCCGGCCCGTCGTCGCGCGCGCCGGCCTCGGGCGCAGGCGCGGCCTGCCTGCCTGCGTCGTCCTCGAACGGCGTCACATGGGCCATGAAACCAGTGCCTCCACGCCGAATATCCCGACGATCAGCTCGTAGCCTGCTGCCGTCGGCGGCAGCACGATCTCGGCCAGCGGGCTGAACGCGCTGCCGAACTCCGCCGCCACCAGCGGCACGAGAAAGAATGCGACCAGCACCGCGATGATACCAAAGCGTTCGAGTCGCGCGAAACGCGCAGCCGGACCCGCCGGGAGCAGCCCGTGCACCACGCGGCCGCCGTCGAGCGGCGGCACCGGCAGCATGTTGAAGATGGCGAGCACGAGGTTGATGACGATGCCGAGGGTGAACGTGATCCGCCACCACTCGGCCATCACCGTAGGAAAGACCGGCGCGATGTGCAGCATGAGCGCCGAGAGGCAGGCCAGCAGGACGTTCATCCCCGGCCCCGCTAGCGCCACCAGCACCATGTCCCGGCGGGGCCTGCGCAGCCGTGCGGGGTTGACCGGCACGGGCTTCGCGAAGCCGAAGATGAAGGGCGCGCCGAGCGCGATGAGCGCGCCGGGCAGGAGTATGGTGCCGACCGGGTGGACGTGCTTGATCGGATTGAGGGTGACCCGGCCGAGCCGCTGCGCCGTGTCGTCGCCGAGCCTAAGCGCCACCCATCCGTGCGCGGCCTCGTGTAGCGTGATGGCGAGCAGCACCGGAATCACCCAGACCGATGCGGCGAGCAGCCAGGCCTCGATCACGGCGGCGTCACCGGGCCGAGCAGCGCGTCGAGCGCGCGGCGCCCGGCCGCCTCTTCGAAGGGCTCGGGCGCGTGGCGGGCGGCGAGCATGCGCGCGAAGCGCTCCCGCGCAAGGCCGCCGAGCCTCGGCGCCGCCGCCACGACCTCCTCCATCTCGTCGCGCTTGCCGTTGCAGTGGAGCGCCACGTCGCACCCGGCGGCGAGCGCGCCCGCGGCCCGCGCGCCCACCGAGCCCGTGAGCGCTCCCATGGAGAGATCGTCGCTCAGCAGCAGGCCGTCGAAGCCGATGGCGCCCCGCACCGCCTCTCCGATCACCGCAGGCGAGAGCGTCCCCGGCCGGTTGGGGTCGATCGCCTCGTAGCAGACGTGGGCGGTCAGCCCCGCCGGGACATCGCGCAGCGCGCCGAACGGCACGAAGTCCCGCGCCCGCAGCGCGTCGAGCGGCGCGTCCACGCGCGGCAGCACCGCGTGGCTGTCGGCCGCCGCCCGCCCGTGGCCCGGCAGGTGCTTGACCGCCGGCACGATGCCGCCGGCGCTCAGGCCATCTGCCACCGCGCGCCCCAGCCGTCCGACCAGGTCCGGGTCGGCGCCGAGCGAGCGGTCACCCACGACCTTGCTCGCGTCGGCGAAGTGGAGGTCGAGCACCGGCATGCAGTTGACGGTGATGCCGAGCGCGTGCAGGTCCGTCGCGACCAGGCGGGCGTTGAGCCAGGCGGCGCGCAAGCCCGCCGCCTCGTCGCGCGCGGCGAGCCTGCCCAACAGGGCCGCCGCAGGCGGCTCGCGCCAGTGGGGCTGACCGAGGCGGACAACGCGCCCGCCCTCCTGGTCGATCAGCACCGGCGCGTCCTCGCGCGAGACCGCCTCGCGGAGCGCGGAGATCAGCGCGCGCGTCTGTGCGGGATTCTCGCAATTGCGCTTGAACAGGATGAAGCCCGCCGGATCGGCGTCGCTCAGGAAGCGACTCTCGCGCTCGTCGAGCGCCGGGCCCGCGCAACCGAGAATCACCGCCCGCGGCGCGTCGCGTGCCGTCACGGCCGCCTCAGTCGCGGGGAACGAAGCAATCGAGTCCGCGCGCCTCGAGCAGCGCGCAGACCCGCCGTGCCGCCGCTTCGTCGCTGAGGGGGCCGGCCCGCAGCCGATAGGTGATGCCGCCGTCGTCCCTGTCGACCGGCATGATCAGCGGGCTGAGGCCGACGAGCGCGTCGTCGTGGCGGCGGCGGAGCATCTCCCAGTGCACCTCCAGCGGCCGGCGGGAGTCGGCGGCGCCAAGCTGCACGTAGCGCCAGATGCGGCCGGCCGCCGGCACGGGCTCGTCCAGCGCCGCGGCGGTCTCCTCCGGCGGCTCGGCGGCCGGCTCGGCCCGGGCCAGGTGCTGCGGCTTGGCGACGGGGAGCGGCACCCCGGCCGTCTCCTCCCGCGGCGATGCGTCCTCGTCCGCCGCCGGCTGCTCGGCTTCCGGCGCGGGCTCCAATTGCACTGTCGGCTCGGTCATGACGAACGCAGTCGCATCGGACTCGGGCGGCGGGGCCTCCCCGAGCGCGGCGGGCAGTAGGGTGCCGGGCTTCGGCGGCGGCAGCGGTATCCCGTCCGGGGTGAAGAGAGGCACGGCGGGCTCCGGCAGGGCCGCCTTCTCCGCCGGCGCGGCATCCGAGGCCTCGGGCGCGGGCGGGCCTGCGTCCTCGACGGACGCAGGGTCACTCGCCGCCGGCGTAGGCAGCGTCGCCACCTCGACCGTCACCGGCGCGGTGCCGGCCTGCGGCGCGGCGTCGTGCCCTTGTTCGCCGGGATCGGTCATCGGCCTCTCGGCCTCGGCCTCCGCCACCTGCGTCGGTTGCGACGGCTCCGCTACCTGTGGCGGCTCCGGCGGCTGCGGCGGCTTCAACGGCTCTTCCGGCGGCGGCAGGATGCGCTCCGGCGCCTCCTCCGGATCGGCCGTCGTGAGCGTTTCGTAGATCAGCTTGTCCTGGTTCGGAATCTCCATCCCGCCCGGATCGTCGGGGCGGACCTTCCAGGCCCCGGTCGGCGCGGCGACGAGCCGCACCTCGCCGCCCTCGTCCGGCGGCGGCCCGGCCCCCATACGCTCGGTCACCGCCCAGGCACCGCCCGAGATCACCGCGGCGCCGAGAAGGATCCACACCGGCAGCAGTCGGAGGCGTCCGCGCTCCGCAGCGCCGTCATCGCCGGCGCCCTCCACCGGCTCCTGCGGTGCCTGTGCGTCGCGCGATTCGGGCGCCGACGGGGTCTCGCTGCCGTCATCGCCGGCGCTCATCACATCTCCTGCACCGGTTCCACTCCGAACAGTGCCAGCCCCTCCGCAATAACCAGCTTGACGCCGCTGATCAATGCGAGGCGCGCGCGGGTCTCCGCCGGCCGCTCCGCGTCGATGAAGCGCAGCCGCGCGTCGTCCTTGCCCCTGGTCCAGAGCAGGTGGAAGGCGCCGGCGAGCTCCTGCAGGTGGAAGGCGATGCGGTGCGGCTCGTGGGCGAGCGCTGCGCCGGCCAGCACCCGCGGCCACTGGCAGAGGCGGCGGATCAGGTCGATCTCCGCCGCATCGTCGAGGGACGCGAGGTCGGCGCGGGCGAGCGCGGCGGGTTCGAGCTCGGCGTGCGGCACGATCTCCGCCCCGCGGCGCAGCGCCGAGCAGGCCCTGGCGTGCGCGTACTGGACGTAGAAGACGGGGTTGTCCCGCGACTGCGCGGTCACCCGCTGCAGGTCGAACTCCAGCGGGGCGTCGTTGCGCCTGGTCAGCATGATGAAGCGCACGACGTCCTTGCCCACTTCGTCCACCACGTCGCGCAGCGTCACGAAGCGGCCCGCGCGCTTCGACATCGCCACGGGCGTGCCGCCGTCGAGGATCTTCACCATCTGGCAGATCTTCACGTCGAGCGCCGCCGCCTCGCCGGAGAGCGCCGAGACCGCCGCCTTCATCCGCTTGACGTAGCCGCCGTGATCCGCCCCCCAGACGTCGATCAGGTCGACGAAGCCGCGCTCGATCTTGTCGCGATGGTAGGCGATGTCGGTGGCGAAGTAGGTCCAGGTGCCGTCCGACTTCCTGAGCGGCCGGTCGCTGTCGTCGCCGAACCGGGTGGCGCGGAAGAGGCTTTGCTCGCGCGGCTCCCAGTCCTCCTCGCGCCTGCCCTTGGGCGGCTCGAGCACGCCGCGATAGATCAGGCCGTCCGCCTCCAGCGCGGCATAGGCGTCGTCGACGCGGCCCTCGCCCACCAGCGCACGCTCGGAGCGGAAGAGGTCGTGCCGCACGCCGAGCGCATCGAGGTCGGCGCGCACCAGGTCCATCATGGCCTCGGTGGCGAACTCCCGGAACGCCGGCAGCCAGTCCGCCTCGGGCGCGGCCAGCCAGCGCCGGCCGTCGCGGGCCGCCAGCGCCTCGCCGACGGGCACCAGATAGTCCCCCGGATAGAGCCCCTCCGGAATCGCGCCGATGGTCTCGCCGCACGCCTCCCGGTAGCGCGCATGGACGGAGCGGGCCAGCGTATCGACCTGCGCGCCGGCGTCGTTCACGTAGTACTCCCGCGTCACGGCGAAGCCCATGTGCGCGAGCAGGTTGGCCAGCGCATCGCCCACCACGGCCCCCCTGGCGTGGCCGACATGGAGCGGCCCGGTCGGGTTGGCCGAGACGTACTCGACATTGACCCGCCGGCCGCCGCCGAGATCCTCGGCGCCGTAGCCGGGGCCGGCGGCGAGCAGCTCGCCCAGCCGCGCGCGCCAGAACTCGTCGGTGAGCCTCAGGTTGACGAAGCCGGGGCCGGCCACCTCCACCGCGCGGAGCGCCGCGTGCTCCTCCAGCCGTGCCGCCAGCAGCGCCGCGATCTCGCGCGGCTTGCGGCGCGCCTCCCTGGCGAGGACGAGCGCCGCGTTGCAGGCCGCATCGCCGTGGCCGGCCTCGCGCGGCGGCTCGACCGAGACCGCGCCGAGATCGAGGCCTGCGGGTAGCGCGCCGGCGCGGCTGAGAGCCTCGATCTCCTCGTGGACGAGGTCGGAGAGGTAGCTGAAGACATTCATCTCCACAGCACCGTGTCGAAGAGATTGCGGTGTTCCTGGATGGCGAAGCGGTCGGTCATGCCGGCGACATAGTCCGCGACCACCCGCGCCGTGGCCAGCGTTCGCGGACCGTCGCAGCGGCTGCCCCACTCCTCGGGCAGGCAGTGCGGCTCGTCCACGAAGAGCTCGAAGAGCTCGCGCACGGTCCGGCGCGCCTTGCTGGCCATCCGGTTGACCTTGTGATGGCGGTACATGCGCTCGTGCAGGAACGTCTTGAGCGCCCCGCAGTCGGCCTGCATGCCGGGCGAGAAGGCGATCAGCGGGGCGCCGTGCCGGCGCACGGTGTCCACGTCCGCCGGCCGCGCCTCCTCCAGGCGTCGGCGGCTGGTGTCGATCACGTCCTCGACCATCGCGCCGATCATCCGGCGGACCGTCTCGTGGATCAGGCGGCTCTCGCCGCCGCCCGGATGGTCGCTCGCCACCGCGTCCAGGATCGCGCCGACCAGGGGGACCTCCCGCAGGTCGTCGACGGCGAAGAGGCCCGCCCTGAGCCCGTCGTCGACGTCGTGGTTGTTGTAGGCGATGTCGTCCGCCAGCGCGGCGATCTGGGCCTCCAGCCCCGCATGGGTCCCGAGCTCCAGGTCGTGCCGGGCCGAATAGGCCTCGATCGCGCCGGGCGCCGCGTCGGGCGGGCGGGGGCCGTTGTGCTTGGCCACGCCCTCCAGCGCCTCCCAGGTCAGGTTCAGGCCGTCGAAGCCGCTGTAGCGCTGCTCCAGCGCGGTGAGGATGCGCAGCGTCTGCGCGTTGTGATCGAACCCGCCATAGGGCTCCATCGCCCGGTGGAGCGCGGCCTCCCCGGCGTGGCCGAAGGGCGGGTGGCCGAGATCGTGGGCCAGCGCCAGCGCCTCGGCCAGGTCCTCGTCCACGCGCAGCACGCGGCTGATGGAGCGCGCGATCTGCGCCACCTCCAGGCTGTGGGTGAGGCGCGTGCGGTAGTGATCGCCCTCGTGATAGACGAAGACCTGGGTCTTGTGCTGGAGGCGCCGGAACGCCGCGCAGTGGATGATGCGGTCGCGGTCGCGCTGGAACGGCGTGCGCGTCCGGCTCTCGGGCTCGGGGTGGAGGCGCCCGCGGCTCCGCTCCGGCCGCGAGGCATAGGGGGCGATGCCCTGCCGCGCCTCGCCCGCCACCACGCCCGCCGTCACACCCGCTGCGTCCCCATGGGCGCCGCCCCGGCCCATGGTCACATCTCGCCCGCCGGCCCGCGGATCGCGTGCAGGCGCTTGGTCGGCAGCATGATCGGCGGCGGCACCGCGTAGAAGGTATGGACCTCCGGCGTCTCCTCGTCCGTCTCGGCCGACTCCTCACCGGGCTCGGACGCGCGGATCTGCACGTCGTGGCCCGAGCGCCGGGTCTCGCGCATGACCGACTGGAGCCGCTGGGCGGCCGTCTGGTCCCAGGGCAACGCGTAGAAGCGCGGCGTCCCCTCGATGGAAAGCCAGAGATAGATCGCCTCGTCCTCGCGCAGAGCGGCCGAAAGGACCCGCGCGCCGGCCACGCCCTCCATGCCGGGCGAGAGCGGCTTCGGCCGCGAGAGCAGCATGGAATAGCTGAAATAGCCGACCACGACGAGAGCGGCGAGCAGGCCGACGGCGGCGGCCTTCCACAGCGTCCGCCGGCGGGACCAGACCGCGATGCTGGCGAGCGCCGCCCCCACGAGGGCGAGCGCAACATAGAGATAGGCGAAGCTATCCATCCGGCCTGATCTCGCGGGAGCGGAGCTGGGCCTGGGCGTATTCCCGTATCAGCGAGACCCTCACGTCGTTGACGCTGCCGTGCACGAGCGCGCCCTTGCCGGTGAGCGCGAAGCGGAACACGGTCGTCTCGTGACGGGGATAGCGCAGCTCGACCTCCTTCTCCAGGATCGGCGTCGGCCTGTCCTCGCCCTCCCGCTTGACGCTGACCACCACCTGGACCGTGACCGGCTCCGGCTGGATCGGGTCCTCCAGCCGGTAGGCCTGGACGTTGACGATCCACTCGCCGGCCATGATTCCCCGGCTGTAGACGATTTCGTAATTGATGTCCGTAAGGTCCTGAAACAAGCCGAGATCGTCGCGCAGCAGGTTGACCACCGCGTTGCCCTTGTTGGGGAAGCCCACGGGAATCCCCTGCGGCGCCTTGACCCAGAGGTCGATGTCGGCGTCGCGCTCCGGCGTCCACAGGAGCTCGATGATCACGTTGCCGGGATCGGTGATCCCGTCGGCCTCGCTCTCGGCCTCGGCGCCCGGATTGAGGAACGGCAGCAGCATGAGGACCATCGCGACGAAGGCGGCCAGCGCGAGCAGCGTGACATCGCGGAAGATCGTGCCGCTGTCGTCGTCAAACTCGTCCATCGGCCGCGAGGAGCTCGCTGTAGAGGGTGGCGGTGCCGGTCGCCAGCATACGGTAGTTGACGGTGAGCCAGAGTCCCAGGACGGCGCCTTCGAGGGTGGTGTAGAGCGCGACCGACATGCCGCTGATCAGGGTCGAGATCATCGGCTGCACGGCGGCCAGCGTGCCCGCGTCCTCGGCCGAGACCCCGGAGAGCGCGATGATGAATCCCGCCACCGTGCCGATCAGCCCGAGGACCACCAGGGCGGCGGCGAACTGGCGCACCACGGCGATGCGGCTGAAGAGCCGCGCCTTGAGCGCCTCGGCCATCAGCTCCGGGCGGGCAGGCGTGCGGCCGGGGGCGAGCGGCAGCGCCACCGGCTCGCCTCGCTGCAGCCTGTCGAGGGCGGCGCTCGTCGTGAACAGGCGCCAGCCGCAGAGCGCGAGCCCCACCCCAAAGACGCCGAAGATGACGAAGACGAGGCCGGTCGGGTCCGCCTCCGCCAGCCGGGCGAGCCAGCCCTGCGCGCCGGCGAGGCCGAGCAGCGCGGCGCCCACGATATTGACGATGAGGAAGCGGTAGAGGAGCAGGTGGCGGCGCAACCGGTCGACTCCTCCGTCGTGGCGGCGGCCCGGCGCGCGCCCGGCGCCCGGCGCCGCCGGACCACTGCGTCCGACCGTCTATCGAACGCCCGCCCCTGTCAATGGCGGCACCCCGATCGAACGGGCCGCGGGGACGGGCGAGGCTCCGTCGTCAAGCCGCGGCGAAGCGCTCGACCGAAATCTGCCGCGCGCGGTCGCGGGCCTGCCAGAGATCGTAGGCCATCTGCATTCCGAGCCAGGTCTCGGGCGTCGAGCCGAACGCCTTCGACAGCCGTATCGCCATGTCGACCGAGACGCCGGTGCGCTCGTTGACGAGTTCGGAGAGCGCCTGGCGCGTGACGCCCAGGCCCTGTGCAGCCCGGGTCACGGTCAAGCCAAGGGGCTCGAGGCATTGCCGCTTCACGATCCCTCCCGGATGCGGAGGATTGTGCATCGCCATGACCGTTCTCCTCAGTGATAGTCCAGATAATCGACGTCGACCGCCGATCCATCCTCGAACCGAAAAGTCACTCGCCAGTTGCCGGATACCGCAACCGCGTAGTGACCCTTCAGCCGCCCTTTCAACATGTGCAGACGGAATCCCGGCAGGTTCATGTCGCCCGGGTCTCGACTGCTATCGAGTGCCGCGAAAATATCCTTCAACTTCTCAACGTGGTGGGGCGCCACCCACCGAGCCGTCCTGCCATCGTAGAGCGCCTTGAGCCCCCGATGCTTGAACGATTCGATCATGGCCGCAGGCTATCGTGTCGCCTGTCAGTTGACAATTGTCAGATCGCCCGCCCCCGCCCGTGCCGGCGGGTGTGTGCTACTCGGGATGAAAGGCGATCTCGCCGTACCAGGCGCGGGCGTCGAGCCCGCTGTTGTCGGAATCGGTCATCACGGCGATACCCTCGATCTCCTCCACCTCGCGCTCGAACAGGCGCAGGAAATCGGCGCGGACATTCCGTCTGTGGGTGCGCCAGTCGCCCGCATGTGCCTCCCCGGAATCGACCGCGACCATCATCACCTTGGCGGTGAAGGGGTTGGGCCACGCGTCGCCGACCGCCGCCTGGTTGGCCCAGACATAGTTGATCGCGCGCGGCAGGCCGAACATGCCCTCGCCCGGCGCGACCACGTAGAGCCGGGCCGCGTAGTCGTCGCCGTCCTTGCTGCGCTCGTCGGCGACCGCCAGAGGCGTCTCGATGCGCCAGCTCCACTCCAGGATCGGCGTCGCCGTCATGTCGATCTCCCGCTCGAGGTAGAGGCTGGACGCCGCGGACTCGCTGTCCGCCTCGAGCACGCGCCGGCCGTCGAGCTCGACGACCCGGTAACGGGTCTCGCCGTCGAATTCCTCCACCTCCCAGCCACCGCTGTCGGCGGGCTCGGCGGGCGCGGGCCACGCCAGCACGAGCGACCCGGCATGCGCGGGCTGAGCCGCCAGCAGCAGGACCGCGAAGAGGGACAGACGGCGCTTCATGCTAGTTTGAGAGTACACCGTGGCCCGGAGGCATCCGAATGATTGCGGCCGACGCCTTTCTCGAGCCTGCGCGGGCGCGCGGGTTCTCTTTCTATACCGGCGTCCCCTGCTCCTTCCTCACCCCGCTGATCAACCGGGTGATCTCCGACCCCGCGCTCGCCTATGTCGGCGCGGCGAGCGAGGGCGAGGCGGTGGCGGTGGCGGCCGGCGCCTGGCTCGCCGGCAGGCGCACGGTGGTGATGTGCCAGAACTCCGGCCTCGGCAACACCGTCAACCCGCTGACCTCGCTCAACCATCCCTTCCGCATCCCGACCCTGCTGATCGTCACCTGGCGCGGCCAGCCGGGGCTGGGCGACGAGCCGCAGCACGCGCTGATGGGCGAGGTGACGGGGGCGCTGCTCGAGACCATCGCGGTCGGCCATGCCCCGTTCCCGAGGGAGACGGGCGCGGTGGCGCCCGCGCTCGATACGGCCGAGCGGGCGATGGCGGCGGACGCGCTGCCCTTCGCGCTTGTGATGGAGAAGGGCAGCGTCCGCGACGACGGCCTCGATCAGCCGGACCAGCCGGCCCGCCCGCGCGGAACCGTCGACGACCTGCGGGAGGGCGGCGCGCGGCCGGCACGGGCGGAGCTGCTGCGCCGCGTTCAGGAGCTCGCGCCGCGGGACGCCGCCGTGGTCGTCACCACGGGCAAGACCGGGCGCGAGCTCTTCACCCTGGACGACCGTCCCCAGCAGCTCTACCAGGTGGGCTCCATGGGGTGCGCGCCGGCGATGGGTCTCGGCATCGCGCTCAACACGAGCCGGCCGGTGATGGTGCTGGACGGCGACGGGGCGGCGCTGATGAAGCTCGGCACCATGGCCACCATCGGCGCGCAGGCGCCCGCCAATCTGATCCATGTCCTGCTCGACAACGGCGTTCACGATTCGACCGGCGGGCAGGCGACCGTCTCGCCCAATGTCGACTTCGCCGGCGTCGCCCGGGCCTGCGGCTACCCGCGCGGCTTCCGCTGCGACAGCGAGGCGGGCTTCGCCCGCGCCCTGGAGGCCGCCGTCGAGGGCGGCCCGAGGCCCGTGCTGATCCATGCGCTGATCGCGCCGGGCTCGCTGGCCGCGCTGGGCCGCCCGACGATCGCGCCCCGCGAGGTCGCCCGACGCTTCCGCGCCTTCATCACCGGCTGAGCCGATCGCGCCTTCCGGCGGGCAGCCGGGCACTAGCGCACACTCCGACCAGACGGGCTCGCGCGCGGTTGCCGCACGTCCCCCATTCTACCTGCAGCGCGGCCCGCATGCCCCACCTCTCCCCGACCCTCTCCTCCCCGGCGGGGAGGAGAGGGAGAAGGGGCG
>WTGU01000059.1 GCA_011523425.1 Alphaproteobacteria bacterium
GTCCATTGATCCTCCCCCCTTGAGTTGGTCCACCGCTAGGTTTGGGATGAGGAGGATCGAGGATGGCAAGGAAGCGGTACAAGCCGGAGGAGATCGTGAGCCTGCTGCGTCGTGCGGAGGTTCTGCATGGCCGGGGGATGGCGATGGCGGCGGCGATCCGGCAGCTGGGGATCAGCGAGGTCACCTTCTATCGGTGGCGCAAGGAGTATGGCGGGATGAGCGGCGATCAGCTTCGCCGTCTCAAGGAGCTTGAGAAGGAGAACGAGCGGCTGCGCCGTGCGGTCTCGGACCTGACGCTGGACAAGCAGATCCTGAAAGAGGCTGCAGGGGGAAACTTCTAAGCCCCTCGCGTCGCCGACAGTGCATCGACCATGTCCGTGACCGGCTCGGGGTCTCGGAGCGCCGCGCTTGCCGGGTGCTGGGGCAGCACCGCTCGACCCAGCGCCGCATCCCGCGCGGCCGAGAGGACGAGGAGCGCCTGGTCGCGGACATGATCGAGCTGGCCCGCCAGTACGGCCGCTACGGCTACCGGCGGATCGCGGCCCTGCTGCGCGACGCCGGCTGGCAGGTCAACGACAAGCGGGTCGAGCGCCTGTGGCGGCGCGAGGGGCTGAAGGTGCCCGAGAAACAACCGAAGCGGGGCCGGCCGCGATCGATAGTCCCCGCTCCCCGAGGGGTGTCGACACGAAGCGGGCGGCGGCAGCCTGGGCGTCGGCGATGGCCTCGTCCATGGCGACAGGCACGGCCAGGCCGGCACAGAGTACGCCCACGAACACGTCGCCTGCGCCGTGCGCCGAGACCACCGGCGCCGGGCGGACCGCATGGTGCCGCACCGCGCCGCTGCGATCGCGGTGAACCAAGCCATCGCTCCCCAGGGTGACGATCGCCTCCCCGTCGAATCCGCCCCCGGCCCATTTCGCTGCGGCGAGGGCATCCTTCACGCCGTGTATCGGAGTCTCGAACAACGCCTCCGCCTCGATGCGGTTGACGATGAGGAGGTCTACGAGACGCATCGTCTCCGGCGCCGTCGGGCGCATGGGCGCCGCGTTCAGGACGACGATCGCGCCGCGTCGGCGGGCCTCGGCCGCGACCGACCGGTTGACCGCCTCCGGCACCTCGTTCTGCAGGACGAGGACGCGGGCGCCCTCTGGCAGCGCGAAGCCGTCCGCAGAGAGCCCTCGATTGGCGGCCGACACCACCACCGCACCGTATTCCCCGTCGGCGCCGACGACCGCGACGCTGAGGCCCGACGCGGCCGCTTCGTCCCGCTGGATGAGGGAGGTATCGACGCCGGCCGCGCGGAGATTGTCGACCAGCGAAGCAGCGAAAACGTCGCCGCCCACGCGCCCCAGCATGGCGGTCGGCGCGCCGTGGCGGCTCGCGGCGACCGCCTGGTTGCCGCCCTTGCCGCCGCACACGAGCGTGACCGCCTCTCCCATAACGGTCTCGTCCGGGGCGGGCAGGCGCGGCGCGGTGACGACGACGTCCAGATGCAGGGAGCCGACGACGACCACCCCGCCGCTCAACGGCGCCCTCCGTAGAGCGCGGCGGCCACGATCCGCTGGCTCGCCGTCGCGTCGTGTCGGGCGATCGCCCGCGCCAGGCGCTCGTCGTCTGCGAGCGATGCGGCGACCTCCTGCAGGCGCTCGATGGTCTCGATGTTGGCCCGGCACTCCGCCACCGGGTCGAGCCCGCCGGTGTCGGGGAACGTGTCGAAATAGATCGCCCGCCCGTAGCCGCAGCGGCCCAGCGCCACCAGCAGTTCGACGGTTTGAACGGGGTGGACGGTCGCCGCCATCAGGCCGTCGTCGCGCTTGCCGTAGCCGTCGTTGAGCTGGATGCCGAGCAGGCGGGAGTGGCGGTCCACGAGGCAGGCCGCGTGCGCCGGCATCTCGCCGGCATAGAGGACGTGCGCGAAGTCGAGCGTGACGCCGAGGTTCGCCGCCCCCGCCTCGCGGATCGCGAGCAGGGTCGTGCCCACGTCGGGCATGAGGGAGTAGCTGCGCGGCTCGTCGGGCTTGTACTCGAGCGCGATGTCGATCTCCGGGTTGTGCCCGGCGATCTCGCGAACGGCCGCGATGGTGTCGTCCCACATCCGCCCGTAGTCGGCCTGGAAGGGATAGTCGAAGCCGTCCTGGCCGAGCCAGAGCGTCATCAGCGTCCCGCCCATCTCGGCGAGGGCGTCGAGACCGCGCCGGGTGAGGTCGATGGCCTTCCGCCGCCGGGCGGGGTCGGGATTGGTGAGGGCGCCGAGCCGGAAGTCGGAGTCCGAGTAGTAGCGCATGGCGAGGCCGTTCAGCCCGATGCCGAGCCGGTCGAGCACGGCGGCGAGCTCCCGCGGGCTTGTGCCCTCGAAGTGATCCGGGTAGTTGAGATCGGCGGCGTTGAGACCCTTCACCGTCGCCGCACGCTCCAGCAGGTCTACGGTCGTCACCCGGTTCCTGCCGGGCCAGTAGGCTTCGGCGCCGACCTTGAAGGAGTTCAGCCTGGCGGCGTAGCAGGGCGGAGCGGCGTCGCGCATTCTCTCGTTCTCGGCGGGCGGCCGGCGGCGGGCGTGCGCGCGGTCCCGGGTCAGAGGCGGACGCCGGTCGCAGCGTCGAAGAGGTGTGTCTGGTCCGTGCGCGGGCGGAGGTGCACCGTCTCGCCCGGCTTGAAGAAGTGCCGGTCCCGGAAGAGCGCCACGACCTCGGTCTCCCCGAAGCGCAGGAAGACCAGCGTCTCCGAGCCGGTGGGCTCGACCACGGCGACGCGCGCGGGAAAGCCGCCTCCGTCTTCAGCGAGGTCGAGATGCTCCGGTCTGACCCCGTAGATCACGGAGTGGCCGTCCGGCGCCTCGCGGTCCGGCCTGACCGGCAGCCGGTGCCCGTTCGCCTCCACGTGGGGCGCGCCGTCGCGGCGCACGGTGCCGTGGATCAGGTTCATGGCAGGCGAGCCGATGAAGGTCGCCACGAACACGTTCCTGGGACGGTCGAACAACTCAAGGGGAGTGCCCACCTGCTCGACGAGGCCGTCCTCCATGACCACGATCTTGTCCGCCATGGTCATCGCCTCGATCTGGTCGTGGGTGACGAAGACGGTGGTGGTGCCGAGGCGCTGGTACAGCTCCTTGATCTCGGTGCGCATCTGGATGCGGAGCTTGGCATCGAGGTTCGACAGCGGCTCGTCGAACAGGAAGACCTGAGGGTCGCGCACGATCGCCCGGCCCATGGCCACGCGCTGGCGCTGGCCCCCCGAAAGCTGGCGCGGGTAGCGGTGCAGGTAGGGCGTGAGGCCCAGCGTCTCCGCCGCCTGTTCCACGCGCTCTTTCACGACGGCGCGGTCGGTCTTTCGCACCTTCAGCGAAAACGCGAGGTTGGCCGCCACCGTCTTGTGCGGATAGAGCGCGTAGTTCTGGAACACCATGGCGATGTCGCGCTCCGCCGGCGGCAGGTTGTTGACGACGCGCTCGCCGATGCGGATCGTGCCTGCGGTCACGTCCTCAAGGCCCGCGATCATGCGCAGCAGGGTGGACTTGCCGCAGCCGGAGGGGCCCACCAGCACCACGAACTCGCCGTCCGGGATGTCGATGTCGACGCCGCGGATGACCTCGACCGATCCGAACGATTTTCGCAGCTGGCGAATGGTGACCTCAGCCATGGTGCCGCTTCGCCTCCCGCGTCGCGCCCGCCGGCCCCGGTGAGGTAGCCGAGGCGGCGGCGCCTGTCCACCCACCCGCCGTCACTTCACCGCTCCCGCCGCCATGCCCTTGATGATGAAGCGCTCGAGGACGATGCCGATGATCACCAGCGGCAGGATCGCGGCGAACGAGAGCGCGGCCATCGACCACCAGTTGATGCCCTGGCTGCCGGTCTGGCTCGCTACCATGACCGGTATCGTCTTCGCGTCGGTGCTGGTGAGCAGCGCGGCGAAGAAATACTCGTTCCAGCACAGCACCAGCGAGAGGATGAACGCGGCGATCATCCCCGGCAGCGCGATCGGAAGCACGATCTGGAGGAACGCCTTCCACACCGAGAGCCCGTCGACCAGCGCGGCCTCCTCCAGCTCCACCGGAATGGCACTGAACTGGTCACGCATGATCCAGATGACGATGGGGAGCACCATCAGCGTGTAGAGCAGGATCAGCCCGATATGGCTGTCGAGCAGTGCGAGCTCCTTGTAAAGCACGAGGAAGGGCAGCGCGAGCACCACCGGCGGCAGGATCAGCTGGCTCAGGAAGAAGAACGAGATGTCGCGGTTCTTGATGAACTTGAGGCGGTAGGTGAAGCGGCTGAGGCCGTACGCCGCCATCGATCCGAGCACGACCGCCAGCGCCGAGGCCGCGAGCGAGGTGATGACACTGTTGGTGAAGCGCTTGAGAAACTCCTCGCGCACGGTCGAGGTCTCGAAGATCGTCTGCGGCGAGAGCCCGAGCGAGCGCCAGCCGCGCCATGCCGGCTCGAAGTCGGCCCAGGGAATCAGGTGCCCCTGCATCACGTCGGGCGCGATCTTGAACGAGGTCGTCGCGGTCCAGTAGATGGGGAAGAGACAGATCACGGTCCAGAAGAGCAGCGTGCCGTAGATCAGCACGCGCCGCGTGTACCACTTGGCCCGGAACTTCAGGTCGGGCGCGGCATCCTTGAAGATCTGGCCGGTCTCGGCGCTCATGGCCCCGCCTGGAGAATTTGAGCGGAAATACGCACGAACAGCGCTTTCCTCCCACCGTCATGCCCGGACTTGTTCCCGGCATCCACATGCGCCAAGTGCGGCGAGGGAGCATGGATGGCCGGGACAAGCCCGGCCATGACGGAAAGGGACACGCAGGGACTATTCATCGTCGGCTCCAGCACACGACATCAGTACGACTGCCGCATCCAGCGCCTCACCAGCTTCAGCAGCAGCGTGATGAAGACGATGATCAGCACCAGATAGACCATGGCGAGCAGCGTGCCGTAGCCGACGTTGGAGCGGTCACGGTACTCGCGGAAGATGAAGCTGGTGACGGTATCCGTGGCGCCGCCGGGGCCGCCGGCGGTGACGTTGATGATGATGTCCGCGAGCTTCAGCTTGAAGATGATGCGGATGAGGATGGCCGTGATGCTGACCGGCAGCATCAGCGGAAACGTCACGTGCCAGAAGGTGGTCCAGCGCGAGGCCCCGTCCACCTTGGCCGCCTCCACCACGTCCTTGGGCAACGCCTGAAGCCCGGCGAGCAGCATGATCATCATGAAGGGAATGAAGGTCCACGCGTCCATCACCATCATGGTGAGCCGCGCGATCTCGGCCGTCCCGAAGAAGGACGGCGTCTCCCAGCCAAGGAACCGGCCGAGGTTCGCGAGAGGGCCGAAGCGGATCTCCATCATCGACTTCCCCACCATCCAGCTCACCGCCACCGGCGAGAGCATGAGGGGAAGGAGGAACGCCACCCGGAAGAATTTTCGGGCGCGAATCTGGGCGTTGAGAAGGAGGGCCAGGCCGAACGCGATCGCATATTCCACGCTGATCGCGAGCACGTAGTAGACCATGTTCTTGAGGGCGTTCCAGTAGAACGAATCGCCGGCCATCTGCACGAAATTGTCGACGCCGTTGAACTTCCGCCCGGTGAGCGAGGAGAGGTTCCAGTCGGTGAGCGAGATGTAGATCCCGAACAGGATCGGGAAGATCACCATCGAGACGACGAACAGCACGCCCGGCAGAACGAAGAGCGCGCGCTTGCCCTGCTCGCCGCGCGTCAGCACCTGCCCGATACAGAGACAGACCGCCCAAAACGCATAGGCGTAGAGCACCGGGCGCCAGGTCTCGAAGCCGAAGGAGATGCTCTCGTTCTCACGGAGGCCCTGGACCACCACCATGAGCAGAAGGACGAGCGCGGCCCCCCACATCAGCGCGCGCCCGGCGAGGATGCGGCCGCGCGACATGTGATCGGAGGTGACGACGTAGAGCTGGTTGCCCTCGAGTTGCGCAGGGGTGCTCACGTGCCTGCCCGCCAAAGCAGGATTGGCGGCCTCACGGCCGCCAATCCCAATGACACGAGCGAGAACGCGGGGCTATGAGAGACCCAGCGACGCCCGATAAAGCGCGATCTGGCTTTCGCGCCCGATCTGATCGGTGATCTTCTCCCACGCGGCCGCGATCCGGTCCGCGCCTTCCTGGGCGCCGTACTCGCCGGCGTAGATGCGCGCCAGCTCGTCCTCGGCCACCGAGTAGTATTGGAAGATGCCCGGAATGCGCGGCTCGATCGCCGCGTTGGGATGGTTGTAGGAATCCGCCTCCGACGCGAGGTAGTCGGCGATGAAGGCCTCGTCGTAGCCCGCGCCCACCCACTCGGGAATGTTGAAGTGGGAGTTCCGGTAGGGCTGGAAGCCCGACGGATAGGCGGCGCACCAGAGCGAGAGGTCCTTGCCGCCGAGATGGGCGGCGGCGGACCAGGCCGCCTTCTGCTTCTGCGCGTCGGCGTCCACGCGGGCCATGACGTAAACGCCCCAGCCGATGTAGGCCATGTTGGGCGAGAAGTTCGGGCCGGATGCCAGCGTCTCCCACGCGCCGGTCGCCGCGTTGTACACGTCGTCCGAGCCGGGGAGGATCGAGAAGCCCACCGTGTCGCCCACCACCGAGGTGTCGGAGGTCTTGGCGTTGGAGCCGATGTCGCCCCACCAACTCAGCATCGAGCCGGTGCCCGCCAGGAACTGCTGGAAGCCGGTGGTTCCCGGATCCGCGTTGATCTGGTCCGGCGGCTGGGAATCGAGCGTGTCCAGCACGTCCTGGATCGCGCGCACCCAGGCCGGGTTGTTGACGCGCGGCTTCATGGTGTCGGCGTCGAACAGCCACGCCGGATCGTCCGGGTGCTTGGCATAGGCGGTCGCCCGCGAGCCGAGGAAGTAGAAGGCGAAGCCGCCCCAGCCCTTCAGCGGATCGAGGTAGCCGTAGGCGTCGAAGCCGCCCACCTTCTTGCCCTTGAGGAACTTGGTGACCTCCTGGACCTTCTGCCAGGTCGTCGGCACCTCCCACGGGCCCTCGTGGCCTTCCGCCTCCCAGGCAGCCGCGAGGTCCTCGTCCTCGAAATAGTCGGTGCGATAGTTGAAATTGTGGCAATCGCCGTCGATCGAGATTCGGTAGGTCTTGCCTTCCCAGGTGCCGACCGGCGCCTTGAGGTAGCCGACGTAGTCGTCCATGTCGATCTGGCTCTTCACCCAGTCGGGCATGACCGAGGCGAGGCCCTTGCCGCAGACGTCGCCCTCGAAGGGTGCGCCCATCTCGATGATGTCGAAGTCGACCGTTCCGGTGGCGATCGACTGCTGCAGGCGGGCGTTGTAGTCGGCCTGGGCGAGGTCGATCCAGTTGATCGTGGCCCCGGTATAGGCCTCCCACGGCTTGAGGAAGCCGCGGAAGAGGAAGTTGTGGAGGTTCTGGTTGTTGAGGCCGAGGAAGGTGAGCTCGACACCCTCAAACTCGCCCTCGGAGACATGTTCCTTGGCCGGCCCGAGGCAGAGCGCGCCCACCTTCTGCCAGTCGGAATCCATGGGAGAGCCGACGCCGACGCCCGGAATCTTGAGAATTTCGGCCCGGACGTTGTCCTGTGCCGAGGACGAGCCGGCGAAGCCACCGATCCCGCTTCCTGCAACGGCAGCCATCGCGCCGGCGCCGGCCATGCCCTTCAGCATCCTGCGCCTGGTGGTCTGGGCAGCCATGAGTCGATTGAAGACCTCAACTTTCATCTGTTGCCTCTCCCTGGAAGAAGGTTGTCTTGCGTCCGCCGACGCACCGCGCGCCGGGAAAGCGAAAGACGTTGACCCGGAAGGTAGGACCTCGCTTCGAGGACTGTCAACAGACGCGCCGGCTTCGCCCTCGGCGGCGCGAGAGGAGCACGTTCGGGGCGTGAAAGCCCCCTGTGGGCCCTAGGACGCGCAAGGCACTCGATCTCGCGACGCAGCCTTTCCGCCAAGAGTGCGGCGAATCGGGGGAAGACGTGTCAGTGTTCGAAGAACCCCGACCGGCCCCCACTGAGTGGTCCGGTTTCAATGCTAGTTGAAGGCAATTGGCGCGGCCATGTCTGAAGTGGCCGGGCTCGGGCCCTCCTCGATCCCGGTCGACCGCGAGGGCCAATCCGCCGTTTGCGCTCATTCTCTTGCGGCGCCGATCCGGTCGGCGATGGCGACGATGCGGCGCATCTCGCGCAGAACAGGCTTCTCGATGAGCTTGCCGTCGATCACGACCAGCCCCGTATCGGCCGCCTCGAACGCGGCGATGATGCGCCTGGCGCGGGCAATCTCGTCGGCCGACGGCGTGAACACCTCGTTGAGCGCCGCGATCTGCTTCGGGTGCACCGCGCCCTTGCCGCAGAATCCCAAGTCCCTTGCCTGGATCGCGGCGTGCTTCATGCCCTCCAGGTCCTCGAGATCGAGGTAAGGCACGTCGATCACGTCCAGCCCGGCGCCGGCGGCGGCATGGACGACGCGCGAGCGGGCGTAGAGCAGCGGCTCCCACTCGTTCCGGCAGCGCAGCTCGGCCGCCATGTCGACGCCGCCGAAGAACATCGCGTCGATGCGCGGGCTGCAACGGGCGATGTCATGGGCCGCCTCGAGCCCGGCATTGGTCTCGATGATCACGTGCAGGCGGGTGTCGTGCCCGCGCTCGCTCAGCAGATTATCGAGCAGCACCACCTCGTCCGGCGTGCGCACCTTGGGCATCATCAGCGCCGGCGGGGGCGTCACGGCGGCCAGGACGGCCTGCACGTCGGCGATGCCGAATCCCTCGCGCAGCGAGTTGATGCGGACGATGCGTTCGACCCCGTCATCGGCCTGCGGGCTCTCGAAGAGCTTCATCGTATTGGCGCGCGCAGCCGCCTTGTCCTTTGGCGCGATCCCGTCCTCGAGCTCGACGCAGACGATATCCGCGCCGGTCGCGAGCGCCTTCGGAAACATCTCCGGCCTCAGGCCCGGTGTGAAGATGAAGGAGCGCCGGGGGCGAATGGCGGGTGCAGGCATGAGAGGGCTCGTCTCTGTCGTGCGGTACGATGAAACCGTCGTCCTGCGCTCGTCCGATTGCAAGCCGGACGATCAGGGTGCTCGCGCGTGCGCCCGTGCGGCGCGCCGGCGGGCGTGGGGGTCGAGCAGGCGCTTGCGCAGGCGGATCGACGCCGGCGTCACTTCGAGCAACTCGTCGTCCGCGAGATAGGCCAGCGCGATTTCCAGCGGCATCGGCCGCGGTGGGCTCAGGCGCACGGCATTGTCCTTGCCGGCGGCCCGGATATTGGTCAGCTGCCTGCTCTTCAGCGGGTTGACGTCGAGGTCCTGCGGCCGCGTGTGCTCGCCCACGATCATGCCGCCGTAGACGGGCATCCCCGGCTCGACGAAGAGCGTCCCCCGCGCCTCCAGGTTCCAGAGCGCATAGGCGACCGCTCTGCCCTCGGCGCTCGAGACGAGCGCACCGGTCTGCCGTCCCGGGAGCGGGCCCTTGAACGGCGTGTAGCCGTGAAATATCCGATGCATGATCGCCGTGCCCCGGGTCACCGTGAGCAGCTCGCCGTTGAAACCGATCAGGCCGCGCGTCGGGCCGCGAAACAGCGCGCGGATCTTGTCGCGACCCGAGGGTCGCAGCTCGATCAGCTCGGCGCGCCGTTCGGCGAGCGAGGTCACCACGTCGCCGACGAAGGCTTCGTCCACATCGATCTGGATCTCTTCGATGGGCTCGAGCGGCGCGCCTCCCTTGGGGTCTTCACGCATCAGCACCCGCGGGCGGCCGATGGAGAGCTCGAAGCCTTCGCGGCGCATGGTCTCGATCAACACCGCGAGTTGGAGCTCGCCGCGGCCGGCGACCTCGAAGGCGCCGTCGTCTGCCATGTCGTTTACCCGGATCGCGACATTGCCCTCGGCTTCGCGTGCGAGGCGTGCCGCGATCATGCGTGAGGTGAGCTGCGTTCCCTCGCGTCCCGCGAGCGGCGAGTCATTGATCGAGAACACCATTGCGATGGTCGGCGGATCGATGGGCTCGGCCGGGATCGCGGCGCAGTTCCCGGAGGTGGCAACGGTGTCCGCCACTGAGGCGGTCTCGAGGCCGGCAAGAGTCACGATTTCGCCTGCCATGGCATGCTCTACGGCGATCCGTTCCAGCCCGCGCGCGCGAAGCAGCTTGGTGAGGCGGGCGACCTCGACCACGGCGCTGTCCGCGCGGAGCACCGTCACGGTCTGGTTCGCCTTCACCCGGCCGGAGAGCACGCGGCCGCTCACCAGCCGACCGAGATAGGGGTCGGCCTCGAGCAGGCTGATCAACATGCGGAAGGGCGCATCCCGATCCGTCGCGGGCGCCGGCACGTGCGCGATGACGGTCTCGAAGAGCGGTGCCATGTCAGCTCCGGCGACGGCCGCATCGCGCGAGGCCCAGCCGTCGCGCGCCGAGCTGTAGACGAGGGGGAAGTCGAGCTGCTCCTCGCTCGCGCCCAGGGCGTCGAACAGGTCGAACACCGCTTCGTGCACGGCCTCGGGCCGGGCGTCCGCGCGGTCCATCTTGCTGATCGCCACGATCGGCCTGAGCCCCAGCCGGAGCGCCTTGTCGACGACGAACTTGGTCTGCGGCATCGGGCCCTCGGCTGCGTCGACCAGGACGAGCACGCCGTCGACCATGCCGAGCACGCGCTCGACCTCGCCGCCGAAGTCCGCGTGGCCGGGGGTGTCGACGATGTTGATGCGCACGCCGCGCCAGTCGATCGCGGTGCACTTGGCGAGGATCGTGATGCCGCGCTCGCGTTCGAGCTCGCCGCTGTCCAGCGCGCGTTCCCGCATCGGCTGGTTCGCCCGCACCGTGCCGCTCTGGCGCAGCAGAGCGTCGACCAGGGTGGTCTTGCCGTGATCGACATGGGCGATGATGGCGATGTTGCGCAGGTCCATGGCTGCGCGGCCTCCTCGTGAAAGCGGTGGGCCGGACGGCTGCTGGAATACTCCCTGCGCCGACGGGAGTACAGTGACCGGTCGTGGGTTCGGGGGATCGGAGCGAGGTCGTCATGCGAGGCAGTGCGGGCCAGCCATTGCCGCGCCTCTCCAACCGGGCTGCCAGAAAACTGTTCCTGGACCGGCACGGCCTCGGGCGCCCACCGCCGGGAGAGGATCTCACGGGGCTGATCGAGCGGCTCGGCTTCGTCCAGGTCGACAGCATCGCGACGGTCGAGCGCGCCCACCACATGATCCTGGCCGCCCGGCGCAGACGCTACCGGCCGCGACAGCTCGCCGACCTGCTGGAACGGCGGCGCACGCTGTTCGAGCACTGGACCCACGATGCCTCGGTCATCCCCGTGTCGTTCTATCCCTACTGGCGGCTGCGGTTCCGCCGCGACGCCGACATGCTGCGCGCGCGCTGGCGAAAGTGGCGCAGGGCAGGATTCGAGGAGCGCTTCGACGAGGTGCTGGAGCGCATCCGCGAGGGCGGGCCTGTCATGGCGCGCGAGCTCGGCGGCGGCCGGCGGCGCGACGCGTCCGCCTGGTGGGACTGGCATCCGTCGAAGACGGCGCTGGAATTCCTCTGGCGCACCGGCGCGCTCGCCATCGACCGGCGCGAGGGTTTCCAGAAGGTCTTCGACCTGGCCGAGCGCGTGATCCCGGCTCCCGTCCGCGCCGCCCTGCCGGACGAGCGGGAAACGCTGGACTGGGCCTGCGCGGGCGCTCTCGACCGGCTCGGCTTCGGCTCCGCACGGGAGATCGCGGCCTTCTGGGACACGGCTACTCCGGACGAAGCGCGGTCCTGGTGTGCCGCCCGCGACGCCGGCGAGCTGGTCGAGGCGGCGGTGGAAGGCGCGCGGCCCGGCGAGGTCCGCCGCCTGTTCGCACGTTCCGGCTTAGGCGAGCAGGCCGAAGGGTTGCCGGAGCCGCCCGGCGGGGTGCGCGTGCTCAGCCCTTTCGACCCGCTGCTGCGCGACCGCAGGCGCGCCGAATGGCTGTTCGGCTTCCGCTATCGCATCGAGATCTACGTGCCGGAGGAGAAGCGCGAATACGGCTACTACGTCTTCCCGCTGCTGGAGGGCGACCGGCTGGTGGGGCGTATCGACATGCGCCGCCGGGAGGGTCGGCTCTGCGTGCGGGCGCTCTGGCCCGAGCGGGGCGTGCGCCTCGGCAAGGGCCGGCTGGAGCGCATCGGGCGCGAGCTCGCCCGCATCGCCCGCTTCTGCGGCTGCGACGGCCCGGTGTTCGAGAACGGCTGGGTCAGGGAGTGCCGGGAGTAGCGGACGCCGCCTGCGCCTCAATCGCCCGCGAACGCGATCAGTCGCCCACAGACGAGCGCTCCCGGCCAGCAAACCAGGGACAGGATGGCGTGACCGACCAGGCGGGCGCGCGGGACGTCCCTGAGCAGGAACCCGTGGCCCCAGCACAGGGCGAGCGTGGACAGGACTCCGATTGCGATGAAGGCCAGCTTGAGCTGCAGGACTCCGACGCCGCTGTATTCCTGCGCCCGGACCGAGAACAGCAGCGGTCCCGTGAGCAGGGCCAGGGCCAGCCCGCTCGCCGCAACGGGCGTGAGCACCCGCACCACCGTTTCGCGCGAGATGCCGCGCCACACGCCGAGAAGTCGCAGATTGAGCGGGACGACGGAGCCGATCAGCAGGGCGATCGCGAAGATGTGCGCGGCGTTGAGAGCGGCATAGCCCCAGCGGGAGGCCCGCAGCGCTTGCGCCAGGGCGGTCCCCTCGAATGCTGCGAGCAGGGCCTCCAAGGTCTCAGTCGCGCCCGGGGTAGAGGATGTACTCCCGTTTGCCCAGGAACAGCCGTTCCACCTTCACCCGTCTCTCCGACAGATCGGCGGCGGGCTCGCCGATCACCCGGATCTCGACCCCTACGGCCAGATCGCCGTCCTCCAGGCCGGCACGCTCGTTGCGCCAGGGCTGACCGACCTCGGCCCTCCACTCCTCGCCCTCCACGTCGATCGTCAGGATGCCGTGGGGATTCCCCAGGCGGACGGTCTTGATGATGCCGGTCAGATCGATATTGCCGCCCGTCGTCCACGACCAGCCGTGATGGGCCAGAGCGCCCACCGCCGGGGCCGTGAGTCCCAGGGCCAGGACCGCGATGAACAAGAGCCTCACCATGGTGCGCCTCCGATCCCTCGAGCGTCGCCGGGAGGATTGCGTCGCACGACCCGACGATCGGGCCGGCACGTCCCGGACAACCATCACGTCCAGAGCGATCATACCCCTGGAGAATGAATGACCGTACGGTAAAGCGGCCTGCGGGCTTGCCATGCGGCCGGCGGGAGTGACAGGATTCCCGGGCGCCAGCAGGAAGGAGCCCTGCCATACTCTCGCGCCGTCGCTTTCTCGCAACCTCGGCCGCAGCGGCGCTGCTGCCCTCGGCGGCCCGCGCCGCCGGCGCGCCGATGCCGATCTTCGACGCTCATATCCATTTCAGCCACGACGCCGCCGAGCAACTTTCCGCCGGCGACGCCGTCGCCATTCTGGAGCAGGCGGGGCTGAAGCGGGCGCTGGTGTCGAGCTCGGGCGACGCCGGCACCCGCGCGCTCTACGCCGCCGCACCGGACCTCGTTCTGCCCAGCCTGCGCCCCTATCGCCGGCGCGGCGAGATCGGCCGCTGGGTCGACGATCCGTCGGTGATCGACTTCCTCGAGGACCGTCTGGAACGCTTCAGGTGGGTCGCGGTCGGCGAATTCCACCTCTTCGCTTCGCAGACCGACAAGGCCGTGCCGCGGCGCATGATCGAGCTGGCGCGGCAGCACAATCTTCTCCTGCACGCCCATTCGGACGCCGGCGCAGTCGACAGGATCTTCGCCCAGTGGCCGGAAGCGCGGGTGCTGTGGGCCCATGCCGGCTTCGTCGGCCCGGATACCGTCGGCCCGATGCTCGAGAAGCACGCGAAGCTCTGGACCGACCTGGCCTTCCGCAGCGAGCACGCCCGTGGCGGCCGGGTTGACGACGACTGGCGCAGTCTGTTCGCCGCCTTCCCGGACCGCGTCATGGTCGGCACCGACACCTTCACGCCGGAGCGCTGGCACTATGTCGTCCAGCACGCCGAGTGGACCCGGGAGTGGCTGGGCGACCTGCCGCCCGACCTCGCCGAGAAGATCGCCTGGCGCAACGGCGAGGCGATGATCCGGCCGCACCTGGCGCAACTGCGCTAGCGCTCGATGGCCCGGTGGCGCCTCGGCGGAGCGGCGCTGGCGGCCGCGCTTGCGCTCGTGCTTGCGGCCGGTCAGGCGGCGGCCTGCGACCGTCCGGAGGGCTGGACCGGTGGCGAGACAATCGCCGGCGAGCTATGGACGGCATGGTGGCGCTCGGAGCCCGCCCCCATCCCGGTCGGCGCGCATTTTTCCATCCGATTCCATCTGTGCGGGCTGCCGGTCGACCGCGTCAAGGTGCGCGGCTGGATGCCGGACCACCGGCACGGCATGAACTACCGGCCCGGAGTGACCCTGAACGGCCTCTCCGGAACCGCCGAGGGCCTGATGTTCCACATGCCGGGGCGCTGGCAGTTGATTCTGGACATCCGCGGTGCGGCGGGCCGCGAGACGCTGACCGCCGAGGCAGTGCTGGAGTGACGCCCCGGCGCTCAGGCGCCTCCGTCGCCGCCCGGCTGGCCGCCGGGCTGTCGGGACTTGCAATTGCAATCAGTCTACTTTTGGGAGTCGCCGCGCCCGCGCCGGCGCTCGACTTCACTGCCGAGGAAGAACGCCGCATCCTGCGCCACGGGCCGTGGCCGCCGGCCGTGCAGCCCGATCCGAGCAACCGCGTTTCCGGCAAGCCGGCCGCCATCGCCTTCGGCCGGGCGCTGTTCTTCGATCCGCGCCTGTCGCTCTCCGGCACGGTCTCCTGCGCAACCTGCCACCCGCCGGACCGGGCCTGGACCGACGGCCTGCCGCGCAGTCGCGGGCACCGGACCGTGGACCGCAACGCGCCCGCCCTGTTCAACCTGCGCTTCAGCCGCTGGTTCGGCTGGGACGGCGCGCAGGACTCGCTCTGGGCGCAAAACCTGCGGCCCCTGCTCGACGGGCGCGAAATGGGTATCGGCCCCGGCGATGCGGCGCGGCTGGTCCGCTCCGACCGGGAGCTTTCCTGCGGCTACCGGCGCGCGTTCGGCGCAGCGCCCGGCGCGGACGACGAAGGGGTCTTCGTCGATCTCGGCAAGGCTCTGGCGGCGTTCCTGGAAACCCAGGTCAGCGGCCGCACGCCGTTCGACGATTTCCGCGATGCGCTCGCGCGCAACGATGCGGCTGGCCGGGCCCGCTATCCCGCAGCCGCCCGGCGCGGCCTGCGCCTGTTCGTGGGCCGGGGCAACTGCGCCTTCTGCCATTTCGGCCCGGCCTTCACCAACGGCGAGTTCGCCGACGCGGGCGTGCCGCATTTCGTCGAACCCGGCCGGGTCGATCCCGGCCGGCACGGCGGCATTCGCAAGCTGCGCCAGAGCCCGTACACCCTGCTGGGCCGCTTCAACGACGATGCGGGGCACTCCACTGCCGCCAAGACCCGCTACGTTGACCTGCGCCAGAGCAACTTCGGCGAGTTCCGGGTGCCGGGCCTGCGCAACGTGGCGCTCACCGCGCCCTACATGCATGCCGGCAGCCTCGCGACGCTCGCCGACGTCGCCCA
>WTGU01000055.1 GCA_011523425.1 Alphaproteobacteria bacterium
GATCTCCACCATGGCGTCGTAGTTCTGGTCGGTGAAGCCGCTGGTGCAGTCCTTCAGGATCGCGGCGGAGTAGCCCATGTTGACGGCGCGCTTGACCGTCGTCGCCACCACATGCTCGATGCACTGGCCGACGACGTAGAGCTTTCCGATCCCCCGGTTCCTCAGGATCAGGTCGAGGTCGGTTCCCTCGAAGCTGTCCGAGCCGAAGTTGATGACGACGATCTCGTTCCCCTCCGGCTTGAGCTCGTCGATCACGTCGGCGCCCCAGGAGCCGACGAGGCACTCGTTGTTGTCCTTCGCCTCCTTGAGCAGCCCGCAGGTGTCGTCGGGCAGCTCCGGGAAGCCGGGTCGCCAGGCGATGTTCACGTAGATCACCAGCATGCCGCGGCTGCGGGCGGCCTCCAGCGCGCGCCGCGCGTTGCCGACCGATCCGTTCTTCTCGACCTGGGGAAAGAGGTATTTCCCCCACACGCCGTCGGGGTGGGCGACGCCGTTCTGGAAGTGCAGCACGAGGAGAGCGGAGTTCGACATAGCCTGGGTTCCTTTCGTCGCTGGGTGGTGAGCGGGTTCGCTTCGGTCGCGTTATGACAGATCGAGGCGGCCGAGAAAGGCTGCAATCGCCGCGTTGACGGCCTGAGGCGCCTCCAGATTGACCGAGTGGCCGGCCTGGGCCACGCGCGCGAGCGTCGCGTCGGGCAGCGCGTCCGCCATCGGCAGCGCGCGGGCGATGGGGAGCGGCACGTCCTCTTCGCCGTGGACCACGAGCGCGGGCACGTCCACGCTCGCAAGGCGCGCGGTGATGTCCTCCTTGTCGATCCAGGACCGGCCCTGGAAGAGCACCGCGCGCGCCGGCACCGTCGTCGCCCAGCGCTCGATCCAGTGGTCCACGAGCGGCCTGTTCCGTGCCAGCGTCGTCTCGCCGAAGCAGAAGGGCGCCACCCATTCGGCGAAGTCCCTCGGCACCATGCCGTCCACGTCGAGATCGTCGAACCGTCCATGGTAGGCGGCGCGCTCCTCGGCCGTGTACGCTTGCGAGGTGGCGGCGATGAGGATCAGCCCCTGCAGCCGCTCGGGGTAAGCGAGCGCGAATTCGAGGGCCATGAAGCCGCCCACCGACATGCCGGCGAGAACGCACCTGCCGATGCCGAGGTCGTCGAGCAGCGCGCGGCAGTCCTCGACCAGATCGCCGAGCGTGTGCGGCGCCGGCGCGCCCGTGAGCACCCGGCTGTTGTAGGCGAGCGCCCGGTAGCCCCGCTCCGCCAGATGGTCGAGCTGGGGGGCGAACATCGTCGCGTCCATGAGCGTCCCGTGGCTGAAGACCACCGCCGGCCCCGAACCCTTCTCGCTGTAGCGGTCGTGATAGGCCACCCCGTTCTCTCCTGCCTTCGCCTCGCGCCAGTCGCCCTATGTGACCGGATCGGGCGCGTCTGTCACGTGCGCCTTCCAGCGTTCGCCCGCCATGATCCGCGCGAGCGCATCCGCCGCATCCCACACGTCGACATGGCGAATGTAGAGGGGCGCGATGCCGAACCTGAGAATGTCGGGGCTGCGGAAGTCGACCACGACGTTCTCGGCGCGAAGGGCCTTGGAGACGGCATAGGCGTGCGGATGCCTGAACGAGACCTGGCTGCCGCGCGCGGCCGGCTGCCGCGGGGTCGCGAGGACGAAGCCGCAGTCCGCGAGCCTCTCGGCTACCAACCGGATCAGCAGGTCCGACAGGCTCCGGAGCTTGTCGGCGATACCCTCCATGGTCACGCCGTCGAAGCAGGCGATGCCGTGCCGGACGGCGCGGAGCGAGAGGACCGGCGGGGTGCCGACCAGGCACTTCTCGATGGTCTCCGCCGGCCGGAAGCGGTCCTCGAAGCCGAACTGATCGGCATGCGCGAACCAACCGGTGACGGCGGGCTCGTGCGCCGCGATGGCGCTCTCGGCCATGTAGACGTAGGCCGGCGCGCCGGGCCCGCCGTTGAGGAACTTGTAGGTGCAGCCGACGGCATACTCCACGCCCCAGCGGTTGAGCGCGAGCGGGACCGCGCCGGCGGAGTGGCTGAGGTCCCAGATCACGGGCACGCCCTGCGCGTGGCAGTGCGCGGTGATCCGGGCCATGTCGTGCATGGCGCCGGTGCGGAAGTTGACGTGGGTGAGGGCTGTGAGCGCGGTCCGCTCGTCGATCGCGCCGGGAATCTGCGCGGTATCCGCGAGTGCGAGGTCGAAGCGCTCGCCGAACAGCCCGACCAGCCCTTCCAGGACGTAGGTGACGGTCGGGAAGTTGCCCCGCTCGGCGACCACCCGGCGCCGTCCCTCGCTGCGGCGCAGCAGGGCGGCCGCCAGCTTGAACATGTTGACGGAGGTGGAGTCCGCGACGATCACCTCGCCCGCGGATGCGCCGATCAGCGGCGCGATGGCGTCGCCCGTGCTGCGCGCGAGGAAGAACCAGTCGGCATCGAGCCAGCTCTCGACGAGACCCTGGCCCCATTCCGTCCGGATCAGGCGCTCGATGTCGGCGGCCGTGGCCTTCGGCAGCGCCCCGAGGGAGTTGCCGTCGAAGTAGAGAACACCGTCCGGCAGGGTGAAGCGCTCGCGGCAATGCGCCAGCGGGCACTCCCGGTCCAGCCTCTCGCACGCCGCGCGATCCATCACCGGCTCCGGACGGCGCTCAGAACCGGGTCCGGTCGTCGGCGTCGGCGCCCGCCTGGTCGAAGCCGAAGTATGCCTGCTCGACGCGTTCGTCGGTGAGGTCGCTGCACTGGCCTTCGAGTTCGATCTGGCCGGAGCGGATGATGTAGATGCGGTCGCCGTTCTCGAGCGCACGGTGCGTGCTCTGCTCGACCACCAGCAGGGTGATGCCCTCGTCGCGCAGCCCCTTGAGGATCTCGTAGACGGTATCCACCACCATCGGCGCGAGCCCGAGCGAGGGCTCGTCGAGGAGGATGAGCCGGGGCTTGGTCATCAGGGCGCGGGCGATGACGAGCTGCTGCTGCTCGCCGCCGGAGAGCTTGCCGCCCGGCGTGGCGAGGCGGTCGCGCAGGAAGGGGAAGCTCTCCAGCATGCGCTCGAAGTCGGCCTTGACCTGCTTGCGGTCGCGCCGCATCTGGCTGCCGAGCAGGATGTTCTCCTCCACCGTGAGCTGGGTGAAGACGTGGCGGCCCTCGGGCACCATGGAGAGCCCCAGCCGGGCGATGGTCTCCGGCGCAAGCCCTGTGACCGAGCGCCCGCCGAGGCGGATGTCGCCCTCGGCCGGCGGATGCAGGCCGGCGATGCTGCGCAGTGTGCTCGACTTGCCGGCGCCGTTCGGGCCGACCAGGCAAACGATCTCGCCCTCGCCGACGCTGAGCGAGACGCCGCGCACGGCGCGCAGCCTGCGGTAGCGGACGTGCAGTCCCTCAACCTCGAGCATCGGCCGACCTGGTCCCCAGATAGGCGCGCAGCACGTCGGGGTTCGCCTGGATCTCCTCCGGCGAGCCCTCGGCCACGGTGCGCCCGCTCTCGATCACGTGGATGCGGTGGCAGGCCCCCATGATGACCCGCATGTTGTGCTCGATCAGCAGCACGCCGCAGCCGAAGACGCGCGGGATCTCGGCGATCAGCCCCATCAGCTCGTCGCACTCTGCGTCGCTCAGCCCCGCCGCCGGCTCGTCCAGCAGCACGAAGCGGGGCGCCATGGCGAGCGCGCGGCCGATGCCGACCCGGCGCTCCTCGCCGTAGGG
>WTGU01000034.1 GCA_011523425.1 Alphaproteobacteria bacterium
GGGGGCAGGGGGAGGTGGGAGTCGTTCGAGCCGCTGTGACCCCGTAAGATCGGATAGTGCTCTGGAGGCCGGGGCTACTCCTCGACCCAGCCGTCCTTGTGCGGGGTGAAGAACTTCAGATCGATGCGCAGGTGCTTGTAGTACCAGGTGCCGTCGATCCGGACATAGTCGTCGTCGTATTCCGCGAGCAGCCAGCGCGCCTCCTTCGGCCCGCCGCCGAGCTCGGTCGTGCACGGCATGATCAGCCACCACTTGCCGTTGGCGGCGTCGCCGTCCACCGTGATGATCGGGTTCAGCACCAGGTGCGCGGCGAAGACGATGTCGTTCGAGATTCCGGAGAAGAAGTCGTGTATCGCCGAGCGCCCGACATGGCAGCCGAAATTCTCGCCGCCGTCCCAGATGCCGTCCTCCACGAACATCGCCGCAATGCCGTCGGGGTCGTAGCCGGCATCGCAGAGCTGGCAGTAGCGCGCCTTGAGCTGCTTGATGTCCTCGATCGCGCTGAGCCGCTCCACCTTCTCCTCGAACGTCATCGCTTCCTCCTTGGTCTCCCGGGCGCGCGCTCCGGCACCCGGCGGCTGTTGTTTAGGTAGCACAGGGAGGCCCGATTCGGGGACTGACTGCAGCGCCGGGAGCGCGCCGAGGCGACGACGCGGGTCTCCGGAGACGACGGGCTACCCTACGCTGACGGCGACCCGATGGATCGCGTTGTTGAGATAGCCCTTCGGGTTCCAGGCGAGGGTATCGGGCTGGCGCGCGCCCCGCGAATCGGTCGCCCTAGCCCAGATCTCGTAGTACCCCGCTGCCGGGAACGCCAGCGCGGCGCGCCAGTTCTGCCAGGCGTGCGGGTTCTCCGGCGCATCGAGCGCGGCGGGGGTCCAGGTCGTGCCGAAGTCGACGGAGACCTCCACCGCACGCACCGTCCGGTCCCCGGCCCAGGCATGCCCGCGTGCCTCCAGCCTCCCCGCGCCCACCCTGGCGCCGCTCGCCGGGCGCGTGATCAGCGACTTGACCGGCATCGCCTCGATGATGACGAAGTCCGCCTCGTCCGCCTGCTCCCCCGGCGCCAGCGGCCGGTCGGGCACGCGGTAGGAGGTGCCGGTCATCTTCGCCCCGTCGTGCACCCGGTCCCGCAGCCAGAGGCGGGTGAGCCATTTCTGCGAGCACGACCCCGGCCAGCCGGGGACCACCAGGCGGAGCGGCGCGCCGTTCATGGGATGGATCGGCCCGCCGTTCTGGGCGAAGGCGATGAGGGTGCCGGGCTCCATGGCCTTCGCGATCGGCACGCCGCGCGAGAGCGGGCGTTTGGCCTCCGGGCCGGAGGGGTGGGTGTCGGCGCCCTCGTGCGCGGTGTAGACGGTACCCTCCTTCACCCCTGCGGCCCCGAGCACGTCGGCGAGGCGGACGCCGGTCCACTCGGCGCAGGCGACGGCGCCGTAGGTCCACTGCGCGCCCGTTGCCGGCGGCTCGAAGAAGGCGCGCCCGTTGCCGGCGCATTCCAACGTCAGCGCACGGGTTACCGTATCGAAGCGCCGCCTGAGCTGGTCGATGGAGAGCGTCATCGGCCTCTCCACCAGGCCGTCGACGGTCAGCCGCCAGGCGCCCGCGTCCACGGCCTCGGGCGGGATGCCGTTGTTGCGGATAAAGTGCCGCTCGGTCGGCGTGACGGCGTCGTCCAGCAGGTGCGCCGGCGTCTCCGCGCTCAACGGCCGGTCGTTGAGCACCACGAGCCCGTCCTTGCCGGGAATGACGCTCTCGCCCGCGAGCGCCACGGGAATGAAGTGGGCCGGGATAGTGCGGTGAAAGGGAATCGTTCCGCCGACCAGGGCGGCCATGGCGGCCAATCCGGCGCCCCTGAGGAAGCCCCGCCGGTCGGAACAGGTCCTGCGGCCGAACAGCAGGCGGTCGGCCTCGTCGGGATCCCTCCGATAGAGCGCGGTGAGGGTGCGCGTCCCCGCGCTTCCGCGTGTCGGCTCGTGCGTATCGTTCCGCATCCCCGTCCTCGTCCGACCGGCTCACGATAGCACGGGATCGCGCCGCCGGGTCGGGCGCGGATGACGCCCGCCGCCGAGTTCCCTATCATGGCCGGCGACGACCGTGGGAGGGAACGATGGCTCGGTTCGGCATCGGCCAGTCGGCGCCGCGCAAGGAAGACGACGCCCTGCTCAGGGGCCGGGGACGCTTCCAGGACGACATTTCGCTGGAGGGCGAGGTGCACGTCTGCTTCGTGCGCTCGCCCCATGCCCACGCCGATATCGGGACGATCGAAACGGCGGAGGCGGAGGCCGCGCCGGGCGTGCTCGCCGTCTACACCGGCGCGGACGTGGCGGCCGACGGGCTCGGCACGCTCCCCTGCATCGTCGACATTCTCGTCCAGCTCACCCTCCCGGACGGCAGCCCCGCCTGCTACCCGCCCAACCCGGTGCTGCCGAAGGACCGCGTGCGCCACGTCGGCGAGGCGGTGGCGATGGTGGTGGCCGAGAGCCTCGCCGAGGCCCGCGACGCGGCGGACCTGGTGAGCGTGGACTACACGCCGCTGCCGGCGGTGGTTGGCGCGGCGGAGGCCCGCGAAGCGGATGCGCCCCAGCTCTGGCCGGAGGCGCCGGGCAACCTCTCCTGCGTCTGGACCCAGGGCGACGAGGCCGCCACCGAGGCGGCGTTCGCCGCCGCGGCCCACACGGTGGAGATCGAGCTGGTCAACAACCGCCTCGTCGTCAACACCATCGAGCCGCGCGGCGCGCTCGGCGTCTACGACGGGGCGAGCGAGCGCTACACCCTCTACATCAACAGCCAGCACGTGCACGGCGCCCGCGCCGTCGTCGCCGGCATTCTCGGCATCGAGGAGGAGCGCCTGCGCGTCCTCGCCCACGACCTCGGCGGCGGCTTCGGCATGAAGTTCTTCACCTACGCGGAGCATGTGCTGGTCGCCTGGGCGGCGCGCAGGCTGGGCCGGCCGGTGCGCTGGCTGAGCGGGCGCGCCGAGGGGTTTCTCAGCGACACCCAGGCGCGCGACCACCTCACCCGGGCTGCGCTCGCGCTGGATGGGGACGGGCACTTCCTCGGCCTGCGCGTGCGCACCCTCGCCAATCTCGGCGCCTATGTCTCGACGCTGGGCCCGATCTCGCCCACCCTGCTTTACACGCGCATGCTCGCGAACGCCTACCGGACGCCCGCGATCCACGCCGAGGTCGAGGGCGTGCTCACCAACACCGTCTTCACCGACGCCTACCGCGGCGCGGGCATTCCGGAATCGAACTACGTGGTCGAGCGCCTGGTGGACAAGGCGGCGGCCGCGCTCAGCCTCGCGCCCGACGAGATCCGCCGACGCAACCTCATTCCGGCCGACGCGATGCCCTACCAGGTGCCGCTCGACATCACCTACGATTCCGGCGACTACGCGCGCGTCCTCGAGGAGAGCCTCTCGCTCGCGGGCTGGTCGGGCTTCGCCGCCCGGCGCGCGGACGCGGCGGCGCGGGGCCGGCTGCGCGGCATCGGCATGGCGGCCTACGTCGAATCGACCGTGGGCGATCCGGCCGAGCACGTCGCCATCCGCTTCCGCGACGA
>WTGU01000064.1 GCA_011523425.1 Alphaproteobacteria bacterium
AGTGGGCGGACATCGCGCGCTGGACGCTGAACGCGCTGATCACGGCCGAGGAGCTGGGCGTGACCCAGGCCAATGTGGCGGAGATGGCGAACGGGACGGATCATCCGGAGATCAACCGGATGCTGGGCTCGGAAGGCTCTCTGGGCGAGATGCTGGGGCTTGACGCGCAGTGGGCGGTCCGTGCGATCGCGGCGGAGGGCAACTACGCCGAGATCTTCGACCGCTACCTGGGCGCCGGCAGTCCGCTCGCCCTGCCGCGCGGCCTGAGTGCCCTCCATCGCGACGGCGGCATCCTCTATTCGCCTCCATTCCGCTGAGCGGTTGCGCGCACGCAGCACGGCGCCCCGACGACCGGCCTTGGCGCGAGGCGGCGCTCGGTGTACACGGGCTCGGGCTTCACACGCTGCCTTGACGGAGCGTCGGCGACCCGTCCCGCAAAGGGACGGCGCGTCGCCGGAAGGGAGGACGATGGGCGCTTCCGGGCCCGCCGGGACGAGTGCTGCCGACGCCATATCGCCGCCTCGGGCTGATATGCCCGATATGTCGGGTAGCTACGAGCAGTACATCTCGTCGGGCCTCTACGATCGGCGCTATCCGCACCCCAACCGGCGCACCCTGAGACTGGTGAAGCGCCGCCTTCGCGGGGGAGGGCGCTTCCTCGATGTCGGCGGCGGTACGGGCCGCTACACCCTGCCGCTTCTGCAGATGGCGGGAACGAGCGGTGTGGCGCACGACATCTGTCCGGTCGCCCGCAACACGATGGCGGAGCGCATGAGCGCTTTCGTGCGCGACGGACGACTCGTCATCCGGGGCGAGGACCCGGAGACCATGGCCGCCGCCTACCCGCGCGAATTCGATCTCGGGCTGCTCGCCTTCGGAGTCCTGGCGCACGTTCCCGGACGCGACGAGCGGCTGCGCCTGCTGCGGGCCGTATGCGACATGGTGAAGCCGGAGGGAACGGTGATCCTCAGCGTGCCGAACGCGCGGCGCCGGTTTCTGGCCGAGCAGCGGGCCGCGGTCTCCCTGGTGAGGGCCGGCGAGCTCGAGCCCGGCGACATCCTCTACGAGCGCGGTCATGGCGGCGACGCGATCCGGATGTTCTATCACCTCTACACCCTCGACGAGGTGCACCGGGACCTTGCGGCGGCAGGCCTCCGGGTCGAGAGCATCGAGCCTGAGAGCCTGCTCTCCGAGAGGACCGTCGTCAGCGACCCGTTGCTCGGTCGCCTGGACGATCTGGCCTGCAGCATCGCGCCGGCTTCCCTCGGCTACGACCTGCTCGCCGTCGCCCGGCCGCAACCGGCCGGTGCGCGGTGACGGAGAGCGCCCCCGGCGATGACCGTCGCGGGCGAGCGCTGGTGGAGCCCGTGGCGCGACGTCGACGGCACGACCATCCTCCATGTGGACCTCGCGCCGGATGACGCGCGCGAGAGGCGCGCCGCAGCCCTCCTCGACGACGACGAGGCGGCCCGCCTCGGCCGCATCCTCTCGGCGCGCCGCCGGCGCGAGTTCGTCCTCTGCCGGGCCGCGCTTCGCGTTGTCCTCGCGGAGCGGCTGGGCTGCGCCGCCCGCCGGCTCTCGTTCGGCTACGGCGAGCACGGCAAGCCCTTCGTCGAGATGGACGGCCGGCGCGCGGACGCCGGCTTCAACGTCAGCCATAGCGGCCGGCACGGCCTGATCGCGCTGGCGGCGCACGACGCGCTCGGCGTCGATCTCGAAGAGCGCGTCCCGCGCCAGGATCTCGACGGCATCGGCAGCCTGGTCTACGGCCCGGCGGAGCGGCGTGCGCTGGCGCGCGCCGACGGGCCTGAGAAGGTGCACCTCTTCTATCGCCTGTGGAGCATGAAGGAGGCGCTCATCAAGGCCGTCGGCGCCGGATTCTCGCTCAACCCGTCGGCCTTCGAGGTGCCGGAGCCGATGCTGCGCGGCGGGCGCTCGGGCCGCTTCCGCTTCCCCCATGCGCCGTCGGAGAGCTGGCGCCTGCTCGACCTGGGGGGAGAGGGCTTCGCCGCCGCGCTGGCCTACCGGATGCGCGTGCCGGACCGATCCGGCGCTTGACCCGCCGGCGGCGGCTGCCACTCTGGGGCGAGCCAGGGCCGCAGCAGGGAGCGACGAGCGATGGAAGGGAAGCTCTGCGTCGTCACCGGCGCCACCGACGGGATCGGCCGCGTCACCGCGCGGGCGCTGGCCGAGCGGGGGGCCGAGGTGGTGCTCGTCGGGCGCAACGCGGCCAAGGGCGCGGAGGTCTGCAAGGCGATCCACCGCTCGTCGCGCAACGGCCGGGTGCGCTTCGAGCAGGCCGATCTCTCGAGTCAGGCCGAGATCAGGGCGCTTGCCGAGCGGCTCGCCGCCGCCGGCGCCGCGATCGACGTGCTGGTCAACAATGTCGGCGCGCTCTTCAACCGCCGCCGCGAGAGCGTCGACGGGATCGAGATGACCTTCGCCCTCAACCATCTGGGCTACTTCCTGCTGACCGGGCTGCTGCTGGAGAGCCTGAAGGCGAGCGCTGCGGCCCGCATCGTCAACGTCGCCTCCCAGGCCCACCGCGGTGCGCAGATGGACTTCGATGACCCGCAGGGGGCGAAGCGCTACCGCGGCATGCGTGCCTACAGCCAGAGCAAGCTCGCCAACATCCTCTTCACCTACCGACTCGCCGCGCTGCTGGAGGGGACGACCGTGACCGCCAACTGCCTGCATCCGGGCTTCGTCGCCAGCGCGTTCGGGCAGGACAACGGCTGGCTCTTCAACACGGTGCTGAAGGTGGTGATGCGGCTCTCCGCCATCGACGTGGAAGCCGGCGCGCGCACCAGCGTCCATGTCGCGACCAGCGCCGAGGTCGCAGGCGTCTCGGGCCGCTACTTCGACAAGTGCCGCGAAGCCACGAGCTCGCTCGCCTCCCGCGACGAGGAGAGCGGGCGGCGGCTGTGGGAGCTGAGCGAGAGCCTCACCGGCCATCGTTACTAGGCCGGACTTCTCACCGGGGTCGCGACCAGCGTGATTCCCCGCACCATGGTGCGGTGCACGGCGCGGGGCGCGGGTGCAACGATCGCGTCATGCGGCGGAAGAACCAGCCACGGCAGCCGGAGCGAAGGGGAAAGATGCCCGGCGCCAACCCATGGTCGTGGGATTCATCCCGGAAACCCGCCCCGATATCCCAGCGGAATCCCACCTTCTTCGGAAAATGTCCCGCGCGGAATCCCTTGCCATCCCGGCGAATCCCGCATGCCCCCCCTATTTGGCGAATCCCACTTCCAGGGTGCCTGCGCTCGTGAACGCCCCCCATCACGTCATGGCCGGGCATGACGAGAGCAGCGCGGGCATGACGGTGCGTGGGTGAGCGCGCGCCGCGCGTCCCCAGCCGCGGAGAATGGTCGGGAGGGGGACGCTAGAGCAAATTCTGGCCAGACGGGGCACGTCCGGTTGTCGCATGCTCCCCCGTTCGTATGCAGTGGAGCTGAAGACTCCCCCACCTCACCCCGGCCCTCTCCGCCCCCGGGGGCGGAGAGGGAGTAA
>WTGU01000091.1 GCA_011523425.1 Alphaproteobacteria bacterium
GCGCCGCGCGAGGCGATCCCGTGGATGCCCAAGGGCCGCTACGCGATCATGCGCCGCTACATGCCGACGCGGGGCTCGCTCGGCCTCGACATGATGACGCGGACCTGCACCGTCCAGGTCAATCTCGACTTCGAGTCGGAGGCCGACATGGTGCGCAAGATGCGCGTCGGCATGGCCCTGCAGCCGGTGGCGACGGCGCTCTTCGCCATCTCGCCCTTCGTCGAAGGCAGGCCGAGCGGCTTCCGCAGCTACCGCAGCCACGTCTGGACCGATACCGACCCCGACCGCTGCGGCCTCCTCCCCTTCGTCTTCGAGCCGGGCATGGGCTTCGAGCGCTATGCCGACTACGTGCTGGACGTGCCCATGTACTTCGTGGCGCGCGACGGCGGCTTCGTCGACGTGGCAGGCGAATCCTTCCGCGACTTCCTCGCGGGCGCCCTGCCCCAGCTTCCCGGCGAGCGGCCGACGCTCAAGGATTGGGAGGACCATCTCACCACCGTCTTCCCCGAGGTGCGGCTCAAGCGCTACATCGAGATGCGCGGCGCCGACAGCGGGCCGTGGGGCAAGGTCTGCGCCCTGCCCGCGCTCTGGGTCGGCCTCCTCTACGATTCGACGGCGCTGAACGAGGCCGAGGCGCTCATCGCCGAGTGGTCGGCCGCCGACGTCGCGGCACTGCACGGGGCGGTGCCGCGCGACGCGCTCACAGCCACCGTCGGCGGGCGCACGGTGCGCGACGTCGCGCGCGACGCGGTGGAGATCGCGGCCGGCGGCCTCAAGCGCCGTGCCGTCGCCGGCAATCTCGATTCCGACGAGCGCTCCTATCTCACCTACCTGCGCCAGATCGCCGAGAGCGGGCGCACCGCCGCCGACGACATGCTGGAGGCCTACGCGGGCCGCTGGGGCGGCAGCATCGAGCCGCTCTTCGAGGAATACGCCTATTAGCGATCCGGCCTACCGCATCGCCCCGGCGGTCGCAGCCGTCAGCCCGCCGCCGATCGCCGAAATCAGGGGACTGGCCCAGGGGCTGCGCGTCACGCCCGAGAAGCCCCTGCTGGACCTGACCCAGGCGGTGCCCGCCTATCCGCCGGCGGACGCGCTGACGGACCATCTCGCGGATGCCGTGCGCCAAGCGGAGACGGCGCGCTATACCGCCATCCTCGGCCGGGACGAGCTGCGCTCAGCCTTCGCCGCGGCGCTCTCGGAGACTTACGGCGGCAGCGTCGCGCCGGACCAGGTGGCGATCACGGCGGGCTGCAACCAGGCCTTCTGCCTCGCGCTCATGGCGCTCGCCGGGCCCGGCGACGAGGTGATCCTGCCCGCACCCTGCTACTTCAATCACCGGATGTGGCTGGAGATGCTGGGGGTCTCGCCGGTCTTCCTGCCCTTCCGGCCAGAGCGGGGCGGCGTGCCGGACCCGGCCGACGCCAGCGCGCGGATCACGCCCCGCACCCGCGCCATCGTGCTGGTCACGCCCAACAACCCCACGGGTGCCATCTATCCGCCCGAGGCGATCCACGGCTTCCACGGGCTCGCGCGCGAGGCGGGCATCGCGCTCGTGCTCGACGAGACCTACCGCGACTTCCTGCCGGGCGATACCCCGCCGCACGGGCTCTTCGCGCGGGCCGACTGGGACGAGACGCTGGTCCACCTCTACAGCTTTTCCAAGGTCTACGGCCTGACCGGCTACCGGGTCGGTGCGGTGGCGGCGGCGCCGGCGCTGCTCGCCGAGATCGTCAAGGCGGCCGACTGCGTGGCCATCTGCGCGCCGGCGATCGCCCAGGAGGCGGCGCTCTTCGGCCTCCGCCGCCTCGCCGGCTTCCGCGCCGAGAAGCGGCGCCAGGTGCTGGAGCGTGTGGCCCGTTTCCGCGCGCTCTTCGAGCGCCGCAACCTCGCCTACGAGCTGGTCTCCGCCGGTGCCTTCTTCGCCTACGTCCGCCACCCCTTCGCGGACATGACGGCCGGCGACGTCGCCCGCAGGCTCGCCGTCCACGAGAACGTCCTCTGCCTGCCCGGCAGCGCCTTCGGCCCGGATCAGGAGCGCTACCTGCGCTTCGCCCTCGCCACCATAGACGACGACGGGATGGCGGCCCTCGGCGCGCGCCTGCAGGCCAGCCAGTCGTAAGGGACGCGCGTGTCCTGTTTCTGACGTTGCACGACTTCGGGTTGGTCGTGCCGTCTTCCCGACCCGGCAATTCTTCTCGTCATGCCCGGACTTGTTCCGGGCATCCACGTTCTTTGTTGCCGCCGAACGGACAAACACGTGGATGGCCGGGACAAGCCCGGCCATGGCCCCGGTGGGAAATGCGGGCTAGGCGCCTGCGCCCTCGCCGGGCGTTGTCGCATCGAAGCGGGCGATATCGAAGCCCTCGATCGGCGTGTCGGTGCGACCGTCCAGGGCGAGCTCGGCGGCCACCGCGCCCGACGCCGGGCCGAGGCAGAAGCCGTGGCCGCTGAAGCCGAAGGCGTGGACCAGGCCGGGCGTGGTGCGGCTCTGGCAGAGGATCGGGAGGTGGTCGGGGGTGCAGCCCTCGACCCCGCTCCAGAAGCGGATCACGGCGAGGTCCGCGACACGGGGAATGATGGCGGCCGTGCGCGCCAGCGTGGTCAGGTTCTCCTCGGCGTCGACCTTGCCGAAGCCGACGTCGAGGTCGGCGGTGCCGCTGCGGCCGCCGAAGATGACGTTGCCGCGCGGGATCTGGCGGGCGTAGACGTCGCCGCCGACGACGGCCAGCACCGGCTCCATGAAGTAGGGCGCGGGCTCGGTAACCGCCATCTGCGGCTCCATCGGCCAGATCTCGACCTGCTCGCCGAACTGCGCCGCGAGGCGCGCGCCCCAGGCGCCGGAGGCGTTGATCAGCGCGCCCCCGCGCAGGCTGCGGCCGGATTCGGTCTCGACGACGAAGTCGCCGCCGTCGCGCGCGACATGCGTCGCCCCGTCGAGCTCGATCAGCGTGGCCCCTGCCGCCCGCGCCGCCCGCGCGAAGGCAGGCCCCACCAGGCGCGGATTGGCCTGGCCGTCGCTGGGGCAGTAAGCGGCGCCATAGGCGCCCGGCCCGAGCCAGGGGAAGCGGTCGAGCAGCGCGTTCCGGCTCAGCATCTCGACCTCGACGCCGTAGTCCGCCTGCGCCTCGGCGTGGGCGGCGATCTGGACCATGTCCGCCTCGTTGCGCGCGACCTTGATGTTGCCGGTGATCTGGTACTCGCAGTCGCTGCCCACCAGCGCGGGCAGGCGCTTCCACACCGCGAGCGCGCGGGCGGCGATGCCGAGCTCGGCGAGCTTGCGCCCGTTGCGCCGGACGCCGCCGAAGTTGACGCCGCTCGCCGCCGCCCCGAGCTGGTTCTTCTCGACCACGGCGACGCTCGCGCCGCGCTCGCGCAGGTGCAGCGCGGCGGCGCAGCCCACCAGGCCGCCGCCGACGATGA
>WTGU01000104.1 GCA_011523425.1 Alphaproteobacteria bacterium
CCCCTGTCCCCCTCCCCCAAAGGCGGAGGGGGAACGTGACGGCGCCGGCTGCTCTCCCTCTCCGCCCCCGAGCCAAGCTCGCGGAGCGAGCGCCCGGCGACTGAGGGAACATGAAGAGGGGGCGGAGAGGGCCGGGGTGAGGTGGGGGAAGCTCGGTCAACACCGCACGAAGATTGGGCACGCGCGGCAACTCGCTGCGATCGTGTCTGAACGAAGAGTGCTCTAGTCCCGGAACGCCTGCCGGTAGTCCTCGTCCGTGAGCACGCTCGCGCCGGCGAGGCGAAGCTCGCTGCGGACGGACGCGAGGGAGGCGTCCGCCAGCGCCGCGCGGAGCCCGTCTCGCATCCTGCCCACGTCGTCGGCGGGCGTCGCGGCGCAGGTGACGATCGGGAGTGCCGGCGCCGTCGGCGACGACGTCAGGATGCGGGTGCCGCGCAGCTCTTCAGGCACTCGGTCCGAGAGCAGCGCGTGGGTGACGCAGTCCGTCGAGCAGGCGTCCGCCTCGCCTGCCGCGACGCGGCGGAGGCTGGCGCCGTGGGAGCCGGTCACGACGATCTCGCCGAAGAAGGAGCGCAGATCGTCGCCTGCCGGCAGCATGGTCCGCCAGACGTGACAGCCCGAATAGGACTCCGTGCCGTTGACCGCCAGCCGGCTCCCGCGCAGGTCGTCGATGGCGCGCGCCGCCGCGCCTTCCGGCACGATGACGTGCGCCGCGTAGCGGGGGCCGGCGCAGCCGGGCGCGTCGTAACAGGGCGTCGCCACGAGCTTCACCGCCGGCCCGAGGACATTGACGAAGGGATAGCCGCAGGTCTGGCTGAGGAGCAGGGCCGGCGAGCGCCAGTGCTTGTGAAAATCCTCCGGCCAGGTCAGCGCGTCGGGCACCTCCGCCACGCCGGCGTCCCGCAGGTGACGGGCGAGGCCCGCCCACCAGCGCTCCGTCGCGGGCCTGAGATCGGCCGGCGCGTACATCGGCAGGCTGGCGAGGCGCATCGCGGTCCTCAATGGCTGTCGGACGGGCGGGTCGGACGGGACCCCGTCAGCCGGTGACGATGGGGCTGCGGCCGGCGTCTGGACAACATGACCGCCCTCGGCGAGACTCGCAACCAGGAGCGGCCCGCACGCGTGCCGGGCGTGCTCCCCGAATGGGCGACAGGCCGATGCAGTTCACGATCGAGGTCGAGCGGGAAGAGGACGGACGCTGGATCGCGGAGATCGCCGAGATCCCGGGCGCGATGATCTATGGGGAGAGCCGGGGGGAGGCGATCGCCAGGGTCGAGGCCCTGGCGCTGCGGGTCCTGGCGGAGAAGTGATCGGGCCGCGCATGCTGGCCCGCATCGCGAAGCGGACGGGGCTGACGCCGGACGATCTCTGAGTCTCGCGTCTTCCGAAGCCGGGCGTGGCCGCCCGAAATCAGCCGGTGACGATGGGGCTGCGGCCGGCGGCGTCGTCCTCGGCCTTGAGCTTCTCGGCGGCCGCCAGCGCCGCCTCGGGCGCATCGAAGCGCAGGTCCTCGAACATGATCAGCGGCTTGGCGCGGTCGGCCGCGAGCTGGCCGACGCACCATTCCTCGTCCGGCTTGGTGCAGACCACGACGTAGAAGCCGGGGATCGGGCCGAGCTTGTGGGCGTTGAGCGCGAACAGCACCTCGGAGAGGTCGTTGAGCTTGTCCGGGTCGAGGTTACCGAGCAGCGCCTCCTCCAGCGCGGTCGCCTGGGCGCGCGTGGGCAGCATCTTCTTGCCCGGCGGCGGCATGACCAGCGGCATGAGAGAGCTGCGGCTCTTGTCGGAAATGCTCATCCGCAGCCTCTCCCCGCCCCGCCCGGTGCGGCGCGCCGCCGCCGCCCGCCGTGTCGGCGCCGCCGCGTCAGGGCAGCGGCCCGTCCTTGAGGAAGCCGTTGATCACGTTCTCCATGATCTTGGAGACGTTGTTGTCGTAGTTGTTGTGCGAGAGGCTGCCGCACCAGACCAGCGAGCCCGGCCCGAACACCGCGCCGTCGTTGGGCGTCTTGTAGTAGATCATGTCCGCCCGAACTTGCGGGTTCTCGTGGCCGCCGCCGTAATAGCCGCGGCAGGCGAAGTGGATCTCCTCGTTGACCTGGAGCATCAGGTCGGTGTGGCCCTCCGAGCGCGCCAGCAGGTAGCCGTTGTGCGGCGTGCCGAACTCGAGGTCGTAGCGGTCGAGCTCCAGCCCGGCGGCGCCGCCGCCGACGAGGCCGAAGTCGCCGATGATCTCGTCATCGCCGATGCCCTCGAAGATCCACTCGCACTCCGAGCGGAAGCTGTCGGGCTCGCGCCGGTAGTAGGAGGAGACGTCGAAGCCGTAGGCCGTGAAGGTGAGGCCGCAGACCTTGCTCGGGATCCGCCCCCGCGCCCGCCACATGCCGCCGAACTTGCCGTCGAAGGCGTTGTTGTACTCGCCGGGATTGGCGGTCCAGGCGCGCGTGCCCGCCTCGCCCTTGCGGACCTCGATGATGTTGCCGTTGTCCGGGTGATACTGGCTGCACCAGTAGAACCCGTCCGCCCCCAGATAGAGCCAGCGGCCGCCCTGGTGCTGGTAGGCCTCGTAGGCGTCGATCATGGCCTCGGACGAGTATTCCGGATGCGAGCCGGTGAGCACGACGCGGTACTGGTTCAAGAGCGCCACGCCCTCGCGGTCGAGGTCCTCGTCGGTGTGCAGGTCGTAGTCGAAGCCCACCGCCTCGAGCCAGTCGGTGAGGTGCAGGTCGCCGTTGAGCTGCCAGAGCGAGGGCGAGAGCCAGTGCCGGTACTTCGGCCGCATGTTGAGGATCGGCCGCAGCCGCGACGAGTAGCAGACGCCGCTGCCATCCGAGTGCAGCGAGTAGGTGGAGAGCCCGTACTCCCGATGCTCGTTGAGGTAGAGGTCGGAGGCCTGCATCAGCGGCACCTTGCCGGCGAGGAGCTGCGCCACCACCGAGTTGGTCGCCAGGTTGTCGTTGGAATAGGCGAGGTAGCTGTTGGTCGGGATGATGACCGCGACCCGCGCGGACGGCTGGTCCTTGGGCGGGCGCACCACGAAGGGGATGTAGTCCTCCGTGGCCGACGATTCCTCGCCGCCGATGCGGAGCCTCGCGGCATAGAAGCCGCTCCTCAGCCCGTCCGGCGCGGTGAAGCTGAAGTCCGCGTCCCACCTGGCGTCGTCGATGTCGTCGTCGTGGAAGTGGATGGCGCCGTATTCCTCGGGCGCGTGGTGATAGACGATCTCGTCGGCGCTCCAGTTGTAGCCGGTCATGCCGCGGGCCGGCAGGTTGATCGCATGGCCGTTCAGCACGTTCGGCGAGGTGTCGACGATGTAGGTCGACGCGATGCTCTTGGTGATGTTGGCCTGGAAGTCCCAGGCGCCCACCACGATCCGGCGCAGGTCCGCCGGGCACCCCTTGAAGCCACGTGCCAGCGCGTCGATCTCGTGCTTGCCGAGTGCCGCGGCCGTGAGCCGGGGGCGGTCGATCTTGCCGTTGTAGGTGTCGCACTGCTCGGGCAGCCCGACCGGGGTCAGGGCCTCCTTGTAGTGCGCGCCGCAGATCGAGCGGCCGGAATCGGAGACCCTGGTGGATGCCGCCATGAGGAAGGGCGCGTCGTTGGCGCCGGGCCCGATCTCGCAGGTGCCGGAGACTTCCGCCGTGGTCTCTTCCGCCGGATGGAGCAGCGCCATGCCGAGGCCGCCGTTCGCCGACGTCACCACAGGCTCCTGGTAGAGGCGGATCGCGCCGCTCTCGGCGTCGTAGGAGGCGGCCGCGAGGTACCACACCTTTCGCATCAGCGGCTTGCCGCTGGAGAGCTTGTGCACGTGGTTGCCGTCGCCGATGCAGACCGCGAGGCTGCCGTCGTCGTCGACGAAGAGCCCGTAGCCGGTGTCGTTCACCCACTTGGTGAGGATGCCCTGGCGCCCCTTGGGGGGCGTCGTGGGGAAGATGAAGGCCTGGATGGTGAAGCTCGATACGGACATGCGCTCGTCGTGGGGCACGATCACGTAGGAGCCGCCGTGAATCTTCTGGTTGCGACCGGTGTAGGAGCCGTCGAACGGTGCGGCGACCTCCTCCTCCTTGTAGCCGGGCCCGTCGGGGTTGGTGTCGCCGTGAATGAGGCGGACGAGCTTGGCCTCGTAGTCCTCACCGTTCTCCGAGTTCACGTAGAACGTGATGTCATCGCCCGGACGGATCGAGTAGCGGTCGCTGTATCCGGTGATCCGCAGCATGTCTCTCTTCTCCCAACCGTGTGTTCGTTGAATGCCGGCGCAGGCGGCCTAGGAGCCGTAGCCGTAGAGCGAGAGCAGGTCGTCGATCCGCTTCAGGAAGATCGCGTGCTCGCAGGCGTCCTCGCTCGGGTAGCTCTCGCCCTCGATCATCTTCACGGGCTCGCCGCGCACGCCGGAGGTGATGCCGATGCGGTAGTCCTCGTGCGGCTTGGCGCAGACGCGCACGTACTTGCCGGTCATCGGCGCGCGCCGCAGCTTGTCGATCACGGTGATGAGGTCGGGGCTGTGGCCGACGCCGGCCTTGCCGCCCTTGCCGGGCTTGCCGACCGGGTTGTTGCGGTGCTCCTCGATCAGGCGCTTGCGCGTCGCCGGGTCGGTGAGCAGCGGCAGCACGTAGGTGCGGGTGATGAAGTCGTCGGTCGACGCCCGGCCCTGATCGAGCTGGATGCCGGTCTCTTCGGGAATGTTCGGTCGCATCCTGATCCTCCCTGGCGCACGCCCCGCGCTCCTCCAGGCCGCAGGAGGCGGGGTGCGAACGGAACCGGGCGGACTGTGCCAAATGGCGCGGCGCGAGGCAAGGGCACCCCGGGGGGCGCTCCGGCACGCAGGTCCGGCGCACGGAGGGACGGCGCCCGGCGTCGCGCCGGAGTACGGGCAGCTCAGGCAGCGCCGGAAAAATTAGATAAACTTAGATATGTACGATTGATTATATGTTTTACTGATGATATGATCCGCGAGATAGGGCATCGCACAGGAGGGCGACATGAGACTGTGGCTTGCGATGATGGTCGTGGTGGCAGCGATCACGGCGGCCGTGTGGGTGCCGAGCACCGCCCATGCCTGTCCACAAGGCTACGTGCAGTGTGGTCAGAACGGCGAGTTCTGCTGCTAGGCATGGGGCCAGATTCGAGACAGAACCACTGAGGCCACGCCGCCCCGCAAACCGGCGTGGCCGTCGGAGGTGGGGGCATGTTCAGAAAAAGGCATAGCGTCCGTCTGCTGGCGGTCGTTGGGGCAGCCGCCCTGTTGGCCGGATGCCCTAACGGCGGCGAAGAGCAGGGTCCAGTCACCATAACGGTCTCTGAAATCGGCTATCTTGAAGTCCTCCCGCCTTCCCGACTTCACTTTCCGGGCACAATCAACTCCGTCACTGTCAAGAATGATGGACAAGTGCTCCTTGACCCAACCTGCGAATTCGATGAAACGGAAATCCTTCAAGCAGTCCAAAGATCACCGGTGCCGGAGAAGGAGTGGAGTCGAGTAAAGGAGGAAAGCGTCGGAATTGCAGGCGTATTTAAAGGCATTTTCTCTGTTGAGGCGGGAATCCAGGGGATGGAGGGCTCTTCAATTTCAATCACGAATCCTGAAATCCTTGTTTTGTCGGACGCCAAGCTGAGAGAAATCAGGATAAATACTTTGAAGAACGGACATTGTGAGGCTGCTATAAAGGATCTGGTTAACAGGAATATAAAGGTTTGCCAGATACGAGCAGCACTAAAGGGCGATATGGTGCACAGCAGCGCCACAAAAGAAAAAGATGAGTTATCTACAGAAGTACAGGACGAAATAATATTACAGAATTCGACAGAATTGGATTCAAGTGACGAAATGGCGGAAGCGAGTATTACTTACGGAGAACAGATGTTCTTTGCAGTTAGGCTCTATCCGGATGGTTTGTTTTTCCGTCAGACAAGTGTCAAAGATGAAGATTACAACATTCCCGACTGTCCACAACTATAGCTTCTCTTCTCCTCGGTCGCGGGAGTGAAACCGAGAGGCATGGCCGCGGGCGCCGCGACGCAGGGATATCCGTCTAAAGGAACGCCGTCCGAATTGCCGGCAGATGCGGGCGCCATCCCGAGCGGCGGCAGTGCCGTCGCCCCGGTGAGCCGCCGCCCCTGATCCCGCCGTCAGCTCTGCCGGTCGGGGCCGCCCTGTGCCGTCAGCCAGCGCCAGAGCCGGGAAACCCAGCCTGTGCGCCCCGCCGCCGCTTCGCCGGCCCGGGCGCGGCATTCCTCCATCACGTGCGGCGGCGTCAGGCGATAGGCGAGCCAGAGCGCGAGCGCGGCCACCACGATGTCGTCGAGCATCCCGAGGACGGGAATGACGTCGGGAATCAGGTCCACCGGGCTCGCGAGGTAGGCCAGCAGCAGGATCAGCACCGCCTTGACCGGCCAGGGCGTCTCGGGGTGGCGGAACACCAGCCAGAGGGTGTGGACCTCCAGCGCGAGCCGGCGCGCCAGCCGGTCGAGGAAGGCGATCAGCCCCTCGGCGCCGCCGGCCGCTCCGCGCTCATCCGGCGCCACGGTCGGGCTCGCCGGGCTCCCGGCTCCTGAGCAGGACGTAGAGCGCGCCGGCGCCGCCGCTGCTCTCGGGCGCGTTGGTGATGGCGATGATGTGCCGCCTGAGCGCCGGCTCGTTGAGCCAGCGCGGCGCCATCCGGCGCAGCACGCCTCCCTCGCCGCTCGCGACCGAGCCCTTGCCGGTGATGACGAGGACGCAGCGCCGCCGCGCCATGCGGCTCTCCCTGATGAAGCCCTGCAGCGCGGCATGCGCCTGGGCCTGCGTCTTGCCGTGCAGGTCGAGCCGCGCCTCGGCGGCGAGCTGCCCGCGCTTGAGCCGCCGCGCCGTGCGCTTGTCGAGGCCGGCGGGCAGCGCCGGGTCGAGATCCGGCAGCGGCACCGCCTGGCGGGGCGGCCCCGGCGGCGCGGGCCGGGCGGCCTTCCGGGGCTTGGCCTTGCGCGCCGGCACAGGCGGCTCCTCGACCGGCCGGCAGTCGTCGGGCCCGTCGTCCTCCGATCGCTCGGCGTGGCGAGGCAGCGGCGTCACGTCGCGGGCGACGTTCCGCCAGAGCGCCGCCTCCTCGTCCCGCACGCGGCGTCCGCCCGCGCTCACGGCGCCTCTCCGTCCACGATCACGATATGCAGCCGGCGCGGCCCGTGGGCGCCGAGGGTGATGGTCTGCTCGATGTCGGCGGTGCGCGACGGGCCGGTGACGAGGTTGACCGTGCGCGGCATGAACCCGCCCGTGCCGTCGCCGCCCTCGCCGCCTTCCTCCGCGCCCTTCGCCCGCAGGTGGGCCCAGCCCTCCTCGTAGGAGCCCCCGATCCGCTCGGCCGGCAGCACCACGACATGGGTCTCCGGCAGGAAGTTGAGGGTCGACGGATGCTCGGGCCCCGAGGCCATCATCAGCGTCCCGGTCTCGGCGAAGCCCATCACCGCGCCGGTGACCGCGACCCGGTCGGCCTCCTCCGCCGCGCCGCGCCGGATGGAGAGCATTGGCCGGTCCGCCCAGGGATAGGCGTCGAGCGCGGGATCGGGCGCCATCGCCAGCGCAGGCGGCAGGTTCTGCTGCGCCAGATAGTCGGCGACGGCGCCCGGCACCGCGGCCGCGCCGGAGACGCGGTCCACGGTCGCGAACACGCCCTCCGCCATCGCGGTGAAGAGCGCCACCCGCTCCTCCTGCGGCAGTGCGGCCCGCGCCGGCACCAGGTTGGGCGCAGGCCGGGCGAGGCGCTCGTCGAGTGCTGCGCGCGCCGCCTCGTCGAGAGGTCCGCGGCCGAGCGCGCGGCGCACCGAGCCGAGGATGGCCGCGCGTGCATCCGGCCCGCTCATGCCCGCCTGCCCTTGCGCCAGAGCGCGTGGAAGGTCGCCCCCTCGGGCGCCGGCATGTCGCGTACGTCGGTCCAGCCGCCGGCGAGCGGCAATCGGGCGAAGCGCCCGCGCCGCCGGCCCATCGCCCCCAGCAGGCGGATGGCGATGCCGGTGGCGAGGCGATAGAGCGCCGGTCGCCGAACGAGCCAGGCCCAGGCGCCGATCCCGGCGCGCATGCCGGCCGGCCCGAGCCTGCGCGAGAACTCCTGCTCCCTCAGCGTGCGCATCATCGCCGGCAGCGGAATGCGCATGGGGCAGACCTCCTCGCAGCGGCCGCAGAAGCTCGATGCGTTGGGCAGGTGGCGGGCCTCCTCCAGGCCGATCAGGTTGGGGGTCAGCACCGCGCCCACCGGGCCGGGATAGACCCAGCCGTAGGCGTGGCCGCCGACGGCGCCGTAGACCGGGCAGTGGTTCATGCAGGCGCCGCACTTGATGCAGCGGAGCACGTCGCGGAACTCGGAGCCGAGCATCCGTGAGCGCCCGTTGTCCAGCAGCACCACGTGATAGGCCTCGGGTCCGTCGGCATCGCCGGGCCGGCGCGGGCCGGTGGAGACCGTGGTGTAGGTGGAGAACTCCTGGCCGGTGGCCGAGCGCGCGAGCACGCGCATGATCGTGGTCGCGTCCTCCAGCGTCGGCACCACCTTCTCCAGCGTCGCGATGACGATGTGGACGCGAGGCAGGATCTGGGTCAGGTCCGCGTTGCCCTCGTTGGTGACGACGGCGCTGGAGCCGGTCTCGGCGATCAGGAAGTTCGCGCCGGTGATCCCCACGTCAGCCGCGAGATAGCGCGGGCGCAGCACGTGGCGGGCCTCCTCCACCAGCTCCTCGACGCGGTCGAGGCGCCGGGTGAGGCCGAGGGGGCTGTGCTTCTCGTGGAAGAGGTCGGCGACCTGGTCCCTGGTCTTGTGCACCGCCGGCGCGATGATGTGGCTCGGCCTTTCGTCCGCGAGCTGCACCACGTACTCGCCGAGATCGGTCTCGATCGGCTCGATGCCGTGCTCCTCGAGGAAGGGGTTGAGCGCCATCTCCTCGGCGATCATGGACTTGCTCTTGGTGACCGTCCTCGCGCCGGTCTCCTTGCAGAGCGAGAGGATGGTCTCGCGCGCGTCCGCCGGGGTCTCGCACCAGTGGACGGTGCCGCCGGCTGCCGTCACCTGCGCCTCGTAGCGCTCCAGGTAGTGGTCGAGATGGGCGAGCGTGTGGTCCTTGATGGCGCGCGCCTCGTCGCGCAGGGCCTCGAACTCCGGCAGCCTCCCGGCGGCCTCGGCCCGCTTGACTTGGAAGCCCCCTTGAAAGCGCGCGAGCGAGGTCTGCAGCGCGGCGTCCGCGAGGCCCGCGCGCGCATTGGCGGGGAATGTCCGGCTGGTGGTCTCCATCCGTCCGCGCCCCTCGCCGGGCTCAGCGGGCCCGCGCCGGCCGGCCGATGGCGGGGCGGTCGTCCATGCCGGCCAGCACCTCGGCGACGTGGCGTGCCTCGACGGCCGAGCCCTCGCGCGAGAGCCGCCCCGCGATGTTGAGCAGGCAGCCCATGTCGGCGGCGAGCACCGTGCCGGCGCCGGTCGCCGCGATGTCCCTCGCCTTGTCCGCCACCATGCGCCCGGAGATGTCGGGATACTTGACGCAGAAGGTGCCGCCGAAGCCGCAGCAGACGTCGGGCGCGGAAAGCTCCTCCAGCTTGAGCCCGTCCACCGAGGCCAGCAGGCGCCGCGGCTGGGCGCGGACCCCCATCTCGCGCAGGCTGGAGCAGGAATCGTGGTAGGTGACCCGCCCCTCGCGGCGCGCGTCGACTTCCTCCATGCCGCACTCGTCGACCAGGAACGAGACCAGCTCGAAGGTGCGCTCCGCCAGCGCCCGGGCGCGCGGCTCCCACGCCGCATCGCCGGCGAAGAGGGAGGGATAGTGGCGCTTGAGCATGCCGGCACAGGAGCCCGACGGCGCCACGGTCGCATCGAAGGGCTCGAAGGCCGCGATCACGTCGCGCGCGATCGCCTTCGCATCGGCCCGGTCGCCCGAGTTGTAGGCGGGCTGGCCGCAGCAGACCTGCGCCGCCGGCACGACCACCTCGCAGCCTGCGCGCTCCAGCAGCGCCGCCGCGGCGAAGCCCACCGTCGGCCGGAACAGGTCGACGAGGCAGGTCACGAAGAGGCCGACGCGGCGGGGTGCTGCGGGCATCGACGGCTCGACAACGTGGGAAAAGGGAGGGAGAGATTAGTCGAGGTGGGCGGTCACGTCGAGGCCGTGCGGCAGCAGCAGCCAGTAGCGGCCGGGATGCTTCATGCGGCCGGCGACCCTGCCCGCCTCCTGACCTGAGCCCCAGTAGACGTCGCCGCGCACCGGGCCGCGGATCGCGCCGCCGGTATCCTGCGCCACCATGAGGCGGCGGACCGGCCGGTCGGCCGCGGCGAGATCGGGGGCCGGCGCCGCGGTCTCGAGCCAGATGGGCAGCGCGAGCGGCAGGAAGCGGCGGTCCACCGCGAGCGAGCGGCCGGCTGTCAGCGTCACCCCCTGGGCGCCGACGGGGCCTGGCGCCTCCGGCCCGCCGTCGGCGTCCTCGAGCCAGCGGAAGAACACGAAGGAGCGGTTCTCCTGCATCAGCGCCCGGGCCTCGGCCGGGTTCGCCGCCAGCCATGCGCGGATCGCCTGCATCGACACCTCCTCGCGCGTCATCGCGCCGCGCTCGACAAGGCTGCGCCCGATCGCGAGATAGTCGTGGCCGTTGGTGGCGACATGGCCGATGCGGCGCGTCGTCCCGTCCTCGAAGGCGATCCGGCCCGAGCCCTGGATGTGCAGGAAGAAGGCGTCGACAGGATCGTCGACCCAGGCGAGCTCCAGGCCGCGCTCGGCCAGCGCGCCCTCGTCGATCTCGGCCCGCGTCAGGTAGGGCCTGAGCGTCCCGCCTGAGACCCGCCCGGCGATCCGCTCGCCGGCGAGCCGGGGCAGGAAGAGACCGAGATCGGCCGACACCAGATCGTCGGGGCGGCCGTAGAGCGGGACGGCGTAGCGCGCGTCCGCCTGCATGGCGCCCCGCAGCTCGGGCTCGTAGTAGCCGGTGAAGAGGCCCTCGGCCTCGCCGTTGTTGCGCGCCTCGTAGGCGCTGAAGCGGGATTCGAAGAAGGCGCGGGCCGCGTCTGCCCCCTCCTCCACGCCCACGGCGGCGGCGCAGAGGGCGTGCCAGTCTCCCACCCGGCCGCCCAGCGACGCGTAGTCCAGCGGTTCCTCAGCATCGCGCCCGGCGAGCGCCACGCACGAGCGCCCGAACGCGGCGAGCGCGGCTGCGTGGTCGTCGGCCGCCCAGCCCGGCAGATCCCGGAACGAGGCCGGCCGCAGCACCAGCCGGTCCGGCTCCTCCTTCTCGGGCGGGACGGTGCAGGCCTGCATGACGATGAGAACGGCCGCCAGCGCCCACGCCCGGCGCCGAATCGCGCCTCTCAATTGGGGATGCTGGTTTCGATCAGCGCCCAGTTGGGATCGGACGAGCGGGTATTGCGGGCGAAGGTCCAGATGTCTGTGACCCGCTCGATCACGCTCGAACCGCCGCCGACCTCCTCGCCCTCCTTGTCCCGGACGACGTTGATCTGCTGGCTGACGAACTTGACGGTCACGCGGGCGGTGCTGGCGCGCATCTCGGCACTGATGATCTCGGCCGCATCGAGCGCCACGATGGTCGTCTCCTGGATGTGGCCCTCGGCCATCCGGTCGCGGATGGCGGCGGCGAACTCGTCGTAGACGTCGTCGCCCAGCAGCGGCCTGAGCGTCGCCGTGTCGCCCTTGGCAAAAGCGTCGACCACCATCTCGAACGCCGCCTGGGCGCCGGAGACGAACCGGCGCGGCGAGAACTCGTGGTCCGCCCGCCTGATCTGCTCCAGCGCGCCGCGCAGCCCGCCCACCGCATCGTCGTCGTTGGAGGCCGCGGCCCGCTGCTCAGCGCGCATCTGGCGCGGCGGCGGGGGCACCGCCGGCTCGGGCGACACCTCCTGCGGCGCCTCGCGCGCAGGCTGGGTGCGATCCGGGAGCTGGACGATCTCGCCCTGGCTCTGGCTCTCCTCCGGCGCTTCCTCGGTCCGGGCGAAGCGATCGGGATGGCGCTGGCGGTGCTGGCCGGTCCGCCGCCCGAGTACGCCCCGCAATCTCAGAATGATGAAGATCGCGATCAGGGCGAAGAAAATGATGTCGTAGAACTGAAATCCGTCGGACATGTCCCGAACCTTGTGGGCAGGCGGCGTTCCGTCGCACAATGGCGGTCGGATCCGGCCGTCGGATCCGGCCACGAATCCCTGGCCCCCCGCCGGCACCGCTCGCCAGCGACCCCGGTGCGGGCGCCGGTCCCGCCGAAGGCCGGCTGAGGGAGCCGACACGGCTCAAGATAGGTAGAGCGCCGCGCAAGCGCAAGCACGGAGCACAGCGCCTTCATGCCCCTCCTCCTGCTCCTGTTGGCGATTCCCGTCGGCGAGGTCTTCATCTTCCTCGAAGTCGGCGGCGTCATCGGAACATGGCCGACGATCGGGCTGATCATCGGCACCGCCGTGGTGGGCGGCGTGATCCTGCGCTGGCAGGGCCTCCAGACCCTTGCCCGCGCGCGCCAACAGCTTGCCGCCAACCGCTTGCCGGTGGCCGAGATGGTCGAAGGCGCGGCGCTGGCGCTGGCGGCGGTGCTGCTGCTCACGCCCGGATTCTTCACCGACGCGCTGGGGTGCGTGCTGCTGCTGCCGCCGCTCCGCCGCAGCCTGCTGCGCCGCGTGCTGGCCCGGGTCGCGCCCCACGCCCGCCATGCCGAGGGCGGAGCCGGCGCCGCGTCGGCCGCCGACGGCGGGCGGGTCATCGACGGCGAGTACCGCGTGCTCGACGACACGCCGGAGCCCGGCTCCCCGCCGGCCCGGCCCCATGGAGGAAAGTAATGAGCGCTGACGACAACGGCACGGAAACGCCCGCCCCCCCGACGGAGGGCGCCGAGGGAGCGGCCGCCGCCGCCCCGCCCCAGGAAGGCGCCCGGCAGGCAGAGGCGGCGCAGCCGCAGCTCGGGATCCAAACGCAATACGTGAAGGACCTCTCGTTCGAGAACCCGTCGGCGCTGGCGCGCCCGCCGGAAGCGGAGCGCGCGCCGCAGATCAGCGTCAACGTGCAGGTGGAGGCGCGGAGGCTCGACGAGACGGCCTTCGAGATCACCCTGCAGATCACCGCCGACGCGCAGCACGAGGGGAAGCCGGTCTTCCTCGTGGAGCTGAGCTATGCCGGGGTCTTCACCCTCATCGCCATCCCGCAGGAGGCGATGGAGCCAGCGCTGCTCGTCGAGTGCCCGCGGCTGCTCTTCCCCTTCGCGCGCCGCATCGTCGCCGACGTGACCCGCGACGGCGGCTTTCCGCCGCTGCTGCTCGCGCCGATCGACTTCCTGGCCCTCTACCGCAACCGCCAGGTGCAGGCGCAGCAGACACAGCAGGCACAGGCAGCCGAAGACCAGCCCGCCCCGCCCCCCGCCGAAGGCACGGGCTAGACCGCGCCTCTCTTCCACGTCGTCATGCCCGGACTTGTTCCGGGCATCTCGTTCAGCCGGACCCGTCGAACGCCGAGCAAACACGTGGATGGCCGGGACAAGCCCGGCCATGACGAGAGGGGTACTGCCCACGGGCGGAAATTGCAGGCCGCCGCGCTCTTGCATAGACTCGCCCGCGGGTCGCGTTCAAGATGAACCGAGGCGGCATCCGCGCCGGGAACGCGGCGTTGCCGGGCCGTGCCCGAATGCAGCGACGCCCCGGGCAGCCGCGCACGAAGGGGAGACAGAATCGATGGCAGGGATACTTCGCAGAACGGTCCTCTCGGCGCTCGTACCGGGGCTTGCCGCGATCGGCCTGGTCGCGGTCACCACCGACGCAAACGCGCAGGAGATCGACACGATCGCCGTGCTCGTGCCCGAGCAGGGCACCGACTACGGCTGGAACCAGCAGGGCGTCGACGCCACCCGGGCTGTGGGCGAGGCCATGGGCCTCAACGTGATCGCGGCCGAGGGCCTCGGCTACGGCGACGTGCGGCCGACGCTGCGCGAGCTCGCGGCGGAAGGCGCGGACCTGATGATCGCCCACGCCAGCGGCTACAACACCGCAGCGCCCGAGATCGCCGCCGAGACCGGGGTCGCGGTCGCGATCGTGGATCGGCCGGAGGACATGGTGCCGGGCCTGGTCGCCGACTACACGCTGAGCGGGCATGACGGCGCCTACATGGCCGGCATGCTGGCGGCGCAGCTCTCGCGCAGCGGCACGCTCGGCATCGTCGTCTCCGGCGAGCCGCCGTCGTGGAACTCGCAGTCCGCCGGCTTCGCCATCGGTGCGCGCGCCGCCAACCCGGACGTCAACCTGCTCTACGCGGTGATCGGGCCTGCGGCCTACGCCGATGCGGCAGGCGGCAAGCGGGTCACGGAATCGGTGATCGCCGCCGGCGCCGACATCGTCTTCGGCCAGGGCGACGGCTCCACCTTCGGCATGCTCCAGGCGGTGGAGACGGTGCC
>WTGU01000044.1 GCA_011523425.1 Alphaproteobacteria bacterium
TGCCCACGTTGCAGTGCGGCTTCGTTCGCTCAAACTTCGCCTTCGCCATCGGTGCCTTTTCCTGCGGCCGCCGCATCGCCGCGGCGGTTCTAGAGGAGTCACATACCGGGCGCCGAAGAACCGGTGCCGGCCAGAAACGCTGGAGCGGGTGATGGGAATCGAACCCACGTAACCAGCTTGGAAGGCTGGGGCTCTACCATTGAGCTACACCCGCCCGACCCGTGCCCGCCACGCCCAGCGCACGCCGTGCGAACGGCGCGCACGCGTGGTGGAGGGGGTAGGATTCGAACCTACGTAGACATACGTCGGCAGATTTACAGTCTGCTGCCTTTAACCACTCGGCCACCCCTCCGCGCCGAGGTGGACGCGCCCGGGACTCGGAAGCGCGCACTATGGAGATTAGCGATGGAATGTCAACGCCCAAAGGAACTCTCCCCGAAGGCCCACGAGACCGCCGTCCGCCACGGCAGCGGCGTCGCCGCGCGCGCCAGGCGGCCCGCTTGCCGGGGCGTCTCGCAATAGGGATGGATGTCTTATAATAGGGTGCGTCATGTCACGCAACAGTTCTCGACGCCCGCGCGAGCGCACGCCAGTGCGCCGGCGCACGCATCAGGAGCAGCGCCGGCAGGCGCGGCCGCGGCGCGAGCGCCTCTACGGCGCCCACGCGGTGGCCGCCGCGCTCGCCAACCCGAGCCGCCGCTGCCACCGGCTGATCGTGACGCAGGAGGGCGCCGAGCAGCTCGCCGGCCGCCTCGACCCCCGGGCGCTGCCGCTCGCGGCCCGGGCGCTCCTCGATGCGCCGCAGATCGTCTCCCGCCAGGATATCGTCGCGCTCCTGCCGGAAGGCGCCGTGCACCAGGGCATCGTGCTGGAAACGGCGCCGCTGCCGGCGGTCGACCTCGCCTCGGCCTGCCGCGCGGCGGCGCAGGCGGAGGGCGGCGCGGGCACGGTCCTCGTCCTCGACCAGGTGACCGATCCGCAGAACGTCGGCGCGATCCTGCGCTCGGCGGCGGCGTTCGCGGTCGACGCCGTGGTCATCCAGGACCGCCACTCGCCGCAGAGCGCCGGCGCGCTCGCCAAGGCCGCCTCCGGCGCGCTGGAGACGGTGCCGCTCGCCCGGGTCGTCAACATCGCACGCTCGCTCGTCGTGCTGAAGGAGCTCGGCTTCTGGTGTCTCGGCCTCGACCCCGATGCCGCCGAGCCGCTGGCCGCCGTCGACGTCCAGGCACCGCTCGCGCTCGTGCTGGGGGCCGAGGGCCAGGGCATGCGGCGGCTGACGCGCGAGCGCTGCGACCTGACCGCGAGCATTCCCCTGCCGGGCGTGATGGCGAGCCTCAACGTCTCCAACGCGGCCGCCATCGCGCTCTACGAGGTCGCGCGGCGATGAGCGGAGCAGCCGCCAGCGCGTCCGATCGGCCGCGCGGGCGGGCACGGCGGCGGACGATGCGCTTGACACGCACGGGCGGCCGCGCTTGAAGGCGGGGCCAGGGTGACCATCCGCGGGCACCGCCACGGATCGGCCGGCGTAGCTCAACCGGTAGAGCACTTGATTTGTAATCAAGGGGTTGCGGGTTCGAGTCCTGCCGCCGGCACCACCGGCCTCCCGCCCGTTTCCTGCGGAGGCCCGGCCGCGGGAGCCATGCGGGCTAGTCTCGCCGTCTGTGTTGCGGCGCTGCTGGCCGCCTGCGCCGGGGGAAGCGGCTCTCCGACCGCCGATCCCCCGGCGTTGCCGCTGCAAACGCCGCTTCATGCGCACCAGGCTCCCCTGGTGAGCCTCGACGGCAGGCTGCACGTGGGTGCGGACGTGGCCGCGCCGGCCGAACGGCTTACACCCGCCGCCCGCCACGGGGAGACGCGGGTCTCCCACGGGTCGATCCGCGACGGCGTCGGCGCGGCGGAGGTGATCGCCTATCTCCGGGCGGACGCGGCCTCCTTCGGAGACCAGGGCGATGGGGAGGGCGCGGACCAGCAGCCGCTTCCCGACGGCCTCCTCTTCCGCTTCGCGGCGCTGCCGCCGACCGTTCGCGTTGCGCAGGGGACGCCGCCCGCGCTGCTCGACGAGACGGTGCGCGTGGTTCAGGCGATCAACGCGGCCCTGCCCCGCCACTGGCAGCTCAGCTTCGGTGCCGAGCCCCCACCCGTCGATGCGCCGGATATCCCGGACGGCGACATCCTGGTCACCTTCGCCCCGCAAGGGGAGTGGCCGGCCGAGGCCATCGCGCCGACCGACGAGGACTACGGGATCGCGGTGCCGCGCTACGCGATTCAGCCTACCGGAGACCCGGCCCTGCCGTTCGCCATCGAGATCGTGGCCGGCCGGGTCTGGGTGGACCCCGCGCTGACCGCCGGGCTGGAACGGCTCGGCGTCATCGCGCACGAGCTCATCCACCTGCTCGGCCGGGGCCACGTGGACCCCGTGCGCTTCCCGGAGACCCTCATGGTGGGGGGCGGGAGCGAGGAGCTGTCCGGCCACATTCTCCACCCGCTCGACCGTGAGGCACTGCTCGCGGTCTACGACCGCTTCGAGGCCGCGACCCTGCCGGGCGCCATCGCGGACGAGCTCGGCCCCTGGGCGGACGCGTCGCTGCACGTTCGCGGCACGCTCGCCGCGGCGGGCGGCGAGATCGCCTTCGGCGCCGCGCTGCGGAACGGCCTGTCGCAGCCATGGGCGACCGGGCCGACGCCCGACGCGGATCTCGAGGACAACGCCGGGCTCTCGGGCAGCGTCCTCTGGTCCGGCCGCTTGCTGGGGCTCACGCCCTGGGCCGAGACCGTGGCCGGCGCGGCCGACCTCAGGGTCGCCCTGGAAACGCTCTCCGGCGCACTGGAGCTCGGCGCGCTCGAACGCTGGCCGGCCGATGCGGCGCCGGGAGCGGCGGGGAGCGGAACTATGTGGGGCGACGGCGCCCTCAGCTACCGGATCGAGGTGCGGGGCAACGCCTTCGTGCAGACCGGCGGCGATGCCGGCACGGTGACGGGCGTGTTCTTCGGCCCGAGCCACGAGGGCATGGGCGGCGTTCTCGTGCGCGAGGACCTGAGCGCGGGCTTCGGCGGCACGCGCTGAGCGCCGGCTGGCTGGCCCGCCCGTCCTATCCCATCCGAGCGCTGCCTTGATGCTATGCTACGCTCGATTCCTGCCGCATTGTCGGGCGCGCGAGGTCCCCTTCGTTGCCTGGGGCAGAACGGATCGTTGGTGGGAAATGGGCGCTATTGCAATGGATTGCGCGGCCAGCCGTCGCCCCGCCACCGGCACCGCCGGAGACTGAGAGGGCGGATGGCCACCACCGCGGCCCTGATCGTCGCCGCCGGGCGCGGCGTGCGGGTCGGCGGGCCGCTTCCCAAGCAGTACCGGCCGCTGGCAGGGCGCGCGGTGCTCGGTCACAGCGTGCGGCGCTTCGCGGCCCACCCCGGCGTGGACCGGGTGCGGGTGGTCATCGACCCCGCCGACCGGCCGCTCTACGACGAGGCGATGCAGGGGAGCGCGGACACCGGGGCGGGCAAGCTGCTCGCGCCGGTCGCCGGCGGCACGACACGCCAGGAATCGGTGCTGCGCGGCCTCGAGAGCCTGGCCGACGCGCCGCCCGACCTAGTGCTGATCCACGACGGCGCCCGCCCCCTGGTGCCGGCGGCGGTGATCGACGGCGCGCTCGCCGCGCTCGCCGGCCACGAGGGCGCGCTGCCCGCGCTCGCAGTGAGCGACAGCCTCAAGCGGGCGGCGCCGGGCGAGGCCGTGGTCGCGGGCTCGGTGCCGCGCGAGGGCCTCTGGCGCGCCCAGACCCCGCAGGGGTTCCGCTATGCCGCGATCCTCGCCGCCCACCGCAGCGCCGCGGGCGGCACGCTGACCGACGATGCCGCGGTCGCCGAGAGCGCCGGGCTCGGCGTGGCGCTCACCGCCGGCGACGAGGACAACCTGAAGATCACCACAGAGCGGGACTTCGCCCGTGCCGAGCGCATCCTGGCGGCGGACGACGGCCGCTGGGCGCGCGCGGCGGAGGCGGCCTTCGAGACCCGCGTCGGCATGGGCTTCGACGTCCATCGCTTCGGTCCGGGCGACCATCTCATGCTGTGCGGCGTGGCGGTGCCGCACGAGAGCGGCGTGATCGGCCATTCCGACGGCGACGTGGGGCTGCACGCCATCGTCGACGCGATCCTGGGCGCGCTCGCCGCCGGCGACATCGGCACCCACTTCCCGCCGTCGGACGAGATCTGGCGAGGCGCGGACTCCGCCGGCTTCGCGGCCCATGCGCTGGCGCTGCTCGGCGAGCGCGGCGGGCGGCTCTGCCATGTCGACGTCACGCTGATCTGCGAGCGGCCCCGGATCGGCCCGCACCGTGCGGCGATGCTGGCCAGGCTGTCCGCCCTGCTCGGCCTGGACGAGTCCCGGATCGGCCTCAAGGCGACCACCACCGAGCGCCTCGGCTTCGCCGGGCGGGGCGAGGGCATCGCCGCGCAGGCGCTCGCCACGGTCCGCCTCCCGACGGCGCCGGGCGATGGCGGCTGACGCAGGCGCCGTCCGCCTCGACCTGCGCCATCCGGCGACCCTGGTCGCGACCTGCTGCGGCGTGGGCCTCGTCCGCTGGGCGCCGGGCACGGCGGCGTCCGCGCTGGCGCTGCCGGCGGCGTGGCTGCTCAGGAGCTACGCCGGCACGATCGGGCTTGCCGCCGCCACGCTGGTCCTGCTCGCGATCGGCATCTGGGCGGCCGGCGCCTGCGAGCGGCGCACCGGCAGGCGCGATTCGCCCGCGATCGTGGTCGACGAGGTGGCGGGCCAGTGGATCGCCCTGCTGCTGGTGCCGGCGGACCCCGCCGCCTACGGCATCGGCTTCGTGCTCTTTCGGCTCTTCGACGTGTTGAAGCCCTGGCCCATCGTTCTCGTGGACCGGCACGTGAAGGGCGGCCTCGGCGTGATGCTGGACGACGTGGTGGCCGGCATCTTCGCGGCGGTCGTGCTGTGGAACCTCTGGGTGTGGCTGTGACCTTCCCGCCTGCCGCGATCGCCCGCGCCGAGCGCCTGCTCGCGCTCTGCCGGGTCAGGCGCCTGCGCATCGCCACGGCGGAATCCTGCACCGGCGGCCTGATCGCCGCGTGCCTCACCGAGGTCGCGGGCTCGTCGGACGTGGTCGACCGCGGCTTCGTCACCTACGCCAACGAGGCCAAGCGCGACCTGCTGGGCGTGCCCGACGCGCTGCTCGCGGAAGTGGGCGCGGTGAGCGAGGAGGTGGCACGCGCCATGGCGGCAGGCGCGCTGGCGCGGTCCGGCGCCGATCTCGCGGTCGCGGTGACCGGGATCGCGGGCCCCGGCGGGGGGACGCCGTCGAAGCCCGTGGGCCTGGTGCACCACGCCTGCGCCGGGCGGGGCGGGGCGGTCTCCCACCGGCGCACGGTCTATCCGGGCGTACGCGCCGCGATCCGGCTGGCGACCGTGGAGGCCGCGCTCGACATGCTGATCGAGAGTGCCGAAGAGCGTCGATAGCGCGCCCGTGGCGCGGGCCGCGACCGCTCCCGGCCATGCCAGGGCGGCGATCCTCTCGCACGCCCGCAGCCTCGGGTTCCAGGCGGTGGGCGTGGCGCGGGCCGACGACGCGCCGGAGGACGCGGCGGCGCTCAGGCAATTCCTGCGCCTCGGCTATGCGGGCGACATGGCGTGGCTGCCGCGCACGGCGGCACGGCGCAGCGCCCCCCGCGCGCTCTGGCCGGAGGCGCGGAGCGTCGTGGCGGTCGGCATCGGCTACGGCCCGGCGCACGATCCCCTGCGCCTGCTGGGAACGCCCACGCGGGGCATCGTCTCGGCCTACGCGCAGGGGCGCGACTACCACGCTGTGATGAAGGGCCGGCTGAGAAGGCTCGCGCGCTTCGTGGCCGACGGCTTCGGCGCCGAGGTCAAGCTCTTCGTGGACACCGCGCCGGTGATGGAGAAGCCGCTGGCGGCCCGCGCCGGGCTCGGCTGGCAGGGCAAACACACCAACCTGGTCTCCCGCCGCCACGGCTCGTGGCTCTTCCTCGGCGAGCTCTTCACCACCCTCGATCTCGCGCCGGACGAGGGCGAGGACGACCATTGCGGCTCCTGCCGCCGCTGCCTCGACATCTGTCCGACCGACGCCTTCCCCGCGCCCTACCGGCTCGATGCCAGGCGCTGCATCTCCTACCTCACGATCGAGCACAAGGGCCACATCGCGCCGGAGTTCCGCGCGGCCATGGGCAACCGCATCTATGGCTGCGACGATTGCCTCGCGGTCTGCCCGTGGAACAAGTACGCGCGCCGCACGGAGGAGCACGCCTTCCTGCCGCGTGCGGAGCTGACGGCGCCGCGGCTCGCCGATCTCGCCGGGCTCGACGACCGCGCCTTCAGGGCGGTCTTCGCCGGCAGCCCGATCAAGCGGATCGGGCGCGATCGCTTCGTCCGCAACGTGCTGATCGCCATCGGTAATTGCGGCGATGCGGCGGTCTGGCCGGCCGCCCGGCGGCTGCTCGCGGACCCCTCACCGCTGGTGCGCGCCATGGCGGTCTGGGCGTCCGCCCGGCTCGCGCCACCGGCCGACCACGACGCGCTCCGCGCCCGCTTCGCGCCGGCCGAGCGCGACCCTGCGGTGCTGGAGGAATGGCGCCGGACCGATGCAGCGCCACCCGGTGCACGATGACGGCCGGCGGCAAGCGGCTCTTCTGCTTCGGCTACGGGTTCTCGGCCGCGGCCCTCGGCGCGCTGCTGGGCCCCACCGGCTTCTCGCTCGCCGGCACCTGCCGGACGCAGGCCGGGTGCCGGGCGCTCGCGGCGGCGGGCGTCGATGCCGTGCCGTTCGAGCGCACGGCGCCGCTCGCGCATCCGTCGCGGGTGCTGGCGAGGGCGACCCACATCCTCCTCTCCATCCCGCCCGACGAGGCGGGCGATCCCGCGCTCGACTGCCACGGCGACGCCATCGCCGCCGTGCCGGGGCTGGAGTGGATCGGCTATCTCTCCACCACGGGCGTCTACGGTGATACCGGCGGGACCTGGGTGGACGAGAGCGCCGTGCCGACGCCCTCCGGCGCGCGCGGCAGGCGCCGGCTTGCGGCGGAGCGGGGCTGGCTCGCGCTCGGCGCAGAGCGCGGGCTCGCCGTCCACGTCTTTCGCCTGGCCGGCATCTACGGGCCGGGGCGCAACGCGCTCTCCGCCGTCAGGCGCGGCGCGGCGAAGCGCATCGAGAAGCCCGGCCAGGTCTTCTCCCGCATCCACGTGGCGGATATCGCGCAAGCGCTCGCCGCCTCGATCGCGCGGCCCCGCGCAGGCGCCGTCTACAACGTGTGCGACGACGAGCCAGCGCCGGCGGCGGACGTGGTCGCCCACGCCTGCGCGCTCTTGGGCGCCCGGCCGCCGCCGCTCACGCCCTTGGAGGACGCCGACCTCTCGCCCATGGCGCGGAGCTTCTACGCGGACAACCGCCGGGTCTCGAACGACCTGATCAAGCGCGAGCTCGGCGTGACGCTCCGCTTCCCCGACTACCGCGCCGGACTCGCCGCCCTGCTCGCAGACAAGGGCGAGGCGGGCTAACCGATGGTGGAGAGAGCGGGGAAGGCCTCCAGCAGCCAGAAGGCGACGGAGCTGAGATAGCCGGTGATGAGGGCTACCCCCATCGCCACGAGGATGACGCCGGCGCCGATCTGCAGCGGCCTGCTCACCCGGCGGATGCGCCGCATGTGGCGCAGGAAGAAGCCGGTGAACGCGGCCGCGATCAGGAAGGGGACGCCGAGCCCCAGCGAGTAGATCGTGAGCAGCGCGACACCCTGGCCGACGTCGGCGCTGGTGGCGGTCAGCGTGAGGATGCCGCCCAGCACCGGGCCGATGCAGGGCGTCCAGCCGAAGGCGAAGGCCGCCCCCAGCAGGAACGCGCTCGCCGGCCGCCCGCCCGTGACGCGGCCCGCGAAGCGCATCTCGCGCTCGAAGAAGGGGATCCTGATCAGGCCGGCGAGATAGAGCCCGAAGAGGATGATCACCCCGCCTGCCGCATACTCGAAGATCGTCTTGTGCTGGAGCAGGAACGAGCCCACGGCGCTCGCGCTCGCGCCGAGCGCCACGAAGACCGCCGTGAAGCCGAGGACGAAGAAGGCGCTCAGCACCATCGCCGCCATCCGGCGGCGGGAGAGCCCGGCCTCGTCCCGCAGCTCCTCGAGCGAGCCGCCGGCGACGTAGGAGACGTAGCCCGGCACCAGCGGCAGGACGCAGGGCGAGAGGAACGAGATCAGCCCGGCCGCGAAGACGGAGACGATGCCGATTGCGGAGAGGTCCATGATCGTCGCTCACCCGGCGGCGGCGATGCCTTTCGGCACGCGGCGCTACTGGATGATGTGGCGCACCAGCTCGATGACGTCGGGATCGGTCCAGTCGCGATCGCCAAGCACGCGCGCGACCTCCGCTCCCTCGCCGTTCAGGAAGACGGTGGCGGGGATGCCGTGCACCCTGAGCGCGCGGCCCGCCTTCATCTTCTCGTCGATCATCACCGGCAGCGTGGTCAGCCCGTGGTCGTCGTAGTAGGAGCGCACCAGCTCGGCGCCGTCCCGGTCGAGCGAGAGCGGCAGGATGACGAGCGTGTCGCCGAACTCGCGCTGGAGCGCGTCCATGGTCGGCATCTCGGCGCGGCAGGGGAAGCACCAGGTGGCCCAGAAATGCACGGCGACGGGCGTGCCGCGGAAATCGGCGACGCTCCTCGTCTCGCCGGCCTCGTCGGTGAAGGCCAGCGGCGGCACGTCCAGCGGCCCGTCGGGCACCACCAGGTTGAGGACGGGACTCCCGTCCGCGCGCTGGTCGAGCGCGCGCAGCGCCTCCGTGTCGGCCGCAAGCAGGCTGCCGCCGTGCGCGGCGATGCCGACGATGACGAGGGCGGCGGCGAGCCGCCCGAGGATGCGGATTGAGGTCATGGCCGTTGCTCCGGTGTCTGCCAACCGCCTGCTGCGCCATAGATAGTGGCCGCAGGACGCGCTGCAAAGCGCCGTCAGGCGCGCTCACCAGGATTTGAAGAGCCGGGGCACGCGCCGGCCACGGCGTCGACCGCCGCGCAGAGCCGGGCGAGGTCGCGCTCCCGCGAGAGGCGGTGATCGCCGTCCTTGATCAGCTCGACCGCCACGTCCGCGCTTAGCACCCGCTCGGCAATGGTGAGGGCGGTCCGCCAGGGCACGTCCTCGTCCCTCATGCCCTGCAGCAGGCGGATCGGGCAGTCGAGCGCGATGGGCGCCCGCAGCAGGAGGTGATCGCGGCCCTCCTCGATCAGGCGCAGGGTGACCGGATAGGGGTCCTCGCCGTAGTCGCAGGGGAGCACGATGGCGCCGGTCTCGACGAGGGTTTGCCTTGCATCGCCCTCGAGCGTGGACCAGATGAGGTCCTCGGTGAAATCCGGCGCAGCGGCGACGCCGACGAGGCCCGCGACCCGCTCGGGCCGTGCCAGCGCCGCGAGAAGCATTAGCCAGCCGCCCATGCTGGAGCCCACCAGCACCTGCGGCCCGCGGGCGACATGGTCCAGCACCGCCAGCGCATCGTCCCGCCACGCGCCGATGGTGCCGTCGCTGAATGCGCCCTCGGACGCGCCGTGGCCGGCATAGTCGAAGCGCACGAAGGCGCGGTCCGTGCGCCGGCAGTGGGCCTCCAGCGCCTGGGCCTTGGTGCCGGTCATGTCCGACATGAAGCCGCCGAGGAACATCACGCCCGGCTCCTTGCCGTCCACCCTGCGGTAGGCGATGGTTTCGCGGCCGGCACGCCGCAGCAGCGATGGCGGTGGGGGGTCCTGCATGGCGTCGCTCGCTTCCGCTGCCGGCCCGTGCCCGACCGAAGGCCGCCAGACCGAATGCACAGTCAGAGAGAAGGCGCGCGAGGCCACGCGGCGGCGCGCGCCCGGACGACGCGGATAGTCGAATGACGACGGTCCTGCAAGTCCTACCGAGCCTCGCCGGCGGCGGCGGAGTGGAGCGGGGAACGCTCGATGTCTCCCGCGCGCTCGTGGCCGCCGGCTGGCGCTCGATCATCGTGACCGGGGGAGCGGCGGACCGGGCGGTGGCCGAGGCCGCCGGTGCCCGCCATGCGGCGCTGCCGGTCGCGCGTCGCAATCCGCTGCGGGCGGCGGGCGCGATCCGGGCTCTCGCCGCGCTCATCGCGGACGAAGGCGCGGACCTCGTCCACGCCCGCTCGCGCTGGCCCGCCTGGCTCGCCTGCTACGCGGCAAGCCGCAGCGGGCGGCCCTTCGTCACCACCTTCCACGGCGCCTATTCGGCAGGCGGGGCGGTGAAGCGGCGCTACAACGGGATCATGGCGCGCGGCGCGCGGGTCATCGCGATCTCCCAGTTCATCGCGCGCCACGTCGCCGAGACCTATGGCGTCCCGCCCGAGAGGCTCCGGACCATCCCGCGCGGTGTGGACCTCTCGGTGTTCGACCCGGCGCGGGTCGAGGGCGCGCGCATCGCCGCGCTGCGCGAGACGTGGGGCCTGCCGGCAGGCCGCCCGGTCCTCCTGCTGCCGGGCCGGCTGACGCGGCTCAAGGGGCATCTCGCCCTGCTCGATGCGCTGGCGCGGGTGGAGGAGGGTCTCTGCTGCCTCTTCGTCGGCAGCGCCGATGCGGCGCATGCGGGCTACCGCGCCAGCATCGAGCGGCGGATCGCGGCGCTCGGCGCGACCCACCGGGTCCACCTCGCCGGCCCATGCGCCGACATGCCGGCGGCCTACATGCTGGCCGACATCGTGGCCGCGCCCTCGCTCCGGCCCGAGGGCTTCGGCCGCGTCGTCGCCGAGGCCCAGGCCATGGGACGGCCCGCGATCGCGTCCGCCCACGGCGGCGCCTGCGAGATCGTCCGCCACGGCGAGACCGGCTGGCTGGTGCCGCCGGGCGATGCGGACGCGCTGGCGGACGCGATCCGCCAGTCCTTAAGCGCGGACCCCGCCCGGCGCGCGCAGATGGCGGCTGCGGGCCAGGCCCACGTGCGCGGCAACTTCACCCTGGAGGGGATGTGCGCTGCAACCCTCGACGTTTATCGCGAGCTTGTGCCGGGGGCTCCCTGAGGCCGCCGCTCGGCGGCTGGACAAGGATGCGCCCGCCGCCGACACTCGGGCGCGGCGAAGCGGCCGCACCCGCTCTCCCTCCACCCACCGCACATACGGACAGGAAGACATGGACCTCGGACTTGCCGGCTTGAGAGCCGTCGTCACCGGCGGCACGCGCGGGATCGGGCATGCGATCGCACGGCGGCTCGCGCAGGAAGGCTGCCGGGTCGGCATCTGCGCGCGCGACGGCACAGCCCTCGCCTCGGTGCTGGAGCGCTTCGCGGCCGAGAACCTCTCCGTTACCGGCGCCGCCTGCGACGTCGCAGACGGCGATGCGGTGCGATCCTGGATCGCGGCGATGGCGGCCGAGCTCGGCGGCATCGACATCGTGGTTGCCAACGTGAGCGCGCTGGCCGGTGCGCCGGACGAAGCCTCGTGGCGGGCCGGATTCGAGGTTGACGTGCTCGGCACCGTGCGCACGGTCGACGCCGCCATGCCGCACCTCGAGCGGTCGGAGGCGCCGGCCATCGTCACCGTCTCCAGCACGGCGGGCGTGGAGAGCTTCGGTGGCGTGCGGCCCTACAACTCGGTCAAGGCCGCCCTCATCAACTACACCTCAAACCTCGCCAACGCGCTCGCCGGCCAGGGCATCCGCGCGAATTGCGTCTCGCCGGGCACGATCTTCTTCGAAGGCGGGGTCTGGGACCAGCGGCGTTTGAACGACCCCGAGGCCTACGAGGCGGCGCTCGCGCGCAACCCCACCGGCCGGATGGGCACGCCCGAGGAGGTGGCCGATGCGGTCGCCTTCCTCGCGAGCCCGGTCTCCGGCTTCACCACAGGCGCGAACCTGGTGGTGGACGGCGGCATCACCCAGCGCGTGCAGTATTAGAGCGTATCCGTCTTTGACGGATACGCGACAGGCCGCGACTGCGGCCCGCCGCTTATGCGGCGCCCTCGCGGAGGCGCCGGCCGTCGCGCCGGCAGGCGCGCGGAATCGCGGGACGGCCGGCTACCGTGAGCGACACAGGAGGGCAAGAGTGCTTCCGTGTAAGGCCGGAAATGCCCCCTGCGCGCGCGATGCCCCGCGGCGCCGTGACCATGGCGAGGGTTACGGGCTAGGATCGCGCCCGTCGATTCCGGATAGGAGGACGAGGTGGACATCGCGGCCCTGCGCGCCGCCGGCGCGCGCCATCTGATCCAGGGCGAGCTTCTCTCGGACGTGGTCCCTGCCGCCGACGGGCCGGTCTTCGTCCGTGCCGACGGCGCCGAGATCTTCGATTCCGACGGCACGCCCTATCTCGACTTCAACTCGGGCCAGATGTGCTCCGCGCTCGGCCACAACAACCCGCGCGTCACCGCGGCGGTGCGGGCAGGGCTCGGCAGGCTCACCCACGCGAGCTCGGTCTATTTCAACGAGCCCCAGCTCCGCCTCGCCGCGCGGCTCGCGGAGACCTTCGATGCGCCGCTCAGCCGCTCGCTCTTCATCCAGTCGGGCGCCGATTCCAACGAGGCGGCGGTACTCTTCGCCCGGCGCGCCACCGGGCGGAACGGCATCGGCGCGCTGCATCTCAGCTTCCACGGCTATACCGACGTGACCCGCGCCATCAGCTTCGCCGCGGCCACGGCCGGAAACGGGCCATCGATTCCGGACGTGCACGCGATCCCCGCACCCTACGCCTATCGCTCGCCCGTGGGGGCAGACGGCGAGGACTGGTGGGCGCCGCTGCTCGCCATCGCCTTCGACCTGCTCGACCGCGAATGCCCGAACGATCTCGCCGCCGTCATCGCCGAGCCGCTCATCAGCGCGGGCGGGGTGATCGAGATGCCGTCCGGCTACCTCAAGGCGCTCAAGGCGGGGCTCGAGCAGCGGGGCGCGCTGCTGATCCTGGACGAGGCGCAGACCGGGCTCGGCAAGCTCGGCACCCTCTACGCCTACCAGCAGCACGATGTGGTGCCGGACATCATGACGCTGTCCAAGCATTTCGGCGGGGGGCTCCCCATCAGCGCCATGGTGACCACCGACGCCATCGCCGAGCGCGCGCTCGCGGGCGGACTCACCTTCGGCCACTCGCATTCGTCCGATCCCATCGCGTGCACGGCCGGCCTCGCCAGCATCGACGAGATCCTGGAGGAGGACCTGCCGGCCAGGGCGCGGGTGATCGACGAGCGCTGGAAGGCGCGGATGGAGAGCCTGCAGCAGCGCTTCCCCATGATCGGCGAGGTGCGCGGCAGGGGCTGCCTGCAGGGCGTCGAGCTGGTGCGCGACCGCGCCACCAAGGAGCCCGCGCCCGACGAGGCCAAGGAAGTCTACCGCGACTGCCTCGCGGGCGGACTCCTCTTCTCCGTGCGCGGGCAGCACGGCAACGTGCTCCGCTTCGTGCCGCCCTTCTGCACCAGCGACGACGAGATCGACCGCGCCGCGGCGATCCTGGAGCGGGCGCTCGCGCGCCAGGGCTGAGACCGCCATGAGAGCCACCCGATACCCGGCCCCGTCGGCCGCGGAGCTGCGCGCATGAGCCGGCCCGCCCTGGGCATCTTCGGGCTCGTCATCTGCGCCGCGCTGGTGCTCACCATCAGCAACGGGCTGCGCTCGAGCTTCGGCCTCTTCGGCACGCCGATGAGCCTCGATCTCGGCATCTCGCGCGAGACCTTCGCGCTCGCCATCGCGATCCAGGGCATCGTCTGGGGGATCACCCAGCCCATCTTCGGCGCGCTCGCCGACCGCCACGGGGCGATCCGCGTCGTCCTGCTGGGGACCGTGATCTACGTCGCCGGTCTGCTCTGGATGGCCTTGGCCGACGGCGCGGTCGGGCTGCACATGGGCCAGGGCCTGCTGGTGGGGATCGGCATCAGCGCCACGGGCTTCGCGGTGGTTCTCGGCCCGGTGGGGCGCGCGGTGCCGCCGGAGAAGCGCAGCATGGCGCTCGGCATCGCGGCCGCCGGCGGCTCCTTCGGACAGTTCGCGCTGGCGCCGGTGGGCGGCGCGCTGATCGACGGCGTCGGCTGGTCCATGGCGCTCATCGCCTATTGCGGGATCGCGGCGATGATGGTGCCCTGCCTGATCGGCCTGCGCGGCAGCCACACGCCGCCCGAGGGCAGCGCCCAGTCGCTCGGCGAGGCGCTGGTCGAGGCCCGCGCCCACAGCGGCTTCTGGCTGCTCTGCGGCGGCTTCTTCGTCTGCGGCTTCCACGTCTACTTCATCGCCACCCACCTGCCGCCCTTCCTCACCGACGCGGGGCTCGCGCCGATGCTGGGGGCGACGGCGATCGCCGTGATCGG
>WTGU01000145.1 GCA_011523425.1 Alphaproteobacteria bacterium
GATCTTCTACGGCGACTGGCGGCGCGTCGAGGTGGCGATGGCGGCGACGCCGGCGCACCGGCCGCTGGAGGGCGAGACCATCGAGGCCATCGCCGGGCGCGAGGGCCGCGATCCGGTCGACGTGATGTTCGACCTCGCCGTGGACGAGAGGCTGGGCACCACCTTCAACGCCGCCCTGCTCAACGCCGACGAGGCGGCGGTGGAGGGGCTGCTGCGCCACGACGCCGGCATCATCAGCCTGTCGGACGCCGGCGCCCATCTCTGCTACCTGTGCGATGCCGGCTACGGCCTGCACCTGCTGGGCCACTGGGTGCGCGACAAGGGTGTGTTCGATCTGGCCGACGGCATCCGGCGGATCACCAGCCTGCCGGCGCAGCTCTACGGTATCGCCGATCGCGGCGAGATCGCGCCCGGCAAGTTCGCGGACCTCATGCTCTTCGAGCCGGCGACGGTGGGGCGTGGCGCGATCAGGCGCGTCGACGACCTGCCCGGCGGCGAGAGCCGCCTGATCCGCGAGGCGAGCGGGGTGCACGGGGTCTGGGTCAACGGCACCGGGGTCTACGACGAGGACGGCTACCGCGACGTCCCGCCCCCCGGTCACGTGCTCGACCGCTTTCGGCAGTAGTGTCCTGGTCGAGACGTTCGACCGCAGTGACGAGGAGCCCCCTGCACGTCATGGCCGGGCTTGTCCCGGCCATCCACGAGTCATTCATTCGTCAGCAACAAAGAACATGGATGCCCGGATCAAGTCCGGGCATGACGAAGGGAGGGCAGGCAGAACGCTTGGGGGATGCCGGGTCGGGAAGACTGCACGGCCAACCCGAAACCATGCCAACTTCGGAAACAGGACGCTAGAGCCCTGCCTCCCTCCCGCGTCCTACTGATCGGCGCTGGCGCGGGGCACCTGCGGGGTCGGCGCGACATCGCGAATGTTCGGCCGCTCGGCGCGGGGCGCGGGGGTCGCCTGCACCGGCTCCTCGCTCTCGGTCACCGTGACCCGCACCTCCAGCCGGGACTCGCCGCCGCCGAACACCGCGCCCCTGGTCGGTGCCGCATCGGCATAGTCGCGGCCGACGGCGATGCGGACGTGGCGGTGGTCGGCGAAGGTGTCATTGGTGGGGTCGATGCCGATCCAGCCCAGATCGGGCAGCAGGAACTCGGCCCAGGCGTGGCTCGCGCCGGCGGGCGTCTGCTCGCCCGGCGCGCCCTCGCGATGCAGGTAGCCCGAGACGTAGCGGCTCGGAACGCCCCACGAGCGGGCGATGGCGATCAGCACGTGAGTGTAGTCCTGGCAGACGCCGCGACCGGTCTCCAGGATGTGCTCGATGGGCGAATCGACCGTGGTGCTGCCGGGCTCGTAGCGGAACGCCGCGTGCAGCGTGGCGGCCGTCTCGCGCAGCGCGGCCAGCGGATCGCCGGCGCGGCGGATTCCCCTGGCCTCGGTGAAGGCCGCCAGCGCCGGGCCCGGCCGCGCGAAGTGGCTGGGGTTCAGGAACTCCCAGTGCCGGAAGCGGGCCGTGCCGTCGTCCAGCGCCTCCCACGCGCCCGCGCCGAGGCTCTCCGGCAGGGGCGGCGTCTCCACGGTCTCGACCTCTGCCTTCGAGCGCACGGCGGTGTGCCTGTGCTCGCGATGAATGTTGAAGAGGTGGCAGGCGTTGCCGAAGGGGTCGGTGAAGGGCGCGGGCGCGGCGGCGGGATCGATGTCGAGCCCGAACGAGGCGACCCGCTGCCCGCAGTCCTCGCGCGGGCGGAGGCGCAACACCATCAGGCTGCCCTGGGCGGGCTCTCCGTAGCGGAAGTCGGAGAGATGCTCGACCAGGAAGCGCCGCGGCCCGGGCTCGATCACGGCGAATCCTCGATCTCGTAGTTGAAGTAGGTGGCGGCGATGTCGTCGTGCAGGTGCCGGCAGGCCTCGCCGATGCCCCGGAGAGATGCGCGCGTGGCGTCGTCGTCGTCCGGGTCGCGGTTGGGCCAGTCATGGTCGATGCCGGCCGCCATCCGGCCGGCGCGGCGTCCGGCCTCGACCTCCAGCGGCTGGCCGGCGGAGACTGCATCGAGCGCATCCCCGACCTGCCTCAGCGTATGGCGGACCGAGTGCGCGAGCAGCGGGTCGGCCACCAGGAAGTCGACGATGCGGCTTGGCCGGTGGTCGAGGGCGTGCTGGTGGCGGTAGGCGAAGTGCGCCTCGCAGATCCGGAGCAGGGAGAGCCAGTCGGACTCGGCATCGGCGGTGCCGGTCGGATAGATCGCGACATGCGCATCCACCAGCGCGGCGACGAGTTGCACCCGCTCCACGAACCAGCCGAGCCGGAGGAAGTGCCAGCCGTCGTCGCGGTACATGGCGTGGTCGGCGATGCCGGTGAAGGTGCGGATGGCATCCTCGGTGCGGACATAGAACGCGCCGGGCCGGTCGCTCCAGATTGACTCGATCTCCACGTCGCGCAGGTCCAGATAGGCGAGGTTGAGGCAGGACCACATCCTGTTGCCGATGGTGTTGCGGACCTGCCGCGCGTTCTCGCGCGCGCTGCCGACGCAGTTGCGGATCGCGTCGGGATTGGTGGGCTCGAAGGTCAGGTCGTCCACCAGGGTATAGGCGTCCGCCAGCATGAAGTCCTCGTCGCCGGGGAACGCGTCCATGTGACCGCCGAGCGGGGTGCGGCCGATGGCCCGGTAGAGCCGCCGCCAGCTCTGCTCGATCTGCTCGACCGGCCGATCCTCCATGGACGCGAGCTGCTCCGACAGCAGGCGGCAGCCGTGGCGCGCCCGCTCGAGGTGGCGGCCCATCCAGTAGAGGCCTTGGGCGTTGCGCGAAAGCATCCCGCTAACGCGAGAGCACCCAGAGGTCCTTGCCGCCGCCGCCCTGGCTCGAGTTGACCACGAGCGAGCCCTCGACGAGGGCCACCCGGCAGAAGGCGCCGGGGACGAGGCGGGTCTCGCGCCCGCGCAGCACGAAGGGGCGAAGGTCGACGTGCCGGGGCGCCGCGCCGCCCTCCGTCAGGCAGGGCGAGACCGAGAGATCGAGCACCGGCTGGGAGATGAAGTTGTCCGGGTCCTTCCTGATCTCGTCGGCGTAGGCCGCGCGCTCGGCGGGCGTCGCGTGGGGGCCCACCAGCATGCCGTAGCCGCCGGATTCGCCCACCATCTTGACGACGAGCGTCTCTAGATTGTCGAGGGTGTAGGCGAGCCCCTCCGGCTCGCGGCAGAGATGGGTCTCGACGTTGGCGAGCAGCGGCTCCTCGCCCAGATAGTAGCGGATCATGTCGGGCACGTAGGAATAGACGCTCTTGTCGTCGGCGACGCCGGTCCCCGGCGCGTTGGCGATGGTCACGTTGCCGAGCCGGTAGGCGTAGAAGAGGCCGGGGGTGCCGAGCTGCG
>WTGU01000146.1 GCA_011523425.1 Alphaproteobacteria bacterium
GGCCTGCTCGATCATGTCGGCGTCGCCCGGCCACGGAGGGACGGCATCGCGCGCGACGCCGACATGATCGAGCAGGCCCTTCAGCGCATACTGCGGGTGGGTGGGGCCGAGCGCCTCCCAGGTCTCGTCGTCGGCCTCCGTGTCGAGACCGGGGAGGACCACCGCGCCCTGCGGCAGCCGCGCGATGGTAGCCAGCAGGTCGCGCGTGGCGGGCACGCTCCCGGTGGAGCCGGCGGCGATCACGGGGTGAGGCGGCGGTTGGGCGGCCCAGCGCTCCGCGAGGCGTTCCAGCAGGGCGTTGCGGCGCGTCCACGGATCCATGAGGCCCTCTTCCGCCAAGTGCGCCGGCCAGGTGTCCATGATGATCTCGAGGAAGCTCAGCACCTGCTGCCAGTGGGCGGCGTATTCTTCCGGCGCGAGGGTGGCGAGCGCGGCCGGGTCGAGCCGGGCGATCTGGATCTCGTCGAGGAGGGCGGCCAGCGCCTGCGCGAGCCGCGAGGCCTGGTCCACGGCGCCGGCGCCGGCCAGCGCGGTGCCCGATGCCGTCTCGCCCAGCCGCTGGATCAGGCGCGCGAGCAGCAGCCGGCGATCCAGCGGCGCGATGGCATCGGGCAGCGCCTCGTCGGCCTCGTCGCCGATGCTCGCCTCGTCCTCGTCGACGTCGCCGAGAGGGCGGATATGCGGCAGCAGCAGCGCCTGCCCCGGCGTGGCGCGCAGGAAGGCGCGGCTGAGCGCGCGGCAGGCCCGGCGGGTCGGCAGCAGGATGGTGAGACGGCTGAGCGCGAGCGGGTCGTCGCGGTCGAGGGGGAGCGCGCGCCCCGCAAGGATGCCCCCGGCCAGCGCATCGACGAAGGAGCGCTCGGGCGGCACCGTGTAGAGGGTGGGGGGCGCGGCGTCCGTGCCGGCGGGCGCGCTCATCCGCCCTCTCCGCCCGTGCCGCCGCCGAGAATGCGCGCGGCCTCCGCCAGTCCCGCCGGCGAGCCGACGTGGAGGGCGAGACCGCGATGCACCAGCCCGAACAGGCGGCCGCGCCCGATCGCCTCGTCATAGTGGCGGTTCAGCGAATAGGCGCCGTCGGGTGCGGCGGCGAAGAGCCGGGCGTGCAGAAGCTGGACACCGGTGAAGACGAAGGGCGCGCCCGGCGCCGCGCCGCGGCGGACGAGGCGGCCGTCCGGCTCGCGGAAGAAGTCCCCTGCGCCTGCGTGGCCCGCCATGCGCGCGCGGGGGCAGAGGAGGAGGAGCGCATCCATCGCCGCCTCGTCCCACGCCCAGGCCAGGCGCGCGAGCGCGGGCGCGTCGCCCTCGACCAGCACGACATCGCTGTTGAGAACGTAGAAGGGTCCGTCGCCGAGCCGGGGAAGCGCCCGGCGCACGCCGCCGCCCGTCTCCAGCCGCTCCGCCTCGCGCGAGATGCGGATGCGGGGCGCACCAGGCAATGCGGCGTGGGCGGCAAGAAAGGATTCGACCTGCTCCGCCCGGTGGTGGGTGTTGACGACGATCTCGTCCACGCCGGCCTGCGCCAGACGCCCCAATGCATGAGCGATGAGCGGCCTGCCGGCGAGCGGCACCAGGGGCTTCGGGAGGGTCTCGCTGACTGCGCGCATGCGCAGGCCCAGGCCCGCCGCCAGCACCATCCCGCGCCGGGGACGGAGGGTCACGGTGCCCCGCTCCGCGCCCCCTGCCCGCACCAGCGCCCCACCCAGGTACGCACCGGGGCGAGCGCGGGATGGGCGAGGGCGCTGTCGAGATGCCCCCAGACCCGGGGCAGATGGGCGAGGTAGCCGGGCTTGCCGTCCCGCTTCGCCAGGCGGTGGAAGACGCCGACGATGCGGAGAGCGCGCTGCGCGCCGAGGATGGCGTAGGCCGCGCGGAACGCTGCCTCGTCGACGCCGGGCGCCGCATCGAGGTAGCGCGCCACCATGGCCGCCTCGAGCCCTGCGCCGAGGTCGCGGCGCGCGTCCTGAAGCAGGGAGACGAGGTCGTAGGCGAGCGGTGCCGCCCGCGCGTCCTGAAAGTCCAGCAGCCCGACCCGGCGGAGCCCGCGCCCGCTGCAGCCGCCATCGCCGCGCGCCGGCAGCCACATCAGGTTGCCGGCGTGGAAGTCGCGCAGGGAGAGCGCATGAGGCCCCTCCGCCGCCTCTTCCAGGGGCCCGCGCCAGGCCGCCACGAATTCCGCTGCGGCATCCCCTGTCGTCCCATCGAGAGCGCTGTCGAGAAAGAGCGCCGCATCGTCGAGCATCCACGCAGGATCGTAGCGCGGCAGGTCGGGCGGCAGCGGCTGCCGGTGGAGATCGACCAGCAGATCGGTCGCGGCCTCGTAGAGCGTGCGTTCGAGATCGGCCCCGCCTGCGCGCGCGAGCAGGGCGGCGAAGCTGTCGTCGCCGAGATCCTCGAGCAGGACGAAGCCCTGCTCCTCGTCCGCGGCGAGGATGCGGGGCGCGCTGTAGCCCATGCCGCGCAGCAGGCCGGCGACGCGCAGGAAGGGGCCGGTGGAGGCCTGCGGCGGCGGATCGTCCATGAGCACAGCCGAGCTATCGCCCCGCGTGAGCCGCTCGTAGCGCCGCGCAGAGGCATCGCCGGCGAGCGGGGCGCACGCCGCATCGCCCCAGCCTGCCGCCGCGACGAAGGCCCGGCGCCGGCGCGCACGCTCGCTCACCGCGCGCGCTCCAGCTTCCCGAGCAGCGCGCGGGCGCGCGGGCCGCAGGCAACGACGGTGACGCAGCGAGTCTCCGGCGCGTCGCCATGCGCGAGATGCACCTCGAGCCGGTCCGCCGGCATGATGGCGCCGAGCTTCTCCGGCCATTCGACGAGCGAGATCGCGTCCGAGAACGCGTCCTCGATGCCGAGCTCCCAGGCATCCTCCGGCGCATCCAGGCGGTAGAGGTCGAAGTGCCAGATCGCGCCCGCCGCATGCTCGTAGAGCTGCACCAGGGTGAAGGTGGGGCTCGGCACCTCCTCGCCTTCCCGGCCGAGGCGGGCGCGGATGAAGGCGCGCGCGAAGGTGGTCTTGCCGCTGCCGAGGGGGCCGGCGAGCCCGATCACGTCGCCGCGTGCGACATGCGGGGCGAGGCGCCTCGCCAGCGCCTCCGTGGCGGCCGGCCCGTCTGTGCGCAGGGCGAGCGGCGCCCGCGGCGCGGCTTGCGCGTGGTCTCCGGCGCGGCGCGCCCTATCGTCAGTATCGGTAGTGATCTGGCTTGAACGGCCCCTCTTGCGGCACCCCGATATAGGCTGCCTGCGCGGCCGAGAGGGGGGTCAGCTTGGCGCCCAGCTTGCCCAGGTGCAGCGCCGCGACCTTCTCGTCGAGGTGCTTCGGCAGGGTGTAGACGCGATGCTCGTAGCTCGCGTGATTGTGCCAGAGCTCGATCTGCGCCAGCACCTGGTTGGAGAACGACGTGCTCATCACGAAGGACGGGTGCCCGGTGGCGCAGCCGAGATTCACGAGGCGGCCCTTGGCAAGCACGATCAGGCGCTTGCCGTCGGGGAACTCGACCTCGTCGACCTGCGGCTTGACCTCGTGCCAGGGGAAGTTGCTGAGCGCGTCGATCTGGATCTCGGAATCGAAGTGGCCGATGTTGCAGACGATGGCGCGGTCCTTCATCTGGCGCATGTGGTCGATGGTGATGACGTCGACATTGCCGGTCGCGGTGACGAAGACATCGCCCGCGCCCGCCATCTCGTCCATGGTGGCGACCTCGTAGCCCTCCATCGCCGCCTGCAGCGCGCAGATGGGGTCGATCTCGGCCACCACCACGCGTGCGCCCTGCCCGCGCAGCGAGGCCGCGCAGCCCTTGCCGACATCGCCGTAGCCGTTCACCACGGCGATCTTGCCGGCCAGCATCACGTCGGTCGCCCGCTTGATGCCGTCGACCAGGCTCTCGCGGCAGCCGTAGAGGTTGTCGAACTTCGACTTCGTCACCGAATCGTTCACGTTGATGGCGGGCGCGCCGAGGCTGCCCTGCTGCTCCATCTCGTAGAGCCGGAGCACGCCGGTCGTGGTCTCCTCGGAGATTCCCTTGATATCGGCCATCAGCGCGGGATGGTCGTCGTGCATGATCTTGGTGAGGTCGCCGCCATCGTCCAGGATCATGTTCGGGCGCCAGCCGTCGGGCCCCTCGATGGTGCGGCCGATGCACCAGTCGTACTCCTCCTCGGTCTCGCCCTTCCAGGCGAACACCGGGACGCCGGCCTCGGCGATGGCCGCGGCGGCGTGGTCCTGGGTCGAGAAGATGTTGCAGGAGCTCCAGCGCAGCTCCGCGCCCAGCGCCTGCAGCGTCTCGATGAGCACGGCGGTCTGGATCGTCATGTGCAGGCAGCCGGCGATGCGCGCGCCGGCCAGCACCTGCGCCTCGCCGAACTCGGCGCGGAGCGCCATCAGGCCCGGCATCTCGGTCTCAGCGATGGCGATTTCCTTCCGCCCCCAGTCGGCGAGCGAGAGGTCCTTCACCTTGTAGTCGGCGCCCGTCGTCATTCCCCGGTCCCTGCCTGCCTGCGCACCCGTGCCGCTCCGTAGCCGGCGCGGCTTTTAGCACCGCCGCCGGAGCCTCACAACAGGGGCGCCTCAGGAGCCCTTGGCGAAGCCGTCGACGAGCTTGGCGATGCGGCCCGCCTCGGACTGGTCCAGCAGCTCGTCCGCATGGCGTGCCGCCGCTTCCGCGTCGAGCGCGAGGATACGCTGCTTCACGCGCGGCAGGTGGGGCGGCGCCATCGAGAGGTCGCGCAGGCCGAATCCCAGCAGCATGGCGGTGAAGCGGGGATTGCCCGCAAGCTCGCCGCAGAGGTTGACGGGCAGGCGCGCGCGGCGTGCGGCGTCGGTGGCGAAGCGGATGAGCCGGAGAACCGCCGGATGGAGGGGGTCGTAGAGGTGCGCCACCTGCTCGTCGCCGCGGTCGATCGCGAGCGTGTACATGGTGAGGTCGTTGGTGCCGAGCGAGAAGTAGTCGCAGGCGCCGGCCAGCGCGTCCGCAGCCAGCGCTGCGCCCGGCGTCTCGATCATGATGCCGAGCGGCGGCTCCGGCTCGATCGGCACCCGCGCCCGGGTCAGGCGGCGGATCGTCTTGTCCACGGCCTTGCGCACGTGCCTGATCTCGTCGACCGAGGTGATCATCGGCACCAGGATGCGCACCGGCCCGTGGGCGCCGGCCCGGAGGATCGCGGCGATCTGCGCCTCGAGCAGCGCCGGCGTCTTGAGCGAGAGGCGGACGGCGCGCAGGCCCAGAGCCGGATTGACGCTCGGCGTGATGTGCTCGCCGAGGGAGTAGGCGAGCTTGTCGGAGCCCACGTCGAGGGTGCGCACCGTCACCGGCGCGCCCGCCATGCCGTCGACGATGTCCTTCAGCGCGACATACTGCTCGTCCTCGCTCGGCGGCTCGTCGCGGTTCATGTAGAGGAACTCGCTGCGCAGGAGCCCGATGCCCTCGGCGCCGGCCTCCTGGGCCAGCGCCAGCTCGTTGGGCAGCTCGATGTTGCACTGCAGCGTCACGCGCGCGCCGTCCTGCGAGACCGCCGCCACCTGGCGCAGCCGGGCGAGTTGGCGCTCGCGCCGCTCCAGCGCCCGGCGGCGGCGTTCCAGCCGGGCGATTGTCGCCTCCTCGGGGTTGACCACGAGCCCGCCGCGCACGCCGTCCACCGCCACGATGTCGCCGGAGCGCACCGCGCCCTTGAGCCCGGCGACGCCGAGCACCGCCGGCAGGCCCAGCGAGCGCGCCATGATCGCGGTATGCCCCTCGGCCCCGCCGAGCGCCGCGGCGAAGCCGCCGACGCGGGCCGGGTCCATCAGCGCGGTGTCGGCCGGCGTGATCTCCTCGGCGATGACGATGGTGCCGGGCGGCACGCCGGAGAACGCCTGGTAACCGGCGCGGGTGAGGTTGCGCACCAGCCGGCCGCTCGCCTCCCGCACGTCGTCGATCTTGCCGGCGAGGTAGGCATCCTCCATCCCGGCGAAGGCCTGCGCGATCTCCGAGAGCTGCACCTGCACCGCCGCCTCCGCGTTGATGCGGGCATCGCGGATGCGGGCCTCCACGCCGCGCACGAGGCGCGAGCCGGAGAGCATCAGGAGGTGCGCATCGAGCAGGTAGCGGAGCTGGCCCGCGACTTCCTCCGGCAGCGCCTCGGCCTTGGCCTGCAGGCCGTGGATCTGGGACACGGAGAGTGTGACGGCCTCGCGGAAGCGCGCGATCTCGGCGTCGACCGCATCCGCCTCGATGCGGTATTCGGGCACGTCGATGAGGCCGCGCTCGACGACATGCGCCGGCCCTACGGCGATTCCGGCGGATACGCCGAGCCCGGTGAAGTGCCGCTCGGGCCGGCGGGGCGACTCCCCCGCCCGAGCCTCTGCGACGGCCGCCGCTTCAGTCTTCATCGAAGCCGCCGTTCACCAGCCCGGCGAGCGCCGCGAGCGCCGCCGCCGCCGCCGGTCCCCTGGTCTCGATCTCGATCTCGCTGCCCGGCTTCGCCGCCAGCATCATCAGCCCCAGGATCGAAAGCCCGGAAACGCGCGTCCCGTTGCAGGAGACGGCGACCTCGGCGTCGAAGCGCGCGGCGGTCTCCACGAAGCGGGCGGCGGCGCGCGCGTGCAGCCCGCGCCGGTTGCCGATCAGGCAGGTGCGGCGGTGGCTCTCCGCGTCGGGCCGGGACGCCGCCTCGCTCACGCCTTGCCGCCTTCGAGCAGCCGGCCGGCGACGTGGATATGGGCGCGGCCCGCCTCCTCAGCGCTGGCGACGGCGCTCCGCAGGTCGTCGTTCCCCCGGACGCTCGCGAGCTTGATCAGCATCGGCAGGTTCACGCCGGCGATCACCTCGACCTTCGCCTTGTCCATGATCGAGATCGCGAGGTTCGACGGCGTGCCGCCGAACATGTCGGTCAGCACGATCACGCCCTGGCCCTCGTCGGTGGCGCCGACGGCATCGAGAATCTCCTGGCGGCGCTGCTCCATGTCGTCGTCGGGGCCGATGCAGATGGCCCGCGTGGCGCGCTGGGGGCCGACGACGTGCTCGGTCGCCGCTATGAACTCCTCGGCGAGCCGGCCGTGGGTGACAAGCACGAGTCCGATCATCGTCTCACCCCGCTGCCCGCTTCGCCGGCTCGTCGGCGCCCATGTCGGTGTCGGTGTCGGTGTCGCCGTCGAGGTCGCGGTGGCGCACCGACACCGCCCATCTCCCCTCATCAAGCGCCTCGGCCAGATGCTCCGCCACGGCGACGGAGCGGTGCCGCCCGCCCGTGCATCCCACCGCGACGGTGAGATAGGACCGGCCGTCCCGCTCGAAGGCCGGCAGCAGCGGCCGCAGCAACGCCACGATGCCGTCGACGAAGGTGCCGTAGGCCGGGTCTTCCCGCACCCGGCGGGCGACCTCGGGGTCGAGCCCGGTGAGCGGTCTCAGCGCCGGCTCGTGGTGCGGATTGGCCATGAAGCGCACGTCGAACACGAAGTCGGCCTCCGCCGGCACGCCGTGCCGGAAGGCGAAGGAAACGACGAAGATCGCCGGCGCCCGCCCTGCGCCGGGCCGGAAGCGGTCGGCGACGATGCGGCGGAGCTCGCGGACCGAGAGCGCGCTCGTGTCGATGGCGAGGTCCGCCCGCTCGCGGAGCCGGCCGAGCAGGGCGCGCTCGCGCCGGATGCCGTCCTCGACCGGCCGGTCGTGGGCGAGCGGATGGCGCCGCCGGGTCTCGCTGAAGCGCCGGCGCAGGACCTCGGTCTCGCAGTCGAGGAAGAGGAGCGCGATTTTGGCCGGCCCGCTCCGGCCGGGAGCGGGCTCCAGGTGGCGCTCGATGTGGGCCGGGTCGAACCCCCGGGTGCGCGAATCGATTCCGAGCGCCAGTGCGCCCTGGCGCTCGCCGTCGCCGCGCGCCTCGATCAACTCCGGCAGCAGCGAGAGCGGCAGGTTGTCGATCGCCTCGAAGCCCAGATCCTCAAGGATCTTGAGTGCCGTCGACTTGCCGGCGCCGGACATGCCCGTCACCAGCACCAGGGTGCGCTCGCCGGGGCCTGCCGTGCCCATCACCCGGCCGATTCCGCCCTCTGCGCCCGCGCTTCGCCTGCGGTCTGCGCGAGCGCGAGCCTGACCTTCGCCGGCGCCGAGGCTTCGAAGGGCGCGAGGGCTGCGCGCGCGAGCCGGTGGCCGCAGAGATCGACGGTCGCGGGCTCGGGCATGCGCGCGACCGCGTCCGGCGGGGCAAGGTCGACCACGAGGTGGACCGGGCATTCGGCCAGGTATTCCACCCTGACGATGCCGACCCCGCGCACCTCGAGCAGCCCGGCGATGGTGGCGGGCGGGCGGGCGAGGAGACTCCCGCCGTCGCTCTCCAGCGCCACCTGATCGTCCGCGACCAGCATTGCGCCGGCCTCGATGAGGCGGAGCGCGAGATCGGACTTGCCGGTGCCGGGGGCGCCGCGCAGGAGCACGCCCCTGCCGCCGAGGGCGACGCAGCTCGCATGGACCAGGACCATGGGGTGACGGTGGGGCGCGCCCGCGCACCTGTCAATCGGACGTTCGCCGCCGGGCGGGCGGGAGCGGCTCACGTCCGCGCGGCGCCGGCGGCCGCGGTGAGCACGGCATAGAGCGCCTCGGCGCTGTCGGCGCCCCGCAGGCGGGCGCACGCGCGCTCGTCCCGCAGCAGGCGGGAGACCAGCGCCAGTGCCTTGAGATGGTCCGCGCCCGCCGTGTCGGGCGCGAGCAGCAGGAAGACGAGATCCACCGGCCGCTCGTCGATCGCGTCGAACGCGATGGGCTCGCGCAGGCGGGCGAACACCGCCGAGACCCGTTCCAGGCCGGCGAGCTTGCCGTGCGGGATCGCGACGCCCGCGCCGACCCCGGTAGAGCCCAGGCGCTCGCGCGCGAGCAGGATGTCGAGGATGGCCCGCTCGTCCCGTCCCGTCTGCGTCGCCGCGATGGCGGCAAGCTCCTGGAGGGCCTGCTTCTTGCTGCCGGCTCGGAGGCCGTCCACGACGTCGCCGAGCGACAGCAGATCCGCGATCTCCATTACCCGGCCGCTTCCCTTGTCGCCATCGGCTGCAGCGCGCGGTCGCGGATGGCGGCGGCCGGTAGCCGGCCGCGCCGCCGCTCAGTCGGCAGGTTCCAGCGGAGCCGCAGCGTCGTCCGCGGCCCTCGCCCCGCGCGGGGTCTTGTGATGATCGCGCAGCTTGCGCTTGTGCCGTCGCATGCGCTTCTCGAGCCGCTCGGCGGCGATGCTGAAGCTCGCCGTCATGTCGGCCGCGGACGCGTGGCTCTGAAACCTGATCCCGTGGCCGACGTGAATCATGAGATCGGTCTCGATCATCTGCGCCACCTTGACGAACACCGCCTGCGCGTCGATGGCGGTGGCGAAGAACTTTCCGGCCGAGGTCTCGAGGCGCCGCGTGACCTGGTCGCGGAAATGATCGTTGACGCTGACATGCCGGCCGGTGATGGCGATCTGCATTCCTGCCCTCGCGGTCTCGCTTCTGCGACGGATTATAGGCGACGCGGCCCGGAGCCGGGAAGCACGGTCGGACGCCGAGCGGGGGGATGACGGTGCCGCCGGGAAGAATTGAACTTCCGACCCCTCCCTTACCAAGGGAGTGCTCTACCCCTGAGCTACGGCGGCGCGGGCGCGAACTTGCCACAGCGAAAGCCCGCCGGCAACGGGCCGATGCGGCGCTCACGGGCGAGCGGCACGTCCCGTCGATAGGGCCTTGACCGCCGGCGATCCCTGACTATATTGCACTGCAGCATGATGCTGCGCTGCAATATGCGAGGCCGTATGCGAGCTGCGTGACGGATTGTCTGACGGGCCGTCACAGGGCGGCGCACGCATCTCCGAACGACAGCGAAACCGAAGGGCGAAAGAGATGACCACCAAGTCCGACACCACCAGCAAGGCCGGCGCGTCCGGCCCCAAGTCCCCCTGGAACGGCGCGTCCGCGCTCGAGACCATCGCAGACGAGAGCCGCGCGAACTTCGACAGCGTCGCGGCCGCATCGGCGATCGCCGCGCAGGGCTACGGCGCCATCGGCAGCGCCTGGTTCGACTTCGCCAAGGAGGCCATGGCGGCCCAGGCCGGCGCGGCGGAGGCGCTCATGGGCGCCCGCAGCTGGGCCGAGCTCAGCGAGGCCCAGGCCGGGCAGGCGAAGGACGCGCTCGACCGCACCATGGCCGCCGGCAACCGGATCGCCGACATGACGGTCAAGACCACCGGCGAGGCGATGGCGCCGATCCGCGCGCGGGCGGAAGAGCTCGCCCAGCGCTACGGCACGCCCGCCGTCTAGCACCTCCTGCGATCACGGCGGCAAGGGCCCGGAGCCGGTCGGTTCCGGGCCCTTGTCTCATGGATCGCCTGTGCCCGGTGCCGGGTTGACGAGGGCGCCGGCGGGTGCGGGTGCGGCGACGACGCAGCGCCCGCCCGCGACCGCGACACGGCCCTCGGCGACGAGTCGGACGGCCAGCGGCAGGCAGCGATGCTCCTCGCGCAGCACGCGGGCGGCGAGGCTCTCTGCCGTGTCTTCGGCCAGCACCGGGACCGCCGCCTGCACGATGATCGGCCCGTCGTCGACCTCGGCGCGCACGAAGTGGACCGTGCAGCCGGCGAGGCGGACTCCCGCCGCGATCGCCCTGGCGTGCGTGTCCAGTCCCTTGAAGGCGGGGAGCAGCGAGGGGTGGATGTTGATCAGCCGGTCGCGCCAGCGCTCGACGAAGTCCGCCGTCAGCACCCGCATGAAGCCGGCGAGAACGACCAGCTCGACGCCTTCGGCCTCCAGCGCCTCGCTCAACGCCTGCTCGAAGGCGGCGCGGGAGCCATGGCTGCGGTGGTCGATGACGCGGTGGGGAAGGTCCGCGCGCGCGGCGCGGGAGAGGCCGAACGCATCGGCCCGGTTGGCGAGCACCAGCACGATCTCGCTCGCGGCGTCGGCGCGGGCGCAGTCGTCGATGAGGGCCTGAAGATTGGTGCCGCTTCCCGAGATCAGGACGCCCACCCTCAGCCGCGCCATGCCGTTCCCCCGTCGTCGCCGGCCGCCGCCGGTCGCCTTGGCCCGGACCCCATGATACCCTGCGGGCGGGCTTTCTGCCGTCGCCGGCTGCAGCCCGTTCGACCGCACCGCAGGGCCAGACCCATGGGTGGCTCGCCTCGCCTCGCCAGCACCGCCCGCCGCATCGCGTGCGCCTGTGCGCTGGCGCTGCTGCTCGCCGGCGGCGCGGCGCGGGCCGACTCGGTATTCGCCGTCGCGAACGTTCCCGTCGACGCCGAGGCGGCCTCGTCGGCGGAGGCCCGCGAGCTCGCCATCGCTGCCGGCCAGCGCGCGGCGCTGGAGACCCTGCTGCGCCGCCTCACCGTGGAGGGCACCGCGCTGCCCGCGCCTGCGCCCGATGCCCTTGCGGCGATGATCGCGGGATTCTCCATCGACCGCGAGCTGGTCTCGGACACCCGCTACCGCGCGTCGTTGACTGTGGATTTCGATCCGCCGGCGGTGCGCGATCTGCTGCGGGAGAGCGGGATCGCCTACGCCGAGACGGTGAGCAAGCCGGTGCTGGTGGTGGCGGTCCAGCGTGGCCCCGGCGGGGCTCTGCTGTGGGACGAGGGCAATCGCTGGCGCCGGGTGTGGGAGGAGCGGCCCCCCCACGGCGGCCTGGTGCCGCTGCTGCTGCCGCTCGGCGACGTCATCGATCTCGGCACCATTGACGCCGCGCGGGCGCTGGAAGCGGAGGCGGACGCGCTCGCGGCGCTCGCCGGCCTCTACGGCACCGCCGAGGCGGTGGTCGCGGTCGCCGGGCTCTCCGGAACCGCCGCCGTCGCCAAGCCCGCCGCGCCTGCCGCGCACGCCACACCCGACCCGGACAGTGCCGACGCCGAGGCCTCGGCCACCGGCCGCGCGCTCACGCTCTCGCTCCGCCGCAGCGCCGCCGGCGACCGGCGGGTCGTCGAGCGGACGCTGATCGGCCACGAGGGCGAGAGCGAGCGGGCGCTGCTGGAGCGCGGCGCGGCGCGGATCGTCGCCATGCTGGAGGACGACTGGAAGGCCGCCAACCTTATCCGCTACGACGAGCAGCGCGCCCTCCGGGTGAGGGCTCCCATCGCGGGTCTCGCCGAGTGGGTCTCGATCCAGCGGCGGCTGGCGGGGCTCGCCACGGTCGCCTCGGTCGAGATCGAGCAGCTCTCGCGCAGCGAAGGGCGGCTCATGCTCCGCTACCACGGCACCGCCGATCAGCTCCGCCTCGCCCTCGACCAGGCCGATCTCGTGCTCGCCCGGGCGGAGGATGGCTGGGCGCTGCATCTCCGCAGTGCCGCCGCCGCGGGCGATTGAGAGGCGGGCCGTGGCCAGTGCCGGGCGGCAGCAGACCTTCGACTGGGGCGTCCGCCCCGCCCTCGGACGCGAGGACTTTCTGGTCGCGCCCTGCAACGAGGCGGCGGTCACGTGGATCGACCGCTGGCCGGGCTGGCCGGGACCGGCGCTGGTGATCCACGGCCCGCCCGGCGCCGGCAAGAGCCATCTGGCCGAGGTATGGCGGCGGCGGAGCGATGCGGCGCTCGTCCCTGCGGCGGGCCTTGCCGAGGCGGAGAGCGTGCACGCGCGGGAGGCGGGCGCGCTGGTCATCGACGGGCTCGGGGGGCCGATCGCAGAGCGTGCCCTGCTGCACCTCTACAACCGCATCGCCGAGCGCGGCGGGCACCTGCTGCTCACCGCGGCGGGGCCGCCGGCGCACTGGCTGCTCACGCTTCCCGATCTCGTCTCCAGGCTCCGGCTCGCGCCGGCGGCGGCGCTCGGCATGCCGGACGATGCGCTGCTCGGCGCGCTCATGGTCAAGCTCTTCGCCGACCGGCAGGTCGCGGTCGCGCCGGAGGTGCCGGCCTATCTCGTGCCGCGCGTCGAGCGCACCTTCGCGGCCGTCGCCAGCCTGGTCGAGCGACTCGACCGGGCAGCCCTTGCCGAAGGCAGGCCGGTCACGGTGCCGCTGGCCCGTGCGGTGCTCGCTGCGGACGGGGAGCGAGCGGCCACGCCCGACGCGACGCCCCGCGCCTGAGTCCGGTGCGGCAGCGTGCCGCAACCCTCCGCCCCGCGGGGCCGGCTTTGTCTTGCCGCGCCAATGCCCATATTGTAGGCGGGAGCTAGGGGTAGCGGCATGGCCAGGGCCAAGCGGGCCGTCGAAGCAGGCAGCTTCGCGCCGGCCGACAAGTTCATCAATCGCGAGCTGAGCTGGCTCGCCTTCAACGCGCGGGTGATGGAGGAAGCCGAGAACCTCGACCACCCGGTGCTGGAGCGCCTGCGCTTCCTCTCGATCTCGGCCTCGAACCTCGACGAGTTCTACATGGTCCGCGTCGCCGGCCTGCACGGCCAGGTGGAGGCGGGCATCGTCGAATCCTCGCAGGACGGGCTCAGCCCCATTGCCCAGATCCGCGCCGTCAACGCGCGCGCCAACGCGCTCATGGCGCAACAGCAGGAGCGCTGGCTGGCCCTGCGCGCCGAGCTCGCCGAGGCGGGCATCGCCATCCTCTACCACAATCACCTCACGCCGGACGAGCGCGACTGGCTCGACCGCTACTTCATCGACCGCCTCTTCCCGGTGCTGACGCCGCTCGCGATAGACCCGGCCCATCCCTTCCCGTTCATCCCGAATCTCGGCTTCAGCCTCGCGCTCGAGCTGGTCGAGCAGGGCACACAGCGCCTGGTCCCGTCGCTGGTGCGCGTGCCGAGCCAGGTGGAGCGCTTCATCCGCCTGCCCGGGGGCGAGCGCGGCGCGGTTCGCTACATCGCGCTGGAGGACGTGGTGGAGCTTTGCCTCGACCGGCTGTTCCCCGGCTTCAAGCCGCGCGCGGTGGGCCAGTTCCGCATCGTCCGCGACAGCGACATCGAGCTGGAGGAGGAGGCGGAGGACCTGGTGCGCTCGTTCGAGAGCGCGCTCAAGCGACGCCGGCGCGGCAGCGTCATCCGGCTCGAGGTGGACTCCACGATGCCCCTGAGCATGCTGGAGTTCCTCACCGACCAGCTTCACGTCGACCAGCGCGACGTGGTCAAGGTCGAGGGGATTCTCGGGCTCGCGGATACGGCCATGCTCATCAAGAGCGGCCGGGCCGATCTCGAGTTCTCGCCCTACCGCGCGCGCTTCCCCGAGCGGATCCGCGATTTCGGCGGCGACTGCTTCGCCGCGATCAAGGCGAAGGACATCGTCGTCCATCACCCCTACGAGAGCTTCGACGTCGTGGTCCAGTTCCTGCGCCAGGCGGCGCGGGATCCGGACGTGATCGCCATCAAGCAGACGCTCTATCGCACCAGCAATGATTCGCCGATCATCAACGCGCTGATCGAGGCGGCGGAGGCGGGCAAGTCTGTCACTGCGCTCGTCGAGCTCAAGGCGCGCTTCGACGAGGCGGCGAACATCCGCTGGGCGCGGGACCTGGAGCGCGCCGGCGCCCAGGTAGTCTACGGCTTCATGGACCTCAAGACGCACGCCAAGGCATCGCTGGTGGCGCGGCGCGAGGCCGACGGCCTGCGCAGCTACGTGCACTACGGCACCGGCAACTATCACCCGATCACCGCCGCGATCTATACCGATCTCTCGTTCTTCACCTGCGAGCCCGCGCTCTGCCGCGATGCCGCGCTGCTCTTCAACTATCTGACCGGCGGCGCTGCCCCCGAGCGCTACGAGAAGATCGCGGTGGCGCCACTCGGCCTGCGGAGCGCCATCGACGAGCTCATCGAGGAGGAGATCGCTCACGCCCGCGCCGGCCGGCCGGCGGCGATCTGGGTGAAGCTCAACTCGCTGGTCGATCCCGACGTGATCGAGGCGCTCTACGCCGCGTCTGCCGCCGGCGTCTCCATCGACCTGGTGGTGCGCGGCATCTGCTGCCTCAGGCCCGGCGTGCCGGGCCTCTCGGAGAACATCCGGGTGAAGAGCATCGTAGGCCGCTTCCTCGAGCATTCCCGGATCATGTGCTTCGGCGCGGGCCACGGCCTGCCCTCGCCGCAGGCCAGGGTGTTCATCTCGTCGGCCGACTGGATGGGCCGCAACCTCGACCGGCGGGTCGAGATGATGGTGCCGATCGAGAACCCGACGGTGCACGAGCAGATCTTGGATCAGATCATGACGGCGAACCTCCGGGACAACGAGCAGAGCTGGACGCTCGATCCCGACGGCGCCTTCTCGCGCCTCGCCCCGGACGGCGAGCCCTTCAACGCCCACCGCTTCTTCATGACCAATCCGTCGCTCTCGGGCCGCGGCACGGCGCGGCGCGAGCCCCGGCTGGCCGTGGCGGCCGTTGCTGGCGACGAACCGCGCGACGGGTGACGCAACAGCCCTCGGCTACAGGGCTCGCGGCCGACGCGGCAGCGCTGGCGGAGGCCGCGCCGCTCTTCCCGGCGCCGACGCCGGCCCCGGCGGAGACGCCCTATGGCGTTCTCGACGTCGGCTCCAACTCGATCCGCCTCGTGGTGTTCGAGGGGCTCCGGCGGGCGCCGGCACCCGTCTTCAACGAGCGCGAGCTGTGCGGCCTCGGCGCCACCCTGGCGGAGACAGGCGCGCTCGCGCCGGATGCGGTGGAGCCTGCGCTCGATGCGATGCGACGCTTCGCCGCGGCCGCCGCCGCGCTCGGCACCGGGCCGCTCGACGCCGTGACCACCGCGGCGGTGCGCGATGCGCGGGACGGTGCGCGCTTCTGCCAGGCGGTGGCCCGCGAGACCGGCTTCTCGCTCAGGGTCCTTTCGGGCGAAGAGGAAGCCCGCTATGCGGCGCTCGGCGTGGTCTCCGCCTTCCCCGGCGCGAGCGGGCTGATGGCGGACCTCGGCGGCGGCAGCCTGGAGCTCGTCCGCCTCGACGAGGGGCAGCTCGCCGAGCACGCGACGCTGCCGCTCGGCGTTCTCCGCCTCGGCAATCTCGCGCCGGGCCGCCGCACCGCGCTTGCGGCGGGAAGGCTCGGCACGCTCTCCTGGCTGGACAAGGTCCACGGCGCGCCGGTCTATCTCGTCGGCGGGGCATGGCGGGCGCTGGCCCGCATCCACATGGCCGCCCGGCAACACCCCATCGCGGTGGTCCATCACTATCGCATGACCGCGAACGAGGCGCGCCAGACTGCCAAGGCCTATGCCACCGCCGATCCGCGCACGCTGCGGCCGGGACCGGAGGGCATGTGGCCCAGTCGGCTCGCGACCGTGCCGAGCGGCGCCGCCGTTCTCAGGGCCCTGCTTAAGGCCGCAGCGCCGAGCGAGGTGCTGTTCTCCGCCTTCGGGCTGCGCGAGGGCCTCCTCTTCGACAGGCTGCCGGAGGCGGTCCGTGCGCTCGACCCGCTGCACGACGCGTGCCGGGCGATCGCCCGGCGCGAGGGCCGGTCGCTCGCCTATGCCGAGGCGCTGGACTCGTGGCTCGCGCGGGCGGCGCTGCCGGCCTTCGCGCCGCACCGGGACCTGCTGCCGGCGGCGGCGTTCCTTTCCGAGATCGCCTGGCGCCAGCACCCGGACCTGCGCGCGGCCGATGCGTTCACGCGGATCTCGCGGGCGCCCTTCGTCGGCATCGACCATCCGGGCCGCGTCTTCCTCGCCCTTGCCGTCGCCACCCGCTACAAGTCGGCGCTGCCGGCCGAAGCCGACCAGGCGGCCAACCGCCTTCTGCCCGCGGAGGCGCAGGGCGCGGCTCGCGCGCTCGGGCTCGCGCTCAGGCTGGCCGAGAAGCTCTCCTGCGGGGAGCGCGCGGTGCTCGAGGGCTCGCAGCTCTCGGCCGAGGGCGACAGGCTCACGCTCAGGCTCGCAGCGGCGCACGAGCCGCTCGCATCGGGCAAGGCGCGCTCGGCGGCGGACGCGCTGGCGCGGGCGATCGACTGCACGCTGGCGCTGGAGACCGGCTAGTAGGGAAACCGCGGCGGTGGCCTTGCGCGCGTTCGCGCGCTATGAGTGGCGCTCGTGCGGGCGTGGCGGAAGCGGTAGACGCGCGGGTCTCAAAAACCCGTTCCTTCGGGAGTGTGAGTTCGAGTCTCACCGCCCGCACCAGCGCCTAAGCGTCTCCCTGTCTCCGCCCGTGCCGCTGCCCCAGCGCCGCCGCACGCGAAGGAGAGGTCGATGACCGTTCCCGCAACCCTCGATACCGTCGCCGTCGTCGGCAACGGCCGCGTCGGCCACGGCATGGCCCAGATCTTCGCGTCCGCCGGCCACCGGGTCGTCATGATCGGCCGGTGCACGGAGAGCCTCGCCGCGGCGACGGAGAGAATCGCGACGAGCCTCGCCGCCTTCGAGAAGCACGGCCTTCTCACGGCGCGCGACGCGAGCGCCGCCCTCGGGCGCATCCGCACCTCGACCGAGCTCAAGGACGCGGCCGATGCGCAGCTCGTCCTCGAGGCGGTTCCGGCGGATCGCGCCGTCCAGGACGAGGTGTACGGGCGGCTGGACGCGATCTGCGCGCCGCCCGCCGTCTTCGCCTCGGGCAGCGGGCAGCCTGCCAGCGAGCTCGTGTCGAAGGTCACGCACCGGGGGCGCGTGGTCGCCGCCCACTTCTGGTACCCGCCGCAGCTCATCCCCCTCGTCGAGGTCTGCGCCGGGCCGGAGAGCGACCCGGACGTGGCGCCGTGGCTCTGCGACGTGCTGCGGGCAGCCGGAAAGGAGCCGGTGATGGTCGACAAGGAGGTTCCGGGCTTCATCGGCAACCGGCTTCAGTACGCGATCCTGCGCGAGGCCTGGGCGCTGTGGGCGGAGGGAGCGGCGTCGGCCGAGGCGATCGACACGGTGGCGAAGGCCTCCATCGGGCGGCGCCTCGCGATCACCGGACCCATCGAGTCGGCCGACATCGGCGGCCTCGATACGCTGCACGCGTTCGGCGCGTACCTGATCCCACACCTGACGACGGACTCCCGGCCCGCGTCGGCGGTCGGCGCGCTGGTCGAGGCGGGGCACCGCGGCCTGCCTTCGGGCCGGGGGGTGTATGACTGGAGTGCGCGCGGCGGCGCGGCGCTGCTCGCGGCGCGCGAGGAGGAGCTGTTCCGCCATCTCGCCCGGGACAAGACCAGGCTCTAACCGCCGCCTGCCGCCAATTCGACCCAGTCGAAGGGTTCAGGCGACCGTGTCGAGAAAGTCCGCGACCGCGGCGGCCAGCGCGTCGCCGCTCGTCTCCGGTAGCATGTGGCCGCCGCCGTCCAGCGCACGATGGATCGCGCCGGGGATCAGCGCCGCGAGCTCTGCGCCGAACCAGGGCGGCATCAACTGGTCGTCGGCCGTGGTCACGATCAGGGCTGGGCAGGTCAGGCCCGGCGCCAGCGGGCGCGCGTCGAACGCCAGGATCGCCTCCAGCCTCTCCTCGATCAGGTCGGCATCCTGCGGCGCGGCGTTCCTGGCCTGCGTCTCGAATGCGTCCGCGTGTGCGCGGCGGCAGTCGGGCGGGAACAGCAGGCTGGCGTTGAACCGGGCGTAGCTGTACGGATCGAGCGCCCGCGCGGCGGCCACGCGCAGACGCTGCATCGCCGTCAGATACGCGTCGCCGTGGCTCCACGGATTGGCCAGAACCAGCCTGGCGACCCGCTCCGGGCGGGCCGCGGCGAGAGACAGGCCGATGCCGCAGCCGGTGGAGTGGCAGAAGAGGTGCGCCCTCTCGATCCCCAGCGCGTCGAGGAGCTCCCCAAGCTCCGCCGCGCGGCCCGCCATGGTCACGCCTCCGGCCACGGCCACAGGTGCGCTTCGGCCGGTGCCGCGCTGGTCGTAGCGGACCACACGGAAGCGTTCCGCCAGCCGCTCGTGGAACGGGCGCACGCCGAGCGGCCCGGCGCTCAGCGGCAGCAGCAGCGCCAGCGCCGCGCCGCCGCCGCTCACCTCGTAGTGGATGTCGCCGCCTTCGATCCGCGCCAGGGGCATGAGCAGGCCGTCAGTGGTCCGTGGTCCACGACAGGGGGGTGGCCGGTTCCGGGCGATCCCGCTCCCGCTCGACGCTGCCCGAGCGCTCTGCGGCGACGGCCCGCCTTGCCCTACGCGGGCGCGGGCGCGCCGGCGACGGGGAGCGTCGGGATGCGGTTCACGTCCTTGTAGAGCAGGTAGCGGAAGGGCCCGGGTCCGCCGGCGTAGCAGGCCTGCGGACAGAAGGCGCGCAGCCACATGTAATCGCCGGCCTCGACCTCCACCCAGTCCTGGTTGAGCCGGTAGACCGCCTTGCCCTCGAGCACGTAGAGCCCGTGCTCCATGACATGGGTCTCGGCGAAGGGAATGGATCCGCCCGGCTGGAAGGTCACGATGTTCACGTGCATGTCGTGGCGCATGTCGCCCGAGTCCACGAAACGCGTCGTCGCCCAGGCGCCGTCCGTATCCGGCATCGGCACAGGCGCGACGTCGTGGTCCGAGGTCACGAAGCACTCGGGGCTCTCGACACCCTCCAGCGGCTGATACGCCTTCCGGATCCAGTGGAAGCAGGCGGGTTCGCTGCCTGCGTTCGCGACCGTCCAGCGCGTGGCCGGCGCGACGTAGGCATAGCCGCCGGGCGAGAGCGTGTGCTCGGCATTGTCGAGCGTGAGCCGCACCTCGCCGGCCATGACGAACAGCACGCATTCGACGTGCGCGCCGGGCTCCGGCTGCTCGCTGCCGCCACCCGGCTCAAGCTCGACGATCGACTGGGAAAAGGTCGTCGCGAAGCCCGCCACGGGGCGCGATAGCACCCAGGCGCGCGTGCCCTGCCAGTGCGGGAAGTAGCTGGTGACGATGTCGCGCAGCACGCCGCGCGGAATGACCGTGTAGGCCTCGGTGATGACGGCGCGGTCGGTCAGGAGCGCCTGCTGCGGCGGCAGGCCGGCCACCGGCGTGAAGTAGCTGCGCGCGCTCATCGCCCGGCCGGGCCTTGCCGAATGCTCATCGCGCACGTTCCTCCCTCGACCTTGTCTCACCGCGCCGGGAGCGCCGTCAGCACCCTCGGGCCGCGTGCCGGAGAGCGGCACTGTAGCCGCTTGCGGGAAGGACTCCCAACAGAGTTGTCTTCGCGCTCCCGCCGGAGATCGGCCGCTCGCGGAAGGCCCTCCCTGGTTTGCGCGGGCATCGGATTCCAGTAGGGTGCCAGGCAAACCGGCACGAACCGGCCGCGAACCGCGCCCCTCGCCTGCCTTCTGCGCCGGCAGGGGACGTGCGCCTCGCAAACCGACATGGAGGAGGTCGTAGCCCATGTACAAGTTCGCTCTCGCAATGCTGGTCGCCGCCGTGGCGTGGGCAGGGTCCGCCAGCGCCCAGGAGGTCACGCCGTTCGCGCTCGACTGGAAGTTCGAAGGCCCGTCGGCGCCCTACTTCGCGGCCATCGACAACGGCCATTTCGAGGCCGCCGGGCTCAGCGTCGAGATCTCCGCCGGCCAGGGCTCCCTGGATGCCATTCCCAAGGTGGCCACCGGCGCCTTCCCGATCGGCTTCGCCGACATCAACTCTCTGGTCAAGTTCCTGGACCAGAATCCCGGCGCGCCGGTCATCGCGGTCATGATGATCTACGACAAGCCGCCGTTCGCGGTCGTCGGCCGCAAGAGCCTCGGCGTCATGGTGCCGAAGGATCTCGAGGGGCGGGTGCTGGGCGCGCCGCCGCCGGACGGTGCCTGGGCCCAGTTCCCGGCCTTCGCCACCGCCAACGACCTCGACGTCGGCAAGATCACCGTCGAGCCCGTCGGCTTCCCGACCCGCGAGCCGATGCTGGCGGAGGGCAACGTCGATGCCGTCACGGGCTATTCCTTCTCATCCTTCCTCAACCTCGTCCGCCTCGGCGTGCCGGAGGACGACATATCGACCATCCTGATGGCGGATCACGGTCTCGCGCTCTACGGCAACGCCGTCATCGTGAACACCGACTATGCGGCCGCCAACGGGGACAAGGTCACGGGCTTCATCGCCGCGGTGGCGAAGGGGTGGAAGGACGCCATCGCCGATCCGGCGACGGCCGTCGAATCGCTGGTGAAGCGGAACCCCGCCGCCGATGCGGCGCTCGAGACCCGTCGGCTTCAGCTCTCCATCGACGCCAACGTGCTCACGGACTACACCAGCGCCAACGGAATCGGCGGCATCGATTCCGCGCGCATGGAAAAGGCGCTGATGCAGCTCGCCGAGACCTACGAGTTCCAGAACGCGCCGGACGCATCACTCTATTTCACGGACGCCTATCTGCCTGCGGCCGAGATGAGGATGCTCCAGTAGCTCGACCGCGGCAGCGTATGCCGCATGCTCCGGCCGGGGAGGCGGACCGGGTGGGACGAGCCTCTCCGGCCGGCGTCCAGACGCAGGGCGTCGGCCACTCAGCGGGCGGCCTCGCATGGATGCCCTGATCGACATCAGGGACGTCAAGCTCAGCTATGAGACCGAGGGGGGGCGGTTGCCCGTCCTCGCCGGCGTCGACTTGCGGGTTCCCGAGGGGGGCTTCGTGGCCGTGGTCGGCCCGTCGGGCTGCGGCAAGTCGACCCTCACGCGCCTGATCGCCGGCCTGCTGGCGCCGGATGCGGGCGAAGTCTGGCTGCACGGGCAGCAGGTGACGGGCCCGAAGTCCTCGGTCGGGATGGCGTTCCAGAACCCGGTCCTGCTCGAATGGCGTTCCGTGCTGCGGAACGTGACGCTGCCGCTCGAGCTGGTGGCGCCTCGCATGCCGAAGCGGGAGAAGGAGGAGCGCGCGCGGCATCTGCTGACCCTCGTCGGCCTCGAGGGCTTCGAGGACAAGCGGCCGAGCGAGCTTTCCGGCGGCATGCGCCAGCGCGCGTCCCTCTGCCGCTCGATCGTGCACAAGCCGGAAGTGCTGATCCTCGACGAGCCGTTCGGGGCGTTGGATGCGTTCACCCGCGAGGACCTCTGGCAGACGATGCAGAAGGTGAAGGCGGAGGAGCCCTTCACCGGCGTGATGATCACGCACGATCTGCGGGAATCGATCTTTCTGGCGGATCAGGTGATCGTGCTGTCCGGCCGTCCGGCGTTCACGCAATACACCATGCAGGTCCCGTGGCAGGGCGAGCGGGATCTCGACCTCCTCTACACCCCCGAGGGGGCGGACATGCTGGGGGAGCTTCGGCACCAGATTCAGATCGCGCAGGGCAGGGCCCCGCAGGAGGCGGCCCAATGAGCTGGCGCATCCTTGCGCCGGTGTTCGCGCTCGTCGTGGTTGGCCTGCTCTGGGAGGCCGTGGTCTGGGTGAACGACTGGCCGAACTACAAGATGGCCTCGCCCTCGGACCTCGGACCGGCCTTCTGGAAGTTCCGCTGGCTGTTCCTCGAGTACGGGTGGGACACGCTCTGGCGAACGGTGGCGGGGCTTCTCGTCTCCGTGTTCGCCGGCGTGCTTCTCGGCATGATCATGGGACTGAACCGGACCATGCGGAACGCGCTCTACCCGCTGCTGGTCGGCTTCAACGCCATCCCCAAGGCGACCGTGGTCCCCATCATCGCGCTGCTGTTCGTCGGTGCACACGACATGAACACGATCCTGATCGCGTTCCTCATCTCCTTCTTCCCCATCGCCGTTTCCGTCTCGATCGGTCTCTCCACCCTCGAGCCGGAATACCGCGACATCCTCGCCTCGCTCGGCGCCTCCCGCTTCACGATCTTCTGGAAGATCGCGCTGCCGAAGACGCTGCCGGAGTTCTTCGGGGCTCTCAAGGTCGCGGTCACGCTCGCCTTCATCGGCACGAACCTTATGGAGATCGTGGAGCCGCACGGGCGCGGGCTCGGCCATCTCTTCGACAGCGGCAAGATCAGCGCGGACTATCCCCTGATGTTCGCCGTGCTCATCGCGCTCGCGGCGCTTGGCATCTTGCTCTTCTACGTCGTCGTGGTGCTGGAGCGCATCTTCGCCGGCTGGGCCGAGCGCTCACCGACGTAACGCGCCTCGACATTCGCCGGCCCCGCCCGGCGTTCTATAGACCTGCGGAAAGGATGTCGCTGGCCCGCTCGGCGACCGCGACGATGGCCGCGTTGACCGGACCGGTCGTGAGGCTCGGCAGGATCGAGCCGTCGACGACGTGAAGCCCCGGCACGCCCGGGACGGAAAGGTCGGGACGGACGACGGCGGCCGGGTCCGTTCCCATCCTGCAGGTTCCGACCGGATGATGGTGGGTGCAGGCGGCGTTTTCGATGAACGCCAGGCGCGCGTCCTCGCTCGCGAGATCGCCGGGCTGCGGCAGCAGCTCTTCGCCCCGCCACGGCACGTAGGCCTCCGCCGCGCCCAGGCGCCGCGCCCACTGGAGCGCTTCGAGCAGCAGCAGGCGATCCTCCCGCTCGCCGAGGTAAGCGGGATCGATGAGCGGTCTCGCGTGCGGGTCCGCCGAGGCGATGGTCAGGCGACCCCGGCTTCGCGGGTGCGTGATGCCGAACATCAGGGTGTATCCGTCGCCGGCGGCCGGCACGCGGACCGTGCCGGCGAGGGTGTCGGAGACCACGGGGAGCGTGACGCACGCCACCACGAGATCCGGCGCGTCTGAGGGCGACTGCGCGCCGGCGTGGATGTAGGTGAGCGATTCCGAGTGCTGCGTCGCGGTCGGCGGAAGGGCCTGGCGGGCGCGATAGAGGTTGCCGGCGGCGAGCAGGTGGTCCTGCAGGTTCCGCCCGACCCCCGGTATGTCGCGGCGGACGGCGATCCCTAGCGCAGCCAGCGTGGCGCCCGGCCCCAGGCCGGAGCGCATGAGAATGGCGGGCGTCCCGATGGCTCCGGCGGCCAGGACGACGCCGCGTCGGGCGCCGAAGCGGCGGACCGTGCCGCCCTCCAGCGCCCGGACCCCGGTGGCGCGCCCGCTCTCGTCGAAGGCCAGCCGGTCGACGAGCAGGCCCGTGCGCAGCGCGAGGTTCGCCCTGGCGCGAACCGCGTCCGTCAGGTAGGCATCGGCGACGCTCTGGCGCCGCCCGTCCGCGATCGTGAGCGTGTTGAGCGTCGGCCCCGCCAGGTCCCGCCCGTTGTGGTCGCGGATCGGCCGCAGTCCAAGCTCGATGCCGGCTTGGCGGTGGGCGCCAGTGAGCGGGTGCGGCCTGGCGGGCTGGCAGAGCCGCAGCGGACCCGATCCTCCGTAGCCCTCCTCGGGCGCGAAGGGCGATGTCTCCGAGCGGATGAAGCAGGGCCTGAGCGCGGCCCAGTCCCACCCCGCGGCGCCGGCCTCGGCCCACGCGTCGAAGTCCCTCGGATGGCCGCGCACATGACCCATCGCGTTCATCGCGCTGGAGCCACCCACCACGCGGCCGCGCGGCCAGGGATGCGCGCGGCCCGCCGTCGCGCGCTGGGGCACGGTCTCGAAATCCCAGTCGATCACGGAGCCCTGCAGACGAGGCCAGGCGGCGGGATCGGCGATGTCGGGGCTCTCGGCCTCTCCTCCCGCTTCCAGCAGGAGCACGCAGCGGCCGGGGTCTTCCGTGAGCCGCGCGGCGAGCACGCAGCCCGCCGACCCGGCGCCGACGATGACGACGTCGGCCTCGGCCATGCGTGCGCCCGGGGGTCGCGGCCCGCCCGGCAGCCGGGCTCAGCAGTCGAGGGTGTTGCCCCGCTCCCAGTCGGAGATCGTGCCGGCGTACTCGTTCCACTCGCCCGTCTTGAGCTTGACGTAGCTCTTGACGAAGCTCTCGCCGAAGCCGGCCCGCAGCACCTTGTCCTTCTCGAAGAGCCTGAGCGCATCGAGCAGGTTGAGCGGCAGCCGGCGGGCGCCGCGCAGCTTGTGGCCCTCCGCATAGAGGTTGAGGTCGGTGCGCTGGCCCGGGTCGCGCTCGTTCTCGATCCCGTCGAGGCCGGCGACGACGACGCCGGCCTGCAGCAGGTAGGGGTTCGAGGCGCCGTCCATCAGCCTCAGCTCGAAGCGCCCGGCATCGGGAATGCGCACCATGGTCGAGCGGTTGTTGCCGCCGTAGGCCACCATGTTGGGCGACCAGGTGGCGCCCGACAGCGTGACCGGCGCGTTGATCCGCTTGTAGCTGTTCACTGTCGGGTTCCAGATCGCGCAGAGCGAAGGCGCGCGGTGGATGATGCCGCCGAGGAACTGGTAGCCGAGCTTCGAGATGCCGAGCTCGCCCTTGGCGTCGTGGAAGAGGTTCTTCCTGCCGGAGTTGTTCCAGATCGAGACATGGGCGTGGCAGCCGTTACCGGTGAGGTTGGTGAAGGGCTTGGGCATGAAGGTCGCCCGGAGCCCGTGCTTCTCGGCGAGCGACTTCACCATGTACTTGAAGAAGACGTGGCGGTCGGCGGTGACCAAGGCGTCGTCATACTCCCAGTTCATCTCGAACTGGCCGTTGGCGTCCTCGTGGTCGTTCTGGTAGGGGCCCCAGCCGAGGCTCAGCATGGCGTCGCAGATCTCGGAGACGACGTCGTAGCGGCGCATGAGCGCCGCCTGGTCGTAGCAGGGCTTGGCCTGGGTATCGAGCGCATCCGAGATCGCGGTGCCGTCGGGGCTGACGATGAAGTACTCCGCCTCGACGCCGGTCTTGACCCGGTAGCCCTTCTTCCGCGCCTCCGCGAGCGTGCTCTTGAGCTTGAGCCTCGGCGTGTCCGGCATGGGCTCGCCGTTCATCCAGCAGTCGCCGGCGAGCCAGCCGACCTCGGGCTTCCAAGGGAGCTGGATCAGGCTCGAGGGGTCGGGCTTGACCAGCATGTCGGGCTCGGCGGGAGTGGAATCGAGCCAGGCGGCGAAGGCGGCGAAGCCGGCGCCGTCCTCCTGCATGCCGCCGATCGCCTCGGCCGGCACGAGCTTGGCGCGCAGCACGCCGAACAGGTCCACGAAGCTGATCAGAAAATAGCGGATCTTCTTCTGTTTCGCGACCTGCGCCAGGTCCACGGCCATCGCTCGATACTCCTCTGTCTCGGATTTGCGCGGGCGGGCTGCTACCAGGGCAGCTCCTTGCCGTCATACTGGAAGAAGCGGCCGGTCTGGTCGTCGCCGTAGGCCGCCACCACCCGGCGGATGCCGGCGATGCTCTCGGGTGGGGTCACCGGCGCGGCTGCGCTGCCCATGTCGGTGCTGACCCAGCCGGGATGAACCGCGAGCGTGCGCACCCCGCGCGGCGTGAGGTCGATGGAGATCGCCTTGACCAGCAGGTTGAGCGCCGCCTTGCTCGAGCGGTAGGGGTAGAAGTTGCCCTCGGCGAGGTCGGTGATGCTGCCCATGTGGGTGGACATGAAGAACATCAGCTTCATCTCGCTGGCCGCGACGTGATCGACGAAGGCCTCGGCGACCCTGAGCGGCGCCATGGTGTTGATGGCGTGCACCTGCATCCAGTTCTCGTAGTCCAGCGTGCCGAAGGCGCCGGCCGCCTGCTCGTCGATCGCATGCCCGAGCAGGCCCGCATTGTTGACCAGCATGTCGATCGGCGTGCCGCGCAGCGCGGCCGCGAGCGCGTCGATCTGCGCGGGCTCGCCCACGTCCAGCGTGTGCACCGTGATCGCCCCGTCCGAGGCTGTGGCAAGCGCGTTCAGCGCGTCCGCGCCGGCCGGGTTGCGGCAGCAGGCGTGGATGCGCCAGCCGTCGTCGCCGAACTGGCGCACCATCTCGAAGCCGAGCCCCCTGCTCGCACCGGTCACCAGCATCGACGGCATCGCACGCCTCCTCCCTCGCGCTTCGGGCGGCGGCAGAATAGCGGACCGCGCCCAGCCGACAAGGGCGCGCGGGTTCCCGGGCCGCAGGCCCGGACGGCGCGACTGCGCCGCGCGCGTATGCGCGTAGCGTCGCGTGTCCACGCGCGCGAAACGCGCGATCGAGCGGAGCGAGTGCCCGGCGCCTGAGGGATACGTAAAGAGTGGCGGAGAGCCGGGGTAAGGAGGGGACGTGCCGCGCCATTGCCGGAGGCGCCCGCCTTGCCTATGGTGCGCCCCAGCGTGCCGCCAGGAGCACCCGTAGCTCAGCTGGATAGAGCGCTGCCCTCCGAAGGCAGAGGTCGCACGTTCGAATCGTGCCGGGTGCGCCATTCCCCATCAATGGGTTAGCGTCGGCGCGCCCTTCGGTCGGCGCCTCAGAACCGCATGTTGAGGGTCGCGAAGAAGGTCCGTCCCCAGCCGGCTGCGCGCGGCCCGTCGGTGAACGAGGGATTCGCGGTGTTCGTGGAGAGCTTCGCGTCGGTGAGGTTGTAGACGCCCGCGGTGATCCGCGCGTTCTCGAGCCCCAGCGGCTTTTTCCAGTCGAGCGTCACGTCGTGGCCGATCCAGGACTTGAACCGTCCCTCGTCCCACCGGTTCTCGATCTCGTCGCGGTAGTTCACGGCCCAGAAGGCGGTGAGGTTGCCGCGCCCGACCGAGGCCTCGATGCGCACCGCGTTGCGCGGCAGCGGGTACGGCTGCTCGTCGCCGGCGATGCGCTCTTCGCTGCTGGTGACGTAGCGCCAGAACCCGCGCACGGCGACGAAGCCCCAGCCGGTCTCTTCGCGGGCGCCGAACCGGGTGTTCACCCCCGTGATCTCGGTCTCGACGATGTTTTCGAAGCTGTTGTGGATCGTGATTTCCCCGGCCGTGCGCTCGATGCAGTTGCTGCCGCCGCCAGGCGGGCACTCGGGGTGGTTCAGCATCGCCCAGGTGGCGCCCGGCCGCCCCGGCAGGTCCGAGGTCTTGAGCCGGTACCAGTCGGCGAGTAGGTAGAACGGCCCCTGACGGGTCTCGGCGCCGATGGAGTGCCTCTGCGATCGTGACGGGTTGAGCGCGGAGTTGCTGCTCGTGAGGCGCGTCACCTGCCGGTAGTTCGTCGTGTCGCACGTGCGCGGCGGCGGCCCGCTCTCCGGGATGCACCGGACATAGGGGTGGTCCTGTGACGTGGTGCTGTGCAGGACGTGCATGGAGGGCGGACTGTCACCCGCGCTCCACGAGCCGTGCAGCGTCACGATGTCGCTCAGGCGGTACTGGGCCCCGAGGCGCCACGAGCGCAGCCCGCCGACGTCGTCGTATTCGCTAGCCGTTGCTGCGGCTCTCAGGTCCACGGTGTCGGCAAGCGGCAGCGACATCTCGCCGAAGGCTCCCACCGCGCCGCGCGCGCCGGCGTAGCTGGTGCCGCCCGATCCGAGCACCCCGTTCACGTCGCGGGTGCTGCCGTCGCCTGCCCGGAACGCCAGCAGGCTGTGGGCCTCCACGTCGGCGACGTCGACTCCCGCGGTCCATGCCGAGTCGCGCCCGTCGAAGCCCGGCCCGGCGCCCTCGAGCGCGAAACTCGCGCCAAGATACCTCGAGCCCAGGTCCTGCTCCTCGCGCAGGCTGCTCCTCTCGATCGCTGCCAGGTGGTCCGGATCCTGCGACAGCGGATCGGCCAGGTCGTACCGTCCGGCCGCGATCTCCTGCCTGATGATCTCGGCGTCCACGAAGGTATCGCCCCTCACCGAGCCGTCGAACATGAAGGCGGTGACGTAGGCGTCGTAGCCAAGGTCTTCGCTGAACCGGCCCTTGACGCTTGCCGAGAGGTCGTACTCCTCGTAGCTCGACCACCAGTCCCGGTTGCCGTGGCCGATGAAGCGGTGCCCGATCGCGAAGAAGTCCCCTCCCGTCGCCTCGAATGGCGAGTCGGCCTCGCGCGCCGATTCGTTGATCGCCTCGAGCAGGCTCGCGCTCGGGGCGATGGAGAAGACGTCGACCGACGGTGCGTAGCGGAAGGCCGAGCGTCCCTGCGTGGCGTTCGCGTCCACATGGAGCTCGGCGCGCTCTCCGAGCGGGTGGTCGAGGTTCAGGATCGCGTTGCTCTGGTCGTAGCTGGCGCTGTCCCACCAGACGTTGCCGAAGGCGAACCCGCAGCCCTTGTCGCCCGACTCGATTCCCGGCGGGTTGCTGAGCGGGCCGGTGTAGCCGAGCGCCGGGTCGCACGCGCCGAGCGGCACCGTCCTCAGCGCGCGCTCGCTGACGTCGAAGACGAAGACGGTGTTGCCGCCGACGCTCACGTTCTTCGCGTCGGCGAAGCTCCCGCCCTCCGTCCACTCCGAGCGGCTGTGCTCGCGGGTGCTGCCCACGATCTCCTGGCGGTCGAGGATGTCGACGCCCAGGGTCATGTGTCCGCCGTCGCCGATCGCGCCGCCCCATACGACGCTGCCCTGGCGCGCCTCGCCGCCGTCGCGGCTCGGCATCCGGGCGACGGTGCGCACGTCGAAGCCGTCCAGATCCTTCCGCAGCACGATGTTGATTGCGCCGCGCACCGCGGCGTGGCCGCCGATCGTCCCCAGGCTCTCGGCTCTCAGCACCTCGATGCGCTCGACCGCCGAGAGCGGGAGGGTGTCCAGATTGGCCGCGGTCGACGCGTAGGGCCGCCCGTTCACCATGACGAGCAGGTCGCGCCCTCCGGTGAAGAAGTAGCGGATGATGCCCGTGTCGAGCATTTCGTGGAACGTCTGGGCGCCGGAGCGCTCGATGAAGCCGCGGTCGTACTCGGCGATGATCTCCGGGGCCGGCCCCAGCCCGTCGGCATGGGCGTGACCCGCCGCGAGCATGGCGGTTGCGGCGAGCGCTGCGAGGACTTTTCTCATCGTGGCTTCCTCAACTCGTTCGTCGATATACGGATCGGCCTCCGTGCCGGTCGCAGGTAGGCGCGAAGCGTCGTCAAGTCACCTTGATTCTACCAGCCCGGGTGACGCTTTCGTCGTCCGTGCGGCAGGCGGTGCGTGGGAGCGCGCGGCGGTGCCCGCCCCGTCGTGGAGCGCGGCGAACGCTCCGACTGGTCGTTCGCATGGCGCCTGGCTCCCCGTTGCGCCCGTCTCGGTCGCCGGGTGCGCTCGTCAGCGCCCGATCACGCCCGGATGCTCGACCGGGTGCGCACGGGCGGTGACCTGCCTCCGGCGACTGGTCCGAGTCGAATGTTAGTGCATTGCCGGTTTCCCGGCCAAGCGGGCCGGCGGCGGCTCGCGCCGCGCGGCGGCGTCGTGGCCCGCGCCGCGCGGCACATGTCGTGGCCCGCGCCGCGCGGCACATAGGGTCCGACCCATCCGCGTGCCGGTTCCATGACCGGCGGAAGGCCCTTCGCCTTCGGCAGGCATTCCGTGCTAGCGTGGCGCCGTCACGCAGCGTGGGAAGCCGGTGACGCCCGCCCCGGAGGAGGCGCGGGCCAGTCCGGCGCTGCCCCCGCAACTGTGAGAGGCGAGACGGGCCCGTGCGCGTTCCGCGCAGGCCACTGATCCTTGCGGGTCGGGAAGGCCGGGTACCGTCGACGACCCCGAGCCAGGAGACCGGCTGCGCGGCAGGGCTGCAACGTCCTCGGAGGGAGGATCATGGCGGGTCTCGACCAGGCGCCGGCTCCGGCGCGCATCACCCTCGTCCTCGGCGGCGCCCGCTCGGGCAAGAGCGCCCATGCCGAGGCGCTGCTCGAGGGCCACGCCGGCGAGCGGCTCTACATCGCCACGGCCGAGCCCCGCGACGCAGAGATGGCCGCGCGCATCGCCGCCCACCGCGCCCGCCGCGGGCCGGGCTGGCGCACGGTCGAGGCGCCGCTGGCGCTGGCCGAGACGCTGGAGGCCGAGAGCCGCCCCGGCAGCGCCGTGCTGGTCGACTGCCTCACCCTCTGGCTCAGCAACTTGATGGGCGCGGGCTGCGACATCGCCGGCGAGATCGAGCGGCTGGTCGCCTGCCTCGGGCGCATCCAGGGGCGCACGGTGCTGGTGGCGAACGAGGTCGGCCTCGGCATCGTGCCCGAGAACCCGGCCGCGCGCGCCTTCCGCGACCATGCCGGGCGCCTCAACCAGGCCGTGGCGCGCGTCGCCGGGCGGGTGGTCCTCGTCGCCGCCGGCCTGCCGCTGACGCTGAAGCCGTGAGAGTGTCGTGAGCGCGCCCCGCATCGCCTCGCTGGTGCCGAGCGCGACGGAGATCGTCGCGGCGCTGGGTCAGGCGGAGCACATCGTCGCCCGCAGCCACGAGTGCGACTGGCCGGCCGAGGTGGCGCGGGTGCCGGCGTGTACCCGGGCGCGCATCGATGCCTCACGCCCGAGCCGCGCGATCCACGAGGAGGTGGGCCGGCTGCTCGCCGCAGCCCTCAGCCTCTACGACCTCGACACCGACATCCTGCGCGCCGCTCGGCCGAGCCACATCGTCACCCAGGACCAGTGCGACGTCTGCGCCGTGGGGCTCGCCGAGGTCAGGGCGGCGGCGGTGGAATTTCTGGAGGCGCCGGTGGAGATCGTCTCGCTGGCGCCAATGCGGCTCGGCGACGTCTGGGACGACATCGCCCGCGTCGGCACCGCACTCGGCGTCGACGCGGCGCCGGTTGTGGCCGGCCGGCGGGCGCGGGCAGACGCGATCGCCTCGCGCGCGGCGCAGCTTCCACCCAAGCGCGTGCTCACCGTCGAGTGGAGCGATCCGCCCATGAGCGCCGGCAACTGGGTGCCGGAGCTGGTGGCCATGGCGGGCGGCATCGATACGCTGGGTCCGAGCGGCGAGAACGCGCCAGTCGTCGACATCGCCGCCGTTGCTGCGGCCGACCCCGACGCGATCGTGCTCATGCCCTGCGGCTACGACTTGCCGCGCACCATCGCCGACGGCCGTGCGCTCATGGCCGACCCGGCCTGGGCGGGCCTGCGCGCGGCGCGGGCCGGCGCGGTCTATGCCACCGATGGCAATTCCTTCTTCAACCGGCCGGGGCCGAGGCTCGTCGAGTCCCTCGAGATCCTGGCCGAGATCGTCCACCCGGCGCATTTCGACTTCGGCCACGAAGGCACCGGCTGGACCCGGCTCGGCGCGTAGTGTGTGAGGAGCGATGCAGGACCAGAAGATACCCGCGACCGTGATCACCGGCTTCCTCGGCGCCGGCAAGACCAGCCTCATCCGCCACGCGCTGGCCGAGGCCGGAGGCCGCCGCATCGCGCTGATCATCAACGAGTTCGGCGACCTCGGCATCGACGAGGACGTGCTGCGCGGCTGCGGCGATGCGGCCTGCGACGAGGCCGACATCGTCGAGCTCGCCAACGGCTGCATCTGCTGCACCGTCGCCGACGACTTCGTGCCGGCGATCGAGGCGTTGCTCGCCCGCGAGCCCGCGCCCGAGCACATCCTGATCGAGACCTCGGGCCTCGCGCTGCCCAAGCCGCTCGTGGCCGCCTTCAACTGGCCCGAGATCCGCACCCGACTCACCGTGGACGGCGTGGTCGCGGTGGTGGACGGCCCGGCGCTGGCGGAGGGCCGCTTCGCCGACGACGAGGACGCGCTCCAGGCCCAGCGCGAGGCCGACGAGGCGCTCGATCACGAGTCCCCGCTGGCCGAGGTCTTCGAGGACCAGATCGGCTGCGCCGACATGGTGATCCTCAACAAGACCGACCTGCTGGCGGCGGGCGGGGCCGAGACGGGCGAGGCGCTGATGACGCCGCACCTCCGCCACGGCGCGCGCGTCGTCAAGGCGGCTCACGGCCGCGTGCCGCCCGGCCTGCTGCTGGGCCTCGATGCCGCCGCCGAATCCGATCTCGCGAGCCGGCGCTCTCACCATGACGGGCTGGACGATGCGCACGACCACGACGAGTTCGAGAGCTTCGTGATGACGCTGGGCGCCGTCGACGACCCCGAGACCTTTGCCGCTAGGCTCGGCCGCGCGGCGGCGGCGCACGGCCTGCTCCGCGCCAAGGGGTTCCTCGCGGTCGCCGGCCGCAGGCGGCGGCTCGTGGTGCAGGCGGTCGGCAGCCGCATCGACCGCCACTATGACCGCGACTGGAGCGCGGACGAGGCGCGGGAAGGCCGGCTGGTGGTGATCGGCCTCGCCCCGCTCGACCGCGCGGCCGTCGAGGCGGCGATCGCGGGCCGGGGAGCTTGAGCCTTGCACCTGCTCGCGGCCCAGCCCGGCGCCATCGAGGACGGGGCGGCTGCGGTGGACCTCGGCCAGACGCCGGGGGATATCGTGCTGCTGTCGGCTGCCGACACGGAGCTCGCCTGCTTTGCCCGCGCGCAGGCCCGGCGGGGCGCGGCGGCACCCACCCTCCGGCTTGCGAACCTGATGCAGCTCGGCCACAACCACTCGGTCGACCGCTACGCCGAGCAGGTGATCGCCCACGCGCGCCTCGTGATCGTGCGGCTGCTCGGCGGCGAGAGCTACTGGCCCTACGGCGTCGAACGGCTGACGGCCGTCTGCGAGACGCGCGGCATTCCCATCGCCTGGCTGCCGGGCGACGACAAGCCGGATGAGGGCCTCGTCGCCCGCAGCACGCTCGCGCCGGACGCGGCGGAGACGCTGTGGCGCTACTGCACCCACGGCGGCATCGAGAACGCCGACGCCGCGCTGGGCTACGCCGCATCGCTGATCGGGCGGGCGTCTGACTGGCAGCCGCCCCGCCCGGTGCCGCGCGCCGGCCTCTACTGGCCGGGCGCGGGCGTCATCGCGCTCGAGGACGTGATGGAGCGTTGGTACGCAGGCCACCCGCGCGCCTGCGTGGTCTTCTACCGGGCGCTGCTGCAGGCCGGCTCGCTCGCGCCGGTGGATGCGCTGGCGGCGGCGCTGGAGGACGCCGGGCTCGATGCGCTGCCGGTCTTCGTCACCAGCCTGCGGGATGCGCCGGCGGCGGAGCTGATCGGCGCCCTGATGCGCGCCACCGCGCCCGGGATCGTGCTGAACGCCACCGGCTTCGCCGTCTCCCGCCCCGGCGCGCCGCGCGAGACCCCCTTCGCCGGGAGCGACGTGCCGGTGCTGCAGGTGATCTTTGCCGGCGCCACCGAGCGGCAGTGGGCGGGGGCGACCCGCGGCCTCTCGCCCCGCGACATCGCCATGAACGTGGCGTTGCCCGAGGTCGACGGGCGCATCCTCTCCCGCGCGGTCGCGTTCAAGACCGAGGCCCGCTTCGACGAGGCGACGCAGGCGCCCATCGTGATCTCGGAGGCGAACGAGGAGCGCTGCCGCTTCGTCGCCCGCCTCGCCGGCGCCTGGGTGCGCCTCGCAGGCACCCCGCCGGCCGCGCGCAGGATCGCCCTGGTGCTCGCCAACTACCCCAACCGCGACGGGCGCATCGGCAACGGCGTCGGCCTCGACACGCCGGCGAGCACGGCGCGCATCATGGCCGCCCTCGCGGACGCCGGCTACCGCGTCGAGAGCCCGCCGGCGGACGGTGCCGCGCTGATGGCGAGGCTCACCGCGGGCCCCACCAATGCGGCGGACGCTCGCGCGCGCGCCCCCGGGATCGCGTTCCCCCTCGCGGACTACACCCGCTTCTTCGCCGCCCTGCCGGCGCCCGTGCGCGAAGCGGTTTCCGGGCGCTGGGGGGAGCCCGAGGCCGACCCCTTCTTCCGCCCTGCCGAGGGGTGCTTCGCGCTGCCGGCGGTGCGCTTCGGCAATGCGGTCGTCGGGGTCCAGCCGGCGCGGGGCTACAACATCGATCCCGAGACGAGCTACCACGACCCCGACCTGCCGCCGCCGCACGGCTATCTCGCCTTCTACGCTTGGCTCAGGATCGCCTTCGACGCCCATGCCGTGGTCCATGTGGGCAAGCACGGCAACCTGGAGTGGCTGCCGGGGAAGGCGCTGGCGCTCTCCGCCGAGTGCTTTCCCGAAGCCGCGCTCGGACCGCTCCCCCACGTCTATCCCTTCATCGTCAACGACCCCGGCGAGGGCAGCCAGGCCAAGCGGCGGGGGGCCGCGGTGATCGTCGACCACCTCACCCCGCCGCTGACGCGGGCCGGCAGCCATGGCGATCTGGAGGAGCTGGAGCGGCTGGTGGACGAGTTCTTCGACGCCGCCTCGGTCGACCCGCGCCGCTGCGCACCGCTCAAGCGCCGCATCCTGGAGCTTGCCGTGTCCATCGGGCTCGATCAGGATTGCGGCATCCAGGCCACCGACGGGAGCGACGACGCGCTCCGCAAGCTCGACGGCTATCTCTGCGAAATCAAGGAGATGCAGATCCGCGACGGCCTCCACACCTTCGGCGAGGCGCCGGAGCCCGGCCGCCGCGTCGAGCTGCTGCGCGCCATCGCGCGGAGCGTGCGCGGCCCCGGCGCCGGCGAGGCCTCGCTGCTGCGGGCGCTCGCCGCCGACCTCGCGCTCGGCATCGATCCGCTCTCGGCCTCCCTCGGCGATGCCTGGCAGGGTCCGCGCCCGGCGGCGCTCGCCAACGGCGCGCCGTGGCGGAGCACCGGCGACACGGTGGAGCGGCTGGAGCATCTGGCGGCCGGTCTGATCGCCGGCACCTTTCACGCGCCCGCCGACTGGGCCGCGAGCGCCGCCGTGCTGCGTGCCGTGAGGGAGACCATCGCGCCGGCGCTGGATGCGAGCGCGGGCGCCGAGACCGCCGGCCTGCTCGCTGCGCTCGACGGCCGCTTCGTCGCGCCCGGCGCGGCCGGCGCGCCGACCCGCGGGCGGGCGGACGTGCTGCCGACGGGCCGGAACTTCTACTCGGTGGACACCCGCCAGGTGCCGACGGCAGCCGCCTGGCAGCTCGGCTGGCACTCGGCGCAGCGCCTGGTGGAGCACTACGCCCAGACCCACGGCGACTGGCCGCGGGCGATGGCGCTCAGCGCCTGGGGCACGTCGAACATGCGCACCGGCGGCGACGACATCGCCCAGGCGCTCGCACTGATCGGCGCGCGGCCGCGCTGGGAGGGGCCGTCCGGCCGGGTCACCGGTTTCGAGATCATGCCGCTCGACCTCCTCGACCGGCCGAGGGTGGACGTGACGCTCCGGGTCTCCGGCTTCTTCCGCGATGCCTTCCCCGGGCTGATCGACCTCTTCGATTCGGCGGTACGCGCGGTCGCGGCCCTCGACGAGGGACCCGACGACAACCCGCTGGCGGCCAAGGTCGCCGCCGACGCGGCGGTGCTGGCCGCGGACGGCGCCTCCGAGGCGCGTGCGCGGCGCGCGGCCTCCTATCGCGTCTTCGGCTCCAAGCCCGGCGCCTACGGCGCCGGCTTGCAGGCGCTGATCGACGAGCGCGGCTGGGAGGACGAGCGCGACCTTGCGGCCGCCTACGTCGCCTGGGGCGGCTGGGCCTACGGCGCGGGCGAGGGGGGCGCGGCCGAGCACGCACTCTTCGAGCGCAGGCTCGGCGCGGTCGAGGCCGTGGTGCAGAACCAGGACAACCGCGAGCACGACCTCTTGGACAGCGACGACTACTACCAGTTCGAGGGCGGACTGGCGGCGGCGGTGACGGTGCACGCCGGCCGCGCGCCGGCGCTCTACCACAACGACCATTCGGTGCCCGACAACCCGCGCATCCGCACGCTCGCCGACGAGCTCGGCCGCGTGGTGCGCGCGCGGGTGACCAACCCGAAGTGGATCGAGGGCGTCATGCGCCACGGCTACAAGGGCGCCTTCGAGATCGCGGCGACGGTGGACTACCTCTTCGCCTTCGCCGCCACCACCGGCGCGGTCAGGGACCACCACTTCGACGCGGTGTTCGCGGCCTACGTCGCCGAAGAGGCGGTGCGGGCGTTCATGGCCGACGCGAACCCGGCGGCGCTGCGCGAGCTCGCCGAGCGCCTGCTGGAGGCGCAGGAGCGCGGCCTCTGGCGGCCCCGCGCGAACCATGCCCACGCGCTGCTGGCTGCGCTCAGGGACGGCCGCGAGGAGGCGACCTGATGGCACGCGAGACCGAGACCGAGGCCGAGCTCGACCGGCGCCACGCCGAGAAGATGCGCAAGCGCAAGGCGGCGCGCGAGCGCATGTTGGCCACGAAGACGATCGAGAAGGGCCTGCTCATCGTTCACACCGGCAAGGGCAAGGGCAAGTCGACCGCCGCCTTCGGCCTCGCGGCCCGCGCCGTCGGCAACGGCATGAAGGTCGGCGTCGTGCAGTTCGTGAAGGGCAAGTGGGCGACCGGCGAGCGCGCCGTGCTGGAGCGCTTCCCCGACCTCGTCACCGTGCGCGTCATGGGCGAGGGCTTCACCTGGGACACCCAGGACCGCCAGCGGGACATCGCCGCGGCACGGCAGGCGTGGGAGGCGGCGCTGGCCTTCCTCGCCGATCCCTCCTACCGCCTCGTGGTGCTCGACGAGCTCAACATCGTGCTGCGCTACGACTATCTCGACCTCGACGACGTGCTGGCCGGCCTCGCCGGGCGCGATCCCAGCCAGCACGTCGTGGTCACCGGCCGCAACGCCAAGCCCGCGCTGATCGAGATGGCCGACCTCGTGACCGAGATGACCGAGATCAAGCACCCCTTCCGCGCCGGCGTGAAGGCGCAACTGGGGATCGAGTTCTGATGGCCCGCGCCGCCCGCCAGCCCCCGGCCCTGATGTTCCAGGGCACCGGCTCCAACGTGGGGAAGTCCCTGCTGGTGGCCGGGCTCTGCCGCGCCTATGCCAAGCGCGGCCTCGCCGTCCGCCCCTTCAAGCCGCAGAACATGTCCAACAACGCGGCGGTGACGGCGGACGGGCGCGAGATCGGCCGGGCCCAGGCGCTGCAGGCGCGTGCCGCCGGCACAGGTGCTGTCGTCGACATGAACCCGGTGCTGCTCAAGCCCGAGAGCGAGCAGGGCGCCCAGGTGGTGGTCCAGGGCACGGTCGGCAGCAGCGCGGACGCGCGCCGCTATCACGCGATGAAGCCCGAGCTGATGCCGCGCGTGCTGGAGAGTTTTTCGCGCCTCGGCCGGGGCGCCGACTTGATCCTGGTGGAAGGCGCGGGCAGCCCGGCGGAGGTGAACTTGCGAGAGAACGACATCGCCAACATGGGCTTCGCCGAGGCTGCGCGGGTGCCCGTGGCGCTGGTGGGGGACGTGGACCGGGGCGGCGTGATCGCGAGCCTGGTCGGCACGGCGGCATTGCTGCCGGCGGCAGAGCGCGCGCTGACCAAGGGTTTCCTCATCAACAAGTTTCGGGGCGATGCCACGCTGTTCGACGACGCCAACACGATCATCGAGCGGGAGACCGGGTGGCTGTCGCTCGGCCTCGTGCCCTGGTTCGAGGCGGCCCGGCTGCTCCCTGCCGAGGACAGCGCGAGCCTCGATTCCGCGCCGGTTGTTTCTGCGGCGACGCCCGCGCCCGCGACCGGGCGTGCGATCAGGATCGCCGTCCCCCGTCTGCCGCGCATCTCCAACACCGACGATCTCGATCCCCTCCGCGCCGAGCCCGACGTCGTGCTCGACCTGGTGCCGCCGGGCCGGGCGCTGCCGGGAGACGCCGACCTGGTGCTGCTGCCGGGCAGCAAGGCGACGCGGGCCGACCTCGCGGCGCTGCACGCCGAGGGCTGGGCGCTCGACATCGCCGCGCACGTGCGCCGTGGCGGCTGGGTGGTGGGCCTCTGCGGCGGCTACCAGATGCTGGGCCGCCGCGTCGCCGACCCGGCGGGCATCGAGGGGCCGCCGGGGGAGACGCCGGGGCTCGGCCTGCTCGATGTCGAGACGGTGATGAGCGCGCAGAAGCGCCTCGTCACCGCAAAGGGCCGGGCCTGCGACGGCGGCGAGGCGGTCGCCGGCTACGAGATGCACATGGGGGAGACCGCGGGGCCCGACACCGCGCGGCCGATGCTGGCACTCGCGAGCGGGCCGGACGGCGCCTGCGCGGAGAGCGGCCGGGTCATGGGCTGCTATCTGCACGGGCTCTTCGCCGCCGACGGCTTCCGCCGGGGCTTCCTCGCCAGGCTGCGCCGGCGGGAGACGGCCGGGATCGCCTACGAGGCGGTCGTGGAGAAGACGCTGAACGACCTCGCCGCCCATCTCGAGGCCCATCTCGACCTCGACCGCCTGCTGGAGATCGCCCGTGCGCGCTGATGCCTGCGCACGTCCGCGCTCAGCCCGCGCCGAGCGCCCAGCCGGCGGCAATGGCGGCGGCCAGCACCGCGACCAGCGCGCAGGCGGCCGCGAAGAGGCGCGTCGCGCGCCTCACGTCCGCCGCCTGCGCCGCCGTCCGTCCGTCGCCGAGCCAGGCCGTATCGGCCGCGGCGTGGTCGCCGTAGTCGCGGGGGCCCAGCAGGGCGAGCCCGAGCGCGCCTGCCATGGCGGCCTCGGGCCAGCCGGCGTTGGGCGAGCTGTGCAGGCGCGCATCGCGCAGCATGGTGCGGAAGGCCCGGTCGCCGGCGGCGCCGGGAATGGTCAGGGCGGCAAGGGCGATCAGCGCGCCCGCGATGCGGGCGGGCACCAGGTTCGCGAGGTCGTCGAGGCGGGCCGCGGCGCGGCCGAAGGCATGGTGGCGGGCGGAGCGATGGCCGATCATGCTGTCCAGCGTGTTGATCGCCTTGTAGGCGAGCAGTCCCGGCAGCCCCAGCAGCAGGTACCAGAAGGCGGGCGCCACCACGCCGTCGGAATAGTTCTCGGCGCAGCTCTCGATCGCGGCGCGGGAGATGCCCGGCTCGTCGAGCGTGCGCACGTCGCGGCCGACGATGTGGCGCACCGCCGCGCGCGCCTCATCGAGCCCGGCATCGAGGGCGCGCGCCACCCGCACCATGTGGTCGGCCATGCCGCGCTGGGCGAGCAGCACCGCCACCAGCGCTGCCTCGGCGACCCAGCCCCAGCGGAGCGCCGCGACCTGCTCGGCGACGGCCCAGCCGGCGGCGGCGCCGGCGCCCGTCACCAGCAGCACGGCCACGGCGCCGAGCACCATGCGAGCGGCATGGCCGTGGCTCTCGCGGTTCAGCGCGCGGTCGAGCAGCGCGACGAACCCGCCCATGAGCCGCACCGGGTGCGGCAGCCAGCGCGGGTCGCCGATCACGGCATCGAGCGCGAGCGCGATGAGAAGGATCACGGGTGCCGCCAGGCCAACGGGCCAGTCCGGCGCGGCGAAGAGGAGCATCGGGCCACAATGAGAAGGGCGCGCATGGCGGTCAATGGACGGAATGGAGGCGGGCCGTGAGCGCGCCGGCGGTGCTGCTCTGCGGCCATGGCAGCCGCGACGCCGGCGCGGTCGCCGAGTTCGAGCATCTTGCCAAGGTGGTTGCCCGACGCCTGCCGGCGCGGCGGGTGAGCCACGGCTTCCTCGAGTTCGCGCGTCCCACCATCGGCACTGCGCTGGAGGCGCTGCGCGAAGACGGCGCCCGCGCCATCGACGCGATACCCGGCATGCTGTTCGCCGCAGGCCACGCCAAGAACGACATCCCGTCGGTGCTGAACGGCTTCGCCGCCGCCAATCCCGGGCTCGCGGTCCGCTACGGGCGGGACCTCGCGGTGGACCCGCTGCTGCTGCGGGCCGCGGCAGACCGCATCGAGGCCGCGCAGGCGCCGGGCGACGCGGGGCTCGAGGAGAGCCTCCTCGTCGTGGTCGGGCGCGGCACCTCCGACCCGGACGCCAACGGCAACGTCGCCAAGGTCGCCCGCATGCTGTGGGAGGGCATGGGCTTCGGCTGGGCGGAGGCCTGCTACAGCGGCGTCACCACGCCGCTCGTCGGCCCGGCGCTGGAGCGGATCGCGGGCCTCGGCTTCAGGCGCATCGTGGTCTTCCCCTACTTCCTCTTCACCGGCGTGCTGGTGCAACGCATCTACGACGCCGTCGACGAGGCCGCCCGCGCCCACCCCGGCATCGCCTTCCGCAAGGCCGGCTATCTCAACGATCACCCGCTGGTGGTGGACGCCTTCCTCGCTCGCATCGCCGAGATCGCAGACGGCGAGAACCGCATGAACTGCCAGCTCTGCAAGTACCGCGAGCAGATCATCGGCCACGAGGGCGATCTCGGCGCGCCCCAGGTCGGCCACCATCACCACGTGGAGGGCATCGGCACCGATGCGGACCGTGCCGGCGACCACGGCCATCATCACCACCACCACGGCGACGGCCACCACCACGCGCACGACCACGGAAGGGGCGGACATGGCGGCCACGAGCGCGGCTGACTATCAGCGCGACCCGGACGGCATCACGCGGCGCTCCTTCGCCATCATCCGGCAGGAGACCGACGTGAGCGCGCTGCCGCCGGGTCTCGCGGACGTCGCCTATCGCATGGTGCACGCGTGCGGCATGACCGATCTCGTGGCGGATCTCGCCTTCTCGGCCGACGTGGCGGAGAAGGCGCAGAGCGCGCTCGCCGCCGGCGCCCCCATCCTCGCCGATTGCCGGATGGTGGCGGCGGGCATCTCGCGTGCGAGGCTCGGGGCCGGCAACGACGTGGTCTGCACCCTCGGCGCGCCGGGCCTGCCCGCGCGCGCGGCGGCGGCGGGCACCACGCGCTCGGCGGCGGCGGTGGACCTCTGGCAGCCGCAACTCGCCGGCGCGCTCTGCGTGATCGGCAATGCGCCGACCGCACTCTTCCGCCTGCTCGAGCTGGTGGCCGAGGGCGCGCCCCGGCCGGCGGCGGTGATCGCGACGCCGCCCGGCTTCGTCGGCGCGAGCGAGGCCAAGGTGCTGCTTGCGGACGGGCGACACGGCCTCCCCTTCCTCACCCTGCTGGGCCGGCGGGGCGGCAGCGCCGTGGCGGCGGCGGCGGTGAACGCGCTCGCTGCCGAACTTCCGCCTGCGTGCGAGGCCGAGGGCGGGCCATGAGCGCCCGGCTCACCGTGATCGGCCTCGGCGAGGAGGGCACGGACGCGCTCTCGCCGGCGGCCCGCGCGCTGATCGGGCAGGCCGAGGTGCTGGTGGGCGGCGCGCGGCATCTCGCCATGATTCCGGACGGCCCGGCCCGCCGGCTCACCTGGCGCACGCCGCTCGCGGCGACCATGGACGAGATCCGCGCGCTCCGGGAGAAGCGCATCGTCGTGCTGGCGACCGGCGATCCCTTCTGCTTCGGCATCGGCACGGCGCTCCGCCGCGCCTTCCCCGAGGACGAGATCGAGACGATTCCGGCGCCGTCCGCCTTCAGCCTCGCCCGCGCCCGCCTCGGCTGGAGCGCGGACGAGACCGTGGGCGTGACGCTGCACGGGCGCCCGCTGGAGACCGTCCGCGCCTTCCTCGCGCCGGGGCAGCGGCTTCTCGTGCTCTCCCACGACGGGGCCACGCCTGCAGCCCTCGCGGCCGAGCTGACCGGGGTGGGCTACGGCGCCAGCCAGCTCACCGTGTTCTCCCACATGGGCGGCCCCGGCGAGGCCTGCGTCAGCGAGCGGGCCGAGCGCTGGCGGGAGCCGCGGGTGCCGGACCTCAACACCGTCGCTGTGGAATGCCGGGCAGACGGCCGGGTGAAGCGTTTCTGGGGCGCGCCGGGCCTGCCCGACCGCGCCTTCGAGAACGACGGGCAGCTCACCAAGCGCGAGATCAGGCTGCAGACCGTGAGCGCGCTGGACCCGCGCCCCCGCGCGCTGCTCTGGGACGTGGGCGCGGGCTCGGGCTCCGTCGCGATCGAATGGCTGCTCGGCGAGCGTACCGCGAACGCCGTCGCCGTCGAGCGGGACGCGGAGCGCTGCGCCCGCATCGCCCGCAATGCATCGGCGCTGGGGGTGCCGCGCCTCGCGGTCCAGGCCGGCGAGGCGCCGGCGGCGCTGGAGGGCCTGGCGGCGCCGGACGCGGTCTTCATCGGCGGCGGGCTCACGGCGGACGGTCTGGTCGAGACCTGCTGGAAGAGGCTCGCCCCCGGCGGTACGCTCGTGGCCAACGCCGTCACCGTCGCCGGCGAGGCCGTGCTCGCGGACTGGTGCGCCCGCCACGAGGGCACGCTGACGCGCCTTGCGGTCTCCCGCGCGCGCCCCGTGGGCCGCCACCTCGCCTGGCGGCCGCTGATGCCTGTCACCCAGCTCGCCCTGGTCAAGCGGCGATGAGCGGGGTCCTTTCGGGCATCGGCGTCGGCCCCGGCGATCCCGACCTGATCACGCTGAAGGCGCTGAAGGCGCTCCGGCGGGCGGCCGTGGTGGCCTATCCCGCGCCGCCGGAGGGCGAGAGCCTCGCCCGCAGCATCGCCGCGCCTCACCTTCCCGGCGGGCAGGAGGAGATCGCCATCCGCATGTCGCTGGAGCCCGCACGCTTCCCCGCGGCGGAGGTCTACGACGAGGCCGCGGCGACGCTGGGGCTGCGGCTGGAGGCGGGCCACGACGTGGCGGTGCTGTGCGAGGGCGATCCCTTCGTCTACGGCTCCTTCCTCTATCTCTTCGAGCGCCTGGCCGGGCGCCACCGGGTGGAGGTGATCCCCGGCGTCTCCTCGCCCATGGCGTGCGCCGCCGCGCTCGGCCTGCCGCTGGCGGCGCGCAACGACGTGCTGGCCCTGATCCCGGCGCCCCTCGATGCCCAGCGGCTCACCGCCCAGCTCGCCAACTGCGAGGCGGCGGCGATCGTCAAGCTGGGCCGCCATCTGGAGAAGGTGCGCCGCGTGCTGGCGGGGCTCGGCCTGCTGGAGCGCGCGCACTACGTCGAGCGCGCCTCCATGGCGGCCGAGCGGGTGCTGCCGCTGGCGGCGGTCGAGCCGCCCGCCCCCTACTTCTCCATGGCGATCGTCCACAGGCGGGGCGCGGCATGGCGGTGAGCGCGCCGCCGCGCGCGCCTGCCGTGGTGATCCTCGATGCGCGCCAGGCGCAGCTCGCGCGGCGCATCGCCGCGGCGCTGCCCGGCGCCGCGGTCCACGCGCCCTCCGCCCTCGCCGGCGCGGCGGACGTCGCCTACGAGCGCCTGGGGCCGCATCTGGCCGCCGTCTTCCGGGCCGGCACGCCCATCGTCGGCATCTGCGCCGCCGGCATCCTGATCCGCCTGCTCGCGCCCCATCTCGCGGACAAGGGGGCCGAGCCGCCGGTGCTCGCGGTCGCGGACGACGGGCTGACCGTGGTGCCCCTGCTGGGCGGCCATCACGGCGCGAACCGGCTCGCCCGCACGCTCGCCGACGCCCTCGGTGCGCATGCGGCGATCACCACCGCAGGCGATGCGGCGCTGGGCTTCGCCCTCGACGCGCCGCCCGCCGGCTGGCGGCTGGGCGCGGGCGCGCGGGTGAAGGAGGTGACCGCCGCGCTGCTCGCCGGCGAGCCGGTGCGCCTCGTGACCGAGGCCGCGAGCGCGGGCTGGCTCACCGCAGGCGGCGCCCCGTTCCGCGATACCGGCCGCCTCATGCTCCGCGTCACGGACGAGAGGGACGCGCCCGGCGACGTGGTGCTTCATCCGGGCGTGCTGGCGCTCGGCCTCGGCTGCGAGCGGGACGCGCCGCCGGCGGAGCTGGTGGCGCTCGCCGAGCGGACCCTGGCGGACGCCGGCTTGGCCCGGGAGGCGGTGGCCTGCGTCGCCACCCTCGACCTCAAGGCCGACGAGCCGGCGGTCCATGCCGTGGCGGCCGCGCTGGGGGTGCCGCTCCGCCTCTTCGATGCCGGGGCGCTGGAGCGAGAGACCCCGCGCCTCACGGCGCCCTCGGACGTGGTGTTCCGGGCCGTCGGCTGTCACGGCGTAGCGGAGGCCGCAGCACTCGCCTGCGCCGGTGCGGACGGTGCGCTCGCCTGGCCCAAGACGAAGAGCGCGCGCGGCACCTGCGCCATCGCCAGGGCGACGGGCGTGATCGACCCCGCGCGCTGCGGCCGGGCGCGCGGGCGCATCGCGATCGTGGGCCTCGGCCCCGGCGCGGCGGCGTGGCGCACGCCCGGCGCGGACGCCGCCATCGCCGGCGCCACCGATCTCGTGGGCTACGGGCTCTATCTCGACCTCGTCGGACCGCCGGCGGCGGGGTGTGCGCGCCACGCCTATCCCATCGGCGCCGAGGAAGAGCGCGCGAAGGCCGCCCTGGCGCTCGCGGCGGAGGGGCGGAGCGTCGCCCTGATCTCCTCCGGCGATGCGGGCGTCTACGGCATAGCCTCGCTCCTCTTCGAGCTGCTGGACTGCGCCGGGGGCGACGGCGACACGCGGGGCTGGCGCGGGATCGAGCTCACGGTCGAGCCCGGCATCAGCGCGTTGCAGGCCGCCGCCGCGCGGGCCGGCGCGCCGCTCGGCCACGACTTCTGCGCCATCTCCCTCTCCGACCTGTTGACGCCGTGGCCTGCGATCGAGCGCAGGCTCCGGGCCGCCGCCTCAGCCGACTTCGTGGTGGCGCTCTACAACCCCGCATCGAAGCGCCGCCGCGGCCGGCTGGCGGACGCGCGCGCGATCCTCACCGCCCACCGCCCCCCCAACTGCCCGGTCGCGGTCGCGCGCAATCTGGGCCGCGACGGCGAGCGCGTCTCGCTGACCACGCTCGCGGACCTCGCCGAGGACGATATCGACATGCTCACCATCCTCGTCGTCGGCAGCAGCCGGACCCGACGGCTTGCACACGGCGGCCGGGCGTGGCTCTACACCCCGCGCGGCTACGCGCCCGGCGGGACAACGGGTGCGGCGCCGTGCGCGACGGGAGGCGAGGCGGAGGGCGCGTGACGGTCCACTTCATCGGTGCGGGCCCCGGCGCGCCCGACCTGATCACCGTGCGCGGGCTCGCCCTGCTGCGGCGCTGCCCGGTGGTGCTCTACGCGGGCTCGCTGGTGCCGCCGCCGATCCTGGAGGAGGCGCCGACAGGTGCGCATATCGTCGACACGGCCCCGCTCGACCTCGACGCGATCGTGGCCGAGATGAGCCGGGCCGCGGACGCGGGCCACGAGGTGGCGCGGCTGCACTCGGGCGACCCCTCGCTCTACGGCGCCATCGCCGAGCAGATGCGCCGGCTCGACCGCCTCGGCATCGCCTATGACGTGACGCCGGGCGTGCCGGCCTATGCGGCGGCCGCGGCCGCGCTCCGCCAGGAGCTGACGCTGCCGGGCATCGCCCAGACCGTGATCCTGACGCGGACCGCCGTGCGGGCCTCCGCCATGCCCGAGGCCGAGAGGCTGGAGGCGCTCGCCGCCTGCGGCGGGACCCTCGCCATCCACCTCTCCATCAACAACCTGGCCAGGGTGACGCGCGCGCTGATCCCCCACCGCGGCGTCGACTGCCCGGCCATCGTCGCCTACCGGGTGAGCTGGCCCGACGAGGCGATCGTGCGCGGGACCCTCGGCACCATCCGCGACCGGGTGAAGGGGCTGGGGCTGACGCGGACGGCGCTGATCCTCGTGGGCGAGGCGCTGGCCGCCGCGGACTTCGACGAGAGCCGGCTCTACGACCCCGCCCACCACCACGTGCTGCGCCCGCGGGGCTAGGCGCGAGTCCCCCGGCTCTCAGCCCGCGAAGCGGGGCTCGGGCAGGCCGCGCACGCCGAGGCCCGAGACCGCGAGGATGCCGCCGCCGTGGGGCTGCGGCCTGGACGCCTCGCCGAAGATCTTCTGCGCCTCGGGCCCCAGAAAATCGGTGCGGCCCATCGAGGTGAGATAGGCCACGTCCAGGTCGTCGCCGCCGAACATGATGCTGGTGATGGTCTTGGTCGGCACCGGCACGCGGCGGTCGACCGTGCCGTCCGGCGCGTAGCGCACGAGCTGGCCGGAGACGATCTGGGCGTTCCAGAGATAGCCCTCGGCATCGACCGTCGAGCCGTCGGGTATGCCCGGCTCGTCGTGGGTGTTGGCGAAGACCCGCTTGTTGGAGATCGCGCCTGTCTCGATGTCGTAGTCGTAGGCGTAGATCTCCTGCATGTAGGAATCGGTGTGGTAGAAGGTCCTGTTGTCCGGGCTCCAGCTCGGCCCGTTGTTGCAGATGATGCCGCGCTCCAGCTCGTGCACGGTGAGGTCCGGGTCGAGCCGGAAGAGGCCGCAGATCGGCGATTCCGAGATCTCGTCCTCGCCGCCGGCGAAGAAGCGGCCGCGGCGGTCCACCTTGCCGTCGTTGAAGAGCGAGCGCGGCTCGTCCGCATCGACCAGGGCGACGAGCTCGGTCTCGCCGCTGTCGAGGTCCATGAAGTAGAAGCCGTCGCGCATGGTGAGCACGCCGCCGCCCTGCTCCCGGAGCGCGAACGCGCCCACCGTCTTCGGCAGGCTCCAGGTGCGGGTTTGGCCCGAGCGCGGGTCGAGGCGCCAGACCTCGCGCTCCAGCATGTCGACCCAGTAGAGGACGCCGTCCACCGGATCCCACACCGGCCCTTCGCCGAGATAGTTGTTCGCCTCCACGACGCATTCGATCCTGACCATCGTGGCCTCCCTTCGCTGCCGGCGCTCCGCCCCCGCCCGGACGCGGCCGGGTGGGAGGGAGAGCGGGACGGCACGACTATACGCCCGCCTCCCGCCGCCGTCTCATGCGCGAGCGGTGGCGGGAGGGGCGCGTCAGCACGCCATGACCCGCACGTGGCCCAGCCCGCCATAGTCGAGCAAGCGGCGGTCGCGGGTCACCAGCGTATGTCCGAAGGCGCGCGCCGTCGCGGCGAGGATGCGGTCCGCCGGGTCGGCCGGCGGCGCGCCGGGAAGGGCGCAGGACGCGATCAGCACCGAAGGCGGCATCGCCGCGAGCGCCACGCCTGGCAGCGCGCAGAAGCGCTCGAACCAGATCTCCGGCGCGAGCGAGAGCGCGATCCTCCCCTTCGCCGCGAGCATGGCGATCTCCCACGCGCTCGTGGGGGAGACGGCGAGCCCGCCGCCGTCGGCATAGGCTTGCGGCAATGCGCCGGCGGCCGGCGCGCGCAGCGGATCGCCGTTCGCGATCCAGATTGCCGCGCAGGTGTCGAGGAGGAAGCGGGTCATGGCCGGCTAAGTCGCCGCCTCCCATTCCGCCTCGACTGGCGCCGTGAGGTCCGTCCCCGGCATCACCGTCACGGTGCCCTCGAGGGCGCCGAAGACGAACGAGAAGGAAGCCGGTTGGGCAGCAGCGGCCGCCTTCGCCGCATCCTCCAGTGCCCGCCCGGCGGCCGAGGGCGCCGGCGGATAGTGCCCGGTCTTGACGAACACCAGCGTCTTTCCGGCCATGTCCACCTTCTCCGTCTTGTAGCCCGCCTCGAGCCAGGCGCGGGTCATGACGCTGTTCGTCGGGTTGTTCGACCACCATGCCCGATACCGGGCCGACTGCGGCAATGTCGCGCCGATGATCCGTTCGATGTCATCGAAGCTCATGGTCAACGAGTCCTGACCCGAGCTGCGCAGATAGGCCGCCAGGGGCGCGTATTTCGGCATGAGTGAAACTCCACTGAGTATTAGTATCTATATATATATACACTAATGCTCGTAATCAAGGACTCGTCGGGCGAAAGCGGGAGAGAGGGCGACACCGGCCCCGACGATCGGCCCCCATTGCCGCCGGCGCCGGCGGCGGCGTACCCTCGCGCTCCATCCGGCGCCGCACGCGCAGCGGCGCTCCTGCCGAACGAGCCGCCATGACCGTCGAGGAGGCGTCCGGCCGCGGCCAAGCCCGCGTCATCGGGCTGATCTCGCTCGCCCACGGCGCGAGCCACTTCTACCAGCTCACGCTGCCGCCGCTCTTCCCGCACCTCAAGGAGGCGTTCGCGGTCAGCTACACCGAGCTCGGCACGCTGATGACCGTGTTCTACGTGAGCTCCGGCGTCTTCCAGACCGCGGCGGGCTTCCTGGTCGACCGCTTCTCGGCCCGCGCGGTGCTGCTCGGCGGCCTCGCGCTACTCTGCGTGGCGATCCTGCTGATGGGGCTCGCGCCGGCGTTCTGGATGCTGTTCCCGCTCGCCGTGCTGGCGGGGCTCGGCAACAGCGTCTTCCACCCCGCCGATCTCTCGATCCTCACCGCGAGCGTTCGCCGCACCCGCCATGGCCGCGCCTACGGCTTCCACACGCTCGGCGGCAACCTCGGCTACGCGCTGGCGCCGCTCGTCATGGTGGGGCTCGCGGTCGAGCTGGGGTGGCGCCCGGCCCTGATGGTGGCCGGCGCGGGCGGGCTGGTCCTGCTGCTCGTGCTCTTCCTCAACCGGCACCTGTTCGCGGACGGACGCGAGGAGGCTGCGCCTGCGCCTGCGCCGCGCCCGCAGGCCGCAGCGGGTGCCCGGCTGGCGCCGCTCGCCGCCGTCAGCCGGGGGATCGCGCCGCTGATCTCCGCCCCGGTGATGCTCTGCTTCGCCTTCTTCGTGATGCTCAGCGGGGCCACCATCGGGCTTCAGTCCTTCTTCCCGGCGCTCATGGACCAGCTCTACGGCCTGCCCGTCGTCGAGGGCGGCCCGCTGCTCTCGCTCTTCCTGTTCGGCGCATCGGGGGGCGTGCTGCTCGGCGGCTTCCTCGCCGAGCGCGCGGGCGGACGGCTCCAGCTCGTCATCGGCGCGGGCCTCGCGGCGGCGGCGGCGCTCTTCGTCGCCGTCAGCTTCGGCCTCTTCCCGGCGGCCGCCCTCGCCGTCCCCTTCGTGCTCGCCGGCCTCCTCGTCGGCATCACCATGCCGTCGCGCGATCTGCTGGTGCGCGAGACCGCGGCGGCTGATGCGCGCGGCCGGGTCTTCGGCTTCGTCTACTCCGGCCTCGACGTGGGCGCCGCCGCCGCGCCGCTGGTGGTGGGGCTGCTGCTCGATCACGGCAACCCCCGCGCGGTGCTGTGGCTGCTGGCTGCGCTGCTGCTGCTCGCCATCGCCGCGGCCGCCGCCGCGCACGGGCGGGGGCGGCGGCGCTGAACGTGCCGCGCCGGCCGATGCGCTACAATGGATCGGGCCGGGCGCTCGCCCCGGCGTCTCCGGCGGCAATCGGTGGGTGACATGGTCAGTTTTGGCTTGTTCTGCCTCATGGGCTATCGGGAGCGCGGCACCCCGGTCGCCGACGTGCTCGGCAACGCGGTGCAGATGGTGCAATGGGCGGAGGAGGCGGGCTTCGAGGCCGCCTGGTTCGCCGAGCACCACTTTTCCAATTACTGCGTCTGCCCCTCGCCGCTGCTCATGGTCCATCACTGCGCCGGCCGCACCGAGAGGATCGGCCTCGGGCCCGCGGTGGTCGTGGTGCCGCTCTACCATCCGGTCCGGCTCGTGGCCGAGATCGGCATGACCCAGGCGCTCCTCGGCGATCGCTTCCTGCTCGGCCTCGGCAGCGGCTACCAGCCCTACGAGTTCGAGCGCTTCGGCGCCAATCTCGGGGATTCCAAGGAGAGGCTCGACGAGTTCCTCGCCCTCCTGGAGCGCGCCTACGCGGACGAGACCTTCAGCTTCGATGGCGCCTTCACCGCGCTGCCGGAGACCAGCATCAGCACCCGCGCGCCCGCCGGTGTGCCGCCGATCTGGATCGCCGGCGATTCCGAGGCGACGCACAGGCTCGCCGCGAGGCGCGGCTTCGTGCCCATCATCACCGGCCGCTGGTTCGGCGCCGACTACCTGGCCGAGCAGCGCGCCCGCATCGATGCGTCCTACGCCGCAGAAGGCATGGGCGGAGAGCCGCATCCGCTCGGCGTGCTGCGCTTCGTCTGCGTGACCGAAAGCGACGAGGAGACGCGGGACTATCTGGTCAACGCCCGCCAGCAGATGCGCTTCGCCGCGGCGCTGCGCAACCGCCAGGAGGCGATGGCGGGCGGCATGCTGGTCGAGAAGCCCTTCGCCGGCGAGGCGTCGCTCGACGAGATGGCGGCCAACCTGCCGGTGGGCGATGCCGCAACGGTGGCGGCCCGGCTCGCCGCCGACATCCGCGCCTCGGGCGCCAGCCACATGATGCTCAACATCCAGGCGGCGGGCTCCACCATGCCGCAGGCCGAGCGCACCATCGCCGCCTTCGCGAGCGAGATCAGGCCGGCCGTCGTGCGCGCGTTGGCGGAGGATCCTGGCGCGGCGCCATAGCGCTGCGCGCGGCCCCTAACCCCCGCCGTCCGCCGCGCCGCCGATGCGGGCGGCGAGCGAGGCCGCGAGAAAGGGGTCGATCCCGCCGTCGAGCACGGCGTCCGGGTTGCTGCTCTCGATCCCGGTGCGCAGGTCCTTCACCATGCGGTAGGGCTGCAGCACGTAGGAGCGGATCTGGTGCCCCCAGCCGATGTCGCTCTTCTGCTCGGCGAGCGCCTGCGCCTCGGCCTCGCGCTCCTGCAGCGCCTGCTCGTAGAGGCGCGCCCTGAGCATCGACAGCGCCTCCGCCTTGTTGCGGTGCTGCGAGCGCTCGGCCTGGCACTGGACGACGATGTTGGTGGGCAGGTGGGTGATACGAACCGCGCTGTCGGTGCGGTTGACGTGCTGCCCGCCCGCGCCCGAGGCCCGGTAGGTGTCGATGCGGAGGTCCTTGTCCGCGATCTCGATGTCGATGGTCTCGTCGACGACGGGATAGACCCAGACCGAGGCGAAGCTCGTGTGCCGGCGCGCGCCGGCGTCGAAGGGCGAGATGCGGACCAGGCGGTGCACGCCGCTCTCGGTCTTGAGCCAGCCATAGGCGTTCTCGCCCGCGACCCTGATGACCGCCGACTTGATCCCCGCCTCCTCGCCGGGGCTCTCCTCGATCCACTCGACCTTGTAGCCGCGCTGCTCGGCCCAGCGCACGTACATGCGCAGCAGCATCTCGGCCCAGTCCTGCGATTCGGTGCCACCCGCGCCGGCATGGACCTCAAGGAAGCCGTCGTTGCCGTCGGCCTCGCCCGAGAGCAGGCTCTCCAGCTCGCGCCGCTTCGCCTCCTCGCGGGTGGCGGCCAGCGCGGCCTCCGCCTCGTCGTAGGCCGCCTCGTCGCCCTCCTCCTCGGCGAGCTCGGCGAGCGCGAGGCCGTCGTCGAGCTCCTGCTCCAGCCGCCGGTAGCCGCCGAGCGCAGCGTCCAGCCGGGTGCGCTCGCGCATCACCGTGCGCGCCCGCTCGGCGTCGGCCCAGAGGTCCGGGTCCTCGGCCTCGCGGTTCAGCGCCTCCAGGCGGCCGGTGGCGCCGTCGACGTCAAAGATGCCTCCTCAGCAGCGCCAGCGACTGCTTGATCTCGTCGGCGAGAGACAGGACTTCGGCGCGCATCGCTGAGATTCCTCCGGCTCGGCCTCGATACTCAATATAGGCCGCCCAGCCCCTCGGACGGAACCGCGCCGCTCTCGAGCGCGCCCGGCGCGTCGTCGCCCTGCCTCTGCGCCGTCCGCCGGGTCGGCTCGGTGCCGGGGAGAAACGCCTCGACGATCACGCCGTCGCTGTCGGCGCCGGCCAGCGCGCCGCTCTCGCGCTCCACGCGCACGAAGCGGATGCCGGGCGGCACCCGGAACGGCACCGCCGGGCTGCCGGCCAGGGCTTGGGCGAAGAAGTCGCGCACGATCGGCGCCGCCACCCGGCCCCCCGATTCCCGCCGCCCGAGCGATCGCGGCTGGTCGAAGCCGACATAGGTCGCCACCACCAGGTCCGGCGTGAAGCCGACGAACCAGGCGTCGCGGAACTCGTTGGTGGTCCCCGTCTTGCCGCCGAGCGGCGCGCCCAGCTCGCTGAGCGCGCGGCCGGTGCCGCGCTGCACGGCGCCCTCCAGCATCGACACCACCTGGTAGGTGGTGCGGGGGTCGGCGATCACCGGGCGCACGTCGCGCAGCACCGGCGGCGGCTCGCCGCGCCAGTCGCCGGCAGCGCAGCCGCCGCAGTCGCGCCCGTCGCGGCGATAGACCGTGCGCCCGTTGCGGTCCTGGATGCGCTCGACCAGGGCCGGCTCGATCCTGCGCCCGCCGTTGACCAGCATGGCGTAGGCCGCGGCGAGATCGAGCGGCGTCGTCTCCTGCGCGCCGAGCGCCGCCGACGGCATGTCGGGGAGGTCCGGGTGCAGCCCGAAGCGCGCGGCGTAGTCGGCCACGGCCTCCATGCCGATGGCCTGGGCGAGGCGGAGCGTCATCAGGTTGCGCGATTCCTCCAGGCCCACGCGGAGCGTGCTGGGCCCGTAGAAGCGCTGGGTGTAGTTCTCCGGCTTCCACTTGCGCAGGTGCTCGCCCTGGTCGATCACCACCGGCGCGTCGAGCACGATGGAGGCCGGCGTGTAGCCGTTGTCCAGCGCCGCCAGGTAGACGAAGGGCTTGAAGGCGGAGCCCGGCTGGCGCCGGGCCTGGGTCGCGCGGTCGAACTCGCTGGTGGCGAAGTCGAAGCCACCGACCAGCGCCAGCACCCGGCCGGTGTGCGGATCGAGCGCGACGAGCGCGCCCGAGACCCCGGGAATCTGGCGGAGCGCCCAGGCGCCGTCGCGCTCCCCGAGCGGCGCCACCGCCACCACGTCGCCCGCGCTCAGCACCTCGGTCGCCGCCGTGACCTCGGGCCCGAGCCCGCCGTCCGTGCGCGCCTTCCGCGCCCAGGCGAGGTCGTCGAGCGCGACCCGGCCGCGCGCGCCGTCGGCGAAGCCGATCTCGGCGCCGGCGGGCTCCACCGCCAGCACCGCCGCGTGCCGCCAGGGCTGCGGCACGGGCGCGATCTCGGCGGCGGCGAGCGCCTGCTGCCAGTCGCCGCCGGGCTCGATCCGCGCGAGCGGGCCGCGCCAGCCCTGCCGCGAATCGTAGGCGACGAGACCGCCGCGCAGCGCCTCGTCGGCGATCGCCTGCAGGACCGGGTCCACCGTGGTGCGAACGGAGAGGCCGCCGTCATAGAGCGTGTCGTCGCCGTAGCGGCGCTGCAGCCAGCGGCGCACCTCCTCGGCGAAGTGCGGCGCCTCGACGAGGGTCGTGGGCGCGCGCGTCCGGGTGCGCAGCGGCGCCTGCATCGCGGCCTCGGCCTCGGCCTCGCTCGCCGTGCCGTTCGCGACCATCTGGCTCAGCACCCAGTTGCGCCGCGCCACCGCCGCCTGGCGGTTGCGGACCGGGTGGTAGTTGTTGGGCGCCTTGGGGAGCGCGGCGAGATACGCCGTCTCCGCCAGCGAGAGCTCGTTGAGCGAGCGGTCGAAGTAGTTGAGCGCCGCCGCCGCCACCCCGTAGGAGCCGCCGCCGAGATAGATCTCGTTGAGGTAGAGCTCGAGGATCTGATCCTTGGTGAAGGCGTCCTCGATCCTCATGGCGAGAATGGCTTCCCTGATCTTGCGCGAGAACGAGAGCTCGCCCGAGAGCAGGAAGTTCTTCGCCACCTGCTGGGTCACCGTGGAGGCGCCGATCGGCCGGCGGTCGCCGCTGCCGGCCATGTTGACGAGGTTGGTGACCACCGCGTTCGCCACGCTGATCGGGTCGACGCCGAAATGCTCGTAGAACGACTTGTCCTCGGCGGCGAGGAAGGTCTGGATCAAGCGGCGCGGCATGGCGCCGATCGGGACGAAGAGGCGCTTCTCGCGGGCGTGCTCGGCGAGCAGCCGGCCGTCGCCGGCGTAGACCCGGGTCATCACCGGCGGCTCGTAGGCGGCGAGCTGCTTGTGGTCCGGCAGGTCGCGGCCGTAGTGGAAGAACACGAAGGCGATGGCCCCTGCGGCAAGGGCGGCCAGCAGGACGAGGCTGCCGAGAGCGATGCCGAAGGTCTTCATCTGCGCGAGGGCCTAGCGCCTGCCGGAGTCGAGGGGCGTCCCAGCCTACCACCATTCGCGCGCGGCCGGTTCCGCCTGCGCGCACCGGCGCACGAGGCCACGCGAATGCGGCGATCGTGCGGCAGGATCGGCGGGGCCGGACTCTCTTTCCGTGTTCGCAATCCTCATGTACCGCGCTCGTGACCTTGCAGGCACGAGCGACTCAGGCGCGAGGGACTCTTCTCCCGCGCGCATGACCCTGCGGGCATGCGCGACACCCCGGACCATGGTGCGGTGCACGGCGCTTGGCGCAGGCGCCAAGATCGCGCCATGCAGCGCGTGAACCAACGGATCGGGTCAGACGGAGCGAAGGGGCACGTCGCCGGGCGCCGCGTCACGATCGTGGGATTCATCCCGGATATCCCACCCAATATCCCAGCGGAATCCCACCCACGTCTCCGCGGAATCCCTTGCTATCCCACGGAATCCCGCATGCCCCCCCTTGGGCGGGATCGCCGCTCAGCAGGGCTCGCCGAAGAAGCGGTCGAGCGCCCGCTCGATCGCGCCTGCGAGCACGCGCCGGTGGCTCCCGCTCCGCAACCGCTCCAGGTCCTCGTCGTTGGACAGGAAGCCCAGCTCGACCAGGACCGACGGGATGTCCGGCGCCTTGAGGACGCGGAAGTTGCCGAAGCGGTGGGAGCGCTTGACCAGCGGCGCCACGCGGCCGAGCTCCGGCAGCAGGCGGGCCGCGAGCGCCGCCGAGCAGTTCATCGTGTTCTGCTGGACCAGCGAGATCAGCACCTTCGCCGTGTCCTCGTCGTAGTCCTCCGAGAGATCGACGTCGGCGACGATGTCGGCCTTGTTCTCGCGTGCCGCGAGCTCGGCGGTCTCCAGGTCCGACGCCTCGTCAGAGAGCGTGTAGACCGAGACGCCCTGCACCCAAGGCTCGTCCACACGGTCGGCGTGGATGGAGAGGAATGCCTCGGCGTCCGCCTCCCGGGCGATGGAGACTCGGCGCCTCAGCGAGATCTTGCGGTCGCCGTCGCGTGTCATCACCGCGCGGTATCTGCCGCTCTCCTCGAGCGCCGCGCCGAGCTCGCGCGAGAAGGTCAGGACGAGGTTCTTCTCCTTCACCCCGTCCGCCGCGATGGCGCCGGGGTCGGCGCCGCCATGGCCGGCGTCGATCGCGATCAGGCGGGGCACGCGCGTTGCCGGCTTCTGCTGCGGCAGGGGCGGGGGCGCGCGCCGCTCGGTCTGCCGCGCGAGTGCCGGCGGCACCGGGGGCTCCGGGTCGGGGACGGCCTCCTCCGGCGGCGGCACGGGCCTGGCGGATCGCGCGACGGGTTCGGCGGATCGCGCGACGGGCCCGGTGGATCGCGCGATGGGCTCGGCGGCGGGAGTTGCCGTGATCGGGACCGCGCCGAAGTCCACCACCAGCCGGTGGACGGACGAGCCGCCCGCGCGCGGCGCCATCATGAATGTCCGCTGCACGGTGGCCGGGCGGGTGAGGTCGACCACGACGCGGGAGGTGTCCTGGCTGAATTGGCCGAAGCGCACCTGCACAACGCCCGCGCGGCCGATGGAGAGGGACCGCCCTCCCATCGCCCAGGCCACCGGCGGCAGGTCGACCACCAGCCGGTCCGGCCCGCTCAGCGTGGAGACCTCGAAGGTCGTCGCCTCGGTGAGGTCCAGGACCAGGCGGGTCCCGTCGCCGTACTCGCCGATGCGGACGTCGACCACCGACGGCGCGGCCAGCGCCCCGGCGGCGGCCATCGCCGAGAACAGCGAAACGAGTGCCGCAACCGCGAACCGGCGTCGCCACATCACCGAATCGCACCATGTCCTGTCGGCATTGGCTTTCCTAATACCGGCAGTCGCCGAGTCTCGGCAACGCCTCCGCGCGGCGCGCCGCCGTGCTAGTCTTTGCGTGCGGCGGGGGGAGAGACCGGATGGCGCGGAGCGACGACGGCGACGGGACGACGACGCGCAAGCCGCGCCGCTCGCGCGCGGAGAGCCGGGCCCGGCGCGAGCTCGCCGCCTGCTACCGCATGTTCTACCGGCGCGGCATGGACGACCTGATCTACACCCACCTCTCGGTGCGCATTCCCGACAGGCGCGACCGCTACCTCTTCATCGGCTTCGGCCAGCTCTTCGACGACGTCACGGCATCCGGCCTGATGACCGTCGACATCGAGGGCCGCAACAGGGGCCGGGTGCCGGGCGAGGTCAACCCGGCGGGCTGGGTGGTGCACCGCACCGTCTTCGAGGCCGTGCCGGAGGCGGAAAGCGTGATGCACCTCCACACCGTGCCGGGCGTCGCCGTCTCGGCGCAGAAGGGCGGGCTGCTGCTGATCAACCAGTTCGCGATCACCCATGCCGGGCAGATCGCCTACCACGACTATGACGGCCCCGGCCTCAGGCCGGCCGAGCAGAAGACGCTGATCCGCGATCTCGGCGGCAAGCGCATGATGTTCCTGCGCAACCACGGCACGCTGACCTGGGGCCGTTCCATCGCCGAGGCCTTCACGCTCATGCACTATCTGGAGCGCACCTGCGAGATCCAGATCGCTGCCCAGGCGGGCGGTGCGCCGGTGCTGCCGCCGAAATCCGTGATCGAGCGGACCGCGGCGACGGGCCAGGGGACCGGCAACGTGGAGTGGGCGCGGATCGGCTTCGAGGCCCTGCTCCGCCGCCTCGACCGGGAGGACCCCTCCTACCGGCGCTAGCGCGCCTTTTCGCTCACGGCAGCCGGCCGCCGAGCGCTTCCGCGCGCCTGTCGCGCATCCGCCGGAGACGGATGCGCTCTGGCGCGGCTGGCGCCGCTGGGGAGCGGCGCGCTATAGTGCCGCCCATGGCAACCCTGCTCAGAAATACCGACACAGGAAGCGCGACCGACGCGCTCGGCGCGCTCCTCGGCGACCGGCTCTCCACATCGCAGGCGGTGTGCGAGCATCACGCGACCGGCGAGACCTACCACGCGCCGCGCCCGCCGGACGCCGTTGCCTTCCCCGAGACGACGGAGGAGGTCGCCGAGATCGTCCGCATCTGCGCCGCCCACGGCGTGCCCATGGTCCCCTATGGCGTCGGCACCTCGGTGGAGGGCAACGTCTGCGCGCTGGAGGGCGGCGTCACCCTCGACATGGGGCGCATGAACAACGTGCTCCGGGTGAGCCAGGAGGACCTCGACGTCACCGTCCAGGCGGGCGTCACGCGCAAGCAGCTCAACACCCACCTGCGCGACACGGGCCTCTTCTTCCCCATCGACCCGGGCGCGGACGCGACGCTCGGCGGCATGACCGCGACGCGGGCCTCAGGCACCAACGCCGTGCGCTACGGCACCCTCAAGGAGAACGTGCTGGGGCTCACGGTGGTGCTGCCCGACGGGCAGGTCATCACCACCGGCGGGCGCGCGCGCAAGTCGGCGGCGGGCTACGACCTGACCCGGCTCTTCGTCGGCTCCGAGGGCACCCTCGGGATCATGACGGAGATCACGCTGAAGCTTTACGGCATCCCCGAGGCGGTGTCCGCGGCGGTCTGCGCCTTCCCCTCGCTCGAGGCCGCGGTCAACACGGTGATCCTGACCATCCAGTCGGGCATCCCCATCGCCCGGGTGGAGCTGCTCGACGACATCCAGATGGACGCCTGCAACAAGTTCTCGAAGCTCGACTATGCGCCCAGGGACACGCTCTTCTTCGAGTTCCACGGCACCGAGCAGGGCGTCGCCGAGCAGGTCGAGCAGGTGCGCGAGATCGTGCAGGAGTTCGGCGGCTCCGACTTCCGCTGGGCGACGAAGGCGGAGGAGCGGAACGCGCTCTGGCAGGCGCGGCACGACGTCTACTACGCCTGCCTCGCGCTGCAGCCCGGCAAGAAGGGCTGGGCGACGGACGTCTGCGTGCCGATCTCCCGTCTCGCCGAGTGCCTGATCGAGACCAAGGAGGAGCTCGACGCCTCGCCGCTGCTGGCCCCCATCGTGGGCCACGTGGGCGACGGCAACTTCCACGTCTGCTTCCTCATCGATCCCGACGACGAGGCCGAGATGGCCGAGGCCAAGCGCCTCAACGGGCGCATGATCGACCGCGCGCTCGCCATGGGCGGCACCTGCACCGGCGAGCACGGCATCGGCTGCGGCAAGCTCGACTACCTGGAGGTGGAGCACGGCGCCGGCGCCGTCGACCTGATGCGCACCATCAAGCGCACCCTCGATCCCCACAACCTGATGAACCCGGGCAAGGTGGTCGTCGTCTGAGCGCCACCGGCGCTCGCCCGAGCGGCCTTCCACCAGCGCTTCTTTCCCAATGCGGCAGGGAACCCGGAACTCCCCGCCGGGCAGGGCAGACTCGCTCTAATCGAGCATCGTTCGCGGCAGCCACATGGCGATCTCGGGGAAGGCGATCACAAGCCCGAGCCCGATGAGCTGCAGGAACACGAAGGGAATGATGCCGCGGTAGATCTGCTGGATTCGCACTTCGGGCGGCGCCACGCCCTTCATGTAGAAGAGGGCGAAGCCGAAGGGCGGCGTCAGGAACGAGGTCTGCAGGTTGACCGCCATCAGGATCGAGAACCAGTAGACCACCTCGAGCTTGGGAACGTGGTCGCCGAAGTCGAGGCCCGCGAGGATCGGCGCGAACACCGGCAGCACGATCAGCGTGATCTCGATCCAGTCGAAGAAGAACCCGAGCAGGAAGGTCACGATCATCAGGATGAAGAGGATTCCCCAGGGCCCGACGCCGACGGAATAGACCAGGTCCTCGATCAGCTGGTCGCCGCCGAGCGAGCGGAAGACGTAGGAGAACGCCGTCGCGCCGACGAAGATGAAGAAGAGCATGCCGTTGGTGAGCGCCGTGCGCTCCACCACGTCGCGCAGCATCTTCCAGGAGAACTTGCGGTTGATGAGCGCCAGCAGCACCGCGCCGAAGGCGCCGACGCCGGCCGCCTCGGTGGGCGTCGCCCAGCCGAGCACGATCGAGCCCAGCACCAGCAGGATGAGGAAGACCGCCGGGATGAAGCCCCTGAGCATCAGGATGATCAGCTCGCGCGTGCTCTTGGGCCCCATCTCCTTGGGCAGCGGCGGCGCCAGGTGCGGTTTGAACCGGCACAGCGTGAAAATGTAGATGAAGTAGAGGCCCGCCAGCATCAGGCCGGGGAAGACCGCCGCGACGAAGAGCGTGCCGACCGAGCGGCCCAGCAGGTCCGCCATGATGACCAGCATGATGCTGGGCGGAATCAGGATGCCGAGCGTGCCGGACGACGCGATCGTCCCGGTGGCGAGCTCCATGTTGTACTTGCGCTGCAGCATGACCGGCAGCGCCATGAGGCTGATCATCACCACCGAGGCGCCGATGATGCCGGTGGTGGCGGCGAGGATCGTGCCCATCACCGTGACCGCGAGCGCGAGCCCGCCCGGCGTCCGCCTGAGCAGGACCTGCAGGCAGTAGAGCAGGTCGGCGGCGACGCCGGATCGTTCCAGCATCGTGCCCATGAAGATGAACATGGGGATCGCCACCAGCACCAGGTTGTCGCCGATGCCCCAGATGCGGAGCGGCAGGTTGAAGAACTGGATGACGTGAAAGACGTCGAGCGCGGCGCCGAGGAAGCCGAAGGCCAGCGCCACGCCGCCGAGCACGAAACCGACCGGGAAGCCCGAGAACAGCAGGATCGCCAGCGCGCCGAACATGAACGCCGGCAGATAGTCCTCGATGTACATGCCCTGCTAGTCCCGGCCCGCCATGGTGGGCTTGGGGGGCTCGGGCCTCTGCGGGGTGTCGTCGCTAAGGGCGCGACGGTGCTCGTCCGAGCCGAAGAGCTCGATGAACTTGCGCAGCACCACGGCAATCGAGGCCACGCCCAGGAAGAACATCCCGGCCGGCAGGAAGCCCTTGATCGCCCAGCGGTAGGGCAGGCCGGTGGCGGAGTCCGAGGCCTCGTTCAGGCTCCAGGAGCGCTCCACGAAATCCATCGCGAAGTAGAAGACGATGGCGCAGTAGGGGATGGCGAAGACCAGGCAGCCGACGAACTCGATCCAGCGCTGCGTCGTGGGGCTGAAGCGCTCGTGCACCAGGCTGATCCGCACGTGCGCGTGCCTGAGATAGGCGAAACCCAGGCAGAGCAGGAACAGCATCGCGTGCAGGTGCCACTCGCCCTCCTGCAGCTTGGTCGAGCCCAGCACCAGGAAGCGGCGGGTGATGACGTCGAAGATAATGATGATCATCAGCGGGACCGAGATCCAGGCGCCGATGCGCCCGACCCAGGTCGTCACGGAATTGAGGACTCCCTCAACTCTCAGGAGATACCGCATGCAGTCCGCTACCGCTGCCCCGCCCAGACAATAGGGGAGCGCCGGAACGCGGTCTACACCGCCTCCGGCGCTCCTACGCTAGGCAGAAGCCGCGCGCCGTGGCGCGCGGCTTCTGTTCGGCCTTAGTTCAGGTAACCGAGGTCCTTCCAGACCGCGTACTCGGCGCGGTACGCCTGGTAGGACTCCCACACCTTGGCGAAGTTCGCGTCACGCGCCGCGTCCTCGGCCGCGACCTCGTTCCACTTCTCCTCCAGCGTGTCCAGGATCTCCTGAGGCCAGCGGTGGATCGTGACGCCCTTCTCCTGGAGCTCGGCCAGCGCCTTGCCCTGGATCGCCTCGCCCTCGGCCAGCCCCTCGCGGAAGGCATCGCCGCAGGAGACCTCGATCTGCGCCCGCTGGGTGTCGCTCAGCGCATCCCAGGCGGGTCGGTTCATGAGCAGCTCGAATATCGTGGCCTGCTGGTGCCAGCCGGGGAAGTAGTAGTGCTTGGCGACCTGGTAGAAACCCAGGTTGAGGTCGATCGCCGGCATCGAGTATTCGGTGGCGTCGATCGAGCCACGCTCGAGCGCCGGGAAGATGTCGCCCCCGGCGATGAGCTGGGTGGAGACGCCGATCTTCTCCATCACCTTGGCGCCGAGGCCGAAGAAGCGCATCTTCAGGCCGGCGAGATCGTCGATGGACGTGATCTCGCTACGGAACCAGCCGGAGGCCTCGGGCGCGATGATGCCGCAGGGCAGCGACTTCAGGCCGTGCGGCTCGTAGATCGCATCCCACAGGTCGTAGCCGCCGCCGTAGTAGATCCAGCCCAGATACTCGCCCGCCCTCGGGCCGAACGGCACCGCGGCGAACATGGCGAGCGCAGGCTCCTTGCCGTACCAGTAGCCGGGGGTGGACCAGCAGGCATCGACCGAGCCGGCGGAAACGGCGTCGAAGCACTCCTTCGCCGGGATCAGCGCGTTGGGCTCGAAGAACTTGAGCTGGATGTTGCCGCCCGAGATGCGGTCCAGCCTGTCCACCATGCTCTTGCCGAGAGTGCCGAGCTGGGTCAGGTTGCTGGGGAACCAGCTCGCCATGTTCCAGCGCACGCGCTCGTCCTCGGCCTGGGCGATGCCCGCCGTCAGCAGCGATGCGCTCAGCACGCCGGCGGCAAGGCCCGCCATGATCGTCTTGCGTAGTTTCATTTGCTCTCCCTCCCATCGGGTCGTCGCGCCACGCGTCGGCGCGCGGTCGGTTTCTTGTCCCGGTGCCGGCGGTCCCGGTCCGGGCGGCGTCGCCCGTTCCCACGCCCTGGCGCACGCCAAGACGCCACGCTAGAACACACGCGAAGGCGCGGCAAGCGCCTCGGGAGCGGGCGATGATCTATGTCAATCGGGCCGCACTGGTCACCGGCGGCGCCAGCGGCATCGGCCGCGAGATCGCGGGCCAGCTCGCCAGGCAGGGCGCCGCCGTGGCCGTCGCCGACATCAACCTGGAAGGCGCCGAGGAGGTCGCGGCGGCGCTGACGGACGGCGGCGCGAAGGCCGAGGCCATCGCCTGCGACGTGAGCCGGCCGGAGCAGGCCGACGCGATGGTCGCACGCGCCGTGGCGGCCTTCGGCGCGGTCGACATCCTGGTGCACAGCGCCGGCGTCGGCGTCGAGCGCGGCTTCCTCGAGACGACGCCGGAGGAATGGCGGCGCATCCTCGACATCGATCTCTCCGGCACCTTCTTCTGCGGCCAGGCGGCGGCGCGCCACATGAAGGAGCGCGGCTACGGCCGCATCGTCAACCTCGCGTCGACCGCCGGCGTGCGCGGCGGCACCGGACGCGCCGCCTACGGCACCGCCAAGGGCGGCGTCATCGCGCTCACCAAGGTGATGGCGGTGGAGCTCGCGCCCTACGGCATCACCGTGAACGCGCTCGCGCCCGGCGCCATCGAGACCGAGCTTGTGGCGAGGATGCATTCGGCTGAGACGCGCACGGTCTACCGCGCCGGCATTCCGCTCGACCGCTACGGCACGCCGGAGGAGACCGCGGCCGCAGCCCTCTTCCTCGCGAGCGAGGAGGCCCGCTACGTCACCGGGCACGTGCTCGCGGTCGACGGCGGCTTTCTCGCAGCCGGCGTGATGCACCGGCGCTAGAGCGGATCCGTCTTTGACGGATCCGCGACAGGCCGCGACTGCGGCCCGCCGCTTATGCGGCGCGCCCGCGCAGGCGCCGGCCGTTGCGCCGGCAGGCGCGCGGTATCGAATGACGGCCGGCAGGCGCGCAGAATCGGATGACGGCCGGCTGCCGTGAGCGACAAAGAGCAAGAACGCTTCCGATTAAAAGGGAGACTCTAACCTGCAGCAGGCGGCGGCCGGCGCCAGGCGAACAGGCCGAAGAGCGCGTTGCCGGCCACCGAGGCGAGGATCACCACGGCGCCGATGAAGACCAGCGTGCCCGGCACCTCGCCGAAGCCGAGCCAGACCCAGATCGGCGCGAAGACCGCGTCGATCAGCACGACGAAGATCAGGATCGGTGCCGGCAGATAGCGTGCGGCGTAGAAATAGAGGGTGAGCGCCGCGGCGAGTTGCACCAGGCCGAGCGCCGCCATGTACCCCAGTTCCGGCGGCGTCGCCTCGAACGGCAGCGCGAGCGGCAGCGATGCGAGGCCAGCGATCACCGCCGCCATCAGCACCGCCGGCTCCATCCGCCCGGTGCGGAAGCGCCGCGCGATCAGGGTCTGGAACGCGATGGCGGCCGCGATGGAGAGCGCGAGCAGGTTGCCGATGATGCCGCCGCTGCCGACGTCGCTCCAGAACATGACGCCGACGCCGCAGAGGCTGCCCGCCAGCGCGAGCCAGGTCCTGAGCGCCACCGGCTCGCCCAGCACCGGCTTCGCCAGCAGGGCGACCATCACGGTGGAGATCGTCATGATCGCGATCACGTTGGCGACCAGCGTGTACTGCATCGCCAGCACGTAGGCGATGATCCCCCAGCCGGTGGCGACTCCCACCGCGAGCACCGGCCAGCCCGAGGCGCGGAGCAGCGGCCACACCCGCCCGCGCTCGCTCACGAAGAGAATTAGGAGAATGCCGAGCCCGGCGAAGAAGCAGCGGACCGTGATGATCTCCCAGGGATCGACCGAGACCGAGCGGACGAAGAAGCCGCCGGTGCTGAAGCAGAGGCCCGAGACGGCCGCGAGGCCGGCGCCGAAGAGGAGACGGCGGCGGGCAGGGGTCATGGGCGGGCTCCCGTGTCACCCGATCCGCGCACGCTCGGGGACCGGCGCCGGCATGGTAGCCGGTTGCGCCGGCCGACGCCCGCGCGTCTGCTGCCCGGTGCCGGCGGCGGATGACGCTGGCGGGCGGCTCTGGCAAGGTGGGGCGATGAGCGACGAGCCGAGAGCCCTCCTGCGCCGCCTGCTGGAGGCGGCGATCGCCAGCGCCAAGCCTGCCCACTGCCTGCCGCCGCACCTGCCTGCGCCGCCCGCCGGCCGCACCGTGGTCATCGGCGCGGGCAAGGCGGCGGCGACCATGGCGCAGGCCGTGGAGGATCACTGGGAGGGCCCCCTCGAGGGCCTCGTCGTCACCCGCTACGGCCACCGCGTGCCGACGCGCGCGATCGAGGTCGTCGAGGCGGCCCATCCGGTGCCGGATGCCGGCGGCCGCGCGGCCGCGGCGCGCATCCTCGCGCTCGCCGAGGGCTTGCGTCAGGACGATCTCGCGCTCTGCCTCGTCTCCGGCGGCGGCTCGGCGCTGCTCACCCTGCCGGCGCCGGGGATCGCGCTCGCCGACAAGCAGGCGGTGACCGGCGCGCTGCTGCGCTCGGGCGCCACCATCGGCGAGATCAACAGCGTCAGGAAGCATCTCTCGGCCATCAAGGGCGGCAGGCTCGGCGTGGCCTGTCATCCGGCGCGGCTGGTGAGCCTCCTGATCTCGGACGTGCCGGGGGACGATCCGGCGGTGATCGGCTCAGGCCCGACCGTGCCCGACCCGACGACCTTCGCCGACGCGCGTGCCGTGCTGGGCAGGTACGGGATCGCCGAGCCCGCCGGCGTCATCCGTCACCTGGAGCGCGCCGCGGACGAGACGCCGAAGGAGGGCGATCCCCGGCTCGCCGGCGCCGAGACGCGGATCGTCGCCACGCCCGCGATGGCGCTGGCCGCCGCCGCCGCCGTGGCGCGGGACGCCGGTTATGCGCCCGTGGTGCTCGGCGACGCGCTGGAGGGCGAGGCGCGCGATCTCGCCCGCGCCCATGCCGCGCTCGCCCGCGAGGCCGCGCCCGGCACCCTGCTGCTCTCCGGCGGCGAGGCCACGGTGACCGTGAGCGGAGCGGGGCGCGGCGGCCCCAATGCGGAATACGCGCTGGCGCTGGCGCTCGCGCTGGAGGGCGCGCCCGGCATCTTTGCCGCGGCCTGCGACACCGACGGGATCGACGGCACCGAGGACAATGCCGGCGCCCTGGTGACGCCGGAGACGCTCGCGCGCGCCCGTGCGCTCGGCGAGGATGCCGGCGCCCGGCTCGCCGCCAACGATGCCTACGGCTTCTTCGCCGCGCTCGGCGATCTGGTGATGACCGGGCCGACGCTCACCAACGTGAACGACTTCCGCGCCATTCTCGTCGGCTCCGTCGGCCGTTGACCGGCGGCGGCGCCTTGCCGATATAGGGAGCAGGGAGATCGCAGAGGCACCGTCCGTGCGTCGCCACCGCCGCGCCAAGATCGTCGCGACCCTCGGGCCGTCGAGCACCGATGCGTCGATGGTCCGCGCGCTGTTCGAGACCGGCGTGGACGTCTTCCGCCTCAACTTCAGCCACGGCAGCCATGCCGAGCACCGCGCCCGTCACGCCCTCGTTCGCGCGGTCGAGGCCGAGGTCGGCCGGCCCATCGGCATCCTCGTCGACCTGCAGGGGCCGAAGCTCAGGATCGGCACCTTCCGGGGCGGCGAGGCGGCGCTCGCCCGGGGGCAGCGCTTCACGCTCGCGCTCGGCGATGCGCCGGGGGACGGAAGCGGCGTCGGCGTGCCGCACCCGCAGGTCTTCGAGGCGCTCCTGCCCGGCGCCGAGGTCCTGCTCGACGACGGCAAGGTGCGGCTCGCGGTCATCGACTGCGGCCCGGACCGGGCCGAGACCGAGGTGGTGACGCCCGGTGTCCTCTCCGACCGCAAGGGCCTCAACCTGCCGGGCGTGACGCTCCCCATCGACGCGGTCACGGCCAAGGATCGCGACGACCTCGCGTTCGCGCTCGGCCTCGGCGTCGACTGGGTCGCGCTCTCCTTCGTCCAGGGGCCGGAGGACATCGCCGCCGCGCGCCGCCTGGTGCCGCACGACGTGGCCATCGTGACGAAGCTGGAAAAGCCCAGGGCGCTCGACTGTCTGGAGGAGATCGTCGCGCTGTCCGACGCGATCATGGTGGCGCGCGGCGATCTCGGCGTGGAGCTCGCGCCCGAGGACGTGCCGGCCGCGCAGAAGCGGATCGTGCGGGCGGCACGCGGCGCCGGCAAGCCGGTAGTGATCGCGACCCAGATGCTGGACTCCATGATGAACGCGCCGGCGCCGACCCGGGCCGAGGCCTCGGACGTAGCGACGGCCGTCTACGACGGCGCGGACGCGCTCATGCTCTCCGGCGAATCCGCCGCCGGGCGCTACCCTCGCGAGGCGACGGCGATGATGAACCGCATCATCGAGCGCGTGGAGCACGACGACGCCTACCGGCGCCATGTCCACTGGCAGCAGCAGGATCCGGAAGCCACCTCGGCCGACGCGATCACTGCCGCCGCCCGCCAGGTGGCGGAGACCCTCGATGCCGCCAGCATCGTGACCTACACCACCTCCGGCTCCACCGCGCTCAGGGCGGCGCGCGAGAGGCCGCCGGCGCCGATCCTGGTGCTCACGCCGAATCTCGGCACCGCACGGCGGCTCGCGCTCCTCTGGGGCGTGCACTGCATCCACACCGAAGACGCCACCGGCTTCACCGACATGGTGGAGAAGGCGTGCGCGCACGCCCTGGACTCGGGCCACGCCGCCCCCGGCGCGCGCATCGTCATCACCGCGGGCGTCCCCTTCGGCACCCCCGGCACCACGAACGCGCTGAGGATCGCCCGCGTCGGCGGAGCGCGGGAGAAAACCGGGACGCGCGCTTGACCCCGGCCTGCGGCGATTCCTATGCTGCCTCTCTGTCCATGCCGCCGGGGGCGGCCCGCGCAACGGCTCGCGCGAACTCAGGGGAGGGGAAGGAATGATCAAGCTGTTGCCCGCCGGCCTCGGCGCGCTCGTCGTGCTTACCGCGCTCGCCGCAGAGGCGCCGCGCGCGCACGCGCTGGACGACCTCTCGCACCATGTGTTCGTGCCCAACCGGGCGTCGGCCGACGTGGCGGTGATCGACACGCGCAGCGATACCGTCGTCGCCCACGTTCCGGTCGGCGAGGTGCCGCACCAGGTCGCGGTCTCGCAGCGTCTCGGCAAGATGGCCGTGACCAACACCGCCGACGACACCCTTTCGCTGATCGACCTCGCGACGCTGGAGGTGACGGCCACCGTTCATCTCGGCCACGAGCCCGAGCACATGGAGATCGACCCCTCCGGCGCGGTGGTCGCCGTCGGCAACATCGGCGAGGGCACGGTCTCCCTCGTCTCGCTCGTCGAAGAGCGCGAGCTCGCGCGCGTGGACGGGCTGCACGAGCCCCACAACATGACCTTCGATCCCTCGGGCCAGCGCCTCTATGTCGGCAATCTCGGCGCGAGCTTCGTCAGCGTGATCGACGTCGCGGAAGCTCGGGTGGCGGGCGAGATCGCCGTCGGGCCCGACCGCGCCCTTGCCGCGCGCGGCGAGGACGATACCGCCTACCAGGGCATCATCAACGTCACCGCCACGCCGGACGGCAGGCTCGGCTTCGCGGCCTACGGCGAGGGCGACGGCATGGCGGTGATCGACCTCGAAACCGGCGGCACGCTCAAGACGCTCACGCTGGGCGACACGCCCTGGCGCGCGTTCACCACGACCGACGGCCGCTACATGATCGTCCCCAACAACGGCGACGAGACGGTCTCGATCGTCTCGACCGAGACGCTGACCGAGGTCGCCCGCCTCCCCGGCGCGGCCGACATGACCGGCGTCAACGCCGGCCTGCTCGACACCCGCGCCTTCGTCATCAGCCGGGGCGACGACAAGGCGCTGGTCATCGACCTCGTGACCATGCGCCTGGCCGGCGAGATCGCGCTGCCCGGCACGCCCGAGACCGGCGTCGTGACGCCGGACGGCACCAAGCTCTACGTCGCGCTGAGCGATGCCGGCACAGTCGCCGTGATCGACGTGCGGGCGCAGGCCGTCACGACGACGATCGAGGGTGTGGGCGCGGAGCCCTGGGGCGCGCACATGGCGGGAGCGGTCAACTACTGTCACTGAGGAGAGCCGCTCTGCCGGCGGCGCCGGCGCCTGCCCGCATCGTCGCCGCCGGCCTGCTGGCGCTGGCTGCGCTGGCCGCGGCCTCGACCGCGCGCGCCGAGGCGGAGGCGCCGCGCGACCGTCTGCTCGGTGCCGTCGAGCGCCACGCCGTGTTGCCGGCGGCGCTCGGCCCGGCCATCGAGCGGCGCTGTGCGCCGGCGGACTCGGGCTGCGCCGCGCGGCTCATCGCCGGCAGCCTCCCTGCGGCACGGCTGGTTCGGGTGAGCCACCCCGATACCGACACGATCCGCCGCGCCTACACTCGTCCCTCGGTCACGGCCGTCCGGTGGCGGGAAGATTCCGCGCTGGTCCTGGTGCTGGCCCGCTTCGGCCGCACCGCCGACCGCGAGATCGCCGATGCCGTGGTCGCGCACGCGCACGCGCCCACGCCCGGCGCAACGGCGCGGCTGGTGCTCGACCTGCGCGGCAACGGGGGCGGCGACTTCGACCGTATGCGCCGCGTCGCGAGCCTCTTCACCGGCCCGCGCGAGGGGGCGATCCGCCTGCGTGGCACCGACGGGGCGAGGGAGGTGGCGCTGCCCGCGCCGCTGCGCGCCCTGGAGCGGGTCGCCCTCGACGTGCTGATCGGGCCGGGGACGGCGAGCAGCGCGGAGGTGCTGGCGGCGCTGCTGCGGCGCCACGCCGGCGCCAGGCTCATCGGCGCGCGGACCCGGGGCAAGGACCGGCTCACGCGGCTCGTCCCGGTCGATCACGACTGGCGCCTCGCGATCCCCGCCGAGCGGATCGAGGTGCCGGGCGAGGCGCTGGTGCGGGGCCTCGTGCCCGACATCGAGGCGGCGCCCGGCCGCCTGTAGCCGGCCGCGCCGGGAGAGAGGGAGAACGGGAATGATCCGGTCGAGAGTCGTCGCCGTTGCCCTCGTCGCCGCGCTGGCCGCCTTTGCCCTGGCGGCGCCCGTGACGACGCCGGCTACGGCGCACGAGGAGCGGGTTGGCGCCATCACTATCGTCCACCCACGGTCGCGGCCGGTGGCGCAGGGGCAGAACGGTGTGATCTACCTCGACATGCGCAACGAGGGCGAGGCCGACGACCGTCTCCTCGCCGTGGACACGCCGCTCGCCACGAAGGTCGAGCTCCACGAGAGCACCATGGAGGACGGCATCCACCGCATGGAGAAGGTGGAGAGCATCGCGCTGCCGGCCGGCGCCACGGTGGCGCTCGCCCCCGGCGGCCTTCACGTCATGCTGATTGGCCTCAAGTTCGCGCTGTTCGCCGAGGAGACCATTCCCGTCACCCTCAGCTTCGAGCGCGCGGGCGACGTCACGGTCAGCGTCTCGGTCGAGGCCGGGATGGGGCACGGCGACGAATCGGGCCACGGCGACCACTGAGCGTTTGGGCCCCGGCGGGCGGGCCGCCGTCGCGGCCTGGTCGCGAGCCCGTCAAAGACTGATACGCTCTCGCCCCTTTGTCGCTCACGGCAGCCGGCCGTCCCGCGATTCTGCGCGCCTGCCAGCGCGACGGCCGGCGCCTCCGCGAGGGCGCCGCATACGCGGCGGGCCGCAGTCGCGGCCAGTGCGTATCCGTCAAGGACGGATACGCACTACCCGGTCTGCTCCGCCCAGCCCTCGACGGGAGAGGCGAGGAACTTGCCGTCCACCGTGATGGAGGTGAACAGCCATTCGCCGTCGCGCCTCACCAGATGATCGTCGTACTCGCCGGCGAACCAGCGGGCCTCCTTCTCGCCGTCCACGATCATGGTGCTCCACATGATGAGCCACCACTTGGCGTTCGCCGTGTCGCCGCCGATCGTGATGATCGGGTTCATCACCGGGTGGATCGCGAAGACGATCTCCTTCGAGATGCCGGCGAAGAACTCCCTGATCGCCTCTCGGCCCTCGTAGCGGCCGAACTGGCCGCCGTCCCAGATGGCGTCCTCGACGAAGAGGCTCGCCATGCCGTCGGGATCGTAGCCGTGATCGGCGTAGTAGCAGTACTGCGCCTTCATCCGCTTGATGTCCTCGATCGCGGCAAGCCGCGCCACCTGCTGCTCGAGAGTGAGTTCCGCCATCGTCATCCTCCCAGCTCGGTTGCCTTCGCGTCGCCGTCGAACGCCCGCAGCTTCCCGACCAGCTCGGCGGGAAGCGGCGCCGGGCGGTGCGTCGTCTGGTTGGTGTTGACCCATACCACCTCGCCGGAGGCGAGGCGTTCGTCCCGGCCCTTCGGGTGGATCTCCAGGCCGAAGGTGAGGCTCGAGCGGCCGATGCGCGCGGTCCGCACGCCGACCTCGATCTCGTCGTCGAAGCGGATCGGCGCATAGTACTCAACCACGGTCCGGACCGTGTGATAGTCCTCGCCGGTGCGCTCTACCTGCCCCTGGTAGTCGTAGGGCAGAACCCGGAAATACTCGGTGATCGCGGTATCGAAGTAGGTGAGGTAGTGGGCGTTGAAGACGATCATCTGCCCGTCGACCTCCGCATACCTCACCCGGAAGGGGAAGAAGAAGCCGAAGTCCGCTCGTGCCATGTCGGTGGTGCTCTCCGCTCAGGAATGGGGCCGGGAGAGCGCTCCTCCGTGCGCCGCGCGCAGCTTGCGCATCCCCTTCAGCCAGCGTTCGTGATCCGAAACCTTGCGCTCCATGTAGCCCTGCACCTCGGGGTGCGGAAGGATGAGGAATTCCTCCCGCTCCATCGCCGCGACCACGCAGTCGGCCACCTGCTCCGGCTCGAGGATGCCGTCCAGGCTGGCGACGCTCTCGTCATGGCCCGCGAGCATCGCCGTGCGCACCGCCTGCGGGCAGAGCACCGAGACCCGCACGCCCCGGTCGCCGTAGGCGATCGCGAGCCACTCGGCGAAAGCCACGGCGGCGTGCTTCGTCACCGAGTAGGTCGCCGAATCCACGTGGCTGAGGAGCCCGGCGGCCGAGGCAGTGTTGACCAGATAGCCGCTGCCGCGCGCGGCCATCCCGGGCGCCACCGCCCGCGCCGCATAGACGTGGGCCATGACGTGGATATCCCAGTTCTGCCGCCACTCCTCGTCCGGCGCGTCGACGCCCCCCATGCGCGCGATGCCGGCGTTGGAGACGAACACGTCGACGGGCCCGAAGGTGTCCTCTGCGGCCGCGACGAGGCGTTTGACGGCGGCCTCGTCCGCCACGTCGCAAGGCACCGCCAGGGCGTCGATCTCGCCGGCGGCGTTCAGTAGGGCGTCCTCCTGAAGGTCGGCCAGGGCGATGCCCCGCGCGCCCTCCGCGCGGAAGCGGCGCGCGAGCGCGAGCCCGATGCCGCTCGCGCCGCCGGTGACGACGACGGACTTGTCCGCGATCCTCAACGGTCGCTCGCGTCGGGCATCAGTAGGAGAGGATGCGGGTCGGCGTGAGCACCAGCAGGACCCAGTCGTCCCGCGCGGACCACTCGGCGATGGCCTCCTCCCGCCGCGGGCTCTCGTAGTAGCGCCTGGTGAGTTCGAGTCCGAACTCCTTGCCGCCCTCGCCGAAGAGCTTGATGGTCCCTTCCACCGTGACCCACGCCTCGGGCGCGCCGACCGGGTCGGCCACGCTGAGGCAGGCGCGCGGATCGCGCCGCAGCCGCGTCACCTTGCCGGTGTCCAGCATCGAGAACATGCGGGCCTTCTCGCCGTCCCACTCGTACCAGAGCGGGAGCGCGTTGGGAGAGCCGTCCTCGTTCAGCGTGCACAGCGTGCCGATGCGCACCTCGCGCAGGAAGGCATCGCGTTCCTCGTCGGTCATGCTCATCGTCACCTCATGCGGCGTTCTCTTGCGGTTCTATCGGATACTCGTCGCCCCGGTGCAAGCGCTGCGGCGCACGAATGCGCCAGCACCCTCGCTCACTCCGCTCACGCCGGCCTGTTGCCGCGCCCTCCGTCCACGTCGTAGATCGCCGCGGTGACGTAGGAGGCCTCTTCCGAGCAGAGCCAAAGGCACATGGCGGCGACCTCCTCGGGCCGGCCGATGCGCTTGAGCATCGAGCCGGTCCTGCCCAGCGCGGTCGCGGCCTCGATGCCGATGGAGCGCTCCCACATCTCGGTGGCGATCAATCCGGGGCGCACGCAGTTCACGCGAATGCCGTGCTCGGCATATTCGTGGGCGAGGCCCTTGGTGAAGGAATCGACGGCGCCCTTGGACGAGGCGTAGACGACATCGCTCGGCAGCCCGCCGTAGCGGGCCGAGATCGAGCCGACGTTGACGATGGCGCCGCCCTTTCCGCCCAGCCTGGTCGACATGCGTTTGACCGCCTCGCGCGCGATGACGAAGAGGCCGAAGACGTTGACCGCGAAGACGCGCTCCAGCTTCGCCAGGTCCATGTCGGGGATCAGGGTCTCGTAGTCGATCGCCGCATTGTTGACGATGGCCGTGACCGGCCCGAGCTCGGAATCGACCACGTCCAGCATCCGCAGGATATCGTCCTCGCGCCCCATGTCGGCCTGGATGGCGACGGCGCGCCGGCCCGCCCTCTCGATCTCGGCTGCGACCGCCTCGGCCCGGTCCCTGGCCTGGGCGTAGTTGACGGCGACATCGTATCCCTTTGCGCCGGCGAGCCGCGCGACGGCGGCGCCGATCCCGCGGCTGCCGCCCGTGACGATCATGACCCTGGACATGCCTGCCCCCCGTCCCCTGGAGCAGTCGGCGCCGGCCGACTGGTCTTGCGGCCGCGAGCGTGTAGTATGCGCCCGCCCTCGGTCGCGCAACCGTCCGTCTCCGGAGTCCCGACGTGCCCGGCATCACCGCGTATGGCGCCTACCTGCCGCGCCGACGCCTTCAACGCTCGGCGATCGCCGCCGCCAACGCCTGGTTCGACGCATCGCTTGCAGCCCTCGCGCGCGGCGAGCGCAGCATGTGCAGCTGGGACGAGGACCCGGTCACGATGGCCGTGGAGGCCGTGCGCGACATGGGCGCGGCCGCGCCCGTCGAGGCGCTGTTCCTGGCGTCGACCACGCATCCCTTCGCCGTCCGCCAGAATGCCGGCATCGTCGCGGAGGCGCTCAATCTCGGGAGCGCGCTGCGCACCATGGACGCGGCGGGCTCGCTCCGCGCCTCGACCACCGCGCTGATGAGCGCGCTCGACGCCGCGGCGGCGGGTCAGCCGGCGATCGTGGCGGCGGCCGACCGCCGCAGGGCCCGTGCCGGCAGCCCGATGGAGATGCTGTCCGGCGACGGGGCCGCCGCCCTTCGCACCGGCGGCGAGGGGGAGATCGCGACCCTGCTCGGGGCAGCGATGGTCGCCGCGGACTTCATCGATCACTTCCGCGCGAGCGGCGACGACTTCGACTATGGCTGGGAGGACCGCTGGATACGCGACGAAGGCTGGTTGAAGCTGGTGCCGCAGGCGGTCGAACGCGCTCTCGCGAAGGCCGGCGTCGAGCCTGCGGCCGTCGACCGTCTGATCGTGCCCTGCCACCTGAGGCGGGTGCCGGAGAGCGTCGCGAAGGCCTGCGGCATTCCGGCGGGCGCCGTTGCCGACCCGATGATGGAGACGGTCGGCCAGTGCGGCACGGCCCAGCCGCTGCTCATGCTGGCGGCCGAGCTGGCGAATGCTGAGCCGGGGCAGACCATCGTCGTCACCGGGTTCGGCCAGGGCTGCGATGCGCTGGTGTTCCGCGTCACGGATGCGATCGGCGCGACCCGGCCCGGACGTGGCGTCGCCGGGTGGCTGAGCCGGCGGGTGGAGGAATCCAGCTATCACAGGTTCCTGACCTACAGCGGCGTCGTCGAGCGCGAATACGGCAAGCGGGCCGAGCTCGACCGTCCGCCGGCGCTGACCGCGCAGTACCGCAACCGCGAGGGCGTGACCGGATTCGTCGGCGGCCGCTGCAGCCGCTGCGGCACGGTGCAGTATCCGCGCTCGATCTACTGCGTGAATCCCAACTGCGGCGCGCGGGACACGCAGGAGCCCCACCCCATGGCGGACGTCCCCGCCACGGTGAAGACGTTCACCGCCGACCATCTCGTCTTTTCCATGGACCCGCCAGCCTATCTCGGCCTTGTCGAGTTCGAGGGCGGCGGGCGCACCATGGTGGAGTTCACGGAGGTCGATCCCGAGAGCTTCGACGTCGGCACGCGGGCGAGCATGCGCTTCAGGATCAAGCATGTGGATGAACGGCGCGGGATGCGTCAGTATTTCTGGAAGGCGGCGCCCGACTAGGGCTAGGCCTCACGGCGCGAGAGGAGCGGAGATGGCCAGCGGCATTCGCGACAAGGTCGCCATCCTCGGGATGGGATGCTCGAAGTTCGGCGAGCGGTGGGATGCGGAGCCCTCGGACCTGATGGCCGAGGCGTTCGAGGAATGCATCGCCGACGCCGGGATCGAACGCTCGCAGATCGATGCGGCGTGGCTCAGCACGGCGTTCGATTCCGTCAACGTCGGGCCGAGCGCGCTGCCTCTCGCGACCGCGCTCAGGCTCGGCTACATCCCCGTCACGCACGTCGAGAACATGTGCGCGAGCGGAACGGAGGCCTTCCGCGGCGCCTGCTACGCGGTGGCCTCGGGCGCCGCGGACTTCGCGCTCGCGCTCGGCGTGGAGAAGCTGAAGGACACCGGCTACGGCGGCCTGCCGGCCCGCACCCGCGGGGTGACGAACGATCTGTTCGCCCCCACCGTCTCCGCCCCCGGCGCGTTCGCGCAGCTCGCGGCCGGCTATCGCGGCGCTCACGGCATCGACGGGGACGATCTCAAGCGCGCGATGGCGCACGTCTCGGTCAAGAGCCACGCCAACGGCGCGCGCAATCCCAAGGCCCACCTCAGGCGCGAGATCACCCACGAGCAGGCGATCGCGGCGCCGATGGTCGCCGAACCCATTGGCCTGTTCGACTGCTGCGGCGTCAGCGACGGCGCGGCGTGCGCCATCGTCACCACGCCGGAGATCGCCGTGACCCTGGGCAGGACCGATGTCGTGACGGTCAAGGCCCTGCAGCTCAGCGTCTCGAACGGCGAGGAGGTCGGCTTCAACGGCTGGGACGGCGCTCACTTCAAGACCACGCGCATCGCGGCGCGGCGGGCCTACGAGGAAGCCGGCATCGACGATGCGCGCAGGGAGATCAGCGCGACCGAGGTCCACGACTGCTTCTCGATCACCGAGCTGGTGACGATGGAGGACCTCGGCCTCGCCGACGAGGGCCAGGCCTGGAAGGCGGTGCTCGACGGCCGTTTCGACGCCGATGGCGAGATGCCCTGTCAGATCGACGGCGGCCTGAAGTGCTTCGGCCACCCCATCGGCGCCTCCGGCCTGCGGATGCTCTACGAGATCTATCTGCAGTTCCTGGGCCGCGCAGGCGAGCGCCAGATCGGCACCATGCGCTACGGGCTCACCCACAATCTGGGCGGCCATCCCGCGCAGAACATCTGCAGCGTGGCGATCGTCGGCCACTACGACGGTTGAGCCGAGCGCCGCGCCGGTCCGCAGCAGCCCCCCGAGCGGTCGCGAGGCCCGTGAGCCGCCCGCCACGCGCCGCCGATACAGGGCCGTGAATTACGACGCGCTCATGGGCTTCGAGATTCCCGAGGCCCGCCAGACCTTCGGCCCTCTCGACGCGGTCCGCTACGCGCTCTCGATCGGCCTCGGCCGCGATCCCCTCGACCCGTGGCAGCTGCAGTTCGTGGACGAGCGGAAGGGTCCCGGCATCGTGCCGTCGTTCTGCTCGGTGCTCGGCCACCCCGGCTTCTGGCTGGCCGATCCGCGCACGACGGTCGATGCGACCCGCCTCGTCCATGCCGAGCAGGGATTCCGCCTGCAGCGGGCGATCCCCAGCGCCGGCACGGTCGCGGGCGTGACCCGGATCGTCGATATCGTCGACAAGGGCGCCGCCAGGGGCGCGCTGCTCTATCTCGAGAAGGACCTGCGCGAGGTCGAGACGGGCGCGCTCATCGCGACCGAGACGCGCACGCTCATGCTCCGGGGCGACGGCGGCTACGACGGCCCCTCCGGCACGCCGCCGCCTGTGCCGGAGGAGCCGGGCGGCGCGCCCGACCGCACCGCCCGCGTGGCGACCCGGCCGGAGCAGGCCCTCCTCTATCGCCTTAACGGCGATCTCAACCTGCTCCATCTCGACCCCGAGGTCGCGCGGAAGGCGGGCTTCGGCCGGCCGATACTCCACGGGCTCTGCACCTTCGGCATCGCCTGCCACGCCCTTCTGCGCGCGTTCGCAGGCGACGATCCCGGCGCGCTCCGCAGCATGTCCGCGCGCTTCTCGGCGCCGGTCTTTCCGGGCGAGACCGTCGAGGTGGAGATGTGGCAGGGCGGCGCCTTTCGTGCCCGGGCCGTCGAGCGCGACGTCGTCGTGCTGCGTCAGGGGCTGGCCCGCTTCACCTGAGGCGCCGGTATCAAGGGAGAATCGAACGGTGAACGAGGGAAGGGTTGCGATCGTCTCCGGCGCGGGCGGCGGCATAGGGCGCGAGATCGCGCTGGCGCTGGCACGGACCGGGGCCGCTGTCGTCGTCAACGACATCGGCGTCTCGGTCACGGGCGAGGGCGGGTCGGCAGCCCCGGCCGAGGAGACGAAGGGGCTGATAGAGGAGGCCGGCGGAAGGGCGGTCGTCGACACGCACGGCGTCGAGAGCTGGGACGGCGCGCGCGCCATCGTGGAGACGGCGCTTGGGGCCTTCGGGCGGATCGACATCGTGGTGAACAACGCCGGCATCCTGCGCGACACGATCTTCCACAAGATGACGGCCGAGCAGTGGCTCTCCGTCGTCGGCGTGCACCTCAACGGCAGCTTCTTCCTCAGCCGCGCGGCGGCGGAGCACTTCCGGCGACAGGAATCGGGCGCGTTCGTGCACATGACCAGCACGTCGGGGCTGATCGGCAATTTCGGGCAGGCCAACTACGCCGCGGCCAAGCTCGGCATCTGCGCGCTCTCCAAGTCGATCGCGCTCGACATGCGGCGCTTCAACGTGCGCTCCAACTGCATCGCGCCCTTCGCCTGGAGCCGGATGACCGGCGAGATCCCGGCCGAGACCGACGAGCAAAGGGAGAGGATCGCGCGGCTGAGGAAGATGACGCCGGCGAAGAACGCCCCGCTCGCCGTGTTTCTCGCGTCGGACGCCGCGCGCGACATCACCGGGCAGGTCTTCGCCACACGCCACAACGAGATCTTTCTCCTCGCGCCTTTTCGGCCCGTTCGCAGCGTCCACCGAAGCGAGGGGTGGGACGCGCAGGCGATCGCCGACCATGCCGTGCCGGCGCTGCAGTCCCACTTCGCCGCGCTGGATCGCTCCGGCGACGTGTTCAGCTGGGATCCGCTATGAGGTGAGGGCGCGCGGTTTTAGCGGCGGGCCGCCGACTGGGCCTTCGCTCACACCTTCATGCGCGCGCGGCCGATGGCCTCGGTCCCGTCGATCCTGAAACGCTGGATCGCGTTGTCCGCGTCCATCAGCTCCTGAGGGCCGAGCACGCCGGCCTGCTCGCCCGCGGTTCCGTTCAGGACGTCGTTCGGGTGCTTGTGGTCGACGAAGCCCAGATTGACCGTGCCGAGGTCGTAGCCCATCAGGCATTGCAGCCGGTGGGGGAAGGTCCGGGCCTCCTCCATCGGCACGGCGAGATACTGGTTCTCCTCCTGGCGCAGCCAGCCGAGACAGTAGTGCAGGGCGACGCCGCAGCGGGCGGCGTTCGAGCGGTTGGCGCCGCCGCCGTGGATCAGGCTGCCCACGTAGATCAGCAGCGAGCCCGCCGGCATCTCGGCTACCGCGATCTCCTCCGGCGTCGGAACGCGCGCATCGGGCCAGCGGTGGCTCCCCGGCACGAAGCGGGTCGCCCCGTTCTCCTCCGAGAAGTCGCTCACCGCCCACATGGTCGCGAGCGTTAGCGGCGGAGCCGGGTTCTGGATGGGATAGAGGCCGGTATCCCGATGCATCGACTGCGCGCTCTCGCCGGGCTCGATGTGCATGACCCCGGTGTAGTGGATCTGGTATCGCGCGCAGTAGGGCCCGAGGACGCGGTCGGCGATCTCCAGCACGAGCGGATGCACGACCATGTCGCGGCTCGTCGGGCAGCGCGAAAGCAACGCGCCGAAGCGCTTCGTCTTCTGCCCGAAGAAGGCGTCGGGGTCGCCGAGCGCCGTCGCCTCCAGGTGCGGGGCCAGCTCGCCCGTGAGCCGCGCGCGGGTCTCCGGGTCGAGTATCTCCCGCACGATCGCGTAGCCGTCCCGCTCGATCGCCGCCACCAGCGGGTCCGCGCCTGCGTCGGCGTCGAAGGTATTGAGCTGCGCCATGCTCCGGCCCCGTCGTGCGCGACCCCTCGGTTATCGCGTTGTCTCTATCACGGGAGGCGCGCCCGGGTCATCAGCGCGAGAGGCCGACATTTCCGAACGGCCGGCGATCCGCTAGAAATGAGCAGCGGCAACCCGTCGATCGCGCTGAAAAGCGCCGCCTGAGCATACGGGAGCCGCCGAGAGCCGGAGGAGGCAAGCCATGGCCACCGAACGCATCCACGGATTCTGCGCCCTCTGCTGGTCGCGCTGCGGCTGTATCTCCACGGTGGAGGACGGCCGCCTCGTCGCGGTGGAGCCGGATCCGGCGCATCCCACCGGCAAGGCGCTCTGCGCCAAGGGCCGGGCCGCGCCGGAGCTGGTGCATCATCCCGAGCGGCTGCTCCACCCGATGAAGCGCACGCAGCCCAAGGGCGCGGCCGACCCCGGCTGGCAGCGCATCGGCTGGGACGAAGCGCTCGACACGATCGCCGACACGCTCACGCGGCTCGCGAAGGACTCAGGCCCCGAGACGGTCGCGTTCGGCATCACGACGACGGCCGGCACCGCGATGCAGGACGGCTACGCCTGGGTCGAGCGTCTGCGGCGCGCCTTCGGCAGCCCCAACGCGGCCGTCGCGATGGAGCTCTGCGCCTTCGCCAAGGAGATGGTGTTTCCCCACACCTTCGGCGTGCCGCTGCCCGTGGCCGACCTCGAGCGGACCGACTGCTTCATCCTCTGGGGGCACAACCCGAGCACGACCTGGCTCGCCCATGCGACGCGGATCGCGGACGCCAAGGCGCGGGGCGCTGCGCTCGTGGTCGTCGACCCGCGCGGCGCCGGCTTCGCCAACAAGGCCGATCAATGGCTTCGCGTGCGCCCAGGCAGTGACGGCGCGCTGGCGCTCGGCCTCGCCGGCGTCATGATCGCTGAAGGCTGGTTCGACCGGGAGTTCGTCACGCGCTGGACCAACGGCCCCTTGCTGGTGCGCGAGGACACCGGGCGCTTCCTCACCGGTGCCGACACGAACGAGGGCGGCGACCCGGCGGTGCGCGTCGCCTGGGACGCCGGCACGGACGCGCCGCTTCGCTACGACACGCAGAGCGGCGTCTACGAGCGCGAGGGCGCCCGCCTCGCGCTCGCCGGCCGCTACGAGATCGCCGGCCCGCACGGTACCCTCGCCTGCCGGCCCGCGTTCGATCTCTATGCCGAGCTCTGCCGGCGCTACCCGCCCGAGCGCGTCGAGGAGATCACCTGGGTGCCGGCCTCGCAGATCCGCGAGACGGCGCGGCTCATCGGCACGTCGGGGTCGGTCTCGTTCTACGCCTGGTCCGGGCTCGAGATGCTGGCGAACGCGAGCCAGACCAACCGCGCCATCGCCCTGCTCTACGCCCTCACCGGGAGCTTCGATTCGGAAGGGGGCAACGTGGTGCCTGCGACCATCCCGACCAACGACGTGATGGCCGCCGACCTGATGCCCGAGGACCTGTGGAGCAGGACGCTCGGCCTCGAGGAGCGGCCTCTCGGCCCGGAATCCGGGGGCTGGATCAACACGGATGCGCTCTACGAGGCGGTCCTCGATCATCGCCCCTATCCGGTGCGGGCGCTCGTCAACTTCGGCAAGAACATCCTCTACACCCATGCCGACGGCGCGCGCGGCGCCAGGGCCCTCGGCGCCCTCGAATTCATGGTCCACGCCGACCTCTTCATGAACCCGACGGCGGCCTATGCGGACATCGTGCTGCCGGTCGCGTCCGCCTGGGAGCGGGAGGGGCTCTGCACCGACTTCCTGGTGGACCAGGAGGCGAGCGCCCATGCCCAGCTCCGGCCGGCGGTGGTCGAGGCGCGGGGCGAGGCCCGCTCCGACATGGAGATCGCCTTCGCGCTCGCCGAGCGTCTGGGTCTCGGCAACCTGTTCTGGAACGGCGACCGCGATGCGGCCTACAGGCATCAGCTCGCGCCGAGCGGCATCACGCTGGAGGCCCTGCGGGAGAACCCGCGGGGCGTGAAGGCGGCGCTGCCGGTGCGCCGCCGCAAGTTCGCCGCGCCCGTCGACGGCCGCCCGGCCGGCTTCGATACGCCGAGCAAGAAGGTCGAGATCTACGCCGAGCGCTTCCTGGAGCACGGCTACGCGCCGTTGCCGGACCATGTCGAGCCGGCCATCGGCAAGAACGGCGACACCGCGCTAACGGACGAATTCCCGCTGGTGCTCACCTGCGCCAAGTCGACGCACTTCCTGCACAGCCAGAACCGGAATCTCCCGTCGCTCCGGCGTCACGAGCCCGATCCGCTGGTGGAGATCAGCCCCGAGACGGCGGCCGCGCACGCGGTCGGCGAGGGCGACTGGGTCACGCTGACGACGCCCCACGGCACCCTGCGCGCCCGCGCCCGCTTCGCCGCGAAGCTGCATCCCAGGGTGGTGAGCGCCACGCACGGGTGGTGGCAGGGCTGCGAGGGGCTCTCCCTCGCCGGCTACCCGGCGTCCGACAATACCAATTTCAATGCGGCGATCGGCACCGAGGCCGTCGATCCCATCGGCGGCTCAACGCCAAACAATGCCTATCCCTGCCGACTGGAGCCGTCCGCGCCGCGCGCCGGCTGACTCGGAAGACCCGGAGGGCCGAGCGCCCCTGGTCGACCACGACGTCGGCGCCCGCCCGGCCGCGTTCAGGCGAAGGTCGAGACCACGTTCGAGCGGGCGACGGCGACCGTGCGGGTGGTCGGCGGCGTGTTGCGGCTGCGGCCGACGAAGCGCGGCACGCCGTCCGTGATCACCGCGCCGATGGCGAAGGGATCGCCGTTCTTCATCGCCTCGAGCGCGGTGCCCTTGGTGCCGCCGAGCGGCGCGTCGACGATGACAAGGTCGGCATCGCAGCCCGCGCGGATGAAGCCGCTGTTCAGGCCGTAGACCTTGGCGACGTTTCCCGTCGCCGCCGCGATCATCTCGACCGGGTCGAAGTCGGTCAGCGAGGCGATCTGGATCATGGTGTAGATCATGCCGAGCGGCATGATCCCGCTGCCCGTGGGCGTGTCGGTCGCGATCAGGAAGCGGTCGAAGGCGGCGTGCGCGCGGGCCATCTCGGCACAGAGAATCGTCGTCCGCAGGTTCCCCGCCGTGCAGACCTGCATGGCGATCCCGGTATCCCTGGCCACGATCTCGAAATACTCGTCCGCGATGGCCACGGGGCCGCCGTTGATGTGGAACGAGACGTGCGGGTCGATGTCGAGCAGGTCCTGGCCGGTGATGGGAAAGGAGCCGGGGATCGAGGCGCCGCCGGTGTGGAGCGTCGTGGTCAGCCCCGCCTCCCGGGCCATGCGCACGAGATCGACGTACTCCGACGCCGCGCCGACGGCGCCGAACCCGGCCTTGGCGAGCCAGACTCCGTCGGCGTGAATCTCGGCGAAGTCGTCTGCCGTAAGCCCCGGCTCGAGGATGATCGAGCCGCCGTGGACGAGCATGCCGCCGGGCCGGTAGTCCTTGAAGCACTTGTGCGCCGCGACCGCGAGGGCCTTCACCCCCTGCGGGTCGCTGGGGCGGCCGGGCACATGCACCTCGGACGCCGAGATCGAGGTCGTGGTCCCGCCATGGAGGTAGCTGGAAAGAAAGCCGACGGTGTTCTGGCGCGGGGTGAAGTCGCCGAAGGTGATGTGCACCTGCGAGTCGATCAGGCCGGGGATCGCCGTCGCCCCGCCGGCGTCGATGACGACGTCGCAGCGCTCGAGCTCGGCGGCGTCGGCCGCGCCGACCTTCTCGATCAGCCCGCCGTCCATGAGGATCGTGTCGCCGTCGGCGAGGCCGGCGCGCCAGTCGCCGGTGACGATGGTTGCGAGGTTGGTCACGCCGACGCGCATTGCTTCGTTCTCATTCGGCGCCCTTGCGCGACGTTCCCCGCGCCCCGCCGGCGGCCCAGGCCGTGTCGTTGCCTTCGAGAAAGGCGTTCAGGATACGCTCCGCGCCCGCCCAGTCGTAGGTCCGGAAGGTGTGCCCCCGCGTGACGAACTGGGCGCCGTTGTAGAACATCTCGTACTGGGTGTGCCGGCTGGCGAACTCGGAGCCGACCGCATCCCAGGCCAGCTTGAGGAACTTGATCCGGTCGTAGGCGTCCTCGCCCTCTCTGGCCGAGACCAGCACGGTGTCGAACACTCCGGCCAGCTCCGGGTCGGCGAGATCGGCGGCCGACGACGGCAGCATGATCAGCCCGCCCCCGGCGAGCTCCCGGATCTCGGTGACGAACTGCGGGTAGAGGCCTTGGGTGTAGGCCGTCGCGGCGTAGAGGAGGTTCTTCTTCGGGACGAAGTAGTCGCCATACCGGGTTCCGGCCGCCTCCATCCCGTAGAGCAGGCCCTCCGCCACGCCGATCTGGGAGGCCATCTGGCCCAGTCTCTCGCGCACGGCGGGCATCTTGATGGTGCCTACGGTCTCCGTGATCCGCCGCGTGATGGCGAGGAGGAACTTCATCTTCACGGTGTAGCGGATCTGCGCCTGGTAGTTCTGGTAGACGTGGCCCGGCGTGTCGTGAAACTGCGCCCGGCACATGTCGATGTCGCGGAAGACGAATACCCTCTCCCACGGCACCTTCACGTCGTCGAAATAGATCAGCGCGTCGTTCTCATCGAAGCGGTAGGAGAGCGGATTGTCCCAGGGCGTCACGGCGTTCTGCTCGTAGCTCTTGCGCGAGAGGATCTTGATGCCGCCTGCGTCGAGCGGCATGGCGAAGCAGACCGCGAGATCTTCCTCGCCCTCCTGGAGGGGCTGGAGATTGGCGACGAAGATCTCCTCGGCCATGATCGCGCTGGTGCCCAGCATCTTCGCGCCGCGCACGGTGATGCCGTCGCCGTCCTCGTCGACGATGCGGCAGGTGAGGTCCTCGCTCGCCTGCTCTCCCCAGGCCTTCGAGCGGTCGGCCTGGGGATTGATGATGACGTAGGTCAGGAAGACGTCGTTGTCCCGGGCGTAGCGGTAGTAGTCCCGGTAGGCGTCGGCGAAGCGCGCGCCGTGCCGCTCGAACACCTCGATCCCCATGATCTGCCCGCTGATGCAGCAGGACAGGTGGTCGGGCGAGCGCCCCATGAAGCCGCCGTGCTGCTCCGCCCAGGCGGTCATCGCCACGCGGTTCGCGACCAGATCGTCGTAGGAGCGCGGCATCTGCCAGGCGCGGTTGGCGCGCCGGCCCGTGCCGGTGTCGAAGGTCATCCACTCGACGTTCTCGGGCCGGGCCTGAAAGTCGTAGAGCGCCGCCGCCGAGCGGCAGCCGTTGGCGAAGGCGGGGTGGTCGGCGACGCGGGTGACCAGCGTGCCGTCGAGATAGACCGCCCGGTCCCGGTCGAGTTGAGCGAGATGCGCGGCGCCGTCCTTGACCCTCATCGTCGTTGCTCTTCTCTCAGGCGGGCGGGGCGTCGCCCGCGGGGAGCGCCGGCGCCATGGGCTTAGGCCCGGCCGCATCCTGCGGCGCGATGCGCGGGCCGAGTGCATCGAGCAGCGCGAGCGCGCGCTCGGTGCTCTCCACCAGCTCCGAGACCAGGCGCGCGAAGGTCCCGAATCCGCCGTCCGCAAGCGGCGCGAAGTGCTCGTCGTTGACCTGGCTCTGCACCGGGGCCAGCCGGTCGAGCCGCGCCTCTGCCTCGGCCGTGGTGCGCAGGATCAGCCGCCGCCCGTCGTCCGGGTCCCGGAACTTCTCCACCAGCGCCATGGCCACGAGCTTGCCGGTCTCGTTGGTCACGAAGGGGGGCGAGAGATGGAGATGCCGGGCGAGCGTCGAGACGTTGACGTCGCGCTCGTACTGCAGGTGGTGGATCGCGATCAGGATGGTGTACTGGACGCCCGTCAGCCCGATCAGGCGGGCGTAGCCGTCGCGCACGGCCTGCAGCCGCGAGGCGAAGGCCAGCGCGTCGTGGACCATCCGGCGGAAGGCGTCGTCAGAGCCGCCGGCCAGCAGCTCAGGCCGCGCCACGGTCAGCGCCGCCTGGGGCCGGTCCTTGGGAAACCGTTCGCGATCGGCGACTTCCACTCTCGGCTCTCTCCGCCCAGCCTGCTGGGTAGCTTCGCAAGATAGTTATTGTACAAAACGAACCAGCCTGTCCAGCGCTCTGGGGTATTCTCGGGTCTGAGGCACAGGAGGCGGCCCGACGGGCGTCGGGACGAACAATGAGCAGGGAGGGCGTTGCCATGGCGGAGAAGGACGCTCAGGCGTTCGCGGGCGAGGCGGAAATCCTCGCGCGCGCGGCCGATCAGTACGAATCGTCCAACCCCGACTTTCCCATCGATCCGGGCAGGACGGCGCTGCTGGTGATCGACCTGCAGGAAGGATTCGTCGCCGAGGGCGCGCGCATGTGGACCCCGGAGAACCTGCGCATCCTGCCCCGCGTCAAGGCGCTGATCGCGCGCTGCCGCGCCCTCGGCATGCCCGTCATCTTCACCGAGCACGCCCACGACGCCTCGGGCCGGGACAAGGGGCTGATGTGGGACGTGCCGCTCAACCGGCCGATCAGGGAGGGCGCGCTCCGGATCGGCGCGGACGACGTGCCCACCTACCGCGAGATCGCCCCGGAGCCGGGCGAGAAGGTCATCCAGAAGCACCGCTACAGCGCCTTCTTCGATACGGACCTGCACACTTACTTGCGCGGCTGCGCGGTGGACACGGTGATCATCACCGGCTGCATGACCAACTACTGCTGCGGCGCGACCGCCCGGGACGCGTTCTTCCGCGACTACAAGGTCATTTTCGGCAGCGACGTGACCGCCACCGACAGCCGTGACCTGCACGAGGCGGAGCTGAAGACGCTCCGGCGGGGCTATGCGCGGGTGATCCCGGCCGACGAGATCATGGGCGAGATCGGCGAGCCCTGAGTGCTGCGGCCCGTCGCCGAGGCCGGTCCGGCTGTCTCTGGACGACGCGACCCTCCCGGCCGATATTGACCCCCACCGGGCCAGCCCCTAAGGTCGCGGCCGCCGCGCGTCGGCGGCGAGCGGGCGGAAAACAGCGGGGGACATCGGGCGATGGCCGTGGAGCGCAAGGAGGTGGCGGAACAGCGCTACCGCGAATCCTACGGGCGCTACTTCGAGGATTTCACCGTGGGCGACGTCTACGAGCACAGGCCGGGGCGGACGCTCACCGAGTACGACAACATTTCCTTCACCCTGCTCACCATGAACACCCACCCGCTCCATTTCGACAGCCACTACGCGAGCCACAGCGAGTTCGGCCAGCCGCTGGTCAACAGCGCGCTGACGCTCGCCATCGTCGCCGGCATGTCGGTGAGCGACATCAGCCAGAAGGCGATCGCCAACCTCGGCTGGAACGACATCCGCCTGACCGCTCCGGTCTACGCCGGCGATACCATCTACGCCGAATCGGAGGTGCTGGAGACCCGGGAATCGCGCTCCCGCCCTACCCAGGGCATCGTCACCGTGAAGACCACCGGCAAGAAGTCCGACGGCACCGTCTTCATGACCTACGAGCGCACGGTGCTGGTGCCGAAGCGGGGCCACGCCGTTGACGACCGCGCCGACTACTGAGCCGCGACGGCCGCCGCCGCCACCGTGGGCCGGATTCGAACGATGAAAGCCATTCGCAAAGCTTCTCGGCAGGTGGGCAGAGGTCGGGTATAATCGCGCGAGCGGAGGTACGCATGCGCACACGAATCATTCACCTCATCAATCCCCAGACCAACCAGTTCACCACGCGGCCGATGTATTTCGGCCGGGCGCTCTATTCGCCGCTGGCCGGTCTGCTCGCGGTCGCGGCGGTGATTCCGCAGGACGAGTACGAAGTCGTGATGACCGACGAGAACATCGAGGACATCGACTTCGACCTGAAGGTCGACATGGTCGGCATCTCGGCCATGACGAGCTACGTCAAGCGGGGCTACGAGATCGCCGATGCGTTCCGCGCGCGCGGCGTGCCCGTGGTCATGGGCGGCGTCCACGCGAGCTTCATGCCCGAGGAGGCGCTCGAGCACTGCGACGCCGTGGTGATCGGCGAGGCCGAGATGGTCATGCCGAAGGTGCTGGACGACCTGGAACAGGGTGCGCTCAAGGGCGTCTACCGCGCCGACAAGCTCCACCCCATGGTCGACATGCCCATGCCGCGCTACGACCTGGTGAAGAAGAACCGCTACGTCAACCGTACCTTCGTCCAGACCTCGCGCGGCTGCCACCAGGGCTGCACCTTCTGCGCCGAGCCGCTGATGAACGGGCTGAAGTTCCGCTACCGGCCCATCGACGAGGTGATCCACGAGGTCGAGAACTGCGGCCAGCGCACGATCTCGCTGAACGACGCCGACTTCTTCGGCACCGAGGCCCGGCCCAAGGAGGTGATGAAGGCGCTCAAGGGGCGCGGCATCCGCTGGCAGGCCGGCGTCACCAGCAAGCTCGCCCAGAAGGACGAGATGCTGGAGCTCGCCGCCGAGAGCGGCTGCTACATGCTGAGCATCGGCTTCGAGTCGATCTCGCGGGACACGCTCAAGAGCGTCCACAAGTACGTCAACCGGCCGGAGCAGTTCCAGGCGCTGGTGGAGAAGATCCACAGCTACGGGATCATGGTCTTCGGCCTCTTCATGTTCGGCTTCGAGGGCGACGACGAGACCGTCTTCGACGAGACGACCAGCTTCAACATCGGCGCCAAGTACGACATGTGCGCCTACTCGGTGCTGACCCCCTATCCCGGCACGCTCACCTGGTACCAGATGAAGAAGGCGGGGGACATCGTCTCCTACGACTGGGATCTCTACGACCAGGGGCACATCGTCTACCAGCCGAAGAAGATGACCACCGAGCAGCTTCGCGAAGGCCACATGCGGGCCTACGGGAACTTCTACTCGCTCCCCTCGATCGCGAAGCGCTTCCCGCTCACCGGCGCGCGCAACCGGCTCCACTGGGGCATCTACAACGGTTTCTTCCGGCGGGGCGAGGTCACGGGCCGGGGGCTGGAGAAGCCGATCGCGGACGCGACGCCCGAGCCCAAGACCATCCCGGTGCCGCCGATCATGCCGCAGAAGCGCGAGTGGCGTGAGATGGTGGCCGAGGGCATCGGCCCCATGCCGGTGCCGCAGACCGAGCGGGAGCTGCGGAGCCAGGCTTAGACGTCCGCGCCCCGGCCTGCGGGGCGCCACAATTGGGTTTTTTGCAAAACGAACCCAATTCCGGGTAGCGGTCTGATTTAGCTACATAATCGGCCAAATCGAGCGACTTGCGCTCGCTTCGCCCGCCTCGACCGGCGGCCCACGCGGCCGCGGCGAGAGGCGATCCTCCCGACCGCTGCGCCGCGCTTGCCGGCCGCCGCTCGGGCGCCGCACGCCGGCGCGGCCGCGCGGCGGGCGACGACCTCCTTGTTGGGTAGTGGGCTAGTTTGAAATCTGCCGCTTGCGGTATGGCCCGCGCGGACCAGGCTTGGGCATCGCGTCCTCGGTGATCTGCACCAAGTCCTCGATGTCCCAGAGACGATCCGTGACGCCTGCGGCCATGGCTGGGCTGATACCGCCCAGGCTCTGGTGAGGCCGGCAGAAGTTGTAGTGCATGAAATGCAGCGCCACGCTGTGCGCGTGGTTCTCGATCTTCTTGGAGAAGGCGTTGGTCAGTCGGGTGAAGCGCCGGATCGACATGCGCATGGTCAGGTTCTGCCGCTCGACGTAGGACGTGCTCACCGCTGCCGGATCGGGACTGCCCTCGATCTTGCGCTTGCGGATGCCGGTGCACTCCGCCGGCGAGTACCGCTTCTCGTCGCCCTTGCCGCCCGCAGAGCCGTACAGCTTCACAAGCTGCGCATAGTCCACATCGCCGCCGAAGGCACCCTCGACGGCCTCCAGGTACGCCTTGTGGCCGTCGCTGGTGAGCTGGACGCGTTTCGCCAGGCGAGGCCGCAGGTCGTCCATGAACTCAATCGCGGTGGCGCTAGAGCGATCCCCGATCTGCCATGACGGGACAAGCTTGGTGTCCGCGCAGATCGCCGTCCAGGTCCACACGTCGCCGGCCTCCGGCGGTGCAGACTTGGCGCGCGCGACGTTCTTGTCCTTCGCATAGATGAACGACCAGATCTCGTCCACCTGGATGCGCTCGCACGGGAGATCGCGCAGCGCCTCGTCCTGATAGGCCGCGCTGGCCTTTCCCGCGTTGACGAGCAGCTTCATCACGGTAGACTTGCTCACGTCTGCCGTGCGCGCCGTGGCGCGGACGCTCATGCCCTCCACCAAGAGACGGAGGATCAGGCAGCGCTTCTCGAAAGGCAGTATGTTCATGCCGCCAATATGGCAGCATGGCGCATGGGTGTCAAGCAGAAGGGTTACATTGAATATGCCTACTGCATTCTCGGATTTGGATCGTTCACAAGCTCCGGCATCTGAAACCGGGTGTACGTCGCCACCAACAAGCGCTGCATCGTCCGAAGACGATTCTTTTGATTTGGATCAAGCTCTTCGGGAGCTGATGCGCGAGATAGGGCTGTCAGAAGATGTAGTGAATGCCTTGCGCACCCCGGCATTTGACCGAACTCTTGGAGATATTGCCCCAAAATCTTAACGAAGGCGCTCTCAGCAGAAGCACTGTATGCTAGCGCAACAATGTCCTCATCATCGCTCATGACAGCCCTTTCCTGTCGTGGGTGGAGAGGTCCGGCGGTGGCAGCCGCCGGGCCTCGTGATTCTACTCTCGAAGCGCGCCGAATACTCCATCCAGCCGGTCACGCTTGAACGTTCCGCCCACCGCTTCATGCCCGGCGCCGTAGAAGGCACCGTTGAGGGATTCGAAACCGCTGCGGTGGCTGAACGCGCCGTTCGTCAACGCCAGGCCGTCCCATGCCATGTCGGCGTGTCCTCCCGAGAAGCCGGTGAAATCCACGTCGATGGTCACGGCCGAGAAGTCCATTTCCAGGCGGGCTGACCCTTCGACCGGCGTACCAAGCTTCTCCGGGTGGGCATCGTAGGCCCGGACATCGCCGGTCCAGACCGCTGAACCGAGCGCCGGGTTACTGCCTGTGCGCGTTCCTTCGGTGTGCAGATCGTAGTCATCGGACGAGAAGATGTTGGTGTTCTCGCGGATGACGGCTTTGAAGAGCGTCGATGCGCCCTGCGTCACCTCGACACCCCAATCGCCGAAGTCGTAGACGGGGCGCGTGCCCGAGAAGGTGCCGGGGAAGCGCCCGCCAACTGTGGTGACCGAGTAGGAGGACGTGCCGGTCCGGCGCGCGGTGCCGATCTGCGCGAGCATGGCAGAATCGGCAGGGGTTCCGGCCATGTCGTCGTCGGGCGGCGGCTCTCCGTTGCCGTTGCCTGCTGCGGCCTCGAGTTCTGCAACCCTGGCCTCGAGCATTGCCACCTGGGCGCGAAGCGCCGTCCTGTCGGCATTAGCGGTGGCCAGAGCTGCGCGAGCCGTGGTCAATGCAGCGTTCGCCGTCGCCAGCTCCGATGTGAGCCTGGAGATCTCGGCGGTATCGGCGTCGTCATCCGCCATGGCTTGCGCGAGTGCCATCTGGGCCTCGTCCCGCGCGTTCTCGGCCACCATGACGCGCGTATTGAGATCGTCGATCTCGGCCTGCTTGGCCTCGATTTCCGCCTGAGCGGCGGTGAGGCTGGCGTTTGCGGCGGCCAAGTCGGTCCTGGCCGTTGCCAGCGCCTCTTCGGCGGTCTTGAGCTTCGCCATCAAGGCGGCATCCCCGTCATCGTCATGGAGACACCCTGAGACGAGTAGGGCGGCCGCGCCGATCGCAGTGAGACCCATCCCGATACGTGTTTTCATGCTTCTCTCCCTGTGTCGCTCGGCTCCGGCCTGGTGCCGGGCCGTTGCAACGATCACAGGTTGAGTGAAAGCCCTGCCTATTCGCCTGGGCCGGGGAGCTACCCCGGCCGGGTCTTGAGGCTGTTGTATTCGGCAGGCGACCCGACAGAGCGGGCAACCTGGATCGTTGCAGGGGAGAGTGTAGCACACGCTTTATGAACAGCGTGCGTATGTGGTAGCATCGCGGTCATGGCGTTGATGCTGTCGAAAACCTACGATGCGCTCGTTGCTGCAGGCGCGCCCGAGGACAAGGCCCGCGCCGCCGCTGAAGAAGTGGCGGGGATGAATGCGCGACTCATCCGGCTGGAGATCACCACAAGCATCGGCGCGGTAGGCGTCCTGATCCTACTACTCAAGGCGTTCATCTGATGACCAAGGCACCGAAGCGCCCCCGCGACCCCAACCAGCTCGGGAAGAAGATCGTTGATCTCGCGACCGGGCAGGATCAGGACGAGGTCCAGGCGGTAGATGCGAAGAAGCGGGACGCTGGGCGCAAGGGAGGCGCGGCCCGTGCTGGCTCCCTCAGCTCGTCCGAGAGGTCGGAGATCGCCCGCGCCGCCGCAGGGGCGCGCTGGGAACGATGACACGCCGCGAACTGCTGGCGAGTGCGTCAATCGCTGTGATCGCGCAAGCCATGCCGATCTATGAAGCGGCCCGGCGCTTGGTGCCGCCGCCAGACGTTCATCTGAAGACGGCGCTACGTGCGTCTGGCCTGGGAAGCGCTACCCCTGGAAAGCGCCGCAACCCAGTCCCCGATCAACCCATAAAGCTCGCCTGATTTCAAACTAGCCCACTACCCCTTGTTGCCACGGCTCTCCCGGGCTGACTATGATCGGCTTGTGAGGGGCCTGTCGTGCCGGCGGGTCCCCGACAAGGCATTGCGCAGCAAGAACAAGCGGCCACGGCGCGATGCAGACAGGGAGCTGTCCAATGCGAAAGCTGACAATGTCACTGGCGGTGGCACTCATGGTTGCCGGCGCCCTGATGCTTGCGCGCGGTGCCGATGCGGCCTGCGGCAAGGTGACGATCGCGGAGATGACGTGGGCGTCGGCCGGCGTCGCGGCCCATGTCGAGGATATCATCCTCAAGGAAGGCTACGGCTGCGATACCGAGATCGTGCCCGGCGACACGGTGCCCACCGTCACATCGATGACGGAGAAGGGCGAGCCCGACATCGCGCCCGAGATCTGGATCAACTCCGCGCGCGAGGTCGTCGAGGCGGCGGTGGCCGAGGGCCGCCTCGCGATCGCCGGCGAGATCCTCTCCGACGGCGGCGAGGAAGGCTGGTGGGTGCCTGACTACGTGGTGGAGCAGAATCCGGAGCTCACCACTCTGCAGGAGATCATCAAGCGGCCCGACCTCTTCCCCGACAAGGAGGAGCCGGGCAAGGGTCGCTTCTACGGCTGCCCGCCGGGCTGGGCCTGCGAGTACGTCAACGCCAATCTCTTCAGGGCCTACGGGCTCGACGACGCGGGCTTTACCCTCTTCAACCCGGGCTCGGGCGAGGGGCTGGCAGGCGCGATCGCCAGCGCCTACGAGCGCGGCAACCCGATCTTCGCCTACTACTGGGCGCCGACCGCGTTGCTCGGCAACTACCCGATGGTGAAGCTGGGCGGGATGGTGCACGACCCCGAGACGTGGCCCTGCATCATCGACAAGGATTGCGCCGACCCGCAGCCCAACATGTACGCGAAGTCGGTGGTGATCACGGTGGTGACCTCGAGCTTCGCCGAGTCCGCGCCGGAAGCCTTCGCGTTCGTCTCCAACGTGTCCTGGCCGAACAGCTTGGTGAACAGCGTCCTGGCGTGGAAGGACTCGAATCAGGCGACCACGCGGGAAGCGGCCGAGTACTTCCTCAAGAACCATGAGGACGTGTGGACCGCCTGGGTGCCCGAAGACGTCGCGGCCAAGGTGAAGGCGGCCATGATGTAGTCCGCGGGCGCGCGGGTCAGACGCCGCTCGTCACCGCGCGCGCCGGCCCGCTCCCCCGCCCCGTCCCGGCGCGCCGTGTGGCCGCCGGGACGGGGCGTCGCGCCGGCGTGGAGTGCGAGCGGGTTGTCCTCGGGGAGCCGAACCGGGGAGCGTGAACCGTGACCGACTGGGTCCTGAACTTTCCCACTCTCGACATCGCCACGCTGCGCGCCGTCCACAAGTCCATCGACGCGGCGTACAAGACGTTCTCGCGCAACTACGGCGATGCTATCGAGAGCGTCTTCGACCCGCTCCTCTGGCTCCTGATCAAGTTCGAGTGGGTCCTGCTCAACGCCCCCTGGTGGGTGATCGTGCTCGCGATCGCAGGCATCTGCTACAGCGCGAGCCGGCGCGTGCGGCTGAGCCTCGGCGTCATCGTCGCCTTCCTCGTCATCGGTGTCCTCGGCATGTGGGAGGACACGATGCGCACGCTCGCCATCATCTTCGTCGCCACCCTCATCGCCATCGCCATCGGCATCCCCCTCGGCATCGCCATGTCGCGCTCCGACCGCATGCAGGCGTTCATGACGCCGATCCTCGACGTAATGCAGACGATGCCGATCTTCGTCTATCTGATTCCTGTGGTGATGCTCTTCGGCCTCGGCAAGATACCGGGGCTGATCGCGGTGGTGATCTACGCCGTGCCGCCGGTGATCCGGCTGACCAACCTCGGCATCCGCCTGGTGGACCAGGAGGTACTGGAGGCGGCGGACGCCTTCGGTGCCGGCACCTGGCGCAGGCTCTTCGGCGTCCAGTTGCCGCTGGCGCTCCCCAACATCATGGCCGGCGTCAACCAGACCATCATGATGGCGCTCTCGATGGTGGTGATCGCCTCGATGATCGGCGTCAAGGGCCTCGGCATGCCGGTGCTCCAGGCGGTCACCAACCAGTACTTCGCTCTCGGGCTCTTCAACGGGGCGGCGGTGGTGGGGCTCGCGATCGTCTTCGACCGGGTGACCCAGAGCTACGGCCGGCGCATCCAGGCGCAGCGGCAGGCATGACGGCATGACCATGCCCGGCAGCGAGGGGATCCACGTCGGCGGCCTCTACAAGGTGTTCGGCGCCAATCCGGCTGGCGTCATGCCCTACGTGCACGAAGGCATGGGCAAGCAGGAGCTGCTGGAAGACCACGGCCACGTGCTCGGGCTGCGCGACATCAATCTGGATGTGGCCCCGCACAGCATCCAGGTCGTCATGGGGCTCAGCGGCTCGGGCAAGTCCACCCTCGTGCGCCACATCAACCGCCTGATCGACCCGACCGAAGGCGATATCCGCATCGACGGGGAGGACATGCTCGCCCTCGACGCTGCAGCGCTCAAGCAGCTCCGGCGCTACAAGATCAGCATGGTGTTCCAGCGCTTCGCGCTGTTCCCGCACCGGACCGTGATGGAGAACGTGGGCTACGGGCTTGCGCTCCAGGGCCTTGCTAGGAGCGCCCGCGCGGCGCGCGCGGCGCGCTGGGTGGAACGTGTCGGGCTCCAGGGCTACGAGGACTCCTATCCCCATCACCTCTCGGGCGGCATGCAGCAGCGGGTCGGCCTCGCCCGCGCGCTCGCGACCGATGCGGACATCCTGCTGATGGACGAGGCCTTCAGCGCGCTCGATCCGCTGATCCGCTCGGACATGCGGGCGCTGCTGCTCGACCTGCAGCACGAGCTGCACAAGACCATCGTGTTCGTCACCCACGACCTCGAGGAAGCCATCGAGATCGGCGACCGCATCGCGATCCTGCGCGACGGCGAGGTCGTCCAGAACGGCGATTCGCAGGATATCGTGCTACGCCCGGCGGACTCCTACATCGCCGACTTCACGAAGAGCATCAATCGCGGCCGGGTCATTCGCGTGGGCTCCATCATGGAGCCGCTCAGGCCGGACCTCGCGGGGCCCGACTGCGCCCACGACATGACGATCGAGGATGCGCTGCCGCTGGCGGTCGCATCGCCCGGCGGCGAGGCCAGGGTGGTGAGCGCGGAAGGGGAGCCGGTCGGCGCCGTGTCACTCGGCGCCCTGGTGCGCGCCCTCGGCAACAGCCGGGAGGCCGACCGGGCGGCGGCGGGGGCCGCCGGGCCCGGCGCCTAGGCCAACTAGGCCGACGGCCTATTCGGCTGCGGCTGCCTCCTTCACCGATTCCGCGAAGCTCGCGTCGCGGCCGTAGGCCGCGAGCCCTTCCACGCTGACGAAGCCGTCTGCCAGATCGGCGCGGAGGGCTGCGTCCGCCCGCTCGCGCGGGTCGCCATAGCCGCCGCCGCCCGGCACCCGGACCAGGATCTGGTCGCCCCGATAGAGCCGGATGTTGACGAACTTGGTCGGGCTGACGGTGCCGTAGACCTCCTTGAAGGTGCGGAACTTCTCGTCTTGCGTGCGCTTGACGAAGAAGCCCGTGGGCGCACCCGCCTGCCCCTTCATCAGCCCGTAGGGCCCTTCGGTGATGCGGTCGGTGAGCGCGCTCACGCTGATGGCATCCGCGATCACCTCGAACTGGCGCCAGCAGCCGAGGCCGCCCCGCCACTTGCCGGCGCCGCCGGAATCGGGGCGGATCTCGTACTTCAGCACGCGCAGCGGGAAGCGCGTCTCGAACACCTCGATCGGCGTCGCCCGGATGGTGCTCGCATGGGCGCAGCAGAGCGCGGTGTTGCCGTCCTTGCCGAGCCGGCCGCCCCAGCCGCCGCCCTCGAGCTGGTAGTGGGTCCAGTACTCGTCGGTATCGGGGTGGATACCGCCGAGCAGCAGGTTGCATGCGGTCCCGCCCTCGGCGGCGCTCACCATCTCCGGCACGGCCTTCGATAGCGCATGCTGCACCGCCGCGATGATGCGGGGCTGGCCCTCGGTGTTGCCGGCGACGCTGGGCGCGGGGAAGACCGGGTTCGCCACGGTGCCGGGCGGCGCCACCACGCGGAGCGGCTTGAAGCAGCCGCTGTTCAGCGGCACGTCGCGGGCACACAGCGTCTGCAGCACCGCGGTGCAGCCGGCGGCCGCGGTCGCCACGTAGGTGACGTTGATCGGCCCCCGCGCCTGCTCGTCCGATTCCGAGAGATCGACGACGATCTCCTCCTCGCGGATATGCACGGTGGGGCGGAAGTAGTAGCGCCGGGCGGTGACGCCGTCGTCCTCGAAGTAGTCCTCGGCCTTGTAGATGCCGTTGGGGAGCTTGCGGATCTCGTTCCGCATCCAGCTTTCGGCGTGATCGACCAGCGCGTCGCAGATCTTCTCGAAGGTATCCACGCCCAGGCGCTTCACCAGCGCGCTCAGCCGCTGCTCGGCGGTATTGAGCGAGCCGATCATCGCGTGGAAGTCGCCCCAGGTGGTGTTGGGGGTGCGGTGGTTGGCGAGCGCGATGCGCCAGACGTCCTTCACGTACTCGCCCCGCGAGAGCAGCTTCACCGGCGGCAGCCGCAGCCCCTCCTGGAACACCTCGGTGGCGGTGCTGGCGAAGGAGCCCACCGCCATGCCGCCGATCTCGGCGATATGGGCGATGTTGGCGGCGTAGCCGATGAGCGTGCCGTCGACGAAGACCGGCTTCATCAGCAAGTGTTCGGGCATGTGGCACTGGCCGCGGTAGGGGTCGTTGTGGACGATCACGTCGCCCTGCTCGATCGGCTCCTCCATCTCCTTCACGCAGAGCGGCACCGTGTGCAGCCCGGCGCAGATGATCGCCGGGTTCATCTCCGCCTGGCCCACCATGCGCAGCCGCCGGTCGAACAGGCAGCACGAGAAGTCCCGCGATTCGCTGAAGATCGGCGAATAGGCGGTGCGCACCATGGCGCTTTCCATCTCGTTGCAGATGTTGCCGAGCGCGTTGTTGACCACCGTGAGCGTGACCGGGTCCTTCTCCGGCGCGAGCCTCCCGGTGCCGACTGCGGCGCCCTCTTCGCGTGCAGCCCTTGGCAGGCTGACGATGAGGCTGCCGTCGGCGCCCACCTCGACCTCGCTCCGGGGCGGCACCAGCGTGGTGGAATCCATCTCGTCGATGATCGCGGGGCCGGCGATCACCGCGCCTGCGGCAAGCGCGGCGCGGCGGTAGATCGGTGTCTCCAGCGGCTCCTCGCCGTCGAAGTGGACCTCGCGGTGGGCGTGCGCCTCGCCCGAGCCAGAGGCGGGCGCGCTGAGGTGGGCGTCGGTGCGTTCCTCGCCGACGGCGATCACCCGGACCTCTGTCATCTCGACCACCTTGTCGCGCAGCGCGTAGCCGTAGAGCTCCTCGTGCTGGCGGTGCAGCCCCTCAAGCGCGCGGGCGAGCGAATCGGCGTCGAGCTCGAGCGTGTCGAGCTGCACCAGCTCGCCGAAGTTCTGCCCCATGTAGCGCATGCTGATATAGCCGGTGACGCGCGCCTCGCCCTCCAGCCCGTCGCGCCTGAGCTCGTCCACCGCCTCGCGGGCGAGCGCGCGGAGCTGGTCGTTGAGCCGGGCGAGTTCCACCGTGTCGGAGCGGTGGTTGACCGTGCGCGCGCGGTCGACCCGCAGGTCAGTCAGCAGCGTGCCGAGCGCCGAGCAGAGCCCGGGGTGGGGTGGCACGACGACCTTCTTCATCTCCAGCGGTGCCGCCACGTCGACGGCGTGCAGCGGGCCGGCGCCGCCGAAGGCGATCAGCGCATAGTCGCGGTGGTCGATGCCGCGCTCGACGGTCATCAGCCGGATGGCGTCCGCCATGTTCTCGGCCGCCGTCTCGAGGATCGCCCGCGCGGTCTCCACCGCCGTCAGCCCGAGCGTATTCCCCAGCGCCGCCACGGCCTCGTGCGCCTTCGCGGCGTCGAGCGTCATCTCGCCGCCGAGGAAGTAATCGGGGTCGAGCCGGCCGAGCACCACGTTGGCGTCGGTGACCGTGGGCTCGGTCCCGCCCTTGCCGTAGCAGGCGGGGCCGGGGTCGGCGCCAGCGCTGCGGGGCCCGACGCGGAGCAGACCGCCCGCATCGACATGGGCGATCGACCCGCCACCCGCGCCGATGGTGGTGTAGTCGATGAAGAGCGCATTCACCGGCACGCCCCATTCGACCTCGTACTCGGTGGTGGAGCCGAAGGCGCCGTCGGTGACGAGGCCCACGTCGCAGCTCGTACCCCCCATGTCGAGGGTGACGCCGTTGCCGTCCGCGTGGTCGCGGGCGAAGCGGGCGCCGGCGATGACGCCGCCGGCGAGGCCGGAGAGCAGAAGCTGCACCGGCACGTCGCCTGCGGACTCGGCCTGCAGGTGGCCGCCGTTCGACTTCATCAGCGAGAGCGGCGCCCCGATCCCCGCCTCCGCGAGGTCGGCCGAGACCTGGCCCACGAAGCGGTCGATGATGCGCTTGATGAAGGCGTCGGTGATGACCGTGGCGCTCCGCTCGAACTCGCGCCAGATCGGGCAGACCCGGCAGGAGAGCGAGACCGGCAGGTCGGGAAAGCGCTCGGCCAGATAGGCGCCGATGGCCTCCTCGTGGCGCGGGTCGACATAGGAGAAGAGCAGGTTGACCGCCACCGCCCACTCGCGGCCGGGCGCGCTCGCGATCCATTCGTCGATCCAGTCGCCGAGGCGCTCGAGCTCCGAACGCTCCAGCGCGATCAGGATGTTGCTCTTGTGGTCGACGCGCTCGCGGATGCCGAAGACATGGCGGCGCAGCACGCCGGCCGAGGGCTTCTCCCAGGCCGGGTTGTAGGCCTCCTTGCGGGCGATGATGCCGATGACGGGCACGTCCTGCACGCCGTCGGTGCCGACATAGAGCACGGTCGCGCCCTTCTTCTGCAGGCGCGCGTTGGTGGCGATGGTGGTGCCGAGCACGATGCGGCCGATCTCGTCCGGCGAGAGCGCGCTCTGGTCGATGGCAGCGAGCGGGGCCGCGGCGGGCGTCTGCGGCGTCGACGGGACCTTGACGGTGCGGATACGGCCGCTCCCGTCGTCCAGCGCCACGAGGTCGGTGAACGTACCGCCGGTGTCGATGCCGACCCTATACATCGTTGCTCTCCCCGGCGCGGCCCGCGTCCTCGACGCGACCCTCGGCCTTCGCCGCGGCGAACTCGGCCCGGAGCCTGCGCTTCACGCCGGCGCACTTGTCCTCGCAGAACATCTCGCCGGGGAACTCGTCGTCCACCCAGTACTCCCGCGCCATCATGATGCCGCAGAAGGAGCAGTTGAAGATACGCGTGTCGTACCAGGCGAGGTCAAACGGAACCCACTTGCCGCTCATCTCGGCCCGCCTCCCAGCAAGTCTCGGACGGGCGGGACACTTTCATGGCCGGGGGTAGGGGTCAACTGCCCCGGGCCGCCGCACGCCGGGAGCGCCTCAGGCCGAAACCGCCGCCGGGCGTGTGGCGTGCGTGCGCTCCAGTTCTTCCAGTATCTCGGCGGTGGTACGGACGCGGCAGTAGCCCCTGAATCCGTGCAGGGCCTCGCGGTGCCGCTGCTCCGAAACGGTGGCGCAGGCGTCGTCGACCAGGGTCATGAGAAAGCCGCGGTCGCAGCCATCGCGCACCGCTGTCTCGACGCACTGGTCCGTGAGAACTCCCATGACCATCACGTACTCGATGCCGAGGTTGCGCAGCACGTATTCGCAGTTGGTCGAGTTGAACAGGCTGGACGAGGTCTTGGGGATGACGATGTCGTCGTCGCCCGGCCGCAACTCGTCGATGACCTCCGCTTCCCAGGACCCCTTGGCGGCGAAGATGCCGGAAATCTTGTAGTCCAGGCCGCGGTCGCGCCCGTCCTTCGTGAGGCATTCGATCACCGTGTACATGACCTCGATGCCTGCACCGCGGCATGCGGCGATCAGGCGTTGCCCGTTCGGGATCACGACGTCTCGGATGCGGTCGTGGAGGTACCGGTGGCTCGGGTTCTCCGCGCTCTTCTCCGCGTTGTACTCGCCCTTCTGGAGGTCGACGACGAGCAGAGCGGTTCGCTCAGGCTCGACCGCCCGCTGCCTGAACGACACGTCGCCTTCCGGGGGAATGGCATCGATCTCGCTGCGCTTCATGGTTGTCGTCTCCCCTTCGTGAGGCCGGGTCGCCCGCCTCTGTCGGACCGCGCCGAGAGGCCGCACCGCGACGGCCAGCATGAATTCCCGGTTCCGTCAGTAAACCTGCGCGTACCTCTCGCACATGCGTTCGGCGCGTGACTCCGCGTAGAGCCGCAGTTCATGCCGCTTGAGCGCGGTATAAGCCTGCACCATGGTGGGCGAGAACCAGCCCTTCGCGGTCTCGTCCTCGCCGAACGCGTCGAGCGCCTCCGCGAGCGAGGTGGGGAGCCTGCCGATGCCCTGCGCGCTTCTCTCGTCTTCGCTCAGGTCGTCCGGTTCTCCATCCACCAGAGCCGGGCGCGGGAGTTCGTCGCGGATACCCTGGAGACCCGCGCGCACGATCACGCCGATGGCCAGATAGGGGCTCGCAGTGGCATCAGTAAAGCGGAACTCGATGTTGAAGGCCTCGCCACGGTCCGCCGGATCGGCCGCCGGCGACGGGCAGATGCGAATGGCGGCCTCGCGGTTCTGCACGCCGACGATATCGTAGCCGCAGCTCCAGTGATGCGGGCCGAGTCGCAGATAGGAAATGGGGCTCGGCGCCGTCACGGCACAGAGGGCCGCGACGTGGCGCTGAACGCCCGCGACGAAGCTCGCGGCAACCGCGCTGAGCTCTCCCGGAGCATCGGCGTCGTAGGCGGCCGCCCTGTCGTCTGCGTCCCAAAAGCTCAGATGAAGGTGGCAGCCGTTGCCGACCGCGTCCGGGGCCGGTTTGGGCGAGAACGTCGCACGCAGCCCGCACTGGCGCGCAGCCTCGTGCACGACTTCGCGGGTCAGCACGAGACGGTCCGCGCCCGCGAGGCCCACCGCAGGCCCGCAGGTGATCTCGAACTGCCCCACGCCATACTCGGGCTCGAAGGTCTCGATCCCAGCGCCGACATCGATCAAGGCCGCAACGCAAAGATCGGCGAACGGCGCGATCCGGCGCACCGCGTCCAGCGAGAACGGCGCCGCCCAGCGGATGTCCTCGCCGTAGAGCGCGAACTCGTTTTCGTAGGCGATGTGCAGGTCGAGACCGGTTTCCGCCTTCAGATCCGCCAGAGCGGAAGCCAGGAAGCTCCGCGTGCAGCACTCCCAGGGGCTCCCGTCCGGGTTGATGCTGTCGCACAGCACGAGATGAAGGGGCGGATGCTCGGGCCGCAGCACAATACGCCGTCGTGTGCCGTCATCGGGCGTCTGGCGCACCTCGTCCATAGGCCCCCAGGGGTTCTCGGCGATGTCTTCGAACGGGGTCATCGCCTGCCCCGCCAGCGCCCAGCCGAGCCCGTGGGCCTTTCGCCGCTCGTATTCCGCGACCGGCACGCCCCGGGTGCGCGATAGCCCCACGAGGTCGTTCCAGACCAGAAAGATCAGCTCGCCCGAAGTCACGTTTAGTGTTGTGCCGGAATCCGTCATGGCTGACCAGCGCGGCTTGCAATAACTAACTTAGTTTCAGCCACTTATCACACCATTGCAAGAATGCTCGAAGTTCTGGCTCCGTGTGCCAACGGTCTGAACGCCGACACGCAAGCGTGGTGGAGAATCGACACGTTGCCGGGTCGATCGGCGTCCGAACGGCGCGCCGAACAACATGTCTTCCTGGGAACGCGGCCCATTCGTCTTCCGACGCTCCGGCCCAAGCCGTCTCGTGTTCGCGACCGCGCGTCATTCCCGGCCCTTGACCGCACTCCGCGTCCGACCCATCATGCACGCTACAGCGCCGATTTGAGCGACAGCTTGCGGGCGCTTTACAAATGCGGCTAAAGCGTTGGGCCCGCCCCGCTCAAGCCGCGGCGGGCATTTTCGTGCGGCGGGCCACGGGGGCGGGGCGTGGCAGCAGCACGAGGGGAAGACCGCCACTCAGAGACCGAGAAGCCGGTGGCCGTCGGCCGGCGCGCCGCCCGTCTGGCCGCGCTCGAAGCGGCTGCGGCCCAGCGCGTGCTGGTGCTGGACGGGGCCATGGGCACCATGATCCAGCGGCACGAGCTGGGCGAGTCCGACTTTCGCGGCGCGCCATATGCCGATCACGACCGCGAGCTCGCCGGCAACAACGACCTGCTCTCCCTCACCCGGCCGGAGATCATCTGCGACATCCACGCGGGCTTCCTCGCCGCCGGCGCGGACATCGTCACCACCAACACCTTCAACGCGAACCGGGTGTCGCAGGAGGACTACGGCCTCGGCAACGCGGTGCGCGCCCTCAATCTTGCCAGCGCCCGGATCGCGCGCGAGGCCGCCGACGCCGCGGCCACCGACGAGCGACCCCGCTTCGTCGCCGGCGTGCTCGGGCCCACCAGCAAGACGCTCTCGGTCTCGCCGGACGTGAACGACCCGGGCAAGCGCACGATCGACTTCGCCACTCTCGGCGCCGCCTACCGCGAGGCGGCGGAGGCGCTGATAGAGGGCGGGGTCGATCTCATCCTGCTGGAGACGATCTTCGATTCCCTGAACGCCAAGGCCGCTCTGGTCGCGCTGGACGAGATGTTCGAGGCCGCCGGGATGCGGCTCCCCATCCTCATCTCCGGCACGGTCACCGACCGCGCTGGCCGCATGCTCAACGGCCAGACCGTGGAGGCGTTCTGGCTGACGCTTGCCCATGCCGCGCCCTTCAGCATCGGGCTCAATTGCTCCTTCGGGGCAGCGGACATGCGCCCTCACCTCGCGGATCTCGCGCGCATCGCCGGGACGCGGATCAGCGCTTACCCCAATGCGGGCCTTCCCAACGAGTTCGGCGGCTATGACGAGACACCGGACGAGACCGCCGCGCAGTTGGGCGAGTGGGCCGAGGCGGGCCTGGTCAACCTGGTGGGCGGCTGCTGCGGCACCACGCCCGCGCACATCGCCGCCATCGCCGACGCCGTCGCGGGCCGTTCGCCGCGTGTCGTCGCCGCGAGCAAGCCCAGGCTCCGCCTCGCCGGGCTCGAGCCCTTCGAGAGCGGCGACGACGGCAGCACCTTCGTCAACGTGGGCGAGCGCACCAACGTCACCGGCTCAGCCAGGTTCCGCAAGCTGATCACCGCCGGCGACTACCCGGCCGCGCTCGAGGTGGCGCGCCAGCAGGTGGAGAACGGCGCCCAGATCATCGACGTCAACATGGACGAAGGGATGCTGGACGGCGAGGCCGCCATGTCCCGCTTTCTCAACCTCATCGCGGCCGAGCCCGACATCGCGCGCGTGCCGGTGATGATCGATTCCTCGCACTGGCCCGCCATCGAGGCCGGCCTGCGGGCGGTCGCGGGCAAGCCCGTGGTCAATTCCATCAGCCTCAAGGAGGGCGAAGCGCCCTTCCTCGAGCAGGCCCGGCTGGTGAAGCGCTTCGGCGCGGCCGTGGTGGTCATGGCCTTCGACGAGCAGGGGCAGGCGGAAACCGTCGAACGCAAGCTCGCGATCTGCGAGCGCGCCTATCGCCTGCTCACCGAGCGCGTGGGCCTTCCGCCCGCCGATATCGTCTTCGATCCCAACATCTTCGCCGTCGCCACCGGCATCGCCGAGCACGACGACTACGCCCGCGCCTTCATCGAGGCCGCACGCCGGATCAAGGCAAAATGGCCGCACGTCCACGTCTCGGGCGGGGTCTCGAACATCTCGTTCGCGTTCCGCGGCAACAACGCCGTCCGCGAGGCGATGCATGCGGCGTTCCTCTATCACGCGACCGGCGCCGGCATGGACATGGGCATCGTCAACGCCGGCCAGCTCGCGGTCTACGAGGACATTCCGGAAGCGCTCAAGGCGGCGGTCGAGGACGTGCTGCTCAACCGCCGTCCCGACGCTACCGAGCGCCTGCTGGAGATCGCCGAGGGCTACCGCGACGCGGGCGCCGGCGCCGCGCGGGACGAGGATGCGCACGCCTGGCGCGAGCAGGATGTGGATGGCAGGCTCCGCTACGCGCTCGTGCACGGCATCGCCGATCACATCGTCGACGACACCGAGGAGGCGCGGCAGGCGGCCGAACGCGCGCTCGCGGTCATCGAGGGGCCGCTGATGGACGGCATGAACGTGGTCGGCGACCTGTTTGGCGCCGGCAAGATGTTCCTGCCGCAGGTGGTCAAGAGCGCCCGCGTGATGAAGCAGGCCGTCGCCCACTTGGTGCCCTTCATCGAGGCGGAGAAGCGGGAGGGCGGGGGCGCGCCCGAATCCTCGGGCAAGATCGTCACCGCCACGGTCAAGGGCGACGTGCACGACATCGGCAAGAACATCGTGGGCGTCGTCTTGCGCTGCAACAACTTCGAGGTGATCGATCTCGGCGTCATGGTGCCGGCGGAGCGGATCCTCGACACCGCGCGCGAGGAGAAGGCCGACCTGATCGGGGTCTCGGGGCTGATCACGCCGAGCCTCGGGCAGATGTGCAGGCTCGCCGCCGAGATGGAACGCCAGGGCCTCGACATTCCGCTCCTGATCGGCGGCGCCACCACCAGCCGCATGCACACCGCCGTCAAGATCGCGCCCGCCTACAGCGGGGCCGTGGTGCACGTGACGGACGCATCGAAGGCGGTGGGCGTCGCCGGCGCGCTTATCAGCACGGAGCGGCGCCGGGACTTCGCCGCCGAGGTGCGCGAGCGCTACGACGCCATGCGTGCGGCGCATTCGCGCGGACAGGCAGGCAAGCGGCTTCTCTCCCTCGCCGAGGCGCGCGCGAACCGGGCACGGCCCGACTGGCGGCGTTACCGTGCGCCGGCGCCGCGCTTCATCGGCGTCCGCACCGTCGCCGATGTCACGGTCGCGGATCTCATCCCCTACATCGACTGGACGCCCTTCTTCAGAAGCTGGGAGCTTGCCGGCACGTACCCGGCGATCCTCGACGACGAAACGGTGGGCGCTGCGGCGCGGTCGCTCCACGACGATGCGCGCGCCATGCTCGACCGCATCGTCGCCGAGAGCGCCTTCGCCCCGCGTGCCGCCGTCGGCTTCTGGCCGGCCTGGAGCGTGGACGACGACATCGAGCTGTTCGCCAACGGCACGCGCGAACGCCCGGTCGCCACGCTCCACACGCTGCGTCAGCAGATGGCGCGCCAGCGCGAGCGTCCCAACCGCGCGCTTGCGGACTTCGTGGCGCCCAGGGAGTCGGACGTGGACGACCACGTGGGCGGGTTCGCGGTGACAGTCGGCGATGGCGTGGAGCGGATGGCGGAGGCGCACGAGCGGGCCCACGACGACTACGGCGCCATCATGGTCAAGGCCCTCGGCGACCGGCTGGCGGAGGCCTTCGCCGAGTTCCTGCACGAGCGCACGCGCAAGGAGCTCTGGGGCTATGCGCCGAACGAAGCGCTCGCGAACGACGAGCTGATCGGGGAGCGCTACCGCGGCATCAGGCCGGCTCCCGGCTATCCCGCCTGCCCCGACCACAGCGAGAAGCGCACCATCTTCTCGCTGCTCGAGGCCGAAGCCCGCGCCGGCGTGCGCCTCACCGAGAGCTGCGCCATGTGGCCGGCGTCGTCGGTGTGCGGCCTCTATTTCAGCCACCCGGAGAGCACCTATTTCGGGATCGGCAAGCTCGGCCGCGATCAGGTCGAGGACTATGCACGGCGCAAGGGAGCCTCCCTCGAGGAGACCGAGGCGTGGCTTGCGCCCAACCTCGCCTACGATCCGGACGCCCCGCGAACCGGCGCCGAAAGCCCACCCGTTCCCCTCAAAGCGGAAGCTCGGTCGTCGACTTGATCTCCTCCATCGAGAGGAGGGCTGTGACGTCGAAGATCTTCACCTGCGAAATCAGCGCCCGTTGCTCTTCAGAGGGAGCAAGAGGCGGCAGCACCTACCAGCCGCGGGCCTTCTCGATGACGCGGACGTTGGCGAGGCCGTCGTCCGCGCTCACGGCAAGCGGCGCGCCCCGGGCAACGGCGCGGCTGACGCTCTCCACCTGGGCCTTGTAGGTATCGTGACCTGCGAGCGGGACGGTGCGCGGCGCGCCCCCGCGGCGCACGGTGGTGATGGAGCCGGGGAGCCCGACGAAGCCGCCTTCGATCCGGCAGTGGCCCTCGCTGCCGAGGAGCTCGATGCCGCCGCCGGAGGTAACGGCCACCGAGGCCGAGATGGTGCCCAGCGCCCCGTTGGCGAAGCCGATCGAGAGGAAGGCGGTATCGGCCGAGCGGCCGTAGGCCTTGTTCGAGAGGTGGGCCTGGACCGTCTTCGCCTCGCCGTTGAACCAGCGCAGGAGGTCGATGAAGTGGGTGCCCACATCGCCCAGCACCCAGCAGCCCGACGTCTCGTCGTCGAGCCGCCACCAGTCGTCCGGCACGTGCGGATAGCGGTAGTGGAACTGGCCGTGCATGCGCACCGGCGTGCCGAAGCGGCCTGCCTGCCACTGCTCGCGGAGCGTTCTCAACCTGGGGTGGTGGCGGCTGTTGTAGCCGATGGTGAGCAGGCGGTCGGCCTTCCTGGCGGCGCGGATCATGGCCCGGCACTCGGCCTGGCTCATCGCCATGGGCTTCTCGCAGAGCACGTGCTTGCCCGCCTTGAGCGCTGCGACCGCCTGCGCCTTGTGCAGGTGGTTGGGGCTCGCGATCCACACCACGTCGATGGCGGGATCGGCGAGGAAGGCATCGATATCCGAATAGCCCCGCGCCACCCCGTGGCTCGCGCAGTAGCGCGCGGCGTTCTCCGCCGTCGATGACAGCACGGCCCTGAGCCGGGCGCCCCGCGCCGCGTTCACCGCGGGCCCGAGGATCATGTCGCTCCAGCCCCGCGTGCCGATCATGCCCCAGCCGACCGCCTTCGCCGCCATGCTCGCCTCCCTCTCGCTGCCCGGTCGGCGATGGTATCACGAGGCGGCTGCGCCCGGCGGGTGGCCGGTCCGGCTGCATTGACCGGCCGCGGGCGCGGGCCATAGAGTGTGCCCCCCTCCCGCCGCCGGACACCCGCCGACCCGATGAAGGCCCTCTCGGACATCGTGATGCTCGACCTGACGCACATGCTGTCGGGTCCCTTCGCCACCATGCTGCTGGCCGACCTCGGCGCCCAGACGATCAAGGTGGAGCCGCCCGGTAGCGGCGAGATGACACGCGGCCTGCTCGCCGACGACCCCCGCTACGCCTACAAGGGCATGGGGCCCTACTTCCGCACGCTCAACCGCAACAAGAAGAGCGTCTGCATCGACCTCAAGCAGGCGGAGGGCCGCGCCCTCTTCCACGAGCTCGCGGCGGCGGCGGATATCGTCGTCAACAACTTCCGCCCCGGCGTGCCCGAGCGGCTGGAGGTCGACCACGCGACGCTCGCCGCCATCAACCCGCGCATCGTCACCTGCAGCATCACCGGCTTCGGCGAGGCGGGCCCCGACTGTGACCGTACCGCCTTCGACGTGGTGTCCCAGGGCTACGGCGGCGGCATGTCGATCACCGGCGAGGCCGGCGGCCCGCCGATCCGTGCCGGCGTGCCCATGGGCGACCTTTCCAGCGGGCTCTTCGGCGCCGTCGCCATGCTGGCCGCGCTGCACGCGCGCGAGGTGACCGGGCAGGGCCAGCACATCGACCTCTCCATGCAGGACTGCCAGGTCTCGCTCCTGAGCTACATCGCCGCGATGCAGCTCCTGTCCGGCGAGGTGCCGCGCCAGTTCGGCAACGCGCATCCCATCTATGTCCCCTACAATGCGTTCCCGACCAGGGACAGGTGGCTGATCATCGCGGTGGTGAAGGACGACCAGTGGGCGCGGCTCAGGGAGGTGCTGGCCTCGCCTGCGCTCCAGGATGCGCGCTTCGACGGCTACGAGGGCCGGTGCGAGCACCGCGAGGCGGTGGACGGCGCGATCACGGAAGCGCTCGGGGCGCACGGCTGCGACACATGGCTCGAGCGCCTGCGCGCCGCCCGCGTCCCCTGCGGGCCGGTCAACGACGTGGCCCGTGCGCTCGCCGACGTGCAGGTGCAGGCCCGCGACATGGTGGTCGACATCGCGCATCCCGAGGGCGGCTCCTTCCGCACCACCGGCAACCCGATCAAGCTGAGCGCGACGCCGGGCGAGAGCTACGAGCCGCCGCCGCTCCTCGGCCAGCACACGGACGAGGTGCTGGGCCGCCTCTGCGGCAAGGACGCGCGCGCTCTCGCGGGTCTTCGCGCGGCCGGCGTGATAGCCTGAGCCCGCTTCGCAAGCGCAAGGAAACGAGCGATGGGTGACGTCATCACCGTGCACGAGGTGGGGCTCCGCGACGGGCTCCAGAACCAGCCGCGCGTCGTGCCGACCGAGGGCAAGCTGCGCCTTCTGGACGCGCTGCTGGATGCGGGCCTGCGCTCCGTCGAGGCGGCGAGCTTCGTCTCGCCGAAGGCGGTGCCGCAGATGGCGGACGCGGCCGAGGTCTACGCCCGTCTGCCGCAGGATCGTGGCGCAGGCTACGAGGCGCTGGTGCCCAACGAGAAGGGCTACGAGCGCGCGGTGGACGCCGGCGCCACCACGGTGGCCCTGGTGCTCGCCGCCACCGACAGCTTCAACCGGCGCAACATCAACATGACGCTGGACGAGGCGATCAGGGTCAACGAGGCGGTGATCCGCCGGGCCAAGGCGGACGGCATCCGCGCCCGCTCCTACCTCTCGGTGGTCGCCGCCTGCCCCTACGAGGGCGTGGTTCCGCCAGAGACGGTGTTCGATCTCGCCGCGCGCATGTTCGACGCGGGTGCCGACGAGCTCGCGCTGGGCGATTCGACCGGCGCCGGCACCCCGCCGCAGATGGCCCACCTCTTCGAGACGCTCGCCCGGCGCTACGGGCCGGAGCGGCTCGCCGGCCATTTCCACGACACGCGCGCGATGGGGCTCACGCTCACCTGGGTCGCCATCGAGTGCGGGATCCGCAAGTTCGACAGCTCCATCGGCGGCCTCGGCGGCTGCCCCTTCGCGCCCGGCGCCACCGGCAACCTCGCCACCGAGGACCTCGTGTTCATGGCGAGCGAGGCTGGCTTCGAGACCGGCATCGACGTGGCCGGCCTGCGCAAGGCCGTGGCCATCGCCGAGGAGCTGACCGGCCAGACCCTCGGCGGCCGGATCACCCCCTACCTGGACTCGCGCGAGAAGCACACGGCGGCAAACTGACTGACGCGGGAGCGAGGCCGTCATTGACGGGCTCGCGACAGGCCGCGACCGCGGCCCGCCGCTTGTGCGGCGCGCCCGCGCAGGCGCCGGCTGGCGCGCGGAATCGCAGGCCGGCCGGCTGCCGTGAGCGAAAAAGACTCTAATCCGTGCCGAAGAGGCGGTCGCCGGCGTCGCCCAGTCCCGGCACGATGTAGGCCTTCTCGTTCAGGCACTCGTCGAGGGAGGCCGCCCACACCTCGACGCGCGCGTGCTTCTCGTTGAAGGCGCGCATGCCCTCGGGCGATGCCACCATGGCCATGAAGCGCACGTTCCTGTCGTCGATGCCGTTCCGGTTGAGCAGATCGACCGCGTAGGACGCGGAGTAGCCGGTGGCGAGCATCGGGTCGACCAGGATGAAGAGGCGGTCGGTATCCGCCGGCAGCCTGACGTAGTACTCGACCGGACGATGGGTCTCGGGGTCGCGGTAGAGCCCGATATGGCCGAGCGGCGCGGTCGGCAGGAGCTCGGCCAGCCCCTCCGCCATGCCGAGGCCGGCCCGCAGGATGGGCACGATCGCGGGCTTCCGGCCGCGCAGGAAGGGCGCCTCCATCGCCGTGAGCGGCGTCTCGATGGTCCGCGAATCCATCGGCAGGCCGCGCGTGATCTCGTAGCCGATGAGCAGCGCGATCTCGCGCAGGAGCGCGCGAAAGAGCGGGGTCCACGTCGTCTTGTCGCGCAGGTGGCTCAGCTTGTGCTGGACCAGCGGATGGTCGACCAGGTGGAGGTTGGGAAAGGGGTTCTCGCTCATGGGTCTGTCGTCTCACCTAGCGTCAGAGGTCTGCATGGCGCGCGCCCGCCCGCGCGTCGCCGTAGAGGGTGGGCACGATCCAGGGCATCAGCAGCCGGAAGGGGATCAGCAGGAGGGCCGCCATGCCCACCTTGATCGCGAAATCGCCGAGCGCCCACGTCACCCACGGCAGGCCGGTCAGCGCGAAGGCCGCGCTGAAGAAGATCGCGGTATCCAGCGCCGAGGCCGACAGCGACGAGACCAGCGGCGCCCGCCACCAGAGCCCGCGCCTCAGCCGGTGGAACAGCGCGATGTCGAAGAGCTGCGCGCAGATGAAGGCGAAGCCCGACGCCAGCGCCACGCGCACGCCTTCCCAGAGCGGAATGTCCGCCGCCACCGCGAGCAGGATGGAGAGCCCCATTCCGAAGGGGAAGCCCACATAGGCCACCGTGCGCGCCCGCCCCGGCCCCCACGCCCGGTTGGTGAGGTCGGTCACCAGGAAGGCGAGCGGATAGGTGAAAGCGCCCCAGGTCAGCCAGTCGTTGATCGCGTGCTGGACGGCGACGTTGGAGACGCCGATCACCGCCATCATCGCGGCGATGGGGAGCAGCAGAGACGGCGGGAACGGCGCCTTCATGGCCGCGGACTATAAGGCGCGGGTCCCGCAGGGCCAACGCGCCGGGGTCTGCGATAGGACGGGTCAGTCGGCGGCGTTCGCCGCGAGGACGGTCCTCACCTGGCGCTTGATGCGGCGCGCTCCCTGGGAGAGCCGGTCGTCCGACGTCTTCAGCAGGTAGGCGTCGAGGCCGCCGTGGCGCTCCACCGTGCGGATGGCGTTCGCCGAGACGCGGAGCCGCACCATGCGCCCCAGCGCCTCGCTGTGCAGCGCCTTGTCGTGGAGATTGGGCAGAAACCGCCGCCGGGTCTTGTTGTGGGCGTGGCTTACGTTGTTGCCGGTCAGCACGCCCTTGCCGGTCAGCTCGCAGCGCCGTGCCATGGCCTCGCGCTCCGTGGATGGGAGAGCGGGCTATGTAAAGGCAACGCGCGTCCCGGTCAAGCGCGCGCATGAGCGCGTGACCTTTCCTGTCCTGCCCTTGACCGGGCGCCAGGAATACCCACATGGTGCGGCGCGGCAGGCGGCGTGCAATCGGGCGCCGCGCGCGGGCGCGGCAGGAGCATATGACCGAGGCGGAACGGGAGCGCGGGCCGGTGTGGCACGGGACGACGGTGCTGTCGGTCCGCAAGGGCGACGAGGTCGTCGTCGCGGGCGACGGCCAGGTCACGCTCGGGCAGACGGTCATCAAGGCGAACGCCCGCAAGGTCCGGCGCCTCGGCGAGGGGAACATCGTCGCGGGCTTCGCCGGCGCCACGGCCGATGCGTTCACCCTCTTCGAGCGGCTGGAAGGCAAGCTGGAGCAGCATCCGGGCCAGCTCACCCGTGCCTGCGTCGAGCTCGCGAAGGACTGGCGCACCGACCGCTACCTGCGCCGGCTGGAGGCGATGATGGCGGTCGCCGATGCCGAGGTCTCGCTCGTGCTCACCGGCACCGGCGACGTGCTTGAGCCGGCGGACGGGCTGATCGGCATCGGCTCCGGCGGCCCCTTCGCGCTGGCCGCGGCACGCGCGCTGGTGGAGGTGGACGGCCTCGACGCCGAGGCGGTGGCGCGCCGCGCGATGGCGATCGCCGCCGACATCTGCATCTACACCAACACCGAGCTGGTGCTCGAGAAGATCGGCCCATGAGCGGCTTCAGCCCGCGCGAGATCGTCTCCGAGCTGGACCGCTTCATCATCGGCCAGGACGAGGCCAAGCGCTCGGTGGCGATCGCGCTGCGCAACCGTTGGCGGCGCCAGCAGCTCACCGGCGACCTGCGCGAGGAGGTGCTGCCCAAGAACATCCTGATGATCGGCCCCACGGGCGTCGGCAAGACCGAGATCGCGCGCCGGCTCGCGCGCCTCGCTCAGGCGCCCTTCCTCAAGGTCGAGGCGACCAAGTTCACCGAGGTCGGCTACGTCGGCCGCGACGTCGAGCAGATCGTGCGCGACCTGGTGGAGATCTCGATCCACATGACCCGCGAGCGCATGCGCAAGGAGGTGGCCGCCCGGGCCGAGCTCAACGCCGAGGAGCGCGTGCTCGATGCGCTGGTGGGCAAGAACGCGAGCAAGGAGACCCGCACCAAGTTCCGCAAGATGCTGCGCGAAGGCACGCTCGCCGAGAAGGAGGTGGACATCGAGGTGAGCGAGTCCGCGGCCTCTTCGCTGCCGACCTTCGAGATTCCCGGCATGCCGGGTGCCCAGATGGGCATGGTCAATCTCGGCGAGATGTTCGGCAAGGCCTTCGGCGAGCAGAAGAAGATCAAGCGCATGTCGGTCGAGGACTCCTACGACGCGCTGATGGCCGAGGAGAGCGACAGCCTGCTCGATCAGGACGAGGTCGTGCGCAGCGCGCTGGAGAGCGCCGGGAACGACGGCATCGTCTTCATCGACGAGATCGACAAGATCTGCGCCCGCTCCGACCGGCTCGGCGCCGACGTGAGCCGCGAGGGCGTGCAGCGCGACCTGCTGCCGCTGATCGAGGGCACCACCGTCTCCACCAAGCACGGCGCGATCACCACCGACCACATCCTCTTCATCGCGTCCGGCGCCTTCCACCTGGCGAAGCCGGCGGACCTCCTGCCCGAGCTCCAGGGGCGGCTGCCGATCCGGGTCGAGCTCAGGGCGCTCGCCCGCGACGACCTGAAGAAGATCCTGACCGAGCCCGAGAACAGCCTGATCCGCCAGTACCGCGCGCTGATGCAGACCGAGAGCGTGACGCTGGAATTCAGCGACTGCGCCATCGACGCGCTCTCGGACCTCGCCGCCGAGGTCAACCGGTCGGTCGAGAACATCGGCGCGCGCCGGCTGCACACGGTGATGGAGAAGCTGCTGGAGGAGATCAGCTTCGAGGCCGCCGACCGCTCCGGCGAGACCATCACCATCGATGCGGCCTACGTCGAGGCCCATGTGGGCGACCTTGCCAAGGACGCGGACCTCAGCAGGTTCATCCTCTAGCCCGCGTTTCTCGCCGGGGTCATGGCCGGCGCGACCCGCGGCCGGGCGGCGGGGGCGCAAAGTGGCACAGCCGGTAAATTAATTTTTTAGGCGGCACAATCCGGCACAATCCGGCACAACGCGGCACTTTATGCGGCACAGCGTCTCGCGCGGGGCAGGCAGGAGCGCGGCGCGAAAGTGGGATTCGGCAGTGCCCCCTCCCTGACGGGATTCGCCGGGATAGCAAGGGATTCCGCGCGGGACATTTTCCGAAGAAGGTGGGATTCCGCTGGGATATCCGAGCGGGTTTCCGGGATGAATCCCACGACCGCGGGGTGGCGCCGGGCGGCTCCCCCCGTCGCCCCGTCTGCCCCGCCCCGTTCTCTCACGCACTGCATGGCGCGATCGTCGCACGCCCGCTGCGCGCCCTGCACCGCACCATGGTCCGGGGTGAAAGACGCCCGGCCCTCAGATGCCCAGATACTCGTCCACGATCGCCTGGTCGGAGAGCTGCTCCGGCGTGATGGTGGCGACGATGGTGCCCTTCTGCATGATGAGCACGCGCTCCGCGAGCGCGGCGATGAAGCGCAGGTTCTGCTCCACCAGCAGGACGGTGAGGTCCAGCGCCTTGGCGAGCTCGGCGAGCTTGGCCTGGATCTGGTCGACGATGGAGGGCTGGATGCCCTCGGTGGGCTCGTCGAGCAGCAGCAGACGCGGCCGGCCGGCGAGGCAGCGGGCGAGCGCCAGGATTTGCTGCTCGCCGCCGGAGAGCGCGCGGCCCGGCCGTTCCGTGAGCGCCTGCAGCACCGGGAAGTAGTCCAGCAGCTCCGGCACCGCGCTCTGGCCGCGCCTGACGATCTCCCCCATGCGCAGGTTGTCCATGACGCTGAGCTGCGGGTAGATGTCGCGGCCCTGCGGCACGTAGCCGATGCCGAGCCGGGCGCGGCGGTGCATGGCGAGCCGGGTGATGTCGGCGCCCTCGAAGCGGATGGCGCCGCCGGTGGCCCTGATCTCGCCCGTCAGCGTGCGCAGCAGCGTCGTCTTGCCCATGCCGTTGTGGCCGAGCACGCCCACGATCTCGCCCCGCCCGATCTCGAAGTCGATGCCGTTCAGGATCGGGATGCGGCCGTAGCCGGCGGCGAGGCCCTCCACCTCAAGCAAGGCCCGACGCTCCCAGATAGACCTCGCGCACCGCCTGGTCGGCCTGGATGCGCGCCATGCTGTCCTCGGCCAGGATGCGGCCCTGGTGAAACACGGTGACGATGTCGGCGATCTGGCGGATGAACTGCATATCGTGCTCGACCACGACGATGGTCGTGGTCCGGTTCACCTCGCGGATCAGCGCCGCCGTGCGGTTGGTCTCCTCGACGCTCATGCCGGCGGTCGGCTCGTCGAGCAGGATCACGCTGGGTTCCAGCGCCATCAGCATGCCGAACTCGACCCACTGGCGCTGGCCGTGGGCGAGGGCGCCCAGCATCTGCCAGCGGATGTCGCCGAGCTCGAGCCGGTCCAGCGTCTCGTCCACCTTGGTGCGCGCGGCCTTCGTGCCGTGGCGGAAGCGCGCGGCCAGCCACAGGTTCTCGTCCACGGTGATGCCGTCGTAGACGTCCGGCACCTGGTTCTTGATGCCGATGCCGAGGCGAGAAATCTCGTGCGGATGCGCGCGGCTGATGTCGCGGCCGTCGAAGAGGATCTGCCCGGCGGAGGGTCTCAGCTGGGCGGTGAGCATCTTGAAGAAGGTGCTCTTGCCCGCGCCGTTGGGGCCGATCAGGCAGCGCAGCTCGCCCCGCCGAAGCGAGAAGTCCACGCCGGCGATGGCGCTCACCCCGCCGAAGCGTTTTTCGAGCGCCTTCGTCTCGAGGATCACCTCGTCCTGGCGCACTGCCTCGCTCACGGGCGGCCTCCCGCGCCCGGCGGGCGGTTGCGCGGGACCAGCCCGCCCATCGCCTCGCCGAGCCTGCGCCGGATCGCCGCGCGGTCCGCCCAGACGCCCGGCAGCGAGCCGACGCTCGGCAGCAGGCCCTTGTGGAAGACCAGGACGAAGAGGATCAGCACCGCGCCCAGCACCAGCGTGACCTGGCCCACCCCCTGGGTGCCGAGCCAGCCCTTGAAGTGCTCGATGGCGAAGACCCCGGCGATCGGCCCGATGAGCGTCCCCCTGCCGCCCACCAGCACCCACATGATGACGTCGGCGGCGCGGCCCAGGCTGAACATCTCCGGGTGCGCCAGCGGAATCGAGATCGCGTAGAAGGCGCCGCCGAGCCCGGCCACCCCGCCCGCCAGCATGAAGGCCGCGAGCTTGTAGCGCCGCGTGTCGTAGCCGAGCAGCTCGGTCCTGCGCTCGTTCTCGCGGATGCCCACGAGCACCCGGCCGAAGGGCGTGGTGAGGACGAGCCGGAGCCCGATGTAGACCAGGATCATGAGCACGGCGCCCGTCCAGAAGAACCAGTTGATGTCGAGCTGGACCGACGGGTTCCACGGCACGTCGAGCTGGGGGACCGTGGGGATCCCGTTCTGGCCGTTCAGCCGCACCGTGCCGATGACGTACTGATCGCCCGAGGTGGCGCGGATGCCCTTCTCCAGGATCAGGGTGAAGACCAGGGTGATGACGCTCAGATAGATCTCGCTGATGCGGCCGTAGATCATGAAGTAGCCGAGGATGCCGGCGCCCGCGGCGGCGATGGCGACGGCGAAGAAGACCGAGCCCGTGGTCTCGCCCGTATTCAGCGCGAGCACGGTGAAGCCGTAGCCGCCGAGCCCGAAGAACGCCGTCTGCCCGAAGCTCAGGATGCCGCTGAAGCCCCAGAGGAAGCCCATGCTGAGCGCGAGCATCGCCATGCCGAAGAAGCGCGACATCTCCAGGATGACGAAGATTTCCAGGTGGAAGGGCATGGTGATGAAGAAGGCGGCGAGGCCCGCGATGAAGACCCACCACCACCATCTGGGCCGCTCGCTCGGGTGCTGCATGAGCGCGATGCCGTGGATCATCGCTCAGACGCCCCTCGTCATGCGCCCGGTGATGCCGAGCGGCAGCAGCCTCAGCAGGATGATGGCGACGAAGAGCACCGTCATCTCGCCGATCACCGAGCTGGAGACGGTGGCGACGATGCCGTCGATGGTGCTGAAGAGGCCGGACGCGCTCACCGTGCCGACCAGCGGCAGATGGCCGCCGCTGATGACCGTGATGAAGGCCTTGGCGATGTAGACGATGCCGAGCGTGGGGTAGGCGCCGACGATGGGCGCCAGCACCGCGCCGGCGAGCCCCGTGAGCGCCGAGCCGAAGGCGAAGGTGAGCATGTAGACGAGGCTGCGGTTCACCCCCAGCGCGGCGGAGATCGTCGGGTTCTGCATGGTGCCGCGCACGATCAGCCCGTAGCGGGTGAAGCGCCAGAAGGCGTAGACCGCAGCCAGCGCCGCCACGGCGATCGCCATCATCACGAGGCCGTAGATGGGGAACCCGAAGGCGCCTACCTGGACGTTGCCGAGCGGCGCGGCGACGCTCTCGGTCTGGGGGCCGAAGATCGTGGTGACGCCGCCGACGAGCAGCAGGCTCAGCCCCCAGGTGGCCAGCAGCGTGTCGATGATGCGGCCGTAGAGCCACTGGATGACCAGGCGCTCGACGATGATGCCGAAGACGCCGACGGCAAGCGCCGAGAGGATGAAGGAGAGCCAGAGGTTGATGCCGAAGTGGTTGCAGAGCGTGCAGAAATAGGCGCCGAGCATGAGGAACTCGCCCTGCGCCAGGTTGATGACCCGCATCATGCCGAAGATGACCGCGAGCCCGAGGCTGATCAGGATGAAGATCGAGAAGGAAAAGCCGATCTGGAAGAGATAGTTCGCGACCTGATCCACCCGTCACCCCCGCCGTCCCGGCCGGCCGAGCCGGGGCGGAACACGCGCGCCCGGGCGCAAGGCCCGCCGCCGGCAGCGTTCGCCGCCGGCAGCCGGAGGCCCTAGCGTCCGGATAACACCGGCGCCGTCGTCATGTAGCGCGCCGAGATACTGCCGGGCGCCGACGACGGCGGTACGTTCGCGTCCCGATTCCTACTCGACCTCGACCTCGTACTGGGTCTTGTCGTCCGGGTTGGCGTGGAGATCGCAGACCTGCTGCGTGTCCAGCGGCGGGCGCTGCGAGAACGAGCGGATCACGTCGAAGGTCTGGGACATGTTGCCGCGGACGATGTGGATGTCCATGGTCGTGTGGTTGGTCTGCCCGTCCACGGTGTACTGCCCGCCAGCGCCGACGACGCTGACGTTGCCCGACGCCAGCGCCTCGATCACCGCGTCCGAGCTGGCGTCGCCAGCCTGGCGCACCGCCTCGGCCCAGACCTTGACCCCGCGCTCGCCGTACTCGCCGTACTCGCCGACATAGCCGGTATCGCCGGTATAGGCGTGGAAGCGGCTCACGAAGTCCTTGGCCTCGGCCGTGTCGAGATCGTCCACGAAGGAGGTGGCGAGGATGATGCCGTTGCCCTCCTCGGGGCTGAGCTGGGTGTGCTCGAGGCCGACGCCGTAGGAGCCCGACGCCAGCATCATGTTGTCCTTGCCGATGGAGGCTTCGAACTGGCGGTAGAAGGCGATGTGCGCGCCGCCCACCAGCGCGGACATGACCACGTCGGGCTTGGCCGCCTGGATGCGCGAGATCGCCGGCTGGAAGTTGGTGACGTCGAGCGGGAAGAACTCGACCGCCAGGTCCTCGCCGCCGTTGTCGCGGGTGAACTTCTGCATCCACTTGGACGTGATGTGGCCGTAGTTGTAGTCGGCGGCCAGGATGTAGGTGCGCTTGCCGCCGAGCTCGTTCACCACGTAGTCGAAGAGCGGCTCGAGCTGCTGCGCCGGCACCATCCCGGTCGAGACGTGGCGCCGGTCGCAGACGCCGCCCTCGTAGAGCGAGTTGTAGAAGAGCAGGCCCTTGAAGCGGTTGACGATGGGGCGCATCACCTCGCGCGAGGAGCTGGTGATGCCGCCGTGCACCACCACGCACTTGTCCTTGACCAGCGCCTCGGTGACGTACTGGGAGTTGTACTGGCCGTCGGACTGGGAATCGTAGAACACCAGCTCCAGCGGCCGGCCGAGCAGGCCGCCGGCGGCGTTGATCTCGTCCACCGCCATCGCCGTCGCCTGGATCTGCTTCAGGCTGTAGATGTTGAGGATCCCGGTGCGGTCGAGGATGTTGCCGACCTTGATCGGGTCCTCGGCGGCGATGCCGGCGCGCCGCAGCACGTGTGGCAGGCTGGCGAAGGCCAGTGCGCCGGATGAGGCCTGGAAGAACTGTCTGCGGCTCAGTCTCATGGTCTGCTCCCGTGCGAAATGTCCGGGCGGCGTTGCGCCGCCGTCGGCTCATCATAATTCCAGGGACGGCGCCCGTACAACAGATGCGGACGCGCTCAGAGCGTCTCGACGAGAGTCAGGCTCTCCTCCGCCATCGCGGCGATGAAGCGGTTCATCTTCCGCTTAAGCCGGGGCAGGTCGCGGGAGCGGGCGACGGTGGCCTCGTTCATGTAGAGCCGGCGGTTCACCTCGATCTGGATCGCGTGGACGCGCTGGCCGGGCCTCCCGTAGTGGGCGGTGGTGAAGGCGCCGGCATAGGGCTCGTTGCGCCTGACCGAGAAGTCGAGATCGCGGAGGATGCGCTCCGCCGTCTCGATCACCCGGGGCTCGCAGGAGGCGCCGAAGCGGTCGCCCAGCACGATGTCGGGGCGCGGCGTGCCGCGGTCGCGGTCGGTCGGCCCGCCGACCGAGGGCATCGAGTGGCAGTCGAACAGGAACGCCGCGCCGAAGTCGCGCAGCGTCGTCTCGATCAGGCCTTCGAGCGCCCGGTGGTAGGGCCGGTAGAGCTCGTCGATGCGGCGCTCCGCCTCGGCGTAGGGCATCTTCGCCTCATAGATCTCGGCGCCCGAGGCGACGAGGCGGGCGATGGTGCCGAAGCCCGCGCGCACCCGGTCGGAGCGGCTCTTCACGTGGCTCGGCAGCGGCTCGGTGAACATCTCCGGGTCGAGCTCGTAGGGCTCGCGGTTGGGATCGAGATAGGCCCTCGGATAGAGCGCGCAGAGGAGCGGCGCCCCGCTCTTCGGCGCGGCGGCGAAGATCTCGTCGACGAAGCTGTCCTCCGAGCGCCTGAGGTTCTTCTCGTCGAGCCGGGAGCTCGCGATGAACGCCGGGTCGTACCGCGTGCCGCTGTGGGGGGAGGCGAAGATGAGCGGCGCGCTCTGGCACGACGGCAGGCGGAGGTCGATGACCCCGTTGACCGCCGCCGCCGGGGCCTGCTCGGGGCTGCGTCGGGCGGCTTGTCGTCGTCCGCTCATCCCTCGCCGTTTAGAGCAAAAGCCGCGCCTTGTCATCCGCACCGCCGCCGCACCCCCGCCCTTGCCAATGCCGCGCGGGCGGTGGTAAGCGAGCCGGACGGCAGTACGGGCGCTTAGCTCAGGGGGAGAGCGCTTGCTTGACATGCAAGAGGTCCCTGGTTCGATCCCAGGAGCGCCCACCAGGCCGCAACGCCCGGCCACGCCTCTTGTCTGACCCCCGGCACGCGCCAGCGCTCACCGCAGGGCTCCGCACTGCCATCCGGGCCGTGCGCCGGAGCGGCTGGCCATGATCCCGGCCCTTAGTCGCCTGCGCGAGAACAAGCTCCTGCTGCCGACCGTGCTGCTGCTGCTCGGCGGCATCTCCTACGGCAGCCTCTTCACCGCCAACAAGATCGCGATCGACGCGGGCTTTCCCTTCATCGCCTATTCCTTCTGGCAGGCGCTCTTCGCCGGCGTGGTGACGCTGGCGCTCGCCACGATCTTCTCCAAGCCGCCGTCGCTCCGGCGCGAGAACTTGCGGGTCTTCGGGCTGGTCGCGGTCTTCGGCTTCCTCGGCCCGCTGCTGGTGGTGACCTACGTCGCCGACCGGCTGCCGCCCGCCGTGCTCACGCTCTGCGCCGCGCTGATCCCGGCGACCACCTATTCGCTCACGCTCGTGCTCCGGTTCGACCGCTTCCGCTGGCTGAGCGTCGCCGGGGTGCTGCTCGGTTTCGGCGGCATCCTGCTCATCGTCGTGCCCACCGGCAGCCTGCCGGAATCCGGCGCCTGGGTGTGGGTGCTGTTCTCGCTGCTGATGCCGCTCTCGGCCGCGGTCAACAACGTCGCCGGCGCGCGCTTCTCGCCCGTGGGCGTGAGCGCGTTCGCGCTCTGCGGCGGCATGATGATCACGGCAGCACTCCTGCTGCTCATCGTGATGCTGGCCCAGGGCGACTTCTTCCTGCCGACCGACGCCGCGTCCTCCGGCCTCTGGGGCCTGCTCTGGGCCACCGCCGGTCAGGCCATCACCTACAGCTGCTTCTTCGAGATCGTGCGCCGCGCCGGCGCCCTCTTCTTCGCCCAGCTCAACTACGTGGTGGTCGCCGCCGGCATCTTCTGGGCGAGCATCTTCTTCGGTGCCGCGCTCAGCCACTGGGTCTGGGCCGCGGTCGCGGTGCTGGTGGTGAGCCTCGTGCTGATCAACGCCGGCACCGCGCGGGGGCTGCGCGAGCAGGCCGCCCGCTACGAGGCGGAGCGGGCGAGCCAGTGAAGCGGTCGGGCCAATAAAGTCATCGACAACGCCTTGCCGCGCCACGCATAAGAGCCTATCAACCGCCAGCATCTGAGCGACGACGACGAACGATGGCGTTCGGCCTCCTGAAGTACGGCCTCTCCCGGCGCCGGCCGGTGAAGCGTTTCCTCAGCGCCCGGCCGGAGCTCCGGCCGAGCTACGACGTGGCGATCATCGGCGGCGGCGGCCACGGGCTCGCCACCGCCTACTACCTCGCCGCGAAGCATGGCGTGCGCAACGTCGCCGTGTTCGACAAGGGCTGGCTCGGCGGCGGCAACACCGGCCGCAACACGGCCATCATCCGCTCCAACTACCTGACGCCGGAAGGGGTCGCCTTCTACGAGGAGTCGATGCGGCTCTACCGCGGCCTCAGCGAGGAGCTCGACTTCAACATCCTCTATTCGGAACGCGGGCACTTCACCCTCGCGCATTCCGACGCGGCCATGCGCACCTCGCGCTGGCGGGCCGAGGTCAACAAGCATCTCGGCGTCGATTCCGAGGTGGTGGGTCGCGAGGAGCTCGCCCGCCTGGTGCCGCTGCTGAACATGTCGGACGAGGTGCGCCACCCGGTCCTCGGCGCGCTCTATCATCCGCCCGGCGCGCTCGCCCGCCACGATGCGGTCGCCTGGGCCTACGCCGGCCGCGCCCAGGAGCTCGGCGTCGAGATCCATACCGAGACCGAGGTGACGGGCATCAACGTGGAGAACGGGCGCGTCACCGGCCTCGAGACCACGCGGGGGCCGGTCGCCTGCGGCAAGGCGATGCAGGCGGTGGCGGGTCTCAGCGGCCAGGTCGCCCGCCTCGCGGGCTTCACGCTGCCGATCCGCACCGTGCCGCTGCAGGCCTGCGTCTCGCTGCCGCTCAAGCCCTTTCTCGACCCCATCATCGTCTCGGGCAGCCTGCACGTCTACATCTCGCAGTCCGACCGGGGCGAGCTCGTGATGGGGGGCGCGACCGACCCCTACCCGCGCTACCAGACCTCGTCGACCCTCGATTTCATGGAGGGTCTAATGGCGCACATCCTGGAGCTCTTCCCCTTCATGTCCGACGTCCCGGTGCTCAGGCAGTGGGCCGGCATGACCGACATGACGCCCGACTTCGCGCCGGTCATGGGGCTGACCCCGGTGGAGAACTACTACATCGATTCCGGCTGGGGCACCTGGGGCTTCAAGGCCACGCCGGTCTGCGGCAATCGCATGGCCGAGCTGATCGCCACCGGGCGCGTGCCCGAGTTGATCCAGTCCTTCCACCTCGACCGCTTCCGCGACTTCTCGCTGATGGGCGAGAAGGGCGCGGCCTCGGTCGGGCACTAGGGCGCAGGAGCACGCGCCGATGAAGATCATGCCCTGCCCGCTCAACGGGCCACGCAACATCCAGGAGTTCATCTGCGCCGGCCCGGTGGAGCCGCACCCGGACCCCAGCCGCTGCTCGGACGACGAGTGGGCCGAGTTCGTCTGGCTGGAGGAGAACCTGGCGGGCGTCGTCCGCGAATGGTGGTGCCACGCCGCCACCTCCTACTGGTTCATCGCCGAGCGCAACACGGTGACCGACGAGATCCTCGCCACCTACCCGGCCGACAGGGTCTTTTCCGAGCGCGTCGACTTCGCCCCACTCGCGCTGCCAGAGCCGCCCGCGCCGCCTGAGCCACCGAAGGCGCCCGCGCCGCCTCCTCCGGCCGAAGCCGCCGCGGATACGCCCGCCGGCGACGCGCCCTCCGACGATGCGCTCCCGCTCGCGCCGAAGGAGACGGGCGGATGATGGAGCGCCTGCCGGAGCCCGCCGGCCTCCTCCTCGACCGTTCGGAGCCCGTCGCCTTCAGTTTCGAGGGCAGGCGCTACCAGGGCTTTCGCGGCGACACGGTGGCGAGCGCGCTGGCCGCGAACGACGTGACGGTGCTCTCGCGCTCCTTCAAGTATCACCGAGCGCGCGGCATCCATTCGCTCTCGGGCCTCGATGCGAACACGCTGGTCCAGGTGGGCCCGGCGCCCAACCGCTTCGCCGACCGCGAGCCGCTCGCCGCCGGTCTCGTGGTCACGGGCCAGAACTACTGGGGGACGCTCAGGCACGACCGGATGGCGGTGTTCGGCCTGCTGCACCGCTTCTTCCCGGCGGGCTTCTACTACAAGGCGTTCTACAAGCCGCGCTGGACCTGGCCGCTCTGGGCCAGGATGATCCGCCGCATCGCCGGGCTCGGCAGCGTCGATACGGCCGCGCCGCACGGCTACTTCGACAAGCAGTATCTCTTCTGCGACGTGCTGGTGGTGGGCGGCGGCGCGGCGGGGCTCGCGGCGGCATCGCAGGCGGCTGCGGCCGGTGCCGAGGTCGTGCTCGTGGACGAGAACGCGGCCCTCGGCGGTGCCCTTCTCCACGGCCGTTTCGACGCGGGCGGGGTCCGCACGGCGGACACGCGCACCGCGCTGGCGGGCGAGGTCGAGGCGGACGAGCGCATCTCGGTCATGACCGAGACCGCCTGCCTCGGCTGGTACGCCGACAACTGGCTGCCGCTCGTGCGCGGCAACCGGCTCTACAAGCTCAGGACCAAGGCGCTGGTGGTCGCGACCGGCTGCCTCGAGCAGCCGCTGGTCTTCCGCAACAACGACCTGCCCGGCGTCATGCTGGCCTCGGCCGCCCAGCGCCTCATCAAGCTCTACGGCGTCAGGCCCGGGCGCCGCGCGGTGGTGGCGACGGCGAGCGACGACGGCTACGGCGCCGCGCTGGACCTGCTGGACGCCGGCGTCGAGGTGGCGGCGGTGGTGGACCTGCGCACGGACGCGCCCCGCAGCGGCGTCGGCGACGCGCTTGCCGCCCGCCGGGTGCCGGTCCACGCGGGCGCCGCACCCTGGGAGGCCGTGCCCCAGCGCAAGGGCCCCGGCATCGCCCGCGTGCGGGTGGCCAAGATCGTGGAGGACGGCGTCTGCGCGCCGACCGTCGACAGCTTCACCTGCGACCTCCTCGTCGTCTCCGGCGGCCAGGCGCCGGCGGCCGCGCTGCTGCGCCAGGCGGGCGCCGCCATCGCCTACGACAGCCGGCGCCAGACGACGCGGATCGACGCGCTGCCCGCCGGTGTCTTCGCCGCAGGCGGGGTGGTGGGCGCGGCCGGCCTCGACGGGGTGATCGCCGACGGGCGCCGCGCCGGCTGGCAGGCGGCGGCTCATGCCGGCCTCGACGCCGGGCCCGAGCCCGCCGCCGCCCCCGATGGCGATGCGCCGGCGACTGCCAAGGGCGTATGGCCGATCTTCCCGCATCCCGACCACAAGGCCTTCGTCGACTTCGACGAGGACGTGCAGGTGCACGACCTCGAGGACGCGATCGCCGAGGGCTACGACCACGTCGAGCTGCTCAAGCGCTTCACCACCAACGGCATGGGGCCCTCCCAGGGCCGGCACTCGTCGCTCAACGCGGTGCGCGTGCTGGCGCGGGCGACGGCGCGCAGCGTCGACGAGACCGGCGCCACCACGGTGCGCCAGCCCATCGTGCCGGTCACCATGGGCCACCTCGCCGGCCGCAGCTTCGAGCCGGTGCGCTACACGGCGATGCACTTCCGCCATCTCGAGGCCGGCGCCACCATGATGCCGGCGGGCCTCTGGCTCCGGCCGGAGTACTACGGCGAGCCCGCGCGGCGGCAGGCGCTGATCCGCGAGGAGGCGAAGAACGTCCGCGACAACGTGGGCATCATCGACGTCTCCACCCTCGGCGGGCTCGACGTGCGCGGGCCCGATGCGGCCGAGTTCATGAACCGCATGTACACCTTCGCCTATCTGAAGCAGCCGGTGGGCCGCTCGCGCTACGTGCTGATGACCGACCTCGGCGGCGTGGTGGTGGACGACGGCGTCGCCTGCCGGATGCACGAGGACCACTTCTACGTCACGGCGACGACCTCCGGCGTCGACAACGTCTACCGCGAGATGCTCTGGTACAACGCCCAGTGGCGGCTGAAGGTGGACGTGAGCAACGTCACCGCCGCGCTCGCCGGCGTCAACATCGCCGGCCCCAACTGCCGCGCGGTGCTGGAGACCCTCTGCGACGACGTCGACATCTCGCCCGAGGGCTTCCCCTACATGGGGGTGCGCGAAGGCCATGTCGCTGGCATCCCGGCGCTCTTCCTCCGCGTCGGCTTCGTCGGCGAGCTCGGCTACGAGCTGCACGTGCCGGCGAGCCAGGGCGAGGCGCTGTGGGACGCGCTGCTGGAGGCCGGCAGGGCGCACGGCATCCGGCCCTTCGGCGTCGAGGCGCAGCGCCTGCTCCGGCTCGAGAAGGGCCACATCATCATCGGCCAGGACACCGATGGCCTCACCACTCCGCACGAGGCCGACATGGCCTGGGCGCTCGCCAAGAAGAAGCCCTTCCACGTCGGCATCCGCTCGGTGCGGATGCAGGCGGAGAAGGGGCTCACCCGCAGGCTGGTGGGGTTCGAGATGCCGGGCGTCGGCGTCGAGCAGCCGAAGGAGTGCCACCTGGTGATCCGCGAGGGCGAGATCACCGGGCGGGTCACCTCGGTCGCCTATTCGCCCAACCTCGACAGGATCATCGGCCTCGCCTACGTCGCGCCGGACCAGGGCGAGCCCGGCACCCGGATCGAGATCAGGGTGGACGGCGGACGCATGGTGAGCGCCACGGTGGCGAAGCTGCCCTTCTTCGACCCCGACGGCGCGCGGCAGGAGCTCTGAGCGTGACGGCGCCCGCAGAGCAGACCCGCCGCTCGCCGCTCTACCGCGCGCTCGCGGAAGACGGCGCGCGCTTCGAAGCGCTCGGCGACCACGCCGTGGCGCGGGACTTCGGGCGCGATGCGGCCGACGAGGCGGCCCGGGCGGAGGCGCTCGGCCTCGCCGACCTCACGCCGTTGCCGAGGGTCGGCTTCAAGGGCTGGAATGCCGGCCCCTGGCTGGCGCAGGCGGGTGCGGAGATGGGCGAGGCGAGCAACCGGGCCTACCCCCAGGCCGACGGCACCCGCATCGCGAGACTCGCGCCGGGCGAGGCGCTGGTGCTCGCCGACCGCGCCGGCCGCGGCCCGCTGATCGAGAGCCTGCGCCAAGCCTGGAGCATGGCGGAGGCGGACGGCTGCTTCCACGTCGCCAGGCAGGAGACGAGCTGCTGGCTGCTGCTCACCGGCGCGCACGCCGCCGGGATGCTCGCCAAGGTCTGCGCCGTGGACCTCAGGCCCGGCTCCTTCGCGGCGGACTCCATCGCCCAGACCAACGTCGCCCGCCTCAACGCCATCGTGATCCGGGGCGACATCGGCGCGGTGCCGGCCTTCGACCTGCTCGCCGACAGCGCGTCGGCGGTCTATCTCTGGGGTGCACTGCTTGACGCGATGGCCGAGCATGACGGCGCGCCCATCGGCCTCGCCGCCATCGGCGCCCTGCTGGAGCGGGGCTAGCGTCCTGTTGGGGAAGTCGGCGTCCCGTTGGACCCGCGCACGTTCGCTCCAACCCGGTTGTTCCCGAACGCCGTCATGCCCGGACTTGTTCCGGGCATCCACGTTCTTTGTTGCCGCCGAATGAACAACTCGTGGATGGCCGGGGCAAGCCCGGCCATGACGTGATGGGGGCACCGCGCGCGAGCGCACGACTGTCTCGAACAGGGCGCTAGCTCTTGAAGAGCGAATCCGCCTTGCTCAGATAGTCCGTCTTCGCCGCAAGCGCGCCCTTCACTCGCGCGAGCTCCTCTTCGAGCTGGCCGGCATAGGCGTGGAGCGCCTCGACCGACATGTCGTCGAGCACCCGCGGAGACCACTCCCGCTCCCGCGGGATGCGAACCTCGTCCTCGTCCATCCCGTTTCTCCTGCGCCGGCCGGGCCGGCTTGAGTATAGTCGCGGGCGCAAACCGATTGGAGGCATCATGACGACGCTGCCGGCAGACATGACCGTGATCGAGATCGCGGAGCCCGGCGGGCCCGAGGTCCTGCGCCCGGCCAGGCGGCCGCTGCCCGCACCGGGGCTCGGCGAGGTGCTGATCGAGATTGCCGCGTCCGGCGTCAACCGGCCGGACACGATGCAGCGCGAGGGCCTCTATCCGCCGCCGCCCGGCGCGTCGGACATTCCGGGGCTCGAGGTTTCGGGAACCGTGGTGGCGAGCGGGCCCGGCGCGCACCGCTACGCGGCGGGCGACGCCGTCTGCGCGCTCACCCACGGCGGCGGCTACGCGGAATACTGCGTCGCCCCGGAAGGCCAGACGTTGCCCGTGCCGGCGCCGCTCCCGCTGGTGGACGCGGCTGGCCTTCCCGAGACCTGCTTCACGGTGTGGACCAATCTCTTCGAGCGCGCCCGGCTGCGCGCCGGCGAGCGGCTGCTCGTCCACGGCGGCAGCAGCGGCATCGGCACGACCGCGATCCAGATCGCGTCTGCGCTGGGCGTCCGTGTCTTCGCCACCGCCGGCTCGGCCGAGAAGTGCGCTGCCTGCGAGGCGCTCGGCGCGGAGAAGGCGATCGACTACCGGAGCGAGGACTTCGTCGCCGCGGTGAAGTCGCTCACCGGCGGAGAGGGCGTCGACGTGGTGCTCGACATGGTCGGCGGCAGCTACCTGCAGCGCAACATCGCGGCGCTCCGCCCGGAAGGCCGGCTGGCGCAGATCGCCGTGCAGGAGGCGTCGAAATCCCAGATCGACCTTTTCGCGCTGATGCGCAAGCGGCTGACGATCGTGGGCTCCACGCTCAGGCCCCAGAGCATAGACAGCAAGGCCCGCATCGGGGCGGCGCTGGAGGAGACGGTCTGGCCGCTGGTGGGGCAGGGGCTGGTCCGCCCCGTCATCGACTGCCGGCTCCCGCTCGAGCAGGCGGCGGCGGCGCACGCGCGCATGGAGGACGGCGCACACATCGGCAAGATCCTGCTGGAGCGCGGCCACCGTTAGCACCTGCAGCGGGTCTCCGGCGTTTCCGGCTTTGCGCTCCCCCCGTCAAAGCGATATACCGGCCGGTTCAATCGCACTGGCATGCGCTGCTGCCGCCCGCGGCGGGAACGACCGCGGGCAGCGGAAGAAGGAACGCATAAGATGGCCGACTTGCTGATGCCCAAGGCCACGGCTGTATGGCTGATCGACAACACGACGCTCACCTTCGATCAGATCGCGGCGTTTTGCGGCCTTCATCCGCTGGAGGTGCAGGGCATCGCCGACGGCGAGGTCGCGGTCGGCATCCGCGGCCTCGATCCGATCGCCAACGGACAGCTGAGCCGCGAGGAGGTGGCGCGCTGCGAGCAGGATACCTCGCTGCGCCTCGAGGCCACCGGCCCGGCCGAAGAGCTCCCCCAGCGCACCCGCCGCGCCCGCTACACGCCGGTCAGCAAGCGTCAGGACCGGCCCAACGCCATCGCCTGGCTGCTCAAGAACTATGACGAGCTGAGCGACGCGCAGATCGGCAAGCTGCTGGGCACGACCAAGTCGACCATCAACGCGGTGCGCGACGGAAGCCACTGGAACAGGGCTAACATCACGCCGCACGACCCGATCCTGCTCGGCATCTGCACCGAGGCGGAGCTCCTCGATGCGGTGCGCAAGGCGCGCGCGCGGGCCGAGCGTGCGGCGGCGCGCAGCGAGCGGGCCGCCCGGGCGGCGGCTACTGCGGCCGCAGAGGCCGAGCCCTCGCCACCGGCGGACGATCTGCCGGCGGCTTCTGAAGATTCGCCGGCGGTCGCGGCAGATCCGCCGGCGGCTGCGGCCGATCCCGGCCCGTCGGAGCCCGGCCGGCTGGGTGAGGCCGAGCCCGCGGACCTCCTGCAGCCGGACGCGGCCGACTGACCACCGCTCGCTAAAGGCGCGGCGGCCGGCCCCGGCCCATTCGCCGGCAGCGGCCGGCAGCACCATCATCAGGGAAAGAACGGCCATGCTCATCGGCGTTCCCAAGGAGACCAAGGTCCACGAGTACCGCGTCGGCATTCCGCCCGGCGGGGTGCGCGAGCTGGTGCAGAACGGCCACCGGGTCATGGTCGAGAGGGACGCGGGCACCGAGATCGGGCTCCTCGACGAGCATTACGAGCGGGCCGGCGCCGTGCTGGCAGACGACGCGGCGGAGATCTTCGGCAGCGCCGAGATGATCGTGAAGGTGAAGGAGCCGCTCGCGCCGGAGCGCGCCATGCTGCGGGCGGACCAGGTGTTGTTCACCTATCTCCACCTCGCCGCCGACGCCGCCCAGACCAACGAGCTGATCGAGTCCGGCTGCATCGCCATCGCCTACGAGACCGTGACCGATGCGCGCGGCGGCCTGCCGCTGCTCGCGCCGATGAGCGAGGTCGCGGGCCGCATGTCGATCCAGGCCGGCGCCCATTGCCTGGAGAAGGAGCAGGGCGGCCGCGGCGTCCTGCTCGGCGGCGTCCCCGGGGTGCCGCCGGCGGACGTGGTGATCCTCGGCGGCGGCGTGGTGGGCACCCATGCGGCGCGCATGGCCGTCGGCATGGGGGCGCAGGTCACGATCATCGATCGCTCGCTGCCGCGGCTTCGCCAGCTCGACGAGATCTTCGGCGCCAGTGCCACTACCCTCTTCTCGACCGTCCACGGCATCGAGGAGGCGGTGTCGGAGGCCGATCTGGTGATCGGCGCCGTGCTGGTCGTCGGCGCCGCCGCGCCCAAGCTGGTGCGCCGCGACATGCTGGAGGGCATGCGCCGCAACGCCGTGGTGGTCGACGTTGCGATCGACCAGGGGGGCTGCTTCGAGACCAGCCGGCCGACCACCCATGCGGACCCCACCTACAAGGTGGACAACGTCCTGCACTACTGCGTCACCAACATGCCGGGGGCCGTGGCCCGCACCTCGACCTTCGCGCTGAGCAACGCGACGCTGCCCTTCGTGCTCGCGCTGGCGGGGCGCGGCTGGCAGCAGGCCCTGCGCGACGATCCCCACCTCATGCAGGGCCTCAACGTCTGTCGCGGCCGCGTGACCCACGAGGCCGTGGCGCTGGACCTCGGCCACGACTATCTCGCGCCGGAGCGGGCGCTGGCCGCCTGACCGGCTTCACGAACCGACGAAGAACGGGGGACCGCTATGACCGACACCCTCAGCCACTGGATCAACGGCGCCGCCCGGCCCGACGCGTCGTCGCGTTTCGGCGATGTCTACGACCCGTCCGCCGGCGAGGTGGTCGCGCGCGTGCCGTTTGCCAGCGTCGCCGAGGTCGACGACGCCGTGCGCGCCGCGGCCGAGGCCGCGCCCGCCTGGGCGGCCACCCCGCCGCTCCGCAGGGCGCGGGTGATCTTCGCCTTCAAGGAGCTGGTGGAGAGCCGCAAGGAGGAGCTCGCCCGGGTCATCACGCGGGAGCACGGCAAGGTGCTGTCCGACGCGATCGGCTCGGTGACCCGCGGCATCGAGGTGCTGGAGTTCGCCTGCGGCATCCCGCACCTGCTGCGGGGCGACTTCACCGAGGCCGTCGGCACCGGCGTCGACAGCTTCTCCAGCCGCCAGCCGCTCGGCGTGGTCGCCGGCATCACGCCGTTCAACTTCCCGGCCATGGTGCCGATGTGGATGTTCCCGGTGGCCATCGCCTGCGGCAACGCGTTCATCCTCAAGCCCTCGGAGAAGGACCCGTCTGCCGCGATGATGATGGCCGAATGGCTGAAGGAAGCCGGCTGCCCCGACGGCGTATTCAACGTCGTCCACGGCGACAAGGAGGCGGTGGACGCGATCCTCGCGCACCCGGATATCGCCGCGGTGAGCTTCGTCGGCTCGACGCCTATCGCCGAATATGTCTACCAGACCGGCTGCGCTCACGGTAAGCGGGTGCAGGCGTTGGGCGGGGCCAAGAACCACGCGGTCGTCATGCCGGATGCCGACCTCGCGATGGCGAGCGACGCGCTCATCGGCGCGGCCTATGGCTCCGCCGGCGAGCGCTGCATGGCCGTCTCGGTCGCGGTCGCCATCGGCGACAAGGTGGGCGATGCGCTGATCGAGGATCTCAAGCCCAAGATCGAGAGCATCAAGGTAGGGCCCGGCACCGATGCGGACGCCGACATGGGGCCGCTGGTGACGAGGGCGCACTTCGACAAGGTGCGGGGCTATGTCGACCTCGGCGTCGAGGAAGGGGCGGAGCTCGTCATCGACGGGCGCGACCTCGCGCTGCAGGGCTACGAGAACGGCTATTTCATCGGCCCCTGCCTGTTCGACCGGGTCACGCCGGAGATGCGCATCTACCAGGAGGAGATCTTCGGGCCGGTGCTCTCCGTGGTGCGCGCGCCCGACTACGAGGCCGCCGTCCGCATGGTCAACGAGCACGAGTTCGGCAACGGGGTGGCGATCTTCACCCGCGACGGCGATGCCGCCCGCGAGTTCGCCAACCAGGTCGAGATCGGCATGGTGGGCGTCAACGTGCCGATCCCGGTGCCGGTCGCCTATCACAGCTTCGGCGGCTGGAAGCGCTCGCTCTTCGGCGACCACGCCATGCACGGCATGGAGGGGGTGCGCTTCTACACCAAGCTCAAGACCGTGACGTCGCGCTGGCCCACCGGAATCCGCGCCGGAGTCGACCTGTCCTTCCCGATGATGTCGTAGCGCACGCGTAACCCGGGGCGGTTTCGCTTTGCCGCCCGCCGCCGGGGGGCTAGGCTGCCGGCCTTGGCAGCCACGGGAGGGGCGGCGATGGCGGTGGTGAAGGCCGGGCTCATCCAGATGAGCCTCAAGGGCGACGTGGAGCGCGACACGCCCGAGCGGATCGGCGAGAAGATGGTCGCGGCCCACCTGCCGCTGATCGAGCAGGCGGCGCAGTCGGGCGTGCAGGTGCTCGGCCTGCAGGAGCTCTTCAACCTGCCCTATATCGGCGCCGAGCAGGACAACAAGTGGTACCGCGCCGCCGAGCCGGTGCCCGACGGGCCGACGGTGCAGCGGATGCGGGCCGAGGCAGCCCGCCTCGGCATGGCGCTGGTGGTGCCGGTCTACGAGGAGGCGCAGGCCGGCGTCTACTACAACACGGCTGCCGTGATCGACGCGGACGGGCGCTATCTCGGCAAGTTCCGCAAGGTCCACATCCCCCACGTGGTCGGCTTCTGCGAGAAGTACTACTTCAAGCCCGGCGACATCGGCTATCCGGTCTTCGAGACAGCCTTCTGCAAGGTCGGCGTCTACATCTGCTACGACCGGCACTTCCCGGAAGGCTGGCGCGAGCTCGCCATGAACGGCGCGGAGGTGATCTTCAACCCGTCGGCGACCGTGCGGGGCTTGAGCGACCATCTCTGGACCCTGGAGCAGCCGGCTGCCGCGGTCGCGAACGTCGTCTATATCGGCGCCAACAACCGCGTCGGCATGGAGCCGCCGTGGAACAACGGCCACTTCTACGGCTCCAGCTATTTTTGCAATCCGCGCGGCGAGATTCTGAACCAGGGTCCGGACGACGAGGACGCCCTGGTCACCGCCGAGCTCGACCTCGCCATGATCGGCGAGGTGCGGGACGCGTGGAACTTCTATCGCGACCGCCGGCCCGACACCTACGGTGCCGTCGCGTCCTGGCAGGTCTGAGCGGGCGGCGGAGAGGAGGCCCCGAGATGCGCAACGTGAGGGCGGCGCTCATTCAGATGAACCTGAAGGGCGACCCCGCCACGGACTCCATCGAGGCGATCCGCGACACGATGATCGCTGCCCACGTGCCGCTGATCGAGGACGCGGCGCGGCAGGGCGTGCAGGTGCTGGGCCTGCAGGAGGTCTTCAGCGCGCCCTACTTCCCCGCCACCATCGATGACAGGTGGTTCGACGCGGCGGAAGCGGTGCCGGACGGGCCCACCACCCGGGCGATGTGCGAGGCCGCGGCCAAACACGGCATGGTCATCGTCTCGCCGGTCTACGAGCGCGACCGCAGCGGCACGCTCTACAACACCGCCGCCGTGATCGACGCGGACGGCAGGTATCTCGGCAAGTTCCGCAAGATCCACATCCCCAAGATCGAGGGCTTCGACGAGAAGCACTATTTCGCCGACGGCGATCTCGGCTACCCGGTGTTCGACACGGCGGTCGGCAAGGTGGGCGTCTACATCTGCTACGACCGGCACTTCCCCGAAGGCTGGCGCGCGCTCGCGCTCGCGGGCGCGGAGCTGGTGTTCAACCCGTCGGCGACCTTCCGCGGCGTGAGCGACCACATCTGGAACCTCGAGCAGGTGGGCGCGGCCATCGCCAACGGCATCTTCATCGGCACCAACAACCGGGTCGGCACCGAGCCCAGCTTCGGCAACCACGTCTTCTACGGCTCCAGCTACTTCTGCAACCCACGCGGCGAGATCCTGTCGCAGGGCGGCGACCAGGACGACGAGCTGGTGGTGGCCGAGCTCGACCTCGACCAGATCCGCGAGGTCCGCGACACGTGGCAGTTCTTCCGCGACCGCCGGCCCGAGACCTACCAGCACTGCGCCCGGCAGCCGTGAGGCGGTAGCGGGGCACCCCGAGCGTGTACGCCCCGCCCAATATTCTCGTCATGCCCGGACTTGTTCCGGGCATCTCTCTCCGCCGGACCCGTCGTGCGCCATGCAAACACGTGGATGGCCGGGACAAGCCCGGCCATGACGGAAGGGGAGCAAGGCGCCTAAGCGAACACGCCTCTCGATCGCGCGCCTATCGCCGGACTCGGCCGCGGGTGATGGTGCCGAAGGTCACCCCCCGCAGGAGCTGGTTCTGGAGCACGAAGGTCACCACCACCACCGGGATCAGGAAGAGCGTCTCGATCGCGGCCAGCCGGCCCCAGTCCACGCCGATGCCGCTGCCGAGGCTGCCGCCCATGCCGACCGGCACGGTCCGCGTTCCGGGCCCCGTGAGCAGCAGCGCCATCAGGAACTCGTTCCAGGTGAGGATCAGCCCGAGCGTCGCGGTGGCAGCCAGCCCCGCCTTCACCTGAGGCAGGCAGATGCGGAAGAAGACCCGCCATTCGGAGCTGCCCTCGGTCCGTGCGGCATCCTCCGCCTCGCGCGGCAGGTCGTCGAAGAAGCTCTTCATCATCCAGATGGCGAACGGCAGGTTGAAGGCGGTGTAGAGCAGGATGATGCCGAGATAGCTGCCGGAGAGCCCGGTCATGCGGAAGATCACGAAGAGCGGGATGATGAGGACAATGGGCGGCAGCATCCGCGCGGTGAGAACGGCGAGCAGGTAGCTGTCGTTGCCCCTGAGCGGCCAGCGCGAGAAGCCGTAGGCCGCCGCCGTGCCGAGGATCAGCGCAAGCCCCACGCTCGCGCCCGAGATCACGATGCTGTTGACGAAGTAGAGGTCGAAGCCGGTGTCGATCGCGTCCGCGCCCTCGTAGTGTACGCGCGCGAAGATGTTGGCGAAGTTGTCGAGTGTCGGCGTGAAGACGAGCGTCGAGGTGAGGATGTCGCGCGGGCTCTTGAACGCCGTCAGCACGATCCAGAGCACCGGCAGGAAGTAGACGAAGCCGACGACGGCGCAGAGCGCCGTGCGCCCCCATCCGGCCCGGTCGATCGCGCGCCGTCGCATCCCGCCTCGGCTGCGCTCTCAGCCCTCAGGCCGGGAGCGCGGCGGGCCAGCGCAAGTGCCAGTCCGTCTCGCGCTGGTACTGGTGGCCGAGGCGGAAGAGCAGCGCTTCGGCGAAGGGCCGGCCGATGAGCTGGAAGGAGGTCGGCATGCCACAGGCCGTGAAGCCGCAGGTCACGCTCAGCGCCGGCAGGCCGAGGAAGTTCACCACTCGCGTGTTGCGCGTGAGCGCCACGACCATCTTCAGGTAGGCGGGCCCGTCGCGATAGGCGGTGTCCGCGAGCGTCGGCGTCGGCATCGGCAGCACCGGCGTCAGCAGCGCATCGCAGTGCGGAAACACCGCATCGGCGAAGACCCGGAGCGCATGCGCGCGGTATTGCAGGGCGTTGATGTAGTCGGTCGCGGGGATGGAGAAGCCCGCCTGCAGGCGCTTGCCCACCTCGTCGGAATAGTCCTCGTCGCGCGCACGCTTCCAGGGCAGGTGGTTGGCTGCGCCCTCGGCCTTCATCACCAGGGGATGGATCGCGGAGACCGTCTCCAGCAGCGCCGGCATGGCGACCGGCACCAGCGTCGCGCCGAGGCCGGCGAAGACCGTATGGCTCGCCTCGATGACGGCGGCCACGCCCGCGTCTAGGTCCTCGTCGAAGTAGCCGGCGGGAATGCCGATGCGCACGCCCTTCACGCTCCGCTCCAGCGTCGCCTCGTAGTCGGGCACCGGCAGCGGGCTCGTGGTCGCGTCGTTCTCGTCCAGGCCTGCGATCACGCCAAGCACGCGGGCGCAGTCCTGCACCGTCCGCGCCAGCGGGCCCACCACGTCGAGCGACCACGACATCGGCATGGCGCCGTAGCGGCTGACGCGCCCCCGCGTCGCGTTGATGCCGACCACGCCGTTGGCGGTCGCCGGGCAGCGAATCGAGCCGCCGGTGTCGGAGCCGAGCGCGGCATGGACGAGGCGGCCCGCGACCGCCGTTCCGGAGCCCGACGAGGAGCCGCAGGGGATGCGCTCGAAGTCCCAGACGTTGCGGCAGCGCGGCAGGTGGGCGTTGAAGCCGTGGGGGCCCATGGCGAACTCGACCATGGCGAGCCCGCCGAGGTCGACGGCGCCGGCCGCATCGAGGCGCTTCAGCGCGGTCGCCGTCGCGGCCGGGCGGAATTCCTGGCGGATCCGGGCGCCGCAGGTGGAGACGGTGCCGGCCCGGTAGTACATGTCCTTGTGGGCCATCGGCACGCCGGCGAGCGGGCCTGCCGCCGCGCCCCGGCCACGCGCGCGGTCGATCTCGCCGGCGCGGGCGAGGGCATCCTCGCGGTCGAGGCGGATGAAGGCGTGGAGCTCTGCGTCCAGCCGGTCGATGCGGTCGAGCGCCGCCTCCACCAGTGCGGTGGCGCTGAGCGCGCCCGCCGCCACCGCATCTGCCGCCTCGCAGAGGCTGAGCGCCGCGATCTCGTCGGCGCTTCCGCCGGCGCCGGTGCGTCCGCCCGCGCGCGCCCCGTCCGCCGCCGTGGCCCCGTCGTCGTCGCTGGCGGCGAGCGCGTGCAGCCGTTGCTCGAAGGCGGACGGCTCGCGATCGAAGTCGTGAACGGGACGCGCGGCTTCCACCGCCGCGTGGAGCTGGCCGAGCTCGACCGGCAGCTCGGCCAGTCGCTCGTCTGGCAGCGGAATCCGCTGGCACTCCTCGTTCAGCCGCCTGATGGTCTCGCTGCTGATCGCCATGGCTCTCTCCCTCAGGCCCGCTGTGCGGCTTGCGCCACTCTGCGCCAGAAGGTCTCGTCCCACCAGCGCCGCGCCGCGCCCGAGGTGGACGGCAGCACGTGGATCGCGGTCCCGCCGATGCGCTCCCGCCGCTCCCCGTAGTCCAGTGTCCCGGCACCCAGAAAGGCGCGTGCCGCGCGCTTGCCGTTGAAGGCGAGGATGGCGGGCTCGTGGCGGGCGATCTTGGCGGCGAGCGCGGCAGAATCGTCGGCCCTGCCCGAGAGAGCGGAATCCGCTCCGGATTCCGTCTTGCAAAGATCGGTCAGCCCGAGGCGATAGTCCAGCACCGAGCGGAATTCGGCCGGCGCGAGCAGGCGGGGCGTGAGGCCGACGCGGTGGAGCGTCGGCCAGAAGCGGTTGCCGGGGCCGGCGTAGTAGGCGCCGGCCCGCGCCGATGCCGCGCCTGCCGCCGAGCCGCAGAAGACGACGCGCAGGCCGGGGCCGAGCACGTCGGGCAGGACATCGGGCGGGATCGGGGCGGCCCTCGCCGCGGATTTCGGCACTGTTGGCGTCTCCCGCGATCGTTGCGGCGCTCTATAATGCGCGCTTTGCCGGTCGATGACAGCGATGGAGCGGGACGGTGCGGAACTTCAAGGTGGATGGCGATCGCCTGTGGGCGAGCCTCATGGAGATGGCGAAGATCGGTGCGACGGAGAAGGGCGGCGTCTGCCGCCTCGCGCTCACCGACGTGGACAAGGCGGCGCGCGACCTCTTCGTCCGCTGGTGCGAGGAGGCGGGCTGCACTGTCAGCGTCGACAGGATGGGTAACATCTTCGCCCGCCGCGCCGGCCGGGACGAATCGCTGCCGCCGGTGATGACCGGCAGCCACATCGACAGCCAGCCGACGGGCGGCAAGTTCGACGGCATCTACGGCGTGCTCGCCGGCCTCGAGGTGATCCGCACCCTCAACGACCTCGGCTACGAGACCGACGCGCCCATCGAGGTCTCGGCCTGGACCAACGAGGAAGGCTCGCGCTTCGCCCCGGCCATGGTGGCCTCGGGCGTCTTCGGCGGCGTCTTCACCCTGGAAGAGGGGCTGGCGTGCGCCGACGTCGACGGCAAGACCATCGGCGAGGAGCTGGAGCGCATCGGCTATGCCGGCGAGATGGAGTGCGGCGGGCGCGAGGTCGGCGCCTTCTTCGAAGCCCATATCGAGCAGGGGCCGATCCTCGAGGCCGAGGAGAAGACCATCGGCATCGTGCAGGGGGTCCAGGGCATAAGCTGGTTCGACGCGACCGTCACCGGCATGGAGTCCCATGCCGGCACCACGCCCATGGAGCGCCGCCGCGACGCGCTGGTGGGTGCCGCGCTTCTGGTCGCGGAGATCGACGGCATCGCCCTGGAGAACGCCCCCGACGCCCGCTCCACCGTGGGCGTCATGCGGGTGAGCCCCAACTCGCGGAACGTCATCCCCGGCTCGGTCTACTTCTCGGTCGACCTGCGCCACCCGGACTCAGACACGCTCAAGGCGATGACCGCAGAGGCCAATCGCCGGGCCGACGCGCTTGCGGCTGCACGCGGGCTGGAGATCACCCTCGAGGAGATCTGGCACTCGCCGCCGGTGAAGTTCGCCGCCGATTGCGTGGGCGCGGTGCAGAACGCGACGGACTCCCTCGGCTACGCGAGCCGGCCGATCACCTCCGGCGCGGGGCACGACGCGGTCTACGTCTCCCGCGTGGCGCCGACCGGCATGATCTTCATCCCCTGCGAAGACGGGATCAGCCACAACGAGATCGAATCCGCCACCCAGGCGGACATCGCCGCCGGCTGCGACGTGCTGCTCAACGCCATGGTGGAGCTCGCCACCCGCGACGAGGGAGAAGCGAGCGAGGGCGCATGATCCGGACCGCTGATGTAGTGTTACGCTCTTTCCCACCGCAAATCGGAAGAGCTGTGGCATGCGTTGTGCACCGTGCACCGAACACGTTCTTCTGCGGTCTCTTGTCAATATTCCACACCTATTCCTTCCTTGAAGCTCAAACTTACGACGCTACGCAGTCCCCGAACAAGGGCGGTTTCTCCGGACTCTTACGAGAGCGTAACATAATCGCATGCAATGTCGGGACGGTACGCTCGGCCTTAGGAACTCGTGGTGTGATGCGACCAACTCGCTCTTCGGAAAGTCTTCAAGGTGCAGGGAGATATGGTCATGCCGACAAGCCTTAGCTCTCTACTGACTGTTATTGCGCTTGTTGTAGCTGCTACTTCCGCATATTTTGCCTGGCAAAATAGAGCCGAAAGAGAAATTCAAGAGCTTAGGTCTGATGTCGATAGAAACAGCGCAATAATTGAAGATCTTCAATCCAGAATTCTACCCGAGAACATCGTGGATCAAATTATCAAGGGAGTGATTCCTTTCCCTACTGGTGCAGTGATTTCTTTCAATCTAGAAACATGTCCCGGACCAGACTGGAAGGAGTTTAAGTTGGGGTATGGACGGTTTGTACGGGGAATAGATCGAAGCGAAGACAAAATTGATCCGTCCGGCGAAAGGACACCTGGAAGTCTTCAGTCCGATGAAATGAAGAGTCACACTCATGACACCACCATTATGATTCAAGACCCCGACGTAGATGGAGTTGACAGTACCGCGACAAGAAGCGGAGATCATCATAACCAAGATCGCCAAACAGGATCCGCTGGGGGAGTTGAAACAAGGCCAAAAAATGTAGCCCTTCTCTTTTGTGAAAGACGGTAGACGCCATCGTTTGCCCCTGCCGAAATACAACTCCTTAAAGGGGACGAGATACAAGGTGGGGGATTCGCGGTCCGCGCTACATGAAACAATTAGAGCGCGACCGCTATCCCGCGACCTCGCGGCGGACGATGGCGGCGCCCTCCACCATCGCCTTGAGCTTGCCGAACGCGGTGGCGCGCGTGAGGTACTTCATGCCGCAGTCCGGCGCGGCGATGAGGCGGTCAGCCGGCACCACGCCGAGCGCCTGGCGCAGCCGGGCCGCCACCGTCTCCGGCCGCTCGACGGCGGGATCGCTCATGTCGATCACGCCGTAGAGGATCTCCTTCGACGGCAGATGGGCGAGGATCGCCGGGTCGAGGCCCGGCTGCGCCGCCTCGATGGAGATCTGGTCGACCCTTGCCGCCTCCAGCTCCGGCAGGAAGGAGTAGCCGCTGGGCTTCTCCGTCTTGATCACGGCCGCGTAGCCGAAGCAAAGGTGCAGCGCGGTCTTGCCGTCCACGCCGTCGAGCGCCCGGTTGATCGCCTTCACCGCATAGGCGCGCGCGGCCTCGGGCCGGGCCTGCACGTAGGGCTCGTCGAGCTGCACGATGTCGGCGCCGGCGGCGAAGAGGTCCCTGACCTCCTCGTTCACGGCCTCGGCGTAGGCCATGGCGAGGCTCTCGTCGTCCGGGTAATGGGCGTTCTCGGCCTGCTGGGTCATGGTGAAGGGGCCGGGCAGGGTGATCTTGATCGTGCGCTCGGTATTGGCGCGCAGAAAGCGCACGTCGTCCACCTCGATGGGGCGCTCGCGCCGGATCGGCCCTGAGACGAGGGGGACGGCGGCGGGCTTCCCGGTCCGGTCCATCGCGGTGCCGCTCCGCTCCCTGTCGATGCCGCCGAGCGCGGTGGCGAGCCGGTTGGAGTAGCTCTCGCGCCTGATCTCGCCGTCGCTGATGACGTCGAGGCCGGCGCGCTCCTGATCTCTGATCGCGGCCAGCGTCGCCGCCTCCTGCGCCTCCTGCAGATGCTCGGGCGGGACGCGCCAGATCTCCTGGGCCCGCACCCGGGGCGGCAGCCTGTTCACCAGGTTGTCCCGGTCGACGAGCCAGTCGGGCTGCGGATAGCTGCCGACGACGGCGGTGGTGAGCACGTGCTCGCTCATGGGCTCCGCCCCTCTCGCTGCCCGGGCGCCGTAGCTGGCGCCGGCGATTGCCGCTACGCTGAGGCCGCGCAGTGGGCGCGGGATAGCACGGGGGGAAGTGCGATGAAACTCTGCCTGATCCAGATGAACAGCACGCCCGATCATGCGGAGAACGCGGCCCGCGCGGCAGGCTACATCGACCGGGCGGTGGCGGCCCAAAAACCCGATCTCGTGGTCGTGCCGGAGTTCTTCAACCATCCCTACGTCTTCCAGCATCGCGACTACGCGCATATCGACGAGGCGGAGGGCGAGGACGGCATCGCCATCTCAACCATGCGCGAGAAGGCGCGCGAGCACGGCATTCACATCGTCGCCACCATCTTCGAGGCGGATTCGGCGGGGCTCTGCTACGACAGCGCCATCGTCATCGACCCGGCGGGTGCCATCCTCGGCCGCTACCGCAAGGCGCACCCGGCGGCGGTGCGCAGCCTGGAGAAGATCTACTTCCGCTACGGCTCGCACTTTCCCGTGTTCCGCATCGGCGAATGGCGGGTCGGAATCAACATCTGCTACGACACGTTCTTCCCGGAATCGGCGCGCTGCGCCGCGGTCAACGGGGCGGAGCTGATCGTGGTGCCCTTCGCCTGCCCGCCCATCGCCTGCTGGCGCGAGACGATGCAGACCCGCGCCTTCGAGAACGGCGTCTACTTCGCGCCCTGCAACAAGGTGGGGCTGGAGGGGGAGTGGACCTTCGGCGGGCGCAGCATGATCGTCGCGCCGGATTCGGAGGTGCTGGCCGAGGCCGGCGACGCCGGCGACGAGACGATCACGGCGATGTTGGACCGTGCCGAGGTGTTCGCCGCGCGGCGCGCCTGGCCCATGTTCAGGGACCGCCGGCCCGATCTCTACACCGCGATCACGACGCCGACGGAGGACATCCCGCGCGTCGACTGAGCGGGAGATGGGACGAATGGGATTGCGGCTGCGACGGCGGGCAGGCGCGGCTCTCGTCGCACTCGCCGCCGCGCTCGTCCTCGGCCTCGCGCTGCTCCCGGCGGGGATGGCGCATGCCGAGGGGGCGGAGGGCGCGCCCGGCGGGCGGATCATTCCCGTGGCGCCGGTCGATCCCGACAGCAGGGAAGGCCGGGTCATGCTCCCCATCGCCGACTGGCTGGAGCAGCGGCTCGGCGCCGGCTCCGACGGCCTCCGGCTCTCGCTCTCCGAGCCGATGTGGGCCGAGGAGAGGGACGGCACCGTCACCGTCCACCTCCCCGGCGCGCGGCTGGCGGCGCCCTCCAACGATCGCGACCACCTGGACCTGGGCGATCTCGCGATCGCGGTCACGCCCCGGGGCGGGGCCGCGTACGACTTCGAGTCGGCCCTGCCGCCGGCGGCCGACAGGCGCGCGGAGCGCTTCACCGTCGGCGAGAGCGCGGTCTCTGGCACCTGGCGATCGGACCTGGAGATCGCGACCCGGCTGGACGCGTCCGCCGCGCAGCTTCGGGCCCTCGAGCGCACGAGCGCGGGCGGCGCGGCGATCGCCTCGCTCGCGGCGGTCGTCCTTGCCGACGAGCTGGTCGAGCGCGCCGACGGGCTCTGGGACGGCCGCTACTCGCTGTCTCTTTCTGGCCTCGAGTCCGAGGACCTCTCGCTCGGGGCGGCCGAGTTCGCCGGCAGCTTCGAGGGCCTCGACCGGGAGGCGGTGCTGCAGATGCGCCGCGACCTCGGCATCGGCATGCTCGGCGAGGTCGAGCTCGCGCCGGATGCGCTCGACTTCGCGTTTGCGCCCCTCTTCGACGGTCGCTGGGGGCGGTCGGACACGACCGTCACGATCCGCGACCTGACGATGACGATCTCCCGCGTGGAGCCGGGCGGCGAGGAACGTGTCGCGCTCGGCGAGCTGGTCTGGCAGGTGGAATTCGACGACCGCGCGGCGCACGCCGAGCTCGCCACGCGGATCACCGTCGCCGATCTGCTGCTCGGCTGGGAGGGGGTCGCCGGCCTGCCGTCCGCGTTCATGCCCCAGGGGGCCACCGTCGACCTGGCGCTGGAGAGGCTGCCGCTCCGGCGGCTCGCCGAGACGTTTGCCGACCTCGAGGAGCGGGGCGAAGCGCCCGAGAGCCGGCGCTATTCGTTGCCGGACGACGTGCTCGCGCACCTCGATGAAGCCGATACGGCCCTCGACCTGCGGGAGATCCACGCGCGTGCGCCGTCATACGAGTTCTGGGCCGACGGCAGCCTCCGGGTCGAGCCCGCGAGCCTCTTCGGCCTCGTCGGCCGCGTGAATGCGCGCATCGCCGGGCTGAGCGAGCTCCTGGCCCTGGCCGTGAGGGAGGGAGACGAGGCGGCGGTGGCCTTCCTGGTCGTGCTCCAGGGGCTCGGCCGGCCGGTCCTCGACGAAGGGGGCGGCATGGCCGTCCATGCCTACGAGTTCGACCTGCGCCGCGACGGCACCGTCACCGTCAACGGCATCCCCTTCGACGTGCTGTTCCGGGGCGACCTCTCGCCCTGACGCGGACCCGTCCGGCCCGCTTTCCGGCCCGCCACGCCCCTTGCCAGGGTGCTGTGAGGGCGGGATAGTTTCGGGGCGTGGCCCAGGGACAAGGGCCAGGCGCAACAGTCAGGGCAGGGGGCATGAGCGAGGAGTTCGACTGGGAGATCCCGCACTCGGCCCAGCCGAAGCAGGAGCAGGTATCGTTCGATCTCGATCGCGCGCTGGGCGCGATGGTGAGCCTGCGCGCGACCATCGCGGAGGATGCGTTCACCGCCGGCATTCTGGGCACGGAGAGGACCGGCAACGGGGTGCTGATCGGGGCGAGCGGCCTGGTGCTGACCATCGGCTACCTGATCGCCGAGGCGGACTCCGTGTGGCTGACGGCGAGCGACGGCAGCGTGCTCGAGGGCCACGCGCTCGGCTACGACTTCGAATCCGGCTTCGGCCTGGTGCAGGCGCTCGGCCGCTTCGGCGTCCCCCCGCTGGAGATCGGCAGCTCCGCCGCGCTCGAGGTCGGCGATTACGTGATCGTGGCCGGCGAAGGCGGCCGGCGGCGCTCGCTCAACGCCCGCGTCACCGCCAAGCGCGAGTTCGCCGGCTACTGGGAATACGTGCTCGACGAGGCGCTGTTCACCGCCCCGCCGCATCCCAACTGGGGCGGCAGCGCGCTGATCGACCGGCACGGCTGCCTCGTCGGCATCGGCTCGCTGCTGGTGCGCCAGGCCGGCGCCGGCGGCGAGGATACGCTCGACGGCAACATGATCGTGCCGATCGACCTGCTGAAGCCGATCGTGGACGACATGCAGACGCTCGGCCGCACCCAGCGCCCGCCCAGGCCCTGGCTCGGCGCCTACGTCACCGAGGTAGATGATGCGCTCGTCGTCGCGGGCCTGGCGCCGGAGGGTCCCGCCGAGCAGGCGGAGCTCCAGGTCGGCGACCAGGTGCTGGCGGTTAACCGGCAGCCCGTGGGCAGCTTGGTCGAGCTCTTCCGCAGCGTCTGGGCGGTCGGCGAGGCCGGCGTCGCCGTGCCGCTCACCGTCATGCGCAACGGCGAGCCCCACGAGGTGCGGGTGCTCACCGCCACCCGCGACGAGTACCTCAAGACCCCCCAGCTTCACTAGCAGCGCGTCCGTCTTTGACGGACGTGCGACAGGCCGCGACCGCGGCCCGCCGCTTATGCGGCGCGCCCGCATCGTGCGCTCCGCGCGCGTCCCGCGCGACGGCGCCGGCTGCAAGCCGGCTGCCGTGAGCGATAAAAGGCCGGAGCGTTTTTGTCTAAGACGGAAACGCGCCCACCCCGAGCCACGCCGCGCCGCGCAGGCCGCTGTCCGGGCCGAAGCGCGCGCGGACGAGCTTCGTGGCCGGCCGGTCGACGCTCGCGTGCCGACCCCAGGCGGCAGGCACGAGCCGGTAGAGCGCGGCGATCTCCGAAAGCCCGCCGCCGAGCACGATCGCGTCCGGGTCGACCACGTTGATGACGCCGGCGAGCGCCTGGGCCAGACGCCCGGCGTAGCGGGCCACCGCCTCGGTGGCGGCCGCCTCGCCGGCCTCGGCCCGCGCGCCGATCGCCTCGGCCGTCGCTTCGCCTGCGCCGATCGCCGCATAGTCGCGTGCGAGCGCCTGCCCGTTGAGCCAGGTCTCGACGCAGCCCTGGGCGAAGCGCCCGCAGGCACACGGCACGCCGCCCGCGCCGGGCGTCGGCCAGGGATTGTGGCCCCACTCGCCGGCGCTGGCGTTGGCACCCACCAGGATCCTGCCGCCCACCACGAGCCCGCCGCCGACGCCGGTGCCGAGGATGACGCCGAACACCACCTCGGCGCCGGCGGCAGCGCCGTCGCTCGCCTCGGAGAGGGTGAAGCAGTTGGCATCGTTCGCGAGCGCGACCGGGCAGCCGAGCCGCGCCTCCAGGGCCGCGCGCAGTGGCCGGCCCGCGAGCCAGGGCAGGTTCACGATCATGTCGATCCCGCCGTCGCGCGTGATGACGCCGGGGATGCTGACGCCGATCGCGGGCGCGCGCACGCCGGCCGCCGCCAGCCGCTCGACCATGCCGGCGACGGCGTCGATCAGGTCGTCGAAGCCGGTGGGGACTGGCTGGCGGAAGCGCGCCAGCTCGGCGCCGTCATCGTCGAGACCGATCGCGGCGAGCTTGGTGCCGCCGATGTCGATACCGATGCGCATCGCTCCTCCTGCCACCGGGCCAGGGGCTAGGTGTCCGCCGGCGCGTCGGCGGGCACGCCGGCGGTCCAGACGGTCCGCACGCGCGGGTCGTCGTCGAGCCAGACGAGATCGGCCCGGAGCCCCGGCGCAAGCCGTCCGCGCTCGGCGCCGACGCCGAGGAAATCCGCGGGCCAGGCGGCGGCCATGGAGAGCGCGTCCTCCAGCGGGATTCCGGCATGGACGACACAGTTTCGCACCGCCGCTCCCAGGTCGAGGAGGGAGCCGGCGAGCCGGCCATCCGCCGTGCGCAGGCAGCCGTCCACCACACGCACGAGCTCGTCGCCCAACCGGAATTCATCGAGGGCGGACGTGCCTACGGGTAACATCGCGTCGCTCACCAGGAAGAGTCTGCCCCTGGGCTTCGCGCGCCAGGCGAGGCGCAGCATGTCCCAGTGCACGTGGACGCCGTCGGCGACGATGCCGCAGGCGAGCGAATCCGTGCCGAGCGCCGCGCCTGCCGTGCCCGGCTCGCGATGGCCGAGCGGGCCCATGGCGTTGAAGAGGTGCGTGACGCCGCCGAGCCCCTGCGCGACCGCCCTGCTCATGGTCTCGGCGTCCGCCGCGCTGTGGCCGGCGGCGACGATGACGCCGCGCCCGGCAAGCGCCGCAATATCCGCCGGCGCGACGCACTCCGGCGCGAGCGTCACCAGGGTGCGGCCCGTGCCGAGCGAGGCGAGCAGGTCGATGTCGCCCTCGGCGGGCGGCCGCAGCGCCGCCGCAGCGTGAGCGCCGCGCCTGGCCGGGTTGAGGTGGGGCCCCTCGAAGTGGATGCCGAGCACCCCCGGCACCGCCTGCTCCAGCGCCGCGCGCACCGCCGCCACCGCCTGCGCCATCTCGGCGCGCGCGCCGGAGATGAAGGTCGGCAGGAACGACGTGGTGCCCCGCGCCCGGTGGGCGGCGCCGATCGCGGCGATCGTGTCGACGCTCGGCGCGTCGTTGAACATCACGCCGCCGCCGCCGTTGACCTGCAAGTCGATGAAGCCAGCGGCGAGCGTGCCGCCCGCGAGGCGGGTAATGCGGGCGGCAGGCGGGATCGCGTCCTCGGCCACGATGTCGCGGACGGTACCGCCCTCCAGCAGCAGGGCCCGGCCCGCGAGAAACCCGTCGGGCCCGTGCAGCCGGGCGCCGGTCAGGGCCTCCACAGGGGGCCTCACGGGCCTCCGCCGGGAATCGGGTTCGCCGGCGGCAGGCGGAATGCTAGTGTCGGTGCAAAGGTCACGGAACCGGGTGTAAGCCATGCTGCGCGCCGCCTCAATCGGAATGGGCTGGTGGTCCGACGAGCTCGCGGACGCCGCACAGGGCAAGTCGGATGCGATCCGTATCGTGACCTGCTTCACCCGTTCGGAGGCGAAGCGCGCGGCCTTTGCCGAGAAGTACGGCACGGCCCAGCACGAGTCCTACGAGGCGGTGCTCGCCGACGAGACGATCGACGCGGTCATCCTCACCACGCCGCACTCGACCCATGCCGAGCAGGTGATCGCGGCGGCTGCGGCCGGCAAGCACGTCTTCTGCGAGAAGCCCTTCACGCTCACCCGTGCGAGCGCGCAGGCCGCGGTGGATGCGTGCGCGGCGGCCGGCGTGGTGCTCGCAATCGGGCAGAACCGGCGCTGGCACAGCGCCACCCGCGCTCTCAAGGCGATGCTCGAAGCGGGCGACTTCGGCACGGTCCTCCACGCCGAGGCGAACTTCTCGGTCCCGAGCGCGCTCGGCTACCCGCCCGATCTCTGGCGCTCCAACCGTGTCGAGAGCCCGGCCGGCTCGGTCACCGGGCTCGGCATCCACATGATCGACGCCCTCGTCTATCTGCTCGGGCCCATCGCGCGGGTCGCGGCGCAGGCCTACCGGCGCGCGGTCCCGGTCGATATCGACGACACGACATCGGTGCTGTTCACCTTCGAATCGGGCGTCTCCGGCTATCTCGGCACCATGTTCGCGTGCCCGCACACGTCCTACATCAACGTCTACGGCACCGGCGGCAATGCACACGCCCAGATCGACAACAGCCGGCTCACCGTCCACCCGGCGGACGGGCCCGCGCGCGACGAGCCGATCGAGGCGCTGGACACACTCAGGCTGGAGCTCGACGAGTTCGCCGCCGCCTGCGCCGGCGAGGCGGCGTACACGGTGACGACCGCTGAAGCCGTGCACGGCATCGCCGTCATGGAGGCGCTGGTCGCGGCCGCGGCCACCGGGCAGTGGGTGGCGGTCGCCGGCGAGGGCGAGCCATGAGCGCACGCCACAGCTTCTTCTGCATCGACGGCCACACCTGCGGCAATCCGGTGCGGGTGGTGGCGGGCGGCGGGCCTGCGCTCGCCGGCGCCAGCATGAGCGAGCGGCGCCAGCACTTCCTCCGCGACTACGACTGGATCAGGCAGGCGCTCATGTTCGAGCCGCGCGGCCACGATCTGATGTCGGGCACGGTGCTCTATCCGCCCATCTCGGCGGACGCCGACCTCGCGCTCCTCTTCATCGAGACCACAGGCTGCCTGCCGATGTGCGGCCACGGCACCATCGGCACCGTGACCATCGCGCTCGAGCACGGCCTCGTCACCCCGCGGAGCGAGGGTATCGTGGTCCTCGACACGCCGGCGGGCCGGGTCGATGCGCGCTACCGGCGGGATGGCGCACGCGTGGACGCCGTGCGCATCACCAACGTGCCGAGCTTCCTGGCCGAGACCGGCGTCACGGTCGAGTGCCCGAGCCTCGGCCCGCTCACGGTGGACATCGCCTATGGCGGCAACTTCTACGCCATCGTCGATCCGCAGCCGGGCTACGCCGGGATGGAGACGTTCTCGGCGGCCGAGCTGCTGGCTATGAGCCCCGGCCTGCGCGAGGCCTGCAACCGGGTGGTGGACTGCGTTCATCCTGACGACCCCTCGATCACCGGCGTCAGCCACGTGATGTGGACCGGCGCGCCGCGGGACGCGAGCGCGCACGGGCGAAACGCCGTCTTCTACGGCTCCGGCGCGCTCGACCGCTCCCCCTGCGGCACCGGCAGCTCGGCACGCATGGCGCAGTGGGCGGCCAAGGGCAGGCTGGCTGCCGGCGACGAGTTCGTGCACGAGAGCATCATCGGCAGCCTGTTCCGCTGCCGCGTCGAGAGCGCCGCCCGTGTGGGCAACCACGACGCCATCGTGCCGAGCATCGAGGGCTGGGCGCGGATCACCGGGCTCAACACCATCTTCGTCGACGCCGAGGATCCCTTCGCCCACGGCTTCCAGGTCACCTGACGGAGCCGCGGTTCCCGACCCGAACCGGCTGTCGTCGCTCACCTTTTCGTGATTACGCAGGTCGGGTCATCCTGCTATCGTAATCGCTTCAACGCCGATGAGCGGTTCCGCCGGAGCGCGCGGGCGCTGGGGGAGGTGAGGAGCAATGAGGAGGTCCGCCATGCCGGCTCGTGACGGCACCGCCGCCGAGGCAGTGCCACCCTTCAGCCCCGGCATCAGGTGGACCGGGCGTATCGCCGCCTCGGCCTGTGCCGTCCTCATCGCCGCCACGTTCGTCCTCGGGGTCGCCCATGGCGAGACGGCGCCCGACATGTCGCTCAGCCCGCAGGCCGACGATCCGGCTCTCACGTCCGCTCACGATTCCGTGACCTACGGCGTGACCTTCACCGGCACCTGGACCACCGACGTCACCCCGGCAGGCATGCCCGACGGTGCGCACTTCTCGCCGCTGATCGGCGGCGTCCACAACGCTGCCGTCACTTTCCTCGAGGCCGGCGGCACGGCCACGCCTGGCGTCGAATCCATGGCGGAGCGCGGGCGCACGGCCACCCTGGCGAAGGAGATCGAGGCGGCCGGGGCGAACACGCTCGGCGTGCTGCGCAAGGAGGACGGCAGCGGCGCGACGGGCTCGTCGACGTTCGATGCCGTCACCGTCACCGCCGACCATCCGCGCATCACCCTGCTCTCGATGATCGCGCCCAGCCCCGACTGGTTCGTGGGCGTCTCCGGTCTCTCCCTCCTGGACGCGTCGGGCGCGTGGGTGGAGACGCTCACGCTGGAGCTCTTTCCCTGGGACGCCGGCACCGAGGAGGGAGACGAGCTCTCGTTCGACAACGCCGCCACCTCGCCGCAAGGCACCATCACGAGCCTGCGCGGCGCGGCCCCGTTCTCGGATGCGCCTATTGCGACGCTGACCTTCACCCGGTCCGCCGGGTCCGGCGGCTAGCGGCGCCCGCGCCGAAGGCACCGCGATGGCGACCCCCGACACCCGCCGCGGCCGAGGGGCGCCGTGAGCAGCCTCCTGCCGCGGCTTACCGTCCTGCTGCTTGCGATCATGCTGGCAGGCGCTGTTCTCGGGCCGGGCCAGCGCGCGGCCGCCGACGACTACGACGAGGCCACGCTCGAGGCGTTCGTGACCGTCACGATCGAGGTGAGCCGGCGGATCGAGGCGTGGCGTCCGCGCATCGAACGCGAGACCGACGAGGACAGGCGCGAGGCTCTCGTCGAGGAAGCCGATGCCGATATCGGCCGCGCCATCGAGGAGGCGGCAGGGATCGGCGAGGACGAGTATTACGCGATCTTCAGAGCCGCGCGCGAAGACGAGGCGCTGCGCGCGCGTATCGAACGGCTGCTTTCGGCGCGCAGGCAACGCCGCCGTGCTCGGCGGGCCTGCGCGACCGCTCACCGAGGGATGGCAGGACGATGAAGATCAGGAGCGTCACCGCGCGCTGGGCGCACGTGCCGATCCCGGCGGCGCAGCAGCACAGGAGCGACCTCGGCGTCGCCAACTACTTCGACGCCACCATCGTTCGGGTGGAGACCGAATGCGGGCTGGTGGGCTGGGGGGAGGCCAAGGCCTCGGTCGGCAGCATGGGCAACAATGCCGCGCTGACAGCCCTCATCAACCGCGATCTCGGCCCGGCGCTGATCGGCGAGGATCCGCGCGACCCCCGGCGGCTGTGGGAGATCGGCTACAGCGGCAACCGCGCCCACTTCGCGCTCGAGCGCGGCCGCGGCTTCCCGGTGCTGGACCGCCGCGGCATCAGGATCAGCGCCATCGGCGCCATCGACATGGCCTGCTGGGACATCCTGGGGCGCTCGCTCGACGTCCCGGTGTGGCGGCTGCTCGGTGGCAAGTGCCGGGACGCCATGCCGGCCTACGCCTCCGGCGGCTGGGCGCCGGCCGAGGCCATCGGCGTGGAGCTCGAGGGCTATGTCGCGCGCGGCGGCTTTCGCGCCGTGAAGATGCGCGTCGGCGCCGGCGACGGCGACCTGCTCACCTCCGTGCGCCGGGTGCGGGCGGCCCGCGCCCATCTCGGCTGCGATACCGCCATCATGGTCGATGCCCACGGCACCTATTCGGTGAAGGAGGCGCTCCGCTTCGTGCGGCTGGTGGAGGAATGCGGCCTCGCCTGGTTCGAGGAGCCGGTGAACGCCGACGACAAGGCCGGCATGGGCACGGTCCGGGCGGCGTGCGACATCCCCGTCGCCGCAGGCGAGAGCGAGTTCACCCGCTTCGACTTCCGCGACCTGCTGGCCCATCAGGCGGTGGACTACTTCCAGCCCGATCTCGCCATCGCCGGCGGCATCACCGAGGCCATGCGGATCGCGACGCTGGCCGAGTGCCACGGGGTCTTCCTCGCGCCCCACCTCTGGGGCGGTGCGCTCAACTTCGCGGCCGGGCTCCAGGTCATGGCCGTCTCGCCGGCGGCGGTGATCGCCGAGTACTCCCTCGGCGCCAACCCGCTGCTGCACGATCTCGTCGAGGAGTCCTTCGAGGTGAAGGACGGCATGATCGCCATTCCCGACCGCCCCGGCCTCGGCGTCACCATCGACGAGGCGTTTCTCGAGGCGCACACGGCGGAGTAGGGCGTTTCCGTTTCGCACGGAAACGCTCAAGCCTTTTTGTCGCTCACGGCAGTCGGCTCGCAGCCGACGCCGTCGCGCGTCCACGCGCGCGGAGCGCACGATGCGGGCGCGCCGCATAAGCGGCGGGCCGCGGTCGCGGCCTGTCGTGTATCCGTCAGAGACGGATGCGCTCTATCTGGTCGGTCCGCGCACCCCAGCCGCCGTTCTGGGATTTGCCGGCCGGGCCGCTATGATGCGCGGCCGGCCGCGCCGGGCGCGGCCCCCACCGTCAGCTAGGAGAGTAGCCGCCATGCCCAACGAGATGTACGAGAAGGGCCTCCAGATCCGGCGCGAGGTGCTCGGCGCCGAGTATGTCGACCGCGCCATCGGCAGCGCCGACGACTTCAACCGGGAGTTCCAGGAGATCCTCACCGAGTACTGCTGGGGCGCGGTATGGGGCCGGCCAGGGCTGAGCCGCAAGCAGCGCAGCCTCAACAACATCTGCATGCTGTCGGCGCTGGGCCGCAACCACGAGCTGGAGCTGCATCTCAAGGGCGCGCTCACCAACGGCGTGACCGTGGACGAGATCAAGGAGACGCTGATCCAGGTCGCCGTCTATTGCGGCGCACCGGCGGCGGTCGAGGGGTTCCGCATCGCCCGCCGCGTCGTCGACGAGCACCGCCAAGCGAAGGCCGGCTGATGCCCGCCCTCGGCTTCATCGGCCTCGGCAACATGGGCGGCCCCATGGTGCACAACCTGGCCGCCGCCGGCCACGAGGTGGTGTGCTTCGATGCTGCCGGCACGGCGGCGCTGGCCCCGCCCGGGGCGCCCTGCGCCGGGTCCGCGCGGGAGGTCGCTGCGCGGGCCCGCATCGTCTTCCTCTGCCTCCCCGACGGGCCGGTCGTGCTGCAGGTGGCGCGCGAGCTGGCGGCGTGCTCGGAGAGGGCCGTCGAGATCGTGGTGGACAGCACCACGGCCGGCATCGCCGATGCGCGCGCGGCCCACGACCTGCTGGCCGGCGCCGGCATCCGCTACGCCGATGCGCCGGTGAGCGGCGGCACGAAGGGCGCGCAGGCCGGCACGCTCGCCATGATGGTGGCGGCACCCGACGATCTCTTCGCCGAGGTCGAGCCCTTCGTGCGTCCGATGGCGGCGAACGCCCGCCATGTCGGCACCGAGCCCGGCCACGGCATGGCGATGAAGCTCCTGAACAACTTCCTCTCCGCCACGGCGATGGCGGCGACCAGCGAGGCGGTGGCCTTCGGCGTCTCGCAGGGCCTCGACATGACGACGATCCTGGAGACGGTCAATCTGTCTACCGGCCGCAACACCGCGACCGAGGACAAGTTCCCCAACCGCATCGCGACCGGCAGCTTCGATTCCGGCTTCGCCACCAGGCTCATGGCCAAGGACATCCGCCTCTACGAGGAGAGCGTGGCCGACGCGGGCGCGCCCGGCACCCTCGCCGGCATGCTGCGCACCATCTGGGACGGGATGGAGGCCGCGCGTCCCGATTCGGACTTCACCGAGATCTACGAGCACGTGCGCGACGGCGGTTAGTGTCCTGTTTCCGAAGTTCGCACGATGTCGGGTTGGCGGCGCAGCCTTCCCGACCCGGAAAAACTTCTCGTCATGCCCGGACTCGTTCCGGGCATCCACGTTCTTTGTTGCTGCCGAACGGACAAACCCGTGGATGGCCGGGACAAGCCCGGCCATGACGTGCAGGGGGCACCTTGTCGATGCGGCCAAACTTCCCGATCGGGACACTCGGGCATTTCCGTGTAAAGCGGAACGCGCTAGCCTCGGGCCCATGGATGACGGGGCGCCCACCCACTACGTGGTCGTCGAGGGACTGGCCGGCGAGGACTCCACCTGGCGCGTCGTCCGGGCCGAGCAGCACGCCAGGGGCCGCCGGCTCTATGCCTTCGTCGGAACCTGCCAGACGCGCCGTGCGGCGCTCTCGCTTGCGCGTGCCCTCAACGAGAAGCGCGCAGTCGACGAGGTGACGCTCCGCGCATTAGTGCTGAAAGGGGAGGCCCTGCCTCCCGGCCGCGCCGACATCCGGCCCGCGCCCGACCCATACCGGCTCAGACCCTCCTGCTGACGCCTCGAGAGCGGAGAGTATTCCCAGCTAGAGCGAGGCCGTCCGCGACGGGCTCGCGACAGGCCGCGACTGCGGCCCGCCGCTTATGCGGCGCGCCTGCATCGTGCGCTCCGCGCGCGTCCCGCGCGACGGCGCCGGCTGCAGGCCGGCTGCCGTGAGCGAAAAAGGCTCAGGAATTGCGCTTCCTGACCTCGTCGAGATAGTCGAGCACCTGCCCCGACGACACGATGTCGGCGTAGCGGCGGCCCACATCGCGCAGGTTGTCCCGGTGCGGCCCCTCGCCCGCGTCGCCGACGCAGTCCTCCGGCACCATGGTGCGGTAGCCGTTGGAGAAGGAATCGATCACCGACGCGCGGATGCAGCCGCTGGTCATGCAGCCCATGACGATGGTCGTGTCCACCCGGTGCTTGGTGAGGAAGGCGGCGACCGGCGTCTGGAAGAAGATCGAGGGCGCCGACTTGCGCAGGATGTAGTCGTAGTCGGGGTCGGAGGTGCGGGGCTCCATCTCGGTGCAGGGCTCGCCCTCGAAGAACTCCTCGCGCACCGGCCCGATCTTCCAGTGCAGCATGTCGCCCTTCGAGTGATAGGCGGTGTAGCAGTTGGCGACCGGCACCCCTGCGGCGCGGGCGGCGGCCAGCACCCGGGCGCTGTTGTCGACCGCGCGATGCACCAGCTCGCAGCCGCCGAGGGGGAAGCGCGGCTGGGTGAAGCCGGTCTGCAGATCGACCACCAGGATGCCCGGCCGCTCGCCGAAGCCGATCTCCATCGCGCCGTAGCCGATGTCCCGGTAGGTGTCGTCGGTCATCGCGTCCTCCTCCGCCGTTCCGCGCCTGCGTGCCCGCTCAGGCGATCAGCCCGGTGCCGATGCCGTAGGGAGCCAGCCAGCCCAGCCCATCGAGGGTGCCGCCCCTGGGCCGGTATTCGCAGCCGACCCAGCCGTCATAGCCCGCGGCGTCGAGCATGTCGAAGAGGTAGGGGTAGTTGATCTCGCCCACGTCAGGCTCGTGGCGGCCGGGGACGCCGGCGATCTGGATATGGGCGATGATCTCGCGGTGCTGCGCGAAACCCGCGGCCAGGCTGCCCTCCATGATCTGGCGGTGATAGAGGTCGTACTGGAGGAAGAGATTGGGGCTGCCGACGGTCTCGATCACGCGCTGTGCATGGCCGGCGGTGGACAGCAGATAGCCCGGATTGTCGGTCGTGTTGAGCGGCTCGATGAGGGCGCGGATGCCCTCGCGCCCGAACGCATCGGCCGCGTGGGCGAGGTTCGCCACGTAGGCGTCCTCGCAGGCGCGCGCGTCGGCGCCGTCCGGCACGATGGCGGCCAGCACGTGGAGCCGGCGGCAGCCGAGCGCATCGGCGTAGCGGAGCGCGGTGTCGACCGAGCGGCGGAAGTCGTCCTCCCTCCCCGGCAGCGCCGTCAGGCCGCGCTCGCCGGCGTCCCAGTCCCCCGGCGACAGGTTGAAGAGCGCCTGGCTCAGCCCGTTGTCGTCCAGCCGGGCCGCGATCTCCGCCGGTGGATGGTCGTAGGGGAAGAGATACTCGACCGCCTGGAAGCCCGCACGCCGCGCCGCCTCGAAGCGGTCGAGGAATTCCAGCTCCTGGAACAGGAAGCTGAGATTGGCGGCGAATTTCGGCATGGTCCTCCCGGCGCCCGGCCGGCCCGCTCCCCGTCCCGCCGCCGGGACGCGCTAGAAGCAGCCCAGCGCGCCGCCCGCGCGCTCGATCCACATGACGAGATAGGCGTCGGTGAGGCTCCGGTAGGCCTCGGCCGCCAGCGCGTAGCAGGTATCCCCGTGCCAGGCGATCAGGCCCGTGCCGAGCGCCGCCGCCCCGATCAGGAGCCTGCGTCGCGGACCGCCCCGCGACGTGCGCCGCTCAATCGCCCGTGCCGATGACATGGCGGCATTATGCGCCGCCCAGGCGGTTTTTCCTATCCTTCCGGGGTGGAGGGGAGGGGCGCCGGCCGGGGCGGAAAACGGCTCCGCCCTCGCGCGCGTTTCGGGTAGAGTGGCCGCCGCAGCGCGAACCACCGGCAGGGGGTGGGGCCCATGGCCGACTACACGACGGAGCTCGGATCGCTCGGCGATTTCCGCAAGGGCGGCGTGCACATCATCAACGACGATCCGCGCAACTATGTCTTCTCCAACGTGTTCGAGGTCGCCGGCACGTCGGCGCCGTTCGAGCGCGTCTGCGTGGCCAAGAACCTGGAGTACGCGATCGAGATCATGCGCGTGGAAGGCGCCTCGCCCTGGTTCATGGCGGCCCACGACGAGTTCGCGCTCTGCCTCGATGGCCGGATCGAGGTCGAGCTGATGAAGCACGCAGCCGACGCGCCCGAGGGCGATGGCGCGCATGCGCTGGAGGGAGACCCCGACGGCCCGCGCATGGGACGCGTGCATGCCGGGCGCGGGCATCTCACCCTGCTGCCGGCCAACGCCGCCTATCGCATCTCGGCCGAGGCGCCGAGCGTTGTCCTCTTCCAGACGATGGACGGCCCGCTCACCGTGGAGCGCTGGGCCGAAATCTGCCAGACCGGCGAGGAGTGAGAGCGATGTCCGCACAGACCGCACAGGCAGCCTACGCGGCCTCCGATCCCGACAACTACACGGGCTACCGCAGTTTCCAGATCGGCGGTTTCGGCTTCCGCCGCGACGAGTATTTCGCCTACGTCACCTGGCCCGAAGGCTCGCATCTCATGCCGGTGGACGCCTTTCTGCGGGCGCTGGTGCGCGAGGTGGCGTGGAACTTCTTCTACGGCACGCTGAACTTCGACGACGTGTTCGGCACCACCAACCTCTACGGCCGGGTCGAGCTCTATATCGGGCGCTACAACGACGCCTACCGCGACAACGGCCGCGACTATCGGGAGACGATCGATTCCGACGACCTAAGGGCGACCTTCCAGGCGATGCTCGACGACTGGACCAACACCGGCTACGACCCGTTCACGGCGCCGCAGGAGACGGCGCAGCCCTTCGGCCGCAAGAGCGGGCGCAATCCCGAGGCCCTCGGCCGCGTGCGGGTGACGGCGAAGCGCATGGTGGGCCTGCCGGGCGACGCCCCGCTCCGCACCGACGAGAGCGGCTACCCGGTCAACCGCATGTTCGCCGACGTCGACCAGGACGAGCCGGAGGTCGAGATCGAGCCCGGCTTCGAGGACGAGGTGCAGTCGTTCAATCTCTTCGCCTACCTCTCGCGCTCGGACGTGACCTGGAACCCGTCCGTCTGCTCCGTCCTCAAGGACAGCCTCTTCTGCCCCACCTCCGAGGAGTTCATCCTGCCGGTGGAGCACGGCAACGACCGCGTCGAGTGGTTCATCCAGCTCTCGGACGAGATCGTCTGGAACGTCAAGGACAAGGAATCGGGCGACCCGCGCGCGGTGGTGACCATGCGGGCCGGCGATGTCGCCTGCATGCCGGCTGACATTCGCCACCAGGGCTTCTCGCCCAAGCGCTCGATGCTGCTGGTGTGGGAGAACGCCTCGCCGGCGATCCCGGAGATGATCGCGAAGGGCGAGGCGCCGGTCGTCCCGGTGCGCTTCTAGCCGCCGGGCGCCCGCTTCCTCCCCCGCAGCGCAACGCCCGCGTCACCGCGCGCCCGGCGCATGGCCGAGATCGTCCCGCTCGCCGACGCGGTGTCCTCGCTCATCGAAGACGGCGACACCGTCGCCATGGAGGGGTTCACCCACCTGATCCCCCATGCCGCGGGCCACGCGGTGATAAGGGCGGGCTTTCGCAACCTCACCGCGGTGCGCATGACGCCGGACCTGATCTACGACCAGCTCATCGGCATGGGCTGCGTCGGGCGCCTGGTCTTCTCCTGGGGCGGTAATCCGGGAGTGGGCTCGCTGCACCGCTTCCGCGATGCGGTGGAGAACGGCTGGCCCAGGCCCATGGAGATCGAGGAGCGCAGCCATGCCGACCTCGCCAACGCCTATGTCGCGGGCGCGAGCGGGCTCCCCTTCGGCGTGATCCGGGGCTATGCCGGCTCCGACCTGCCGGCGCACAACCCGCTCATCAAGTTCATCGAGTGCCCCTTCACCGGCGAGCGGCTCGCGGCCTCGCCCGCCGTCCGCCCCGACGTCGCGGTGCTCCACGCCCAGCAGGCGGATGCCAAGGGCAACGTGATGCTGTGGGGCATCTCCGGCGTGCAGAAGGAGGTGGCGCTTGCGTCGAGGCGGGTGATCGTCACGGTGGAGGAGATCGTGGACGAGTTCGCGCCGCCGGCGAACGCCGTCATCCTGCCGCACTGGGTGGTGAGCGCGGTCTGCGAGGAGCCTGGCGGCGCCCGGCCTTCCTACGCGCTCGGCTACTACCGCCGCGACAACACGTTCTACGAGGCGTGGGACGTGATCGCGCGATCGCGGGAGGCGTTCACCGCCTGGATGGAACGCCACGTGCTCGGCACCGAGGATTTCGCCGGCTACGAGCGGAGCGTCGCGGCAGCCGCGGTTGCCGAGGGCGGCGCGCAGGCGTAGATAGGGGCCGCGCGACGCGCGCCAGGCCGCGGAGGGGTGCCGGAGTGGTCGAACGGGGCGGTCTCGAAAACCGTTGTACGCGCGAGCGTACCGTGGGTTCGAATCCCACCCCCTCCGCCATCGTCTCTCACTGACATAGTGATATAAATCGGTTCATTCGGATGCCAAGAATCGTGTGTCCCTCGATTCTCCAGCCTTGGCGTGTCGTGTAGCGACCGTCCGTTCTCCAGGCCGCCGCCGCCCGCTTCGTGTCGACTCCTCTCGAGGACAGGGGGATCGCGCTGGCAGGCGGTACGATACCGAATGAGTGAATTGACCCCCTTCGGACCCGCAGCCTAGACTCCGGTATGAGAATTCTCGTGCCCCTCGTTGCCTGCGCCGTTCTCGCGGGCTGCTATGTCGAAGATCCCGAACCCGAAGAACGTATCGACTTCGAGCGTGTCGCCCAGTTCTCGACCGAGTACCTGCGGGTGCATCTCACCCTTGAGGACGGCCGCCAACTCTCCGTGAACACGCTGGACGACGTGGACTCGGTCGAGGAATTCGTCACCCCGATCCCGGGCCACCAAGGCCGAGCCTGGCGCTTTCAGCAGGACAAGAACCACGGCACGTCCCTCGTCTACGCCGCGGTAAGCTATGACGCTGACGACCCGGCCGACTATCTGATGGCAGGATATTGGGCCTACTATCCCGACCAGCACCCTCCGGACCTGGACCCCTTCGACACAGTGGAGTACTCCATCGTCGATGGCCCGGAATTCGACATCGAGGACCCGCCCGAGATGCCCGTTGCCGGGACCGCTTCCTACGCCGGGCTGGCCGGCGGAATCTACGCCTACGCTCCCGGTGAGACGCGCGAGGAGCGCCACTTCGTATTCGACGGGTTCGAGGGACTGGTGACGCTCGACGCCGACTTCGGAGCCGGGACGGTGGGCGGCTGCATCGGTTGCGCGGGCGACCTTGCCATCCGCACGGCGATCGCACCCGCCTCCCGCGGAGACGTCCAGCACGACATCTCCGACTACGAGATTCACCTTGAGGAACAGCCCTTCGGCACCGGGCACTTCTTCGACGGCACCACGGCGGTACACCACCCTGCCCGCGACGTTGTCTTCACGGAGGGCGAATGGGGCGGCCGCTTCTCCAACCGGCCGGACGATGCCGGCGATCCGCGCATCGTGACCGGGTTCAGCGACGCCTACTTCGGGGAGGCCGACGACAGCGTCGGCTACTTCTTCGGGTCCTTCGTCGGGATGAGCGAGGTATTCCTCTCCCAGGACTGAGTCCTCCGCTCCCCCGTCCATGAGGCGCAGCACCCGCGTCCGTCCCGTTTCCGGGAGTCGGGCGGCCAGCACCCGCGGCAGGTGTCAATCGCGCGTGCGCCAGATATGGATTGCCGCCGCCGGCCAGATCGCGAGAAAGCGCGGCCGTGGCTGCAACCCTTCGAGAACGCCGGGCACCGAAATCTTCATGACTCGCGACGGGCTCGTTCGTTCCGACGAGCCGGCGAGGCCGTCGACCGCGACGCACGCCCGGCACCTCTTCCCTGTCTGGAATACTCGAGCTGTGAACCCCGTCATCCGGGCTTATGCCGAAGCAGCTCCCGTTTCGAGGCCGGACTCGTGGTAGCCTGATCCGCCGAGCGCCGAGCCCGAGAACGGCCGTGTCGCTACGCTGGCCGGCATCGCTCCACCCCGCCGGTTGCCCGGTGTGGCGGAGAGGCCGGCGATGCAATGGCGTTCGACCGGAGCGTCGACGGCACGACGGGTGCGAAGAGATCGGGAGGCAAGAGGTGGCCAGCACCGGCCTGGAGAACAAGACGACGGGGTACTGGCAGACACTCGACCGCGAGCATCACGTTCACCCCTTCACCAATCACGCCGAGCTGGCGGCCAGGGGCGTCCGGGTCATCACCCGGGCAGAGGGCGCTTACCTGTGGGATTCCGACGGCAACAAGCTGCTCGACGGGCTGGCGGGCCTGTGGTCGGTCAATGTCGGATACGGGCGGAAGGAGCTCGCAGACGCAGCCTATCGCCAGCTTCTGGAATTGCCCTACTACAACACCTTCTTCCAGTCGACGAACCCGCCGGCAGCGGAACTGGCCGCGAAGCTGGCGGAGCTCACGCCGGGGACCCTGAATCACGTCTTCTTCGCGAACTCCGGATCGGAGGCCAACGATTCGGTCGTCAAGATCGTCCGCTACTACTGGAACCTGTGCGGCCGGCCCGACAAGAAGATCATCATCGGCCGGCGCTATGGCTACCACGGCGTCACGCTGGCGGCGGCGAGTCTTTCGGGGCTGGCCTTCATGCATCCCCAGGCTGACCTGCCGCTGCCGGGCTTCGAGCACATCGAGGCGCCCTACTGGTTCGACCACGAGGGCGACATGGACCCGGACGCGCTCGGTCTGCACGCCGCCAAGTCGCTGGAGGACAAGATTCTCGCGCTTGGCCCCGACCGGGTCGCGGCCTTCATCGGCGAGCCGATCCAGGGGGCCGGCGGCGTGATCGTGCCGCCCGCGAGCTACTGGCCGGAGGTCCAGCGCGTCTGTGCCGAATACGATGTTCTGTTGATTTCGGACGAGGTGATCTGCGGTTTCGGGCGAACCGGTGCGTGGTTCGGCTGCGAGACGCTGGGCTTCACGCCGGACCTGATGACCATCGCCAAGGGCGTGAGCTCAAGCTATGTGCCGCTCTCGGCCGTCCTGCTCGGCGAGCGGGTTGCCGCCGTGCTGACCGAGGCGGACGACGAGTTCGCGCACGGCTTCACCTATTCCGGACATCCCGTCGCCTGTGCGGTGGCGCTGGAAAACATCCGCGTCCTGCAGGACGAGGACATCGTCGACACCGTGCGGCAGACGACCGGTCCCTACCTGCAGACCCGCCTGCGGGAGCTGGCGGACCATCCGCTGGTGGGCGAGGTGCGCGGCATCGGGATGATCGGGGCGATCGAACTCGCCGCGGACAAGACCTCGCGCACGCGCCTCGACCCCGACCTGAATGCGGGGGTCAAGTGCCGGGATCATTGCCTCGAGCAGGGCGTCATAATTCGGGCGGTGCGCGACATCATGGTCTTGGCGCCGCCGCTGATCGTCACCGAGGCGCAGATAGACCGGATCGTCGAGACCGCCCGGAACGCCCTCGACGGGGTGGCCCGGGAGCTGCGATAGGCGGCGTGACGCGCGAGCGACCGGGAGCGTCCGGCGCCGGCGGCGATCGAGGGAGGACGAGACATGGCCCATGAAGGCGGGTGCTATTGCGGCGCTTTGCGCTACCGGGCGAATGCCGAGCCGCTCCGCATCTTTCACTGCCACTGCACCATATGCCGCCGGGTCCACGCCGCGCCCGTGGTGACGTGGATCACCTTCCTCACCGCGGCGTGGTCCTGGACGAAGGGCTCGCCGGCAGAGCTGAAGTCCACGCCCGAGGCGACGCGGTATTTCTGCCGGGAGTGCGGAACCCACCTCGCCTTCATCATCGATGGCGCCGCGGAACTCGACGTGACGGTGGGCAGCCTCCGCGATCCCGCGGCAGCCGAACCGGGATATCACATCTTCGCGGACACGAGGCTGCCGTGGCTCCGGCTGGCCGGCGACTTGCCGGCGTACGACGACTGGGGCCCCGACGTCTGAGACCGAGCAGGGGCGTCCGGGCATCGTGTTCGGGTCATGCGTCCCGCGGACGAACCCCGATTCCCCTCGCGCTTGTCAAGGAACCCACGCCGTGGAAGGTTTGGTTGCCGCGACGGGAGCAGCCGGGTGGCCGATGCATTGCGGAGTGTCGATCTGGTCATATTCGACTGCGACGGAGTCATCGCCGACAGCGAGGTCATCAGCGCAAATCTCCTGGTCCGGCAGCTCCTGGCCCACGACATTCGCATCGATGCCGAGTACGTCTTTCGCCACTTCGTCGGCAAGAGCTTCCCCGTCGTGGCCGACATCATCGGCGAGCGCTTCGGGATTGCGCTGCCCCCTACGTTCGTGAGCGACTACCGTGCGGCGCTTAGACAGGCCTTCGCGGACAGCCTGCAAACCACGCCCGGGTTTCTCGACGTGCTGGGGCAGTTGACCTGCCGCGCTTGCGTCGCGACCAGCTCAAGCGCGCCCCGTGTGGCCCATACACTGGAAGCCATTGGGCTCACCGACCATTTCGGGGCCGATGTCTTCACGGCCTCTCAGGTTGCGAACGGAAAGCCGGCGCCGGACCTCTTCCTCTTTGCCGCCCGCGAGATGGCGACGCCGCCGGAGCGTTGCCTGGTGATCGAGGACAGTGTGGCAGGGATCGAAGCGGGACTGGGAGCCGGCATGAATGTCTGGCGCTACGTGGGCGCATCGCACATCGCCGATGCCGCGCGGGCGCGCGCCGAGACACCTGCGGGCGTGACGGTATTTGACGACTGGGACCGGTTCTACGTATTGGCGCCCGAGCTGAGGATGTGACAGGGCGATCATGGCCAGAAGCAACGGCGGCAGCCGTCTCGACGACGCGGCCCGGGCCGGCTGGCTCTACTACGTCGCGGGCAACACCCAGGACGAGATCGCGCACAAGCTGGGCGTGTCGCGGCAGTCGGCGCAGAGGCTGGTGTCGCTCGCGGTCAGCGAGAAGCTGATCAAGTTCCGGCTGGATCACCCTATCGCGCGCTGCATGGAGCTTTCGAGCCAGCTATGCGAGCGCTTCGGCCTGCAATCCTGCGAGATCGTGCCGACGGATCCGGGCGCGCCCGAGTCGATTACCGGTGTCGCCATCGCCGGCGCTGCCGAGATGCAGAGGCATCTCGATACGAAGACGCCCAGGGTCATCGCCGTGGGGACGGGGCGCGTCCTGCGCGCCTGCGTCGAGCAGATGCCGTCGATGGACTGCCCGCAGCATCATCTCGTGTCGCTGGTCGGCAACACGATGCCCGACGGCTCCGCCACCGCCTACAACGTCGTGGTGCGCATGGCCGAGCGTGTGGGCGGACGGCACAACCCGATGCCGCTCCCCGTGCTGGTGCGCAAGCCGGCCGAGCTCCCCATCCTGCACAGCCAGGAGCCGGTGGCGAAGACGCTCGGGCTCTGCGCCGACGCCGATGCGACCTTCGTCGGGATCGGCCATATCGACGGCTCGGCCCCGCTCACGGTGGACGGGTTCATCACCCACGAGGAAAGCCGGGCGCTCATCCGCGTAGGCGCGGCCGGCGAGATCGTCGGCTGGGTCTTCGATGCCGGAGGCAGGCTGATCGAAGGCCTGACCAACGATCGGGTTTCGAGCGCGCCGCTTGTGCCCGCGAACCCGCGCCCGGTGATCGGGCTGGCTGTCGGCGAACTCAAGGTCGCAGCGATTCTCGGGGCAATGCGCGGCCGGCTCATCAATGCGCTGGTGACCGACGAAGCGACGGCCGAGGCCGTTCTGGCGCAGGCCTGAACACCTTAACGTCTTGGATTGAAACAGCTATCTCTGCTCACCGCCGCGCGGGGAGCATTTGGCGTTGACTCTAGGAATCTTCTGACTGAGTATTTGCCCGTATTAATAGCAATTGCTCAAAGCGAGCATGGAGAGAATGCGATGAAGATCAAGCTTAGTGCCCTGATGGGCGCCGTTGCCGCCACGTGCCTCTTGGCGACCGCGGCGGCGGCCGAGACGCTGACGATCGCCACGGTCAACAATGGCGACATGATCCGCATGCAGGGTCTGACCGACGACTTTACCAGCAAGAACCCGGGCATCGAACTGGAGTGGGTGACGCTGGAGGAGAACATCCTGCGCCAGCGTGTCACCACCGACATCGCCACCAAGGGCGGCCAGTACGACATCATGACCATCGGCACCTACGAGGTTCCGATCTGGGGCAAGCAGGGCTGGCTGGTCGGCCTGAACGACCTGCCGGAGAGCTATGACATCGACGACCTGCTGCCAGCGATCCGCGGCGGCCTCACCGTGGATGGCGAGCTCTATGCGTCGCCCTTCTACGGCGAGAGCTCGATGGTGATGTACCGCACCGACCTCATGGAGAAGGCCGGGCTCGAGATGCCGGATGCTCCCACCTGGGACTTCATCGCCCAGGCCGCCCGCGCCATGACCGACAAGGACAACGAGATCTACGGCGTCTGCCTGCGCGGCAAGGCCGGCTGGGGCGAGAACGCGGCCTTCATCACGGCCACCTCCAACAGCTTCGGCGCGCGCTGGTTCGACGAGAACTGGAACCCGCAGTTCGACAGCCAGGCGTGGTCGGACACGCTGACCTTCTACCTCGGTCTTATGGCCGACGCGGGCCCTCCCGGCGCCTCCTCCAACGGGTTCAACGAGAACCTCGCGCTGTTCCAGACCGGCAAGTGCGGCATGTGGATCGACGCCACCGTCGCCGCTTCGTTCGTGACCAATCCGAAGGACTCGACCGTGCACGACAAGGTCGGCTTCGCGCTGGCCCCCGACAACGGGCTCGGCAAGCGCAGCAACTGGCTCTGGGCCTGGTCGCTGGCGATCCCGGCTGGCTCCGAGAAGGTCGAGGCCGCGAAGAAGTTCATCGCCTGGGCGACGTCGAAGGACTATCTGGAGCTGGTCGCCTCGAAGGAGGGCTGGGCGAACGTGCCGCCGGGCACCCGCACCTCGCTCTACGAGAACGCGGAATACGCCAAGGTTCCGTTCGCCAAGATGACGCTGGACAGCATCAATTCGGCGGATCCGACGAACCCGGCGGTCGATCCGGTGCCGTACGTCGGCGTGCAGTTCGTTGCGATCCCGGAGTTCCAGGGCATCGCCACCGCCGTCGGCCAGCAGTTCTCGGCCGCGCTTGCCGGGACGGTGACCGCCGAGGAGGCGCTGGCTAACGCGCAGGCCCTCACGGTCCGGGAAATGACCAAGGCGGGTTACATCCACTAGGCTGAGCCTCTTGTTTCGGTGGGGGCCGGCGGGCCGGCCCCCACCGGACCCGACGCAATCGGGAGGCCCGATCCATGCCGACGCAACACTCCCGAGTGCATGCGCGGCTGATGATCTCTCCCGCGGTCCTGCTGCTGCTGGGCTGGATGCTCATTCCGCTCGGGCTCACGGTCTATTTCTCGCTCCTGCGCTACAACCTGCTCATGCCGGGCATGGAACAATGGACCGGCCTGACCAACTACCGCTTCTTCCTCACCGACCCGGCCTTCTTCGACGCACTCCGGAACACCCTGGTGCTCGTCGGCGGCGTCCTCGCGATCACCGTCATCGGCGGCGTGCTGCTGGCGCTGCTGCTCGATCAGCCCTTCTGGGGCCGGGGGATCGTCCGCGTCCTGGTGATCGCGCCCTTCTTCATCATGCCGACCGTGTCTGCCCTGGTGTGGAAGAACATGTTCATGAACCCGGTCTCGGGCCTGTTCGCGCACGCCGCCAAGGGGCTCGGGCTCGAGCCGTTCGACTTCCTGGCGCACGCGCCGCTCTTCTCGATCATCCTGATGGTGAGCTGGCAGTGGCTGCCGTTCGCCACCCTGATCCTGCTGACCGCCCTGCAGTCTCTCGACAGCGAGCAGCTCGAAGCCTCGGAGATGGACGGCGCGAACTACTGGAACCGCTTCCTCTTCATCGTGCTGCCGCACCTCGCGCGCGCGATCACCGTGGTGATCCTGATCCAGACGATCTTCCTGCTGTCGATCTTCGCCGAGATCCTGGTGACAACGAACGGCGGCCCCGGCACGGCTTCCACCAACCTGACCTTCCTGATCTACGCCCAGTCGCTCCTGCACTTCGACGTGGGCGGCGGAGCCGCCGGCGGGATCATCGCCATCATCCTGGCCAACATCGTCGCGATCTTCCTGATGCGGATGATCGGCAAGAACCTGGATGCCTGAGGGGAGGGGGATCGCGACATGGCACGCAACGTCACACCCGCCCGCAAGGCCACCGTGACGGCCGTCGCCTGGATCATCGGGCTGGCGATCTTCTTCCCGATCCTCTGGACGATCCTGACCAGCTTCAAGACAGAAGCCGAGGCGATCGCCTCGCCTCCCAGCTTCGTCCTGTTCGACTGGACGCTGGAGAACTTCGCCATCGTTCAGGAGCGCTCGGACTATTTCCGGCACTTCCTGAACTCGGTGATCATCTCGCTCGGCTCCACAGCGCTAGGGCTGATCATCGCGATCCCGGCGGCCTGGTCGATGGCCTTCGTCCCCACGAAGCGCACCAAGCACGTCCTGATGTGGATGCTGTCCACCAAGATGCTGCCGCCGGTGGGCGTTCTGGTCCCGATCTACCTGATCTTCCGGGACGTCGGATTGCTCGACACGCAAGCCGGGCTGGTGATCGTGCTCACCCTCATCAACCTGCCGATCATCGTCTGGATGCTCTACACCTACTTCAGGGAGATTCCCGTCGACATCCTGGAAGCCGCGCGGATGGACGGCGCCACGCTGCGTTCGGAAATCATCCACGTCCTGATGCCGATGGCGGTGCCCGGCATCGCCTCGACCCTGCTTCTGAACATCATCCTCGCCTGGAACGAGGCGTTCTGGACCCTGAACCTGACCGCCGCCAAGGCGGCGCCGCTGACGGCCTTCATCGCCGCCTACTCGAGCCCCGAAGGCCTGTTCTACGCCAAGTTGAGCGCCGCCAGCACGCTCGCCATCGCACCCATCCTGATCATGGGCTGGTTCAGCCAGAGGCAGCTCGTGCGCGGGCTCACCTTCGGCGCGGTGAAATAGGAGACCCGGCATGGGCCAGATACGACTGGACGCAGTTTCCAAGAGCTTCGGCGACGTGGAGGTGATCCGGCCGCTGGACCTGGAGATTTCCGACGGTGAATTCGTGGTCTTCGTCGGCCCGTCGGGCTGCGGCAAGTCCACCCTTCTGCGGCTGATCGCAGGCCTCGAGGACGTCACCTCCGGCCGTATCGAGATCGACGGGGTGGACGCTACCGCCGTGCCCCCGGCCAAGCGCCGCCTGGCCATGGTGTTCCAGTCCTACGCGCTCTACCCGCACATGTCGGTGCGCAAGAACATCGCCTTTCCGCTGCGCATGGCGGGGCTCGGCAAGGACGAGCAAATGAGGAAGGTCGAGGAGGCGGCCAGGGTCCTCAACCTGACCGAGTATCTCGACCGCCGCCCCCGTCAGCTTTCCGGCGGGCAGCGCCAGCGGGTCGCCATCGGCCGGGCCATCGTCCGTGACCCGACCGCATTTCTGTTCGACGAGCCGCTCTCGAACCTCGACGCGGCGCTCCGCGTGAACATGCGGCTCGAGATCTCCGAGCTGCACCAGAGCCTCGAGACCACCATGGTCTACGTCACCCACGATCAGGTCGAGGCCATGACCATGGCCGAGAAGATCGTCGTGCTGCAAGAGGGCGTGATCGAGCAGGTGGGGAGCCCCATGGAGCTCTACAGCGCGCCGCGCAACAGGTTCGTGGCGGGCTTCATCGGCTCGCCCACGATGAACTTCGTCAACGGCGAGGAAGCGGCCCGGCGCGGCGCGCACAGCATCGGCATCCGCCCGGAGCACCTGACGATCTCGACCACCGACGGAGCCTGGCAGGGCACGGTCGGCGTCGCCGAGCATCTGGGCTCGGACACCTTCCTCTACGTGCATCTTTCGGATGGCTCGGGAACGCTTACCGTCCGCGCCGGGGGCGAGTACGGCGCGGGCCACGGCGATACCGTCTACCTGACCCCCGATCCGGCCAAGCTCCATCGATTCGACGCCGCAGGCCTGCGGATCGAATGACCGGCAGGGACGGAAAAACGGCGCCGTTCACGCTGCAGGGCCTGAGCGGAACGGCTTCACTCATCTCCTCGTACGCGGCGTGCCGCGTCACCCACAACCAGCGGCGCGGACAACAAGAATGAACAGTGTGGTCAAACCTGTGAAACTCTCCCTCGCCACTCTCGACCGTCTGCCCGGCAGCGTCGCCGGCCCTCGCTACGAGCGGTCATCGCTGAGCCCCGGCATCCTTCATATCGGTGTCGGCAACTTCCATCGCTCCCACCAGATGATCTACCTGGACAGGCTCTTCGAGCAGGGCCGCGATCTCGACTGGGCAGTCGTCGGTGCCGGGATGAAGTCCTATGACGCCGAGCAACGGCGCCGGCTTGAAGCACAGGACTGGCTCACGACGGTGGTCGACCTCAGCGCCGACGGGTCCTCGGCGCGCATCACGGGCTCGATGGTCGATTACTGCGAAGTGCGGGCAGGGGCGATCATCGCCCGCCTGACCGACCCGGCGATCCGCATCGTCTCGCTGACGATCACCGAGGGCGGATACTTTATCGATGCGACGACCGGTGGTTTCGATGCGGAGCATCCGGAAATCCGCCATGACGTGGAGCATCCCGGCGATCCGCAGACCGTGTTCGGCGTGCTGCTCGCAGCTCTCGAACGGCGCCGGGCGCGAAAGATTGCGCCGTTCACCGTGCTCTCCTGTGACAACGTTCCGCACAACGGGGATGTGACCCGCCGGACCGTGCTCGGCCTCGCAGGCCTGGTCTCAGGCGACCTGCACGACTGGATTGCCGCGAACGTCGCCTTTCCGAACGCGATGGTCGATTGCATCACGCCCGCCACGTCGGAGCGCGAGCGCGAGCTGGTGGCGGAGCGCTTCGGGCTGGACGATGCCGCCCCTGTCGTCTGCGAGCCCTTCAGGCAGTGGGTGATCGAGGACAACTTCCCCGAGGGCCGCCCGGCGCTGGAGCATGTCGGCGTGCAATTCGTCGACGACGTCACGCCATACGAGACCATGAAGCTCCGCATCCTCAACGCGAGCCACATGGCAATCGCCTATCCGTCGGCCCTGCTCGGCTACGAGGCCGTTCACGACGCCATGGACGATAAGGACATCGCGCACTGGATGATGCAGTTGATGCGCCGCGAGGTCATTCCGGTGCTCACGCCGATTTCCGGCCTCGACTTCGACGACTACCTGACGACCTGTGCCCGGCGCTTCTCGAACCCTGCGCTCGGCGACACCATCGCGCGGCTTTGCCAGGACGCCTCGAATCGGCTGCCGAAGTTCGTCCTGCCCACGGTCTCGGACGCCCTGGAGCGGGGGGCGCCGATCGAAGGGCTCGCGCTCGAGATCGCGTTCTGGAGCCGCCTATGCGCCACGGCCGCCGACTGCGGGATCGCCTTGCAAGACCAGAGGAGCGACCAGCTGACCTCTGCAGCCCGCGCCGCGCGGAGCGACCCCACGGCGTTCCTCGGTCTCTCCGAAGTCTTCGGCGACCTCGGCCAAAGCAAGCGGTTGGAGGAAGCCTTCGCGCGGCAGCTCGAAGAAGTAACATCCAGGGGCCTGCGGGAGGCCCTGCACCGGTTCTTCGACGGCGTGGAGGCGTGATCCGATGTTGCTCTGCTGCGGTGAAGCCCTGATCGACATGATCCCGACGCCGACCGCGTCAGGGCAGGAGGGCTATGTGCCGCACGTCGGCGGCGCAGTCTTCAACACCGCGATCGCTCTTGGGCGGCTGGGCGTGCAGACAGGCATGCTGACCGGGCTTTCCAGCGATCTGTTCGGCCAGCAATTGACCGCGTCCCTTCATGCGAACCATGTCGACACGTCGCTCGTCGTCACGTCCGACCGTCCCACCACGCTCGCCTTCGTCCAGCTTACGGATGGCCATGCCTCTTACCTGTTCTACGACGAGAACTCGGCCGGACGGATGCTCGACCGGGCCGACATGCCGCCGCTGCCCGGCGAGGTCAGCACGCTCTACTTCGGTGGCATCAGCCTGGTCTTCGAGCCCGGCGCCGAGGCCTACGCTGCGCTTCTCAAGCGCGAAGCTGCGGCCCGCGTCGTCATGCTCGATCCCAACATCCGCCCCGGCTTCATCCGGGACATCAGGCGCTATCGCGACCGTCTGGATCGGATGATCGCGCTGTCGGACATCGTGAAAGTCTCTGACGAGGACTTGAACTGGATCTACCCCGGCCCGCAATCGCTGTTCGAGAAGCTGGAATTCGTCCGCCAGGCCGGGCCGCCCGTCGTGATCCTGACGCGGAGCGGCGCCGGCGCTACCGCCTTCCTGAAGGACGGCACCGAGGTCTCGGTCCCGGTCGACCGCGTCGATGTCGTCGACACGATCGGCGCGGGCGATACGTTCAATGCGGGCGTGCTGGCCAAGCTCGCGGAACTCGGACTGCTCATCAAGGGGTCGCTCGCTGCCATCGATCCGGATCGGATGCGCGACGCCTTGCGCTTCGGCGCCCGGGTTGCCGCGATCACCGTGTCCCGCGCCGGGGCGAACCCGCCGTGGCGGCATGAACTCTGACCGCATGCCCACTTGATCGGTCGGGGCAGCGGACTACGTCTATCGATGCCGTCCTCAACTGAGGTGGACTGAGCATGGTTGCGCGGGTCATTCCGGTGGATCCCTTCGATCTCGTGGTCTTCGGCGGCACGGGCGATCTCGCGCGGCGCAAGCTGCTGCCCGGGCTCTATCGCCGCATGCTCGCGGGCCAGGCGTTGCCGGAATCGCGGATCGTCGCCGTCGGCCGCAGGGAGCTCGACGCCGACGGCTATCGCCGCATGGCCGAGGCGGCGCTGAAGGAGCATGCGGGCACGGACGCGCCGGATCCCGACCGGATGGCAGCCTTCCTCGCCATGCTCGACTACGTGCGCGTCGAAGCGGAGGGCGAGGGCGGCTGGGCGTCGCTCGCCGCAAGCCTCGAGGGCTCTGCGCGCATGCGGGCCTTCTATCTCTCGGTGGTGCCGCACCTCTTCGGCCCGATCGCCGAACGGGTGGCGCGGAGCGGTTGCCGGACACCCGACACGCGGCTGGTCGTCGAGAAGCCGTTCGGCCGCGATCTCGAGAGCGCGCAGGCGCTGAACCGCCGGCTCGCGACGCTGTTCGAGGAGCGCCAGATCTACCGGATCGACCACTATCTCGGGAAGGAGACCGTGCAGAACCTGATGGCGCTGCGCTTCGCCAACGCGCTGTTCGAGCCCATCTGGAACGCCCGCCATGTCGACCATGTGCAGATCACCGTCGCCGAGCGGGTCGGCGTCGGCGGTCGGGACGCCTACTACGAGCGCAACGGCGCGCTTCGCGACATGATGCAGAACCATCTCCTGCAGCTTCTCTGCCTCATCGCCATGGAGCCACCGGCGCACTTCGAGCCGGACGCGGTGCGCGACGAGAAGCTCAAGGTGCTGCGCAGCCTGAAGCCGCTGGAGGAGCTGGGCTGCGTGGTACTGGGCCAGTATCGCGGCATCGATGGCGAGGCGGGTTATCCGGAGGATGCGGAGAACCCCGCATCGCGCACCGAGAGCTTCGCGGCGATCAAGGCGGAGATCGCCAACTGGCGCTGGAACGGGGCGCCGTTCTACCTACGCACCGGCAAGCGGCTGCGGGCGCGGATGTCGGAGATCGCCATCGTCTTCAAGGACGCGCCGCATTCGATCTTCCCCGAGAGCGCGGGAGGCACGCATCCCAACGTGCTGGCGATCAGGTTGCAGCCGGACGAGGGGATCACGCTCAGACTGACCATCAAGGAGCCGGGCCCCGGCGGCATGCGGCTCTGCGAGGCGCCGCTCGACATGACCTTCGCCGAGACCCTGGGCGCAGAAGGGCTGAGCATGCCGGATGCCTACGAGCGGCTGGTGATGGACGTGATTCGCGGCGACCAGACGCTGTTCATGCGCGGCGACGAGGTCGAGGCGGCCTGGCGCTGGATCGATCCGATCATCGCTGCGACGGAGGCCGCGCCCGAGCGGCCGCAGGCTTACGACAGCTATTCGTCAGGCCCCGAAGATGCGCTGATGCTGATGCATCGCGACGGCCGACGCTGGCGCGCGGTCGCGGCGTGACGCAGATCGTCGAGGCCGCGGACGGGCGCGCGCTGGCCCGTCTTCTCGCCGGCGAGGTCACAGCGGTGCTGGACGCGGCGATTCGAGACACCGGCCGCGCCGCGCTGGCCGTACCGGGCGGCACCACGCCCGCCGCGTTCCTCACCGCGCTCGGCGGCCATGCGCTCGACTGGGCGTCCGTCGCGGTGACGCTCACCGACGAGCGCTGCGTCCCCGCCGACCATCCGCGCTCGAACCGGCGCCTGCTGGGCGAGACGCTGTTCGCCGGCCCGGCCCGCGCCGCGCGCTTCGTGGCGCTCGACGACGTGCGCGCACTCGCGGCGCTCCTGCCGCTCGACGCCTGCGTGCTGGGGATGGGAGAGGACCTGCACATCGCCTCGCTCTTCCCCGGCGCCGACCGGCTCGACGAGGCGCTTTCGGCGGACTGCGGCACGCCGGCGCTGCGGCTCCGCGCCCCTGGTGCGCCGGAGAAGCGCGTCACCCTCACCGCGCCGGCGCTGACCGGGGCGGGCCGGTGCTTCGTGCTGATCCACGGCGCGGCAAAGCGCGCGGCGCTCGACGGGGCACGGAATACGGCCGGCCCTGCCGAGGCGCCGGTCCGCCTGGTCCTCGACGGGCCGCGCCCCGCCACGGTCTACTGGGCGCCGTAAGGCAACGATCGGGAGAGCCCGATGCCACTCAACGATACCGTGCACCAGGTGACCGAGCGGATCCGCGCGCGCAGCCGGACCGCCCGCACCGCCTATCTCGAACGCATGGGCCGGGCGGCGGACGCAGGGCCCGCGCGCGCCCATCTCTCCTGCGGCAACCTCGCGCACGCCTTCGCCGCCAGCCCGGCAGCCGACAAGGCGCGCCAGAGCGAAGGCAGCGCCGGCAACATCGGCATCGTTACCGCCTACAACGACATGCTCTCGGCCCACCAGCCGTTCGAGGGCTATCCCGCGCTGATCCGCGAGGCGGCCCGGCAGGCGGGCGGCACCGCCCAGGTCGCGGGCGGCGTGCCGGCGATGTGCGACGGCGTCACCCAGGGCCGGCCGGGCATGGAGCTCTCGCTCTTCAGCCGCGACGTGATCGCGCTGGCGGCGGGCGTGGCGCTCTCACACAACTGCTTCGACGCCGCGATCTTCCTCGGCGTCTGCGACAAGATCGTCCCCGGCCTCGTGATCGCAGCGGCCACCTTCGGCCATATCCCGGCGATCTTCGTCCCGGCGGGGCCGATGACCTCGGGCCTGCCCAACGACGAGAAGGCCGCCGTGCGCCAGCGCTTCGCCCGCGGCGAAATCGGCCGGGACGAGCTCATGGCCGCCGAGATGGCGTCCTACCACGGTCCGGGCACCTGCACCTTCTACGGCACGGCGAACTCGAACCAGATGCTGATGGAGTTCATGGGCCTGCACCTGCCGGGCGCGAGCTTCGTCAATCCCGGCACGCCGCTGCGCGAGGCGCTGACCCGTGCGGCGGCGCGGCGGGCGCTGGAGATCACCGCCGACGGCAACGCCTACACGCCCACGAGCGCGGTGCTCGACGAGCGCGCCTTCGTCAACGGCATGGTCGGCCTGCACGCCACCGGCGGCTCGACCAATCTGACCCTGCACCTGGTCGCGATGGCGCGTGCCGCCGGCGTGCTGATCGACTGGACAGACATGGCGGAACTCTCGGCCGTCACGCCGCTGATGGCCCGCGTCTATCCCAACGGGCTGGCGGACGTGAACCACTTCCACGCCGCCGGCGGGTTAGGCTTCATGATCGGCGAGCTGCTGGAAGCCGGGCTCCTGCACGGCGACGTCCGCACCGTCGCCGGCGACGGGCTGGCCCGCTACACCCGGGAGCCGGTGCTGGGCGCCGACGGGCTCGCCTGGCGCGAGGGCGCCCGCACGAGCCTGAACGACAAGATCCTCCGCCCCGCGGCCGATCCTTTCCAACGCACCGGCGGGCTCGTCGTGCTGAGCGGCAATCTCGGCCAGACGGTCATCAAGACGTCGGCGGTTAGACCTGAGCACCATGTCGTCGAGGCCCCGGCCCGCGTGTTCCACGATCAGGAGGAGGTCAGGGCTGCGTTCCGCGACGGCGCGCTCGAAAGCGATCTCGTCTGCGTGCTGCGCTTCCAGGGCCCACAGGCCAACGGCATGCCCGAGCTGCACGCGCTGACGCCGATACTCGGCAGTTTGCAGGATCGCGGCTTCCGCGTGGCGCTGGTCACAGACGGGCGTATGTCAGGCGCGTCGGGCAAGGTGCCAGCGGCCATCCACGTCACGCCCGAGGCCGCAGCGGGCGGGCCGATCGCGCGGGTGCGCGGCGGCGATGTGCTCCGGCTCGACGCCGCGGCAGGTCGGCTCGACGTGCTTGTCGATGCGGCCGAGTTCGCCGCCCGCGCGCCGGCAGAGGCCGATCTCTCCGCCAACGCCAGCGGCATCGGGCGCGAGCTCTTCACCGCTTTCCGCAACAACGTCGGCCCGGCAGGGTCTGGCGCCGCAGTCGTCGTGTAGTGTTTTCGGCGTGCAATCTTGGTGGAGTGGACGCCCGGCTCGCGACAGGCGGTGCCGGCGGCATGGAGGACATTCGTGATGGCGTATCCAGCATCACGGAGAGGAATCCTGCGACCCTTTCCGGTCAATCGCCACTAGCGCGGCCACAGCGAACTATGGGATTAAGCCCTGCAACTGCACGCCGCCGTCGCGACATCCGACGACATCCCTGGGTCACAGAATGCGGACCGGCTCCCAACGGAATGCGCGGGAAAGCCGGACCAACCGAGTGTGAGAAGCGCATTCAAACCAACCGATGGGAGACCTGACATGAGACTCAAATCTTTCCTTGCGGCAGGCGTCGCCGGCGCTGCCATGACCCTCGCGGTCGGGCTGGCACCCTCCGCCCAGGCCGCCGAAGAAGTCGAGGTCCTGCACTGGTGGACCTCGGGCGGCGAGGCGGCCGCCCTCAACGTCCTCAAGCAGGACCTCGAAGGCCAGGGCGTCACCTGGCAGGACATGCCGGTCGCCGGGGGCGGCGGGACCGAGGCGATGACCGTGCTGCGCGCGCGTGTCACCGCCGGCAATCCGCCGACCGCGGTGCAGATGCTGGGCTTCGACATTCAGGACTGGGCCGCCGAGGGCGCGCTTGCGGACCTCAACGCCGTCGCGGCGGCAGAGGGCTGGGACGGCGTCGTGCCGGCGGCGCTCCAGCGTTTCGCCAAGTACGACGATAAGTGGATCTCGGCACCGGTCAACGTGCACTCGACCAACTGGGTGTGGGCGAACAAGGGGATCCTGGACGAGCTCGGCATCGCCTCGCCCACGACCTGGGACGAGCTGGTCGCGGCCCTCGACGCGATCCAGGGTGCGGGCTACGTCGCGCTCGCCCACGGCGGCCAGGCCTGGCAGGAGGCCACGATCTTCGACGGCGTCCTGATGTCGACGGGCGGGTCGGAGTTCTACCAGAAGGCCATGATCGAGCTTGACCCCGACGCGCTCGGCTCCGATACCATGAAGATGGCGTTCGATCGCATGGCGACGCTGCGCTCCTACGTGGACGAGAACTTCTCGGGCCGCGACTGGAACCTCGCCACCGCCATGGTCATCGAGGGCCAGGCCGGCATGCAGATGATGGGCGACTGGGCCAAGGGCGAGTTCCTGAATGCCGGCAAGACGCCGGGCGTGGACTTCGTCTGCTTCCGCCATCCCGGCACGCAGGGGACGGTGACCTTCAACGCCGACCAGTTCGCCATGTTCGCGGTCGGCGACGAGCGCCGCTCCGCGCAGGAGAAGCTGGCGTCGGCGATCATGTCGACCTCCTTCCAGTCGGCCTTCAACGTGGTCAAGGGCTCGGTGCCCGCGCGCACGGATGTCTCCGACGAGGCCTTCGACGACTGCGGCAAGAAGGGCATGAAGGACCTGGCCGAGGCCAATGCCAACGGCACGCTCTACGGCTCGATGGCTCACGGCCACGCGAGCCCGGCGTCGGTGAAGAACGCCATCTATGACGTCGTCACCGCCCACTTCAACGGCGAGTTCGATTCCGCGACCGCCGTCGAGGAGCTGGTGAACGCCGTCGAAGCGGCGATGTAGTCGACATGGACGATTGGTCCCGGCCCACTCGTCGGGGCCAATCCGTCCTCATCGCGCAAGAGCGGGGGATACGGCCGTGTCCTTCGCGGTAGAGCGCGGCCGTTACCTTCGAGGCTGGGCGCAACAGGCTCTGCCGCGGCTGGTGCTGGCGCCCAGCTTCGCGGCGATCGTTCTCTTCGTCTACGGCTTTATCGTCTTCACCGTTTACCTCTCGTTCACCGACTCCCGCATCCTTCCCAAGTTCAACATCATCGGCTTCGAGAACTACGAGAAGCTGTTCGGGCTGCGCCACTGGTCGACGGCGGTCGAGAACCTGGTGATCTTCGGTGGCCTCTACATCGCCATCTGCACCGTGATCGGCCTGACCCTGGCCATCCTTCTCGACCAGAAGATCCGCAGCGAGGGCGTGCTGAGGCCGCTCTATCTCTACCCGATGGCGCTCAGCTTCATCGTCACCGGCACGGCATGGAAGTGGTTCCTCGACCCCGGCATCGGTCTCGAGCAGACCCTGCAGAGCTGGGGCTGGGCCAGTTTCGAGTTCGACTGGATCAAAAGCCGCCAGATGGCGATCTACACCATCGTGATCGCCGCGGTCTGGCAGACCTCGGGCTTCGTCATGGCCATCTTCCTGGCGGGCCTGCGCGGCATCGACAACGAGATCATCAAGGCGGCGCAGATCGACGGCGCCTCGAACCTCAAGCTCTACGCGCGGATCATCATTCCGCAGCTCAGGCCCGCGTTCCTGTCCGCCTTCGTCGTCCTCGCCCACATGGCGATCAAGTCCTACGACCTGGTGGTGGCGCTTACCGGCGGCGGGCCTGGACGGGCGACCGAGATGCCGGCGACCTTCATGTATTCCTACACCTTCACCCGCAACCAGATGGGCATCGGCGCGGGCTCCGCGGTCATCATGCTGATGATGGTCGCGGCCGTCATCGTGCCCTACCTCTATGCCGAGCTGCGGGAGCCGCGTCGTGGCCGCTAGCGCCGTGGAGACCGCAGTCCGCACGGGCCGGCTCACGCGGGCGCTGATCTATGCCGCGCTGCTGGTCTTCGCCGTCTACTACCTGCTGCCGCTCTTCGTGATGATGGTGAACTCGTTCAAGGAGCTGGACGAGATCCGCGGCGGCAACATGCTGGCGCTGCCCGAGCTCGTCACCATCGCGCCCTGGATCAAGGCCTGGAACCAGGCGCAGATCGGCGTTCAGCCGACCGGCCTTGCACCCTACTTCCTGAACTCGATCAAGATGGTGGTGCCTGCGGTGGTGATCTCGACCCTGCTGGGGGCGCTCAACGGCTACGTGCTGACCAAGTGGCGCTTCCGCGGCGATACCCTCCTCTTCGCGCTGATGCTGTTCGCCTGCTTCATCCCCTTCCAGATCGTGCTCATCCCCATGGCCCGCGTGCTGGGCTTCCTCGGCATCGCCGGCACGACCTGGGGCCTGGTGCTGGTGCACGTGGTCTACGGCCTGGGCTTCACCACCCTCTTCTTCCGCAACTACTACGCCGCCTTCCCGACCGAACTGGTGAAGGCGGCGCAGATCGACGGGGCCAACTTCCTGCAGATCTTCTATCGCATCCTTCTGCCGAGCTCGGGCCCCATCATCGTGGTCACGGTGATCTGGCAGTTCACCAGTATCTGGAACGACTTCCTGTTCGGCGCGTCGTTCTCGGATTTCGACTCCCAGCCGATGACGGTGGCGCTCAACAATCTGGTCAGCTCGTCGACCGGCGTGAAGGAGTACAACGTGCACTTCGCCGGCGCGATCCTGGCGGCGATCCCGACGCTGCTGGTCTATGTCGTCGCCGGCCGCTATTTCGTGCGCGGCCTCATGGCCGGCGCCGTCAAGGGGTAGGCGCATGTCGTTCCTGGTGGTCAACGGTCTCGAGAAGCGCTTCGGCTCGGTCGAGGTGCTCAAGGGCATCGACATCAGCGTGCCGCGCGGCGGCTTCCTCGTGCTGGTGGGGCCCTCGGGCTGCGGCAAGTCGACGCTGCTCAACACCATCGCGGGCCTTGAGACCGTTACCGCCGGCGAGATCCTGATCGACGGCGTCCGGGTGAACGAGCTTCACCCCTCCAAGCGCGATATCGCCATGGTGTTCCAGTCCTACGCGCTCTACCCCAACATGAACGTGGCGAAGAACATGTCCTTCGGCATGGAGATGCGGGGCGTGCCCAAGGCCGAGCGCCAGCAGGTGGTGGCGAGGGTGGCCAGCATGCTGCAGATCGAGGACCTGCTGGAGCGCAAGCCGAGCCAGCTTTCCGGCGGCCAGCGCCAGCGCGTCGCCATGGGGCGCGCGTTGGTGCGCGACCCCAAGATCTTCCTGTTCGACGAGCCGCTCTCCAACCTGGACGCCAAGCTCCGGGTCGAGATGCGCACCGAGATTCAGAAGCTGCACCAGCGGCTGGGAACGACCATCGTCTACGTGACCCATGACCAGATCGAAGCGATGACGCTCGCCACCGTGATCGCGGTGCTGAAGGACGGCGTGCTGCAGCAGGTCGGCACGCCGGCCGAGATCTACAACACGCCCGCCAACATCTTCGTGGCGGACTTCATGGGCTCGCCCTCGATGAACCTGGTGCCGGCGCGGCTCGACCGGGCGAACGGAGTGCTGGTCGTCAGTCTGAAGCGCGCCGATGGCTCGACGACGGTGCTGCCTCTCCACCGGCCCTCCGCCGCTGCCGAGGCCTTCGTCGGCCGCGACGTCATCCTGGGGCTCAGGCCCGAGAGTATCGACGACGCCCCCGCCGCCGCCCCCGACGATGGCGCCCAGCGCCATCCGCTCGAAGCCCATGTGGAGGTCACGCAGCCCACCGGCGCCGACACGCTGGCGATGATCCGGCTGGGCGGCAGGGAGGCCGTCGCCCGGCTGCGGGCCGAGACCGGCGCCCGCGCAGGCGAGCGCTGCACCTTTATGGTCGACATGTCCAAGGCGGTCCTCTTCGATCCCGAGACAGAGCAGCGTCTCTGAGCCGGTGGCGGGCGGCCCCGACGTGGTGATCATCGGGTCCGGCGTGGGCGGCGGCTGCATCGCCCACGTTCTGGCTCCCACCGGCGCCCGCATCGTCATCCTCGAGCGCGGATCGCGGCTCCCGCGCGAAGACCGCAACTGGGACCCAGAGGCCGTCTACGCCGATGCCGCCTACAAGTCCGACGAGCGCTGGGTCGACGGCAACGGCCGCTCGTTTCGGCCGGGGCAATTCTACTACGTGGGCGGTCATACGAAGGTGTTCGGCGCCACCATGTTCCGCTTCCGACGCGAGGATTTCGTGGCCATGGAGCACGCTGGCGGACTCTCGCCGGCCTGGCCCGTCGACTACGACACGCTGGAGCCCTACTACGCCCGAGCCGAGCGTCTCTTCGGCGTGCACGGCGAAGCCGGGGCCGACCCGACGGAGCCGCCGCGCTCCGGCCCCTACCCGCATCCGCCGCTCCGCCACAACCCGGCGATCGCCGCGCTCGCCGATCGGCTGCGTGCACAGGGCCTGCACCCGTTCCCGCTCCCGTCGTCGGTGCAGGACCACGCGGGTGGCGCCTGCGTGCGCTGCAACACCTGTGATGGTTTTCCCTGCCGCCTCGGCGCCAAGGGCGATGCCGAGACCCGGCTCATCGACCCGGTGCTGGATCACGAGAAAGTGGAGTTGCGAACGGAGGCGCAGGTCGTCCGCCTGCGCGCGGACGCGAATGGACGGCGCATCGAGGCCGCCGAGCTGGCCGACGGGGCGGAAGTCCGGGGCGGGCTCTTCGTGCTGGCGGCGGGCGCCGTGAACAGCGCGGCGATCCTGCTTCGCTCGGTCCACGCCAGGCACGCACGCGGCCTCGCCAACGCCTCCGGCATGGTCGGGCGCCACTACATGAACCACAACTGCACGGCGGTGATGGCGATACGGCCGCTCCGCGCCAACAGGGAGACCTTCCAGAAGACGCTGGCGGTCAACGACTTTTACCTCGGCGACGGCGCGGGCGGGCCGCCGCTCGGCAACCTGCAGCTTCTCGGCAAGATCATGGAGCCGATGCTGCGCAACGAGATCCGCCGCGTGCCGCGCTGGGTGCGAGCCTGGCTGGCTGCCCACAGCGTCGACTGGTACGCCATGTCGGAGGACCTGCCGCATCCGGACAGTCGGGTGAGGGTGCGCAGCGACGGCACCATCGTCCTCGACTGGCGGCGGACGAACCTCGCCGCGCACAGGATGCTGGTGGCGAAGGCGCGCCGGATGCTGCGTGAGGCGGGCTTTCCCATCGTGCTGAGCAAGGCGTTCTCCAAGGAGACGCCGTCGCACCAGTGCGGCACCGTGCGCTTCGGCCACGACCCGGCCGACGCACCGCTCGACTCCTTCTGCAAGGCCTTCGATCTCGACAATCTCTACGTCGTCGACGCCTCGTTCTTTCCCTCGTCCGCCGCCGTCAATCCCGCGCTCACCGTCGCCGCCCAGGCGCTGCGAGCCGGCGAGCACATGGCGTCAACGGCACTACACTAGCCGTCATCTCTCAATGGGTCGTCCATCCGGGGCTGCATCTCGGAAACCGATGGGTGACGAATCCTGTCGACGATCCGAGAAGAGGGCCCCGGACGAACGGCCTTCGATCTTTACGGGAGAGACGGGCAGCGCGTCGGTTGCGCGGCTATGCCCTGGACCCGAAATGCCCGAGAATGGCGCCATGACGCAGAGCGAAAGCGCATTGACGCCGCTCGCCGACCTCCCCGGTCCCCGTGGACTGCCGCTGCTGGGCAACCTCCACCGGATCCGTTTCGACCGGCTCCACCTGATCCTGGAAGACTGGGCCGAGCAGCACGGCGCGATATTCCGGATTCGCATCGGGCCACACCGCATCGCGGTGATCTCGGACCGCGCGGCCATCCAGCGCATCCTGGTGCAGCGTCCCGAGGGGTTCCGCCGCACCGTCATGCTCGAGTCGGTGGCCGCCGAAATGCGCCTCAAGGGCGTCTTCGCGGCCGAGGGCGAGGACTGGCGCCGGCAGCGCAGGATCGTCACCGCCGCCCTGAACCGCGCGAAGCTCAAGGACTTCTTTCCCACGCTGGCGGTGACGGTGGGACGCCTGCACCGGCGCTGGGAGCGGGCGGCGGACGCCTCGGAACCCGTGGACCTCTGCCGCGACCTGATGCGCTTTACCGTCGACGTCACCATGCAGCTCGCGTTCGGGGTCGATGCCAACACCCTGGAGACGCCGGGCCCGGTGATACAGCGGCATCTCGACAAGGTCTTCCCGGTGCTGCACCGGCGCGTGAACTCTGCCTTCCCCTGGTGGCGCTACATCCGCCTGCCGTCGGATCGCGCGCTCGACCGGGCGCTGGTGGCGCTGGAGCGGGAGGTGGGAGACATGGTCCACGCCACGCGGGAGCGCATGGCAGCCGAGCCCGAACGGCGCGATGCGCCGACCAACTTCCTGGAGGCCATCCTGGCGGCGGTGGAGACCGAGGAGTCCGGGTTCAGCGACGCCGAGATCTTCGCCAACGCCGGCACGCTGCTGCTGGCGGGCGAGGACACGACGGCGAACAGCATGGCCTGGGCCGTCCACTACTTCACGACGTATCCGGAGCACTTCGAGCGGGTCCGGCGCGAGGTCGATGCGGTGGTCGCGCCCGAGCCGGCCATCGCAAGTCTGGATCAAGCCAACGCGCTTCCGTTCCTCGACGCCTTCTGCAACGAGGTGATGCGTCTGAAGCCTGTCGCGCCGCTTCACGTGGTCGAGCCCGTGGCCGATGTCACGATCCTCGGCTGCGCGATACCCAGGGGGACGCCGATCATGCTGCTGGTGAGGCGCATGGCGACCCGGGACGAGAACTTCGGAGAGGGGTCACGGTTCGACCCCGACCGCTGGCTCGTTCCGCCCGAGTCGAGAACCTGTCCGCACGACCGCCGCGCCTTCGTTCCCTTCGGCGCCGGTCCGCGCCTCTGCCCCGGTCGCAGCCTCGCCCTGCTTCAGATCAGGACGGTCCTCGCGATGCTGTGCCGGAACTTCCAGGTGGAGCCCGTGCGTGACGGCGGGGACGTGGACGAGCTTCTGGCGTTCACGATGATGCCGTCCAATCTGTCCGTGCGTCTGAGCCGACTACGCAGGTGAGCGACGGAGGCTTGCCGTCGGCCGAAAGGTGCTCGTCCGCACTCCGCACGACGCCTCCACCCCATTCGCCACCCGTTCGGCGACTCACGCAAATCCCGTCTGCGTCACGCATGCTGCGGCGGCACTGGCACGAGGCGCCGTCGTGAACCCGCGCCACATTGACACGCCATGCGCCGTCCAGCGAGGATGACCCAGGATCGCGATGGCGGTACAGGGATCGCCGAATACGGGGAGATACGATAGCCTCCGGCAGGTGCAGATTTCGTGCGCGGAATCGGTATGGATTTCGCTGTTTGCGCTTAGTGTTTCGGGGGTCGTGAGATGGGGTTTCTCACTCTGAATCTCCCTGCTGCTTGTTTGGCTTGAGAGCGGCATTTCGATCATCGCGAAGTCTTGGAATAGACGCGTGGTTGCCGATTGTTTGCACGTGGAAACCGTTTGGTTTCAAACCGGGATTGTGGCGCGAAGTGTAGACTCCATGCTGTCAAAAGCGTTTTCCGAAACATCGGGTCTTCTTGGCGAAGATAGACTTCGCCAGGTGATCGATACTGCGCTCGATGGCATGGTCGTGATCGATTCATCGGGTACGGTGTTGCTGTATAACGCCGCGTGCGAACGACTGTTCGGATATTCGGCACAAGAAGTTCTCGGCAAGAATGTCAAACTTCTCATGCCCCACCCCGATCGCCGGAATCACGACACCTACATAGAGAATTATCTGCGGTCAGGTGAGGCAAAGATCATCGGAATCGGCCGTGACGTGAGCGGCCGGCGCAAGGACGGTTCGACGGTTCCGATCCGCTTGTCGGTGGGCGAGCTGCGCGATAGCGACGACGCGCCCCTCTTCATCGGGACACTTCACGACCTTACCGAGGTGCAGCGAGCCCGCGAGAAAATCGAGGAGCTGCAGTCGGAGCTGTTGCTGGTATCGCGCGCAAGCGCCGTTGGAGAAATGGGATCCACCCTGGCGCACGAGCTGACCCAGCCTCTTTCGGCAGCCATGGGATTTGTCGAAGCCAGCGCCGCACTGATCGATCAAGGCGACGGCGGGGAGCGCGCCCGGATTCGCGCGCTCATGGACCAAGCCGTCGCCCAGACACGGCGAGCGGGCGACGTGCTCAGACGGCTGCTCGAGTTTGCGAGCAGGGGGGATACGGAGCGATCCGTGTTGGACATCAATACCGTGGTGAGGGAGATTTGCGAGCTGACGATGCTGGGAACCGCGAGCGAGAGCATCGACTTGAAGATGAGCCTTGCCGACGATCTTCCCTCCGTGCTTATCGATCACGTTCAGATCCAGCAAGTGATCCATAATCTGGTGCGCAATAGTATCGATGCGTTGGACGACAGCGACGGCGGAACTGTGTTCGTCACGACCGTGGCCAGAGGAGATATGGTTGAGGTGAGCGTCGGAGATGACGGACCCGGGTTCCCTGCGGCGATCCGGGAGACTCTGTTCGAACCGTTCGTTTCGACCAAGCTCGACGGTATCGGAATCGGTCTGAGTATCTGCCGCTCGATCATCGATGCGCATGGCGGCAGGATCGTTGTAGACGACAAGCCGAAAGGCGGCGCACGAATTAGCTTTACGGTCCCGGTCTTCGAAGAGTCGAAATACTGACGTGTCTGGCGAGCTTATTATTGTCGTCGATGATGATGACGCCGTTCGTGCGTCGCTTGAGGCACTGCTCGAAACGGCAGGTTATCGGACCAGCGGGTTCGAGTCGGGAACCGCGTTCCTCGACTCCCTGGATACCGTTCTTGGTTCATGCGTCCTGTTGGACGTCAAGATGCCGGACCTGGACGGGTTGGAGGTCCAGCGGCGCGTGAGAGATCGCGGTGTGATACTGCCGATCATCATCGTCACCGGTCACGGCGACATAACCATGGCGGTGCAGGCGATGCGTGCCGGCGCGATCGATTTCATCGAGAAGCCGGTGAGCCGGGACCGCCTGCTGGAGAGCGTTGCGCGGGCCGTCGAACTTGGCGGGGACGCTCAGCGCGACCGGCTCGAGAAGGTCGAAATCGGTGACCGAATCGGTGAGTTGACCCTGCGCGAACGGCAGGTGTTCGAACAGCTCGTGATGGGCCGCTCCAACAAGATTGCCGCGTACGAGTTGGGAATCAGCGGCCGCACCGTCGAGGTATATCGCCGGAACGTCATGAAGAAGATGGGGGCCGACAGCCTGTCCCACCTGGTGAGGATGGCGCTCGTTGCCGGCGTCGACCCGCTTGGCGACACGTCCCCTTCGGCACGCGGCGCGACGTAGAGTTTCCGGTAGTCTCCCTTCCCGCACCGGGTGCCGTTGACGCGCGCCCGCATGGGGGCTTGCGGTCCGCGAGCCCGATCCACGCGGGCAGGAGTGGCTCCGTCCAGACCGCCGGCCATGGTTTCGGCGGTGAGGCGTCGATCGTCCTGTTCGAAGAGGTCCCCCCCCCGGAGCCGGCGGACGACCCACGGTGGCATACCCGCCGATTGGACGTGTGCGGCGTTAGGCAGTTGTACGTAAGCACAAGTCCTGAGGTGCATCTCGTTCGCCCGGCACCTAAGACTATGACAACGGCTCTGCGAGGATCGGGAGGGGTGGATGACGGTTGCACCCTCTCAAGATCGATCGGGTCCAGGCCACGCGCGCAGTCCGGGGGCGTGCCTTGCTCGCAGGGACCACTGCTGCGACGGACCACGGGCGCCTTGGTGTGAGGGTTGCCGTGTAAGGTCGCTGTCGCCATGCGCGACGCAATCGGAAGCCAATGGTCCCACGGCTCCTTCGTTTTGGGTTTCGGAGAGCATCGTTGCCGCCGGCGACGACATCGTCGAACAAAGCGAGCCCTGCGGCGACTTCCACGTCATCATCGACGGGTGGGCCGTTCAGTACGAGCTGCTCGAAGACGGCAGCCGGCAGATACTCGATTTCCTGCCGGCAGGTTCGATTGTCGGACTTCAACCGGACGGAGATGCACCGCCGGCCTATTTCGTCCAGGCGTTGACCACCGTCCGGGTGTGCAGTTTTTCGATGGCAGGCTTCCTCCGCGCCGCGCGGTCGAATTCGGCGCTTGCGCTGTGGCTGGCCGCTGCCGCCAGCCGGTCCCATTGCCGGTCGCTGCATCGTCTGACGCTGCTCGGTCGCATGACCGCCAAAAAGCGCGTTGCTGCGCTGCTTCTCGAACTCTATCGGCAGGGTCGGCCGTGGTCGGCCTCACAGCGGGAAGACGAGATTTCATTGCCGATGACGCAGGAGCACATCGGCGACGCCCTCGGACTCACCAGCATTCATGTCAATCGCATGCTGCGCGAGCTTCGTGAGGAGGGTCTTCTGGTACTGAAACATGGGGTATTGAGAATTCTCGATCGCGAGCGCCTGGCTGAGACCGCCGGCTGGGACGATCACCAACCGGCGAGCCGGCCAACCTCACACCGCGTCGGCGGCTGAGTCGCCGCAAGCGCTTCAACGATCCTATTTCGTCGACAACGTGCGTGACATCGCCGGGCGCACCGTCAACCCGCCCGACCGTCCGGTCGTCCTCCGTGTCGGGGAGGAGAACCAGGTCCACCCGTTCGACCGCATCCGAGCGATGCGTACGGTGGGCGTTCGCGCGCTACGCTGAGTCAAAGCACGCGAGCAGACGAAAAGACTAATCCAGATCAATTCTCCCTAAGAGGCGGCGTGTCACTTCCCGTTTCCGTCTGATCCGCCTGTCCGGATTTCGACGAGGTCTTGCCGGACAGCGCCGGTCACCCGGATGAAAGGAGGCTCGCATGAGCGAAACCATCTCGCTTACACGCCTTCGCTACCCACCGAGGAACCTCTTGGGTCGGACCGGCGAGTATGAGATGTGGGCGCTGGCGCGCCGGTTTGCGACGGTTCTGCTCGCCCTGATCTGGTTGCCGGCCGGGTTCTGCGTCCTCTCCGCGGCGACCGGCGACCTGCGCTGGCCAGGGACTGCCGATACGTGGATTTCTCTTGCCGTGTTGGCAGCAGGGGGGCTGCCGCTCGCCGCGGCCTGCCATGGGCTGGCGCTGAACCGGTATTCCGGCGCCGCGTGGGCGGCCGGCACCCTGCTTGGGGCTCCCCTGCTGCCGCTCTCGCTCGCGGCCGGGTGGCACGAGGCGGCTGAAGTCGCGGTTTGCGCGGCAGTGGCGAGCGTGCCGGTGTGGATTGCAGCGCTCTGGCTGGGGCGCCGGACACGGACCGGTCCCCGGCGGCGAGCGTCCGGTGGCGCCTACAGACGAACGGACTAATCCAGATCAATTGTCCCGAAGAGGCGACGTGGCAATTCCCGTCTCCGGCACATTCACCTGTCCGGATCGAGCTGGTCGACGAGACGGGGATATCGATGAGCTACAGAGACGAGGTCCACAGCGAAGGCCAACCGGACGGGAGGAGTCGCGCATGGGCGGCACGGTCTCGCTTGCACGCGTTCGCTGCCCGCCGAGGAATCTTCCGGGGGTGGACCGGCGAGAATGGTCTACGGGTGCCGGCGCGCCGCCTCGTGATGGTCCTGTTCGCCGTGATCTGGTTGCCGGCCGGGGTCTACGTCTCTCTTGCATACGTAGACGTCCGGTATGTGCCGCCGGTGTTCTTCGACGAGCTGGAGGAATCCGGCCGTGAAGCGACGGCACACGCCGAGAAAACGCTCGATGGGCGCGTGCCGGACGGCAGTGTGAAATTCGAGTGGCGACACGCGCCGGGCGACATCGATGACGTCATCGCTCTCGACGCACGCTGCCCTGACCTCACTGTCGTCAGCCAGTCGGCTCTGGCCGTGCCCTACGTCGGCGTGCGCCAGACGTCGGGCACGTACGTCACGACCGTATGGAGTGTAGGCCACGATGAGCACGGTGCTATCCTTTGCCCGGATTCGTCGCGTCATGCGGCGCGCCGAGGCGTTCGTGCGGAAGCGGCAGGAACGACGGTTAGCAACGTCGATCTCGGCGATGTCCTTCTGTCGCAAGTCCTGGATACCGAGAGCGATCTCCTCGCGGTGAGCGCCCGTGGACACACGCACGCGCAGGAGAATTGATCATGGGTGCCGTTCGGCTGGAGGGTTTGACGCCGATCGGCACCGTAGCCAATTGAGTTAGGTGGGATTCTGGAGGTTCACCATGACGACCCGTGCAAAGCACTCTTATTCATTGTCCGTGATGGCCCTGCTGGCGCTTTTCGCTGCGCTCGGCCTGAGCGCCTGCGATGACGGCGATCAGTCCGGGCCGGCGCCGCAGACAGAAGCGACGTCAGCGTTCAACTGGACGCACGAGGCGGTGCGGGTGCAGGGCGCCCACGACCGGGTGCGGGACCGACACGGCGCGGACGTGCTGCCGGGGGATGGCGTGCGGGTCGGGATCATCGACAGCGGGATCGATCTCGGGCACTGGGCGTTCGACCCGGACCGGGTCACGGAGGTGAGCCTCGACCGCGACGACGCGACGGAGAGCGGGTTCGTCATCAGCCACGGCACGGCGGTGGCGAGCGTGATTGCGGCGCAGGAGGGCACCCGGCCTCGCGAGTTCGAGGACATCGGCGTGAGGGGCGTGGCGCCGGGTGTGGAGCTGACGGTGTTCGCGATCGCCGACCGGGGGCCGGAGGGGCCCACGCAAGACGAGGAGCTGGGGTGGTTCGGCCGGGCGCTGGCGCCGGAGACGGGCCTGGACATCCTGAACATCAGCTTCGGGACCAGCTACGACCTGATCTCGGACTACCCGGACGAGGCGGCCGTGCGGGGCCGCTACGGCCGCCTGATCGACCTGATGGCGCAAGGCGGCAAGGAGGAGCCGTCCCTGATCGTCTTCGCGGCAGGCAACGAGAACGGTCCGTGCGATGCGGCGCTGGTCGCGGAGTTCGGCGATCCTTCGCGATGTGTCGCGGACCCCGACATCTCGGCGTTCTACGGGTCCCCCACCGGCCTGTTCTTCGCGGACTCGCCGGGGGTGGATGCGGCGTTGCAGGTGCACGCCGAGGACCTGCGGAGCCACGTGGTCTCGGTGGTCGCGACGCGCCCCGACCGTGCGCTGGCGTCGTTCTCGAACCGCTGCGGCATTGCCGCGCCGTGGTGCATCGCCGCGCCCGGCGTCGACGTTCCGGTGGCGTACTTCGGCCCCGAGGACCCCGCCGATCCCTACGCGACCGCTTTGGCCAGTCCCAGCCGGGGTCAGGAACGTCTTCCCGGCACCTCGTTCGCGGCGCCGCTGGTGGCCGGCGGTCTGGCGGTGATGAAGCACCGGTTCCGGGATCAGTTGTGGAATGAAGCGCTGCTCGAGCGCCTCTACCAGACCGCCGACAAGGAAGGCCCTGCGGCACCGGACGCGGTATTGGATCTGGGTGAGTGCCCGGCGCATCTGGACACGGACGGGGACTTGTCGTCGTGCGAGCTCTCGTCCACCCACGGTCAGGGGATCATGGACCTCGACGCGGCGACGATGCCCGTGGGCGAGGTGAGAGCGGTGCTGGGAAGCAGGCTCGTGCCGCACGGCATGTCCTTTGCGGGAAGCGGCTTCGGGTCGAGCGCGGCGGTCGGAGACGCGCTCGCGCTCGGTCTGGTGGATCGGGAGGTCGCACTCTTCGACACCCTGGACGCACCCTTCTGGATGGGCCTTGGCTCGCTGGTGCAGCCCGCCAGCCACGCGCGCCTCGGCTGGCGGCTGGACGCATTTCTCGCGCCCGACATGGAGACGATCGAGCAAGACGCCTGGCGCGCTGCCCATGCACCGGGCGGCGCTGCCGCCCTGCTGGAGAGACCGCTCGGGTTCACGGGTCTCAGGCTCGGCTTGAACAGCGCCAGCGGCACACAGGAGTGGACCGGCGGCCACGCGTCGCTGACGGGGACCGACATCGGGCGGACGTCGCTCAGCATCGGCCGGGATCCGCTGCAGGTCTCGTTCTTCACCACCGCTCACACGCCCGACGGGCGCAGGGACGCGCTGCCTTACACCGGCGCCGTCGCCGGCTGGCAATCCGGCCCTGTCGGCCTGCGGCTAGGGGTTGTCGATGAGCCCGGGAGCGCATTGCGGCTGCACTCGCGCGGTGCCTTCGGCGGCCTCTCCTCCTCGCTCGTCTACGCCGGTTTCGGCGGGGCCACCCGGGTGGGAGCGTGGACGGTCTCGGCGGACGCCGAGACAGGCATCGCCAGCGTGGATGCTGCGCCGGGGCTCATCGCCGGAGTCTCGCCGCTCGCGACCAGCGCGTTCGGCGTCTCGGCAGAGCGGGTGTTCGAGGCGGGCGAGAGGCGCCTGCGCTTCTCGGTCTCGCAACCGCTTCGCGTCGAGGGCGGCCACGCCCGTCTCGACCTGCCCACGGGGCGCACACGCGATGGCGGGGTCACGCGGGAGGTCGTTGAGGTGCCTCTCTCGCCCTCCGGCCGCCAGGTGGACGTGTCGGCCGACTGGCGCCAGGAACTGCGCGGCGGCACCGAGCTCCGGCTCCGGTCCACTGCGTCGTTCCACCCCGGGCACAGCGCCGGCGAGGAACCGGAACTCAGTCTCCTGGCAGGCGTGCTCCGGCGCTTCTAGAGCGTATTCGTCGCCATCGCCCGACCGCGCGCGCAGGCTCCGTCGCCGGTGGCCGTGGGCCGTCACCGCCGGGTGCGACGCCACAGCCAGCGGACCGTGCCGACGCCCAGCGCCGCCGCCGTGGCGGCTATCAGGACCGTCTTGACCAGGGTGAACACCGCCGCCAGCCATGCCGCCGGCGTGGGCGCCCCGGCATGGCTCAGCGCCAGGCCCGCGACGGTCATGTTCTCCAGCATGTCGGCCGCGGCCATCGCCAGCGGCAACAGATAGAGCGGCAGGCCGCCCCGAAACAGGCGGAACAGCAGGATCGCCAGAAGCAGGCCGTAGGCGACGGGAAAGACCATGTCGATGGTGAGCCCGGTCGCCGCGTAGACGAGCCTGCCGCCCCCGTCGAGCCGGTCGAGCTCCTCGAACAGAGACGCGGCCTCGCCGGGTGTGTACCAGCCCCGGCTGTCCAGGAGTTCGAGGCCGCCCAGCCGCTGCTGCCGCCAGACCAGACCCGCCACGCAGGCGATAACGCCGGCCAGCGTGGCAGCCGCCACGCGCCAGGTCGCGTATCGTTCCAGCAGCGCGCGAATGAAAGTCGTCATCGCCATACCCCGGTCACAGTGGCTCCGCCGGCGGCCATTCTTGCCACACTTTGGCGATGGCGGTTTCACCAGTGCCGCGATCTTGTTACCGTTGACTGCGCTTTCGGCTGCGCCGAGGGCATACGACGTCGCTCATCGGCCAGCCCACGCGCGTGGGCTCGATGCCAGGCACGGGAGGGCGGAGAGACGCGCTCTTCGCTGCCCCGGCCGACCCGGAACCGCGCAGGATTCGGCTGCTTGCGGAAGCCGACCGAGAGGGGTGAGAGCGGTGCAGGAAAACTTGCCGAAGAACGTCGCGAACCGCGGGCTCTGGAAGGGGTTGCACCCCGGCATGGGCATCGCCTCCAAGGGTATGATTGCGGCGTTCGTCCTGTTCACGGCCCTCTTCGTGGACATCGCCGACGGCGTCTATTCGGCGATCCGCGGATGGATCGAGCACGCGCTCAACTGGTACTACATGAGCGCGCTCGTCGTGATGCTCTTCGCCTGCTTCTACCTGATGTTCAGCCGCTTCGGGCGCATCAAGCTGGGCGACGACGACAGCAAGCCCGAGTTCAGCACCTTCTCCTGGTTCGCGATGCTGTTCTCGGCTGGCGTCGGCATCGGGCTGCTGTTCTTCAGCATCGCCGAGCCGATGTTCTACTTCGACAACACGATGCCTTGGGGCTACCCCAACAATCCGTTCGCGGATCTCGCCGGCGTCCACGAGATGAACGAGGCCCGCGCGGTTCTCGCCATGCGGGTCACCTACTTCCACTGGGGCTTCCACGGCTGGGCCGTCTACGTGATGGTGGGCCTCTGCCTCGCCTATTTCGGGTTCCGCAAGAAGCTGCCGCTCACGCTGCGCTCGGCGCTCTACCCGATCATCGGCGACAGGATCTACGGCCCCGCCGGCCATGCGGTCGACCTGCTGGCCGTGTTCGGGACGGTGTTCGGCGTCGCGACCTCGCTGGGCCTCGGCGTGAGCCAGATGGCGACCGGCCTCAACCATCTGTTCGGGATCGACCCCGGCGTGATCACGCAGGTCATCCTGATCGTGATCATCTCGATCGTCGCGACGCTCTCGGCGGTGTCTGGGGTCGGCAAGGGCATCCGCATCATCTCGGAATGGAACATCTGGCTCAGCATCGTGCTGGTCGCCTTCTTCCTGTTCGGCGGCCCGACGAAGTGGCTGCTCGGGCTCTTCGTCACCTCCGTGGGCGACTACCTCTGGCATTTCATCCCCATGGGCTTCCAGATCTTCAATACCGAAGGCGCGGCGGCCTGGCAGGGCGGATGGACGATCTTCTACTGGGGCTGGTGGATCTCCTGGGCTCCCTTCGTCGGCATGTTCATCGCCAGGATCAGCCGCGGGCGCACGATCCGCGAGTTCATGGTCGGCGTAATGTTCGTGCCCACCACCATCGCCTTCCTGTGGCTCTGCATCTTCGGCGGCAACGCCATGTACGCCGAGCTGGAGGCGGCCGGTGGCGTGGGCACCGCCGGAATCGCCCAGCTAGTGCGGGACTGGAACCTGCCCGCCTCGCTCTACGGCACCATCGATCTGGTGACGGGCATTTCGTGGCTGAACTGGATCATGGCCGCGCTGGCGACCTTCCTGCTGGCGACGTGGTTCATCACGTCCTCGGATTCAGGCACGCTCGTCATCACCACCATGCTCAGCATGGGCAGCGACAACCCGCCGCGGAAGTTCCGCGTCTTCTGGGGGCTGGGAGAGGGCTTCGTCGCGGCGGTGCTGCTGCTCGCCGGCGGGCTGAAGGCGCTTCAGACCGCCTCCATCGCCGCCGCGCTGCCGGTCAGCGTCATCATGCTCATGATGACCTTCGGCATCATCAAGTCCCTGCATGAGGACCCGAGCGCCGTGCCCATGCCGAGCGACGGCAAGGCGCCGGACGGCACCAGTCTGAAAGGCGATATTCCACGCTGAGGCTGGACGCCGTGAAAGCGCTCGGGGCCGGAACGAAGAGGGGAGCGGAGATGGCATCTTGTCGGGGGATCGGAGCCCTTGTCCTGTCACTCGCCCTGTTGGCGTCGGCCCCTGTGTTCGCCGAGGGCGAGCCGGCAGACGAGCGGGTCGCGGCGCCGACGAAGGAGCTGACCGTCGTCTCCTGGGGCGGGGCCTACACCCGAAGCCAGATGCTGGCCTACGTGAAGCCCTACCGCCTCCTCAGCGGCGAGTGGGTGTGGATGGAAACCTACAACGGTGGGCTCGAGGAGATACGCGAGCAGGTCGAGACCGAGAACGTGGTCTGGGATGTGGTGGACTTCGAGCTCTCGGACCTGATCCGGGGCTGCCGTGAAGGGCTGCTCGAGGAGATCGACCACGGCACCCTGCCGCCCGGCGACGACGGTACGCCGGTGGCGGACGATTTCATCCCCGGTGCGTTCACGCCCTGCGGCGTCGGCCAGACCGTGTGGTCGACCGTGGTGGCCTATGACGGCGAAGCGGTCGGCGAGAGCGCGCCCTCAAGCCTAGCCGACTTCTTCGACGTCGACGAATTCCCCGGCAAGCGCGGCCTGAGGCGCGATCCACGCGTGATTCTCGAATGGGCCCTGATCGCCGACGGCGTGGCGCCGGCCGACGTTTACGCGACGCTCGAGAGCGACGACGGGCTCGACCGGGCGTTCTCGGTGATGGACGGGATCAAGAACCACATCGAGTGGTGGGAAGCCGGCGCGGACCCGGTACGCCTGCTCGATGCCGACGAGGTCGTCATGACCTCGGCGTGGAACGGGCGCATGTATCGCCCGATCGTGGAAGACGGCAAGCCCTACGCCATCCTGTGGGATGGCCAGATCTGGGACATCGACTCCTGGGGCATCCCCAAGGGCAGCGACAATCTGCACAAGGCCATGGACTTCATACGCTTCGCGACCGGCACGGTGCCGCTTGCAGAGCAGACGAAATACATCTCCTACGGCCCGGCGAGAACGTCCTCCATGGCGCGGGTCGCGGACGAGATCAAACCGCACCTGCCCACCGCGCCGGAGAACCTCGCCCGTGCCTTGCAGACGGACGCCGCCTGGTGGGCGACGCACCACCTCGCGCTGACGGAGAGATTCGAGGCGTGGCTGGCGAGCGGCGGACGCGGCCTTGCGGGCTCGGCCCGCTGAGCCGACACGGTCGGGCGCGACCTCCGCTGTTGCCGTCGCACGCCGCACCGTACTCCGATGTATTCGAAGACCGCCGTCCGTGCTTCGGCACGAGAGCGGCGCCTCCGCCAGCCCGCTTCCATGGCGCCTCTTTATTTGTTATGCCAATCGAGGAGTGCTTTTTTCGGCTGGCGGGTGTGCTTGCCATGCCGGTGCATTGTCGGGCGGAGACCGGGCGCAACGTCCCCGGTCCGCTCGCGACAAGCGTGAATCGCCCGGCTTCGGCGGCGGGCCGGTCTTCCCGCTCGGGGCTGCCCTCCCGCGACGGGTGAGCCGGAGCTGGCGGATGAAGGGAGCGGAGATCGTGGTTCGACCGGCGATCGGCAAGGGGAAAAGGCTCCATGCCTGAAGACTGCGGGCCCGAGGCGGCTCCCGACGCCCAGGTCGCCGGCGACCTCTGCATGTCGCGCGAGCAGATGCTCGACCTCGGGCAGAAGGCGCTCGAGCTCGTGGTGGGGCGGTTCGAGAACCTGCCCGGAGAGAACGCCTGGGAGGGCGAGTTCCGGCAGGTGCTCAAGGACCAGTTGTTCGAAGACCCGCCCGAGGACGGGCGGCCGGCTGCGGAGGTGATCGAGAGGGCTGCACGCGAGGTTCTGCCGTTCACGCTTCGCAACGATCACCCCCGCTCCTTCGGCTTCATCCCGTCATCGCCGACCTGGCCCGGCGTGGTGGCCGACCTCATGGCGGCCGGCTACCACGTCAACCAGTGCACCTGGCTGGTCGCGAGCGGCCCGAGCCAGCTGGAGCTGGTCGTGATCGACTGGATGAGGCGCTGGCTCGGCTATCCGGAGGGCGCGGGCGGGCTCTTTACCAGCGGCGGCTCGGCGGCGAGCGTGGATGCCTTCGTCGCAGCTCGCGAGGCCGCGGGCCATCCCGAGCGCGCCACCGTCTACATGAGCGACCAGAGCCACAGCGCGCTCTCCCGCGCGGCGATGATCGTGGGCGTCCGGCGCGATCGTATCCGCATGGTCCCGAGCGACACGAGCTTCCGCATGGACATGGATGCGCTCGCCCGGGCCGTGGCCGACGACCGCGACGCCGGCCTCGGCCCCATCGCGGTCGCCGCCAATGCCGGCACGACGGGCACGGGAGCGATCGACCGGCTCGAGGAGTTGGCCGACTTCTGCGCGGCGGAGGGGCTCTGGCTGCATGTCGATGCCGCCTACGGCGGCTTCGCGGTGGTGACGGAGCAGGGCAAGCGGCTTCTGCGCGGGATCGAGCGCGCCGATTCGATCGGGTTGGATGCGCACAAGTGGTTCTTCCAGCCCTACGAGGCGGGCTGCCTGCTGGTGAAGGACGAAGAGACGCTCAAGGACGCCTTCGCGGTCCGGCCCGATATCCTTCAGGACACGGTATGGGGAGCGAACCACCCCAACTTCTCGAACCTCGGCCTGCAACTGAGCCGTTCGGTCCGTGCCCTGAAGGTCTGGATGTCGATCCAGACCTTCGGGATGGCGGCGTTCCGGCGCGCGGTATCGAACGGCATGGAGCTGTCCGCGCGGGCGGAGGACTATGTCCGCGAGAGTCCCGTCCTGGAGGCGATGTGCGCGGTTACGCTCGGGGTCGTGTGCTTCCGGGTCAATCCGGCGGGCGAGGACCTCGACGAGGAGGTGCTGGACAAGGTGAACAGGACCGTGCTCGCCCGCATGTTCTGGGACGACCCCGCGTTCATGTCGTCGACGCTGCTGCGCGGAACGTTCGTGCTCAGGATGTGCATCATCAACCACACCACGACCTGGGACGACGTGCGCGAGACCCTCGAAGCCGTCGAGCGGTTCGGGAGCGAGGCCGTTCGGGCGGGGAAGCGTTCGGGGTGAGGCACACGACTATCGGTGGGGTGCGGAAGATGAAGGTCACGAAACTGGCGCTGGTGGCGTTTTTCGGATGCATCGTGGGGCTGGCCAGCGTCTTTTCCGCCGCGCAACCCGCTTTCGCGCAGTCGGCGCAGGAGTGCCCTCGCCCGGCCGGCGTTGCGGACAATCCGCTGGCGGCTCCCAGCCCGACGGCCAGCGAGGTGGTGGCGGGCACCGGCAGCCTGAGCGATTTCGCGCTGGCGGCGAGAGACTATCTGAACAGCATCGTCACACCGGACGAGCTGGGATACGCCGGGTGCATCACCAGGAACGAAGGGCCCTGGAAGTCCGGCCCGATCTATCTCTCCGCCGTCTCCCTCGACGGCAGGGTTTTCTACAACACGAACGACATGGCGACGGGGGGCAGGAAGCTCAGCGACCAGGTCTATGGGGCGATTCTCGCGGCGCTGGGATTCGATGTCCGGAACCCGGCCGGGTTGCCCGGCGAGTTCGCCACCGTGCTCGCGACGGGGATGTTCCCGAATCCGAACGGGGGCTACGTGCCCGGCGTGGGCGGCTACGCCGTCGGCTATGGCACCACCATTCCCTATATCCTCCTTGCCGGCCTAGACGTGAACAACTCCATCCTCTCGGAGGAAACGCTGCCCACGGGCGATCCCGTCGTGACGGCCCAGCAGGTGGTGGACCGCAGAACGCTCAAGGCATTCGTGAACGGGGCGGTGGACTACCTTGCCGGGCTCAGCCAGTCCCGACCCACCGAAGCGCTCGGTATCGCACGAAACGTCTTGAGGAAGCCGCCCTGGAAGCATGGCCCCGTCTATCTGTTCGTGATGGATCCGAACGGCTACACCCACCTTCACGCGGCGTTTCCCGACAGATTCGAGTTCCAGAGGCCGACGGATACCCTGAGGGACGAGGTCACCGGGGAGCTCATTCTGCCGCAGATCATCGAGGTGGCGCAGCACGAAGGCGGCGGCTTCGTCCGGTATCATTTCGACAATCCCGCTGACCACAGCGACAGCGCGGACGTCCCCAAGGTGACCTATGCCCGCCAGGTCACGTTCACGACCGATGTCCCTGGGTTCGGGCCGATAACCAGTTCGTTCATCGTCGGCGCGGGGATTTACGGCGATCCTGTGTCTGCGGCGAGCGCGTCGGCTGCGAAGGGCTGGCTTGCGCGCTTCGGCCGTGTGGT
>WTGU01000117.1 GCA_011523425.1 Alphaproteobacteria bacterium
TGCTGTAGGTGAGCGCGCCCACCTGCGAGACGTAGAGCAGCGAGACCACGGCGGCCAGCAGCCCGCTGATGGCGAAGGCCACCGCGATGACCCGGTTGGCGCGCACGCCCAAGAGCCGCGCCGTGGAAAAGTCCTCCGACGCCGCCCGCATCTGGATGCCCATGGCGGTGCGCTTGAGGAAGAGCACCAGCAGCACCAGCAGCCCGATCGTCACCCCGATGGTGACGATCTGCAGATAGGGGATGCGGATGCCGCTGATCGGCAGCGCCTCCAGCAGCTCGGGCCAGATGCTCACCGCCTTCACCCGGCCGCCGTAGATCATCACCACCAGATGCTCGAGGAAGAAGCTGAGCGCGAACGAGGTGATCAGGAGCACCGAGGGGTCGGCGCGCCTGAGCGGGCGGAAGGCCAGCCGCTCGCAGGCCAGCGCGAACAGCATGACGATCAGGACGATGGCGCCGACCAGCAGCGGCGCCGGCCAGGCGCCGATGAAGGCCACCGCCGCCGCCGCGCTGGAGGGGACGATCAGCGCGTAGCCGCCGATCATGATGAGGTCGCCATGGGCGAAGTTGATCAGCCGCATGACGCCGAAGATCAGCCCGATGCCCAGCGCCGTCAGCGCGTACAGGCTGCCCAGCGCGAGCGCGTCGATGGCGTTCTGGACCAGTCCGGTCACGACGCTCCCTGAAAGGAAGTCGCTACGGGGGCGAAGGCCGGCGCCGGCCCGCCTTGCGGCGGACCGGCCCCGGTGTAACGCGCGTCAGTTCTCGTAAAGGTCCTCGGTGAAGTCCGGGAAGATGAGCTGCAGCGCCGGCGGGTTCTCCGCACCGCCCTGGCCCGCATAGCTGCCCTTGCCGTCCTGGATCTGGATGATGGTCAGCACGTGGGTCAGGTCGATGTGGGTGTCCGCCGTGTAGGTGGTCGGACCCCAGAGCAGCGGCTCCTTCTCGAACTTGTTCATCTCCGCCAGAACGGCGTCCGAATCGAGCGAGCCCGCCCGCTCGGCCGCCACCTTGATCGCCTGGATCACGCTGTAGCCGTTGAGCGGGAACGAGGTCTCGGGCTCGCCGTACTTCTCCCGGTAGCGGTCGAAGAACGCGTTGACTTCCGCCCGGGGGTCGTCGCCCCAGATCGAGCCGAAGGACGACGCGTAGTGGTCGCTCAGCCCCGGCACGGCTTCCGCCCAGTAGTCGCCGTCCATGGAATCGCCGCCGCCGATCGGCACGTCGATCCCGGCCGCCCTGATCTGACGGATCGCGCTCACCGCGCCGCCGCCATAGGAGCAGAGATAGAGGATTTCGGGCTCGCCGCGCTCAGCCGCCAGCTCCTTGTAGCGGGTGATCTGCGAGGCGATGGAGGCGTCCTCCTGCATGTAGCTGTCGACGCCGATCACCGTCCCGCCATAGTCCTTCCACTGCTCGAGGAAGCCGTGGCAGATGCTCTTGTCGTACTCGATCGAGGCGTCGAGCAGCAGGTAGGCGTTGCGCCAGCCCCGGTCCACGTAGGCGTACTTCGCCATGCCCGCGCCCTCGCCCTGGCCGTAGGTGTTGAGCGTGAAGGCGTAAGGGCCGATGCCCTGCACCCCCATCTTGGCGTCGGACGCGCACGACGAGATCGAGATCATGTTGTTGCTGTTGGCCACCGTGGCGGCCGGCGCGCCCATGTCGTAGTCGCAGGAGACCACCATGAACTGCGCCCCCTGCGCCACCACGTCGGCGCCCGCCTTGGCGCCCTGCACCGTGTCGGTCTTGGTATCCGAGACCACGGCGCGGATCTGCTTGCCGAGGATGCCTCCCGCCGCGTTGAACTCGTCGATCGCCATGAGCGAGCCCTGATAGGGCGGGCCGTCGTACTGGTTCATCCAGCCGCTCAGCGCGATCGCGAAGCCGATCACCACCTCGTGGTCGTCGGCCTTCGCCTGCTCCTGATGCGCTATCGGCGCCGCTACAAGCGCCGTCAACGCCAGAAATGCCGTCAGTCTGCCCAGCATCGTTCATTCCCTCCCGTCTTGCCCGGACGTCGTCTTGAGTCTGCATCTGTTGTTGAGCGCCGGGGCCTCCACTATAGGAGGAGCGCAGATGACCGTCCATGCGCCCGGCGGGATGGGCTGGCAGCGGGGGAGATGGCGATGAGGCTCGAAGGGCGCGCGGCGCTGGTGACCGGCGCGGGCTCCGGCATCGGCCGCGCCATCTCGGTCCGCTTCGCAGCCGAAGGCGCGCGCATCGCCCTTCTCGACAAGGCGGACGCGGCGGCATTGGACGCGGTGGCGGACGAGATCCGCGCCGCAGGCGGCCGCGCCCTTGCGCTGAGCGCGGACGTGAGCGACGCAGCGGCGGTCGATGACGCCGTCGCCCGGGCGGCGCGGGACCTCGGGCCCGTGGACATCGCGGTCAACGCCGCCGCGATCTGGCACCCGACGCCCGTGATGGAGACGGACGCCGTTGCCCGGTTCGACCGCATGATCGACATCAACCTCAAGGGTACCTTCCACGTCGTCCGCGCCGTGCTGCCGGGGATGATCGAGGAAGGCGGCGGCCACGTCGTCACCTTCGCCTCGGTGGCGGGCGTCATGGGGCTCTCGGAATCGGCGGCCTACGCGGCGAGCAAGGGGGGCGTCATCCTGCTCACCCGCTCCCTCGGCACCGAGCTCGCCGGCCACGGCATCCACGTGAACGCCATCGCGCCGGGCAACGTGCGCACGCCGATGAACGCCTGGATGCGCGAGCCGGGGAACGAGGAGATGATCCGGCGCTTCGAGCGGCAGAATCCGAGCGGCCGCGCCTTCGCCGAGCCCGAGGATATCGTGAGCGCGGCGCTCTTCCTCTGCACCGCGGAATCGGCCGCGTTCTACGGCGCCGTTCTCGTCGCGGACGAGGGCCTGACGGCGAGCCTCGCGCCGCTCTGAGGCGACTCCCCTGAGCCTCCTTGGCGGCTAGCCGCTCGCGTCCTTCAGCGCGGCGATGACCTCGTCCGGCTCCGCCCGCCTGGTGTAGTCCGCGTCGACGAAGGCCTTGAGCACCTTGCCGCCCTTGCCGATCACGAAGGTCGCGGGCATCGCCAGGGTCTGGCTCGCGTCTCCGTTCGACGCTTCCAGGTCGATCCCGAACTGGTTCTTGTAGATGTCGTTGACTTCGTCCGGCAGGCGGAAGGAGAGGCCGAACGCGCTCGCGACCCGGTTGCCGCTGTCGCTGAGCACGTCGAAGGCGATCTCGTTCTTCTCCTGCGTGCTGAGCGCGTTGTCCGGCGTCTCCGGCGTGATCGCGACCAGCCGCGCGCCGAGCGCCTCGATCTCCGGTAGCCGCTGCTGCAGCGCGCGCAGCTCGATGTTGCAGTAGGGGCACCAGCCGCCGCGGTAGAAGGAGAGCACCACGGGCCCCTCATCCCAGAGCGAGTCCGAGGCGACCGGCTCGCCGTGCGCATCGGGCAGCGAGAAGGCCGGCGCCGCGCTCCCCTCGCTCGCGCTTTGCTCGGCGATGCCGGAGGCGACGAGTTCGTCCGTCGCACCCTTCATCACGGCAAGCGTCTCCTGCGGGATTCGCTCCACGGTGGCGGCCATCTGCTTCTGCAATGCGTCCTTCAGCGACATCGGTGCCCTCTCCCGGCGTGGCGGTTTGCGTGTGCCGCCATCATAGCCGCGATCGGGTCCGGCGCACGGCGGGAAATCCGGGCCGGGCGCTTGGCCGCCCCTCCGATTTGTGTATAGTGCGCGCCAACTCGACAGGGGTCGCGATGCAGGTCCGAGAGGCGCTCACCTTCGACGACGTGACCCTGATCCCCGCGGCCTCCACCGTGCTGCCGACCGAGACCGCCGTCGACACCAGGGTCACCGGCGAGATCGGCCTCGGCATCCCGCTCCTGTCCGCGGCGATGGATACCGTGACCGAGAGCCGGCTCGCCATCGCCATGGCGCAGGCCGGCGGCCTCGGCATCATCCACAAGAACATGACGCCCGAGGCCCAGGCGCAGGAGGTCCGCCGGGTCAAGAAGTTCGAGGCCGGCATGGTGGTCAACCCGCTGACCATCGCCCCCGACCGCCCGGTGAGCGAGGCGCTGCGCCTCAAGGAGGAGCACGGGATCTCCGGCATCCCCGTGGTCGAGGCGGGCAGCGGCACGCTCGTCGGCATCCTCACCAACCGCGACGTGCGCTTCGAGACCAACCCGAGCCGGCCGGTGCGCGAGATCATGACCGCCGAGAACCTCATCACGGTGCGCGAGGACGTGGACCGCGACGAGGCGAAGCGGCTGCTCCACCGCCACAGGATCGAGAAGCTGGTGGTGGTCGACGACGCCTACCGCTGCGTCGGCCTCGTCACGGTCAAGGACATCGAGCGCGCGCAGGCCTTTCCGCACGCCTGCAAGGACGCGCAGGGGAGGCTCCGGGCGGGTGCCGCCACCGGCGTCGGGCCAGAGGGGCTGGAGCGCGCCGAGGCGCTGCTCGACGCCGAGTGCGACCTGATCGTCGTCGACACGGCCCACGGCCACGGCGAGGCGGTGGCGCGCGCGGTGGCCGACATCAAGACCCTCAGCAATCACGCCCAGGTGGTGGCCGGCAACGTCGCCACGGCGGACGGCGCGCGGGCGCTGATCGACGCCGGCGCCGATGCGATCAAGGTGGGCATCGGCCCCGGCTCCATCTGCACCACCCGCGTCATCGCCGGAGTCGGCGTGCCCCAGCTCACGGCGATCGTCGACGCGGTCGAGGTGGCGCGCGAGGCGGGCGTCACGGTGATCGCCGACGGCGGCATCAAGTTCTCCGGCGATCTCGCCAAGGCGATCGCCGCCGGCGCCGACTGCGCCATGATCGGCTCGCTCTTCGCCGGCACCGAGGAGAGCCCCGGCGAGGTGTTCCTCTACCAGGGCCGCTCCTACAAGTCCTATCGCGGCATGGGCTCGCTCGGCGCGATGGCGCGCGGCTCGGCCGACCGCTACTTCCAGGCCGAGATCAGCGACCGGCTCAAGCTGGTGCCCGAGGGGATCGAGGGGCGAGTGCCCTTCAAGGGACCGCTCGGCCAGGTGATTCACCAGCTCGTCGGCGGCCTGCGCGCGGCCATGGGCTATACCGGCTGCGCGACGCTGGCCGAGATGCAACGCAACTGCCGCTTCGCGCGGGTCTCGGCCGCGGGCCTGCGCGAGAGCCACGTTCACGATGTCGGGGTGATGCGCGAGCCGCCCAACTACCAGCAGCCTCACTGAGGCCGGGGCCGCCCCGGACCCGAACCCACGCCGGAGGTGCGACATGACCACATGCGTGAGGATATTCGCTGCCATCGCCCTGCTGGCCGCGACCTGTGCCGGGCTCCAGGCGTCCGACGCCCTGGCCGCCGGCACCAGCACCGGCTCGAGCAACGCGGCGGCCGAGGCCGACAAGCGCAACATCGAGCGCGGCAAGCAGGCGATCGAGGCCGGCGACTGGGAGCGCGCCGCAGCCTTCCTCGAACGCGCCGCCGAGGCGGATGCGCGGAACGCCGACGTCTTCAACCTGCTCGCCTACAGCTATCGCCATCTCGACCGGCTCGACGAGGCGTTCGAGCACTATGCGCGGGCGCTGGACCTCGACCCCAGGCATCTGGGCGCCCACGAGTACGTGGGCGAGGCCTATCTCCTGGTCGGCGATCTGGCCATGGCCGAGCATCACCTGGCGGCCCTGACGGAGATCTGCGCCTCCTGCGAGGAGACCGAGGAGCTGGCCGAGGCCATCGAACGCTACAGGCAGGGCGGGGAGTAGGGAGCCGCCGGCGCACGAGGAGAAACGGGCATGGACCTCCCCTTCGGCGGCGGCTGCGCATGCGGCGCCATTCGCTACGAGTGCGCGGCGGCGCCCCGCTACATGGGCAACTGCCACTGCACCCACTGCCAGCAGGCGACCGGCGGTCCCTACATGCCGGTCCTGGTGGTGAAGGAGGACGACTTCTCGCTGCTCGGCGGCGAGCCGACCTGGTTCGAGAGGCCCTCGGACGGCGGATATCCCATGCGCCGCGCCTTTTGCCCGGACTGCGGCTCGCCGCTCTTCCTGACCAACGGCGCGCACGCCGGCGTGCGCGGGCTCTACGCGGGCAGCCTGGACGACCCGAGCTGGTACGAGCCCAGCCGGGAGATCTACGTGGTCAGCGCACAGCCCTGGGCGCTGATGCACCCGGACCTCCCCCACGACGAGGGCATGCCCCAGCGCAGGCGCTAGGGCACTTTTCGCTCGGACACGATCGCAGCGAGTTGGCGCGGGTGCCCACTCCTCGTGCGGTGCCGCCCGAGCTTCCCCCACCTCACCCCGACCCTCTCCGCCCCCGGGGGCGGAGAGGGAGTAACGGGCGCCGCCGCTTGCGTTCCCCCTCCGCCTTTGGGGGAGGGGGACAGGGGGAGGTGGATTTCGGATCGCCGTGAACCCATCAGCTCGGAAATTGCTCGAGCAGGGTCCGGCACCGGGCCGGGGCGGCGCTTGACAAGGCGGCCGGTTCCGTGCGCTTTTCCGGCCCGGTCCGGGCCCTCCGGGCCGCCCCCGCCTCCACGCGAAACGCCACTGGGCCTCCCGCCATGCATCGATACCGAACGCATACCTGCGGCGCGCTGAGGCCGTCCGACATCGGCTCCCGCGTGCGCCTCTCCGGCTGGGTCCACCGGGTGCGCGATCACGGCCATCTCGTCTTCGTGGACCTGCGCGACCACTACGGCATCACCCAGTGCGTGGCCGAATCCGGCGAGCCGCTGTTCGATGCGGTGACGGCGCTCAAGGCGGAGACCGTGGCGACCGTGACGGGGCCCGTGGTCAGGCGCGACGACGAGACCGTGAACCCCAGGATCCCCACCGGCGAGGTCGAGGTCCGCATCGCCGAGATCGAGGTGCAGAACGCCGCAGACACCCTGCCGCTGCCGGTGCACGGCGAGCACGACTACGGCGAGGAGGTGCGGCTCCGCTACCGCTTCCTCGACCTGCGCCGCGAGCGCATGCACCGCAACATGGAGCGCCGCAGCGCGATCGTCGCCAGCATCCGCCGGCACATGGTGGAGCTCGGCTTCATGGAGTGCCACACGCCGATCCTGACCGCGAGCTCGCCCGAGGGCGCCCGCGACTTCCTGGTGCCGAGCCGGCTCCACCCCGGCACCTTCTACGCGCTGCCGCAGGCGCCGCAGCAGTTCAAGCAGCTCGTCATGGCGTCGGGCTTCGACCGCTACTTCCAGATCGCGCCCTGCTTCCGCGACGAGGACGCGCGCGCCGACCGCTCGCCCGGCGAGTTCTACCAGCTCGACATCGAGATGGCGTTCGTGGAGCAGGAGGACGTGTTCGCGGCCCTTGAGCCCGTGATGCACGGCGTCTTCACCGAGTTCACCGAGCGCAGCGTGACCGCGCCGCCCTTCCCGCGCTTCGCCTACAAGGACGCGATGCTGCGCTACGGCACGGACAAGCCGGACCTGCGCATCCCCATCGAGATCGTCGACCTCACCGCGCAGTTCGGCGACGACGCGGTCACCTTCAAGGCCTTCAAGGGCACCATCGCCAAGGGGGGGGTCGTGCGCGGCATTCCGGTCAAGGGGGTCGCCTCGCAGCCGCGCAGCTTCTTCGACAAGATGATCGAGTACGCCCAGAGCCTGGGCGCCCCCGGCCTCGGCTACATCACCTTCGCCGACGGCGCCGGCAAGGGGCCGATCGCCAAGTTCGTGCCGGACGCGGTGCAGGCGGAGATCCGCAGCATCGCGGGGCTCGAGGACGGCGACGCGGTCTTCCTGAGCTGCGACAGCGCGGAGGCCGCCGCGCGCTACGCCGGTGCCGTGCGCCTCGAGCTCGGCAGGCGGCTCGAGTTGATCGACGAGGATACCTTCGCCTTCTGCTGGATCATCGACTACCCGATGTTCGAGCGCGACGAGCAGACCGGCGCCATCGGCTTCAGTCACAACCCCTTCTCCATGCCCCAGGGCGGGATGGAGGCGCTGGAGAGCCAGGACCCGCTCGACGTGCTCGCCTACCAGTACGACATCGTCTGCAACGGGGTGGAGCTTTCCAGCGGCGCGATCCGCAATCACCAGCCCGACCTCATGGTCAAGGCCTTCGAGATCGCGGGCTACGACGAGGACGAGGTGAAGCGCCGCTTCGGCGCCCTCTACCACGCCTTCCAGTACGGCGCGCCGCCCCACGGCGGCATCGCGCCGGGGATCGACCGCATCGTCATGCTGCTCTCGGACGAGCCCAACATCCGCGAGGTCATCATGTTCCCGCTGAACCAGACGGCGCAGGACCTGATGATGGGGGCGCCGGCGCCGGTGCCGGCGCGGCACCTGAAGGAGCTTAGCCTCGCCCTCGACCTGCCGCCCAAGCGGGAGACGGGGGATGAGTAGCGAGACGAAGAAGGGCGCTGCGCCCGTTCCGCCCAAGTAGTATTACTCGGGCAGCAAGATCGCAGTTTCGAGAGTCGAGATCACGATACCCATCACGACAGCGAGCGCGTTTGCGATCAGAAATGCGAAAATGGAGCGCCTTCTGCTCAGCCCATTTAGCTTGCGATAAGCGCCCCAGCCGACAATCAACCATGCAAACATGCCGAGGAACCCTGCGTACATAATCAGCAACGCAGCCAGATATACTGGACTCCCCATTTCGCTATTCGCACCCGCAGTCCCGTCAGGGTTGTATAGCGCGGAGTAAATTCCCGGGTCGAATATCCTGACAACGATATCGAAAACCCACACCACAAACGTTGACCAGACAACGAGAACACCATAGTGGTAAGCGAAAATCAGGTACAGGTTCTTGAGTGGCGCTCTTCCACCGACGAAAAACCACGAAGCGCGCAGCGCCAGCGCGCTCACAACAAACGCCAGCAAGTCAAGAACTACATAGGCTGCAGCGAATTTCCATTGAAACGCCTCAGGCGGCAACAGAAGAGGCGAGAGCACGATGGCAAGAGCCAGCGACACGGCCAGAAAGTAACTCGCTCTGGGAATCGAGCCGCTGATGTTCGCGGCTCTGTAGTCGTTGAACCTCTTGGGATGAGACAGGACCAGGGAATAGTCCGACGCGTATTGCACGCACCGGGTGCGCAACGCGCCTATGAAACTCTGCCCCTTCAATGTGCGTTTCCCTTCGAACGCATGGTTCGGGAGAAAACGGGCAGGACCGTCGGCGGTGGCGGTTGAGGCGGTCGCGCCGCTCAACCGGCGCCGGCCGTCACCCTGTGCGTGCCCTCAGCGCTGCGGGTTGAAGTGCAGCGGGTCGCAGGCTTCGATGACCTCGCGGCGCTTGTAGACCTCCGCCAGGTTGGCGACCTCCACCAGCGAGAGGGTGAGCAGGTAGAGGCGGTGCGCCGGCGCGGGTCTCTCCTCGGCCGGGACGCCGTCGAGATAGGCGATGATCTCTTCCATCCGGGGCATCACGGCGTCGTAGAAGGCGTTGATCTCCTCCATCGAGGAGGCGACCTTCTTCGCCGTGCGCGCGCGCTCGGGCTCCAGCGCCCAGTCGAGCCAGGGGGCGAGGTCGGCGAACGCCTCGGGCAGCGCTGCCTCGGCCATGCTGCGCGTTCCCTCCGTCTCCCCGTCGTCCCGCCTACGTGGCCTAGGCGTTCCGGTAGAACCCCACATGGTCCTCCAGGACCTTGTGGAAGTAGCGGATCGGCGCCTCGTCGTCCTGCAGGATCACGTGCGGCTTCGCGCCCGACGCGAGGCCCGCGTGCACGTTCTCGTGCGCCACGGTGTCCTCCTGCAGCGTGTCGCGGATGAGGCACTTGAAGTATTCCTGCCGGAAGCGCTCGCGCGAGGACACGGGCTCCTTGAAGTGCATGCGGATCTCCCAGATCGTGCGGTCCACCGCGAGCGGCCAGAAGTTGTAGCTGACGTAGCTCACCGCGTTGCCGACCTCGAACAGCAGGATCACGAAGTTCGGGAAGATCACGAAGAAGTCGAATTCGCCGATCATCTGCGGGTAGCGGATCAGCGGGACCCCGTCCTCGGCGGCGAACAGCATGGCCTCCAGCGGCGTCGGCTTGTGGGTGGGGTCGTACTCGCACGACCAGACGGTGTGGTAGTTGTAGAGATTGACGTCCTGGAAGCGGCAGTGGCCGCTGTCGTTCATCATGAAGCTGTCGCCCAAGATGCGGCGGTGCTGGAAGGGCAGGTGGTAGAGCTCGTTCTGGGCGTCGAGCCCGACCTTCCAGTTGGCGCGCTCGTCCACTAGGTAGGTCTGCATCAGCGGCATCTCGTGGAAGGGGCAGCCGTCGAGCTGCTCCGCCACCCCGCCGAGATACTCCCGCAGCGTCTCCGCCGGCTCCGGGTCCAGGTGCACGAAGACGAAGCCCTCCCAGATGTCCGACTTGATCGGCGTCAGACCATGCTCGGCCTTGTCGAGGTCGAAGAAGTTCTCCTCGTCCGGCACACGGATGAGCTGGCCCGTGTCGCTGTAGACCCAGTTGTGGAAGTGGCAGTAGACGCTGCCCGGGCACGAGCCCCGCTCGTCCAGCACCAGCGTGTTGCCGCGGTGCGAGCAGACGTTGTGGAAGCAGCGCACGACGCCGTCCGAGCCCCGCATGACGAGCACCGAGACCTTGCAGATGGCGATCTCGCGCACGATGAAGTCGCCGGGCTCGGGCACGTCGTCCACGCGGCCGACGTTGATCCAGGTGCGGCGGAAGATCAGGTCGCGCTCCAGCGCGTAATGCTCGTCGGAGAAGTAGGGCTCCGTGGGCACCGGCCCGGTGCCGAGCGCGGGGTACTTCTCCGCCCACTGCTTCTCGCGCATGACGGTCTTCATCGCGTCGCCTCCCGTCCGCCCCGGCGCGTCGCCCGGCGGGCTCGTCAGGTCACCGGCTGCAACGGTAGCACGGCCACGCGCCCGGGACTCAAGATTGTGCGGGGCGAGACGGCTGTTGCCTGCCGGCGAAAACGCCTATACGGGGCGCTCAGCCGGAACACCGGGCCACGGGCAACGGAAGGAGCCGTCCATGAGCAGCAGCTATCAGGAGATCACCGACGTCGTGCAGGTCTATTTCGACGGGCTCTACGAGTGCGACACGGAGAAGCTCGCCACGATCTTTCACCCGTCCTCCCGTCTGTTCGCGAACATGGACGGCGCGTTCGTCGACTGGCCGCGCGAGGAGTGGTTCGAGATCGTGCGGGGGCGCGTGCCGCCGGCGTCCAAGGGAGAGGCGCGCCACGACCGCATCGTCTCCATCGACATGTCGGACGACAACACCGCCGTCGTGACCTGCGAGTGCGCGATCCATCCGCGCTACTTCACCGACTACCTGTCCCTCATCAGGATCGACGGCGAGTGGAAGATCGTCTCGAAGTCGTTCCGCTTCGACGTCCACGAGTAGGCGGGGCGGCTGGAGACCCCTTCACGTCATGGCCGGGCTTGTTCCGGCCATCCACGGGTCGTTTTTTCCGCAGCAACAAAGAACGTGGATGCCCGGAACAAGTCCGGGCATGACCTTGGTGAGCAATGCGGGCTAAGTCATGGGCCGGGTGTGCTCGCGGAGCCACGCGTCGAGCACGGCAAACGTGAATTCGCGGCGGTCGTAGAGGCGTGAGAGGAAGGTCCACGTCTCGTCGGCGCTGGCCGTCAGGTCGATGCCGTTGATGGCGAGGAAGGTGAAGGTCGCGGCGAAGGCCGTGCGCTTGTTGCCGTCCACGAAGGGATGGTTCTGCGAGAGGCTTTCCCAGAGCGCGGCCGCCTCGGCCACTATGTCGGCGTAGTAGCCGCTTTGCGGCCGGAACAGGGCCGCCTCGAGCTGGCCGGGATCGCGCACGCCCGCCGCGCCGCCATAGGTCGCGATCTGATCGGCGTGGATGGCAAGAACGTCGGCGAGGGTCAGATAGTCCCGCGTCACCGCGCGAGTTTCTCGTAGAGCGAAGCGTAGCGGGCGTGGCTCCTCTGGTAGGCGCTCATCACGTGCGGGCGCACCGTGCCCTGCCGCCGCTGCTCGATCAGCGCCGCGATCGCCTCCTCGACGAGCGCCTGGATCTGGCGGCCCTCCTGCTTGGCCAGCCCACGCAGGTCGGCGAGCAGGGCGCCATCGACCTGGGTAGCGAACTTCTTGCGGGTCTGCGTCATGGCGGGGCCTCGATCCGTCCCCGAAGGTTTATCTTCTCAAATCATGAAATGTCAAGCTCACCCGATAGAGCGCCGACAAAGCGTATCCGTCGTGGATGGATACGCGACAGGCCGCGACCCGCGGCCCGCCGCTTATGCGGCGCGCCCGCGCAGGCGCCGGCCGTCGCGCCGGCCCGCGCGCGGGGTAGCGGGACGGCCGGCTGCCGTGAGCGACAAAGAGCAGGAACATATCCGTCTTTGACGGTTATGTTCCTGCTCAGCCGCCGCCCGCGCGGTGCCAGGCGGCGAGCTGGGCGAGGTCGGTGAAACGGATGTCGGGCTCCACGTCGACCGGGGGCGTGGCGCCGCCGGGGCGGCCCGCGCGGCGGTCGATCCAGCAGGTGGCAAGCCCGGCGGCCCGGCCCGGCTGCACGTCGTGGAAGAGGCTCTGGGCCACGTGGAGTATCTCGCCGGGCGCGATGCCGTCTTTGGCGAGCAACGCCTTGGCCCGTGCGAAGTGGGCCGGCGCCGGCTTGTAGCTGCCCACGTCCTCGGCGGTGACGACCGCGTGGAAGGGATCGCCCAGGCGCCGGGCGCTCTCGGCGAACGACGCGCGGTCCACGTTGGAGAGCACCACCAGCAGCCCGTGCTGCTTGAGGTAGTCAAGCGCCGCCACCGTATCCGGGAAGGGCGGCCAGTCGGCGATCGAGGCACCGAAGGCGGCCGCCTTCGTGTCCGACGCCGCGCGGCCGAAGTCGGCCGCGATCGCCTTCGCCACCCGGCCCAGCACCTCCGGGTAGAGCATCGCCGGGTGCTCCTCCTGGATGGCGTGCTCGTGCCGGGCGAAGGCGGCGAGCAGCGCATCGTCGTCGGCGTCCAGCCCCGGCAGCGCGCGGAGTGCCCGCAGCATGCCCTGCTCCCAGTCGATGAGGGTGCCGTAGCAATCGAAGGTGAAGGCGCGGAAGGCGCTGGGCGTCATGGGCTCGTCCTGTCGTGAGGGATGATGGGGCGGCGCCGGCAGGCGGGCGGCAGTGCAGCGGCGCCAGATGCTCGTCGAAGAACCTTAGCATACGCGCCTGCGAGTCCCGCCGCGCGGCGGGGTTTCCCGCCACGGTATGGACTCTGCCGTTCATGCCCTCGACGTAGTAGGGCCCCCCCATGGGCAGATCGAAGGAATGGTGGGCATCGGGATAGACGACCAGCTCGACGTGGTCCGGCGCGCGCGGGGCGAGAGCCTGGCAAAGCGATGCCGGGGTCCAGTCGTCCTCGGCGCCGATCAGGATCAGGAGCGGAAGATCGAAGCGGTAGATGTGGTCGCAGTAGGGATAGTACGCGACGACCGCGCTGTACCCCGGCGAGACTCTGCCGTAGCCGCGTGCGGCGACACGAATGGCCGTGCCGCCACCCAGCGACAGGCCGACGAATCCGACGCGATCCGCGTCCACGAACGGCAGCGACGCCAGATGATCGAAGGCGCTGTAAGCGTCCTCGACCTGCACGGAATAGTATTTCCCTCCGGTCTGGCAGCCGTCGGTGATGCGGCGGGGGCCGAAGCTGTCGACGATGAGCGAGACGTAGCCGTGCTCGTTCAGCAGCGCCGCGTGCCGGTTCAGCCCGCGCCAGACGGTTCGGTGCGCCGTGTTCCTCTCGGTCCCGCTGCAGCCGTGCATCAGCACGACGGCGGGGAAGGGGCCGTCCCCCTCGGGTTTGGCGAGCCAGGACGCGAGACTCACGCCCGCCTCGTCGCTGGCGATCGGCGTGGCCGTTCCCTGCGGCTGACAGGCGGCGAGAACCAGCGCGAGCGCCCCGACCACGGCGCCGACGGTGCTTTGTCGCATGGTCTTGCTCATGGGTCCCCGCCTGCGGTGGCCGCGGCGCCTGTACGAGTGCATTGGTCAGACCGCTTGACGGCTGCGGCAAAGGGCGCTCAAATGCGCGCCCCGAGAAAAGAGGGGAGTGCGCGTTGCACGCACTCCCCAGTGCCAGTGGTTCATGACCGCGGGAGATGGACGGTCGTCAGGAACAACCACTGGTAGCGCCGCAAGTCACACACTTCATGCAGGTCCCGTTGCGGACCAGCGTGAAGTT
>WTGU01000060.1 GCA_011523425.1 Alphaproteobacteria bacterium
GGGGCGCGGGACGCCTGCGCGCGCGGCTGATCGCCGACGCCATGCGGCCGGCGGAGACCATCGCCGCCTGGCGCGCCCTGCCGCCGCGCGACCCCGCAGCGCTGCGCGGCCTGCACCGCGTCGACTGCGCGAGCCCGCAGGAGGAGGCGGGCGTCATCGCGATCGTCATGCGGCGCACGCTGGAGACCCCCGGCCGCACCGCTGCCCTGGTGACCGCCGACCGCGCGCTCGCCTGCCGGGTCGCGGCGGAGCTCAGGCGCTGGCGCATCGAGGTGGACGATTCCGCCGGCGTGCCGCTCGGCGAGACGCGCCCCGGCGCCTATCTCAGGCTCACGGCGCGACTGGTCGCGGAAGACGCCGCGCCGGTGCCGCTGCTGGCCGCGCTCAAGCATCCGCTCGCCGCCGCCGGTGACGCGCCGGCAGCCTTCCGCCGCGCCGTCCGCACCCTGGAACGGGCGGTCCTGCGCGGCCCGCGGCCGGCACCGGGGTTCGACGGGCTGAGCGCAGCGCTGAAAGGGGACGATCCCGCCATCGCTCGCTGGCTGGAGGGGCTCGCAGACGGCGCGCAGCCCTTCGCGGACGTCATGTCCCGGCCCGCCGCCGCCCTGCAGGACCTCGTGAACGCCCATGTCGCCTTCGCCGAGTGGCTCGCCGCGAGCGCGGACGAGATCGGCGCCCGGCGGCTCTGGTCGGGCGAGGCGGGCGAGGGCGCGGCGCGCTTCGTCGCAAGCGTGATGGAGGCCGCGCCGGCGCTCCCGCCGCTGGCGCCGCCCGCCCTCTACCCGGCACTGCTGGATGCGCTGCTGGAGGGCGAGGTGGTCCGCCCGCCCTACGGCCGCCATCCTCGCCTGCAGATCTGGGGGCCTCTGGAGGCCCGCCTGCAGCATGCCGACTGCATGATCCTGGGCGGGCTCAACGAGGGCGTCTGGCCGCCTGCGGCGGCAGGCGATCCCTGGATGAGCCGCCCCATGCGGGCGGACTTCGGCCTGCCGCCGCCGGAGCTCCGCATCGGCCTCTCCGCCCACGACTTCGTCCAGTGCTGCGGCGCGGCCGAGGTCTGGCTCACGCGGGCGCGGCGCATCGAGGGCACGCCGACGATCCCCTCGCGCTGGCTCCAACGCCTCGACGCCCTGCTGGCGGGCACGGCCGGGGGCGCGGCCGCGCTCCGCGCGAGCGAGCCTGCGCTGCTCGGCTGGTGGAGTGCGCTGGACCGGCCGGCGAAGCCCCCCGGCCCCCGGCCGGCGCCGGCGCCGGCGCCGCCGGTCTGGGCCCGGCCGAGAAGGCTCTCGGTCACGCGCATCGAGACATGGATCGCCGACCCCTATTCCGTCTATGCGCGCGACATTCTCCGCCTCAAGCCGCTCGAGCCCGTGGACGCCGACCCGAGCGCGGCGGAGCGCGGCATCGTCATCCACCGCATCCTGGAGGCGTTCGTGCGCGCGCATCCGGAGGCGCTGCCTGCGGATGCCGAGGAGCGCCTGCTGGCCCTCGGCCGGGCGCACTTCGAGGCGGCCGGCACGCCCCCCGGCGTTCTCGCCTTCTGGTGGCCGCGCTTCGAGCGCATCGTCCGCTGGTTCCTGGAGACGGAGGAGGCGCGCAGGCCCGCATGCCGGCCGCTCGCGACCGAGGTGGAGGGTACGCTCGACCTGGATGCGCCGGCCGGCCCCTTCCGCCTCACGGCGAAGGCCGACCGCATCGATAAGACCGGGGCGGGCGCGCTGGAGATCATCGACTACAAGACCGGCAGCGTGCCGCCGAAGAGTCACGTCGCCGACGGCCGGCGCCCGCAGCTCTCGCTGGAGGCGGCGATCGCCGCCGCGGGCGGGTTCGCGGGCGTCGCCGCCGCCAAGGTCGCAGCGCTCGCCTACTGGAGGCTGAGCGGGGCCGAGACCGCCGGCGAGATCAGGGAGATCGGCAGCGATGCGGGAGCGCTCGCCGAGGACGCGCTGCGTGGCCTGCAGACGCTCGTCGCCTGCTTCGACGATCCCGCAACCCCTTACCACCCGGTGCCGCGGCCGGTGCTGGCGCCGCCCTGGAACGACTACGCCCACCTGGCCCGGCACAAGGAGTGGTCCGTGCCGGGCGGAGAGCCCTGATGGCCGCGCGCGGACCGGCACCGGCGCCGGCCTTCAACGAGGCCCAGCATGACGCGTCGGACCCGGGCGCCTCGGTCTGGGTCGCGGCGTCTGCCGGCACCGGCAAGACCAAGGTGCTGACGGACCGCGTCCTGCGCCTGCTGCTGGGCGGCACCGCGCCCGAGCGGATTCTCTGCCTCACCTTCACCCGCGCCGCCGCCGCCGAGATGGCGCTCAGGATCTCCAGCGAGCTCGCCCGCTGGACGGTCGCCGACGACGACGCGCTCGGTGCCTCGCTTGCCGCGCTGACCGGAGGCCCGCCACGGCGCGGCACGCTCGACCTGGCGAGGCGCCTCTTCGCCACCGTGCTCGACGCGCCCGACGGGCTGAAGATCCAGACCATCCACGCCTTCTGCCAGTCGCTGCTGCGGCGCTTCCCGCTGGAGGCGGGCGTCGCCCCCAACTTCGAGATTGCAGACGAGCGCATGAGCACCGCGCTGCTGGGCGCGGCGCGGGCGCGTCTGCTGAACGCCGCCCGGCCGGAAGCCGAAGCGTCGCTCGCCGCAGCCCTTGCCGCCATGACCGCGGTCGTGGGCGAGGAGGATTTCGCGGCCCTGCTGGCCGAGGTGAGCCGGGAGCGCGACCGCTTCGCCGCGCTGATCGGGCGTCACGGCGGCCTCGCCGGCACCGTCGCGGCGCTGCGCTCAAGCCTCGCCGTGGCCGACGGCGCGACCGCAGACGGCCTGCTCGCCGCAGCCTGCGCAGACGAGGCCTTCGACCGCGAGAGCCTCGCCCATGCGGCCCGCGTTCTCGGCACAGGGGCCGTGACCGACAAGAAGCGGGCGCAGGCGATCGCGACCTGGCTCGGCGGCGATCATGCGGCACGGATGGCGGGCCTTGGCGCCTATCGCCGCGCCTTCCTCAGCCAGAAGGACGAGCCCCTCCAGCGGCTCGTCACCAGGAGGCTGGGCGACGCGCACCCGGAAGCGGCGGACGCGCTCCGCGCCGAGCAGGCGCGGCTCGGCGCGTTCGTTGAGCGCTGGAACGCCACCCGCGTCGCCGAGGGCAGCGCCGCGCTCATCGAGGTGGCGTCGCGCCATCTCGCCCTCTACGGCGCCGAGAAGACGCGCCACGCCGTGCTCGACTATGGCGATCAGATCGCGATGAGCCGCGATCTGCTCGGGCTCGCCGGCATCGCGCCCTGGGTGCTCTACAAGCTCGATGGCGGCCTCGACCACCTGCTGATCGACGAAGCACAGGATACGAGCCCGGCGCAGTGGGCGGTGATCGCCGCGCTAGCGGAGGAGTTCTTCGCCGGCGAGGGCGCGCGCGCCGCGCCGCGCACGCTCTTCGCCGTCGGCGACGGGAAGCAGTCGATCTTCAGCTTCCAGGGCGCCGATGCCCGGGCGCTCGCCGCCGCCCATCGGCGCTTCCGCAGCCGTGCCGAGGCCGCCGGGCAGCCCTGGCAGTCGCTGCCGCTGGCCGAATCCTTCCGCTCCACCGGGGCGGTGCTCGCTGCGGTCGACGCGGTGTTCGCCCGGCCCGAGGCGGCCCAGGGCGTCACCGAAGGAGCGGCGCCGATCCGCCATCGGGTCTATCGTGCGGGCGCCGCCGGCCGGGTCGAGCTGTGGCCGCCGCTGGTGCCGGGAGAGAGAGAGCCGCCGGAGCCCTGGGCCCCGCCCGTCGCGCGCGAGGCGGCGGACGACCCGGCGGCCCGGCTCGCCGCCCTCATCGCCGATCGCGTCGCCCGCTGGACCCAGGAGCCGGCGTCGCCCGGCGACGACGCCTGGCTCGCGGCCCGCGGCCGCCCGATCCGCCCCGGCGACGTGCTGGTGCTGGTGCGCCGCCGCGGCCCCTTCGTGGATCACCTGCTGCGCGCCTTCAAGGCCCGTGAGGTGCCGGTGGCGGGGATCGACCGCATGGTGCTGACCGAGCAGCTCGCGGTGATGGACCTGATCGCGCTGGGCGACTTCTGCCTGCTGCCGGACGACGACCTGACGCTGGCGACGGTGCTCAGGAGCCCGCTGATCGGGCTCGACGAAGAGGCGCTGTTCGCCCTCGCCCACGGGCGCGGCGCCGCGAGCCTGTGGGCGACGCTCGCCAGGCGCCGCGACGAGTGCCCGGCGTTCGCCGAGGCCCACCGTGCGCTCACCGCGTTCCGCCGGGCGGCGGATGCGCTGGCGCCCTTCGAGTTCTACGCGCACGTGCTCGGCGCGGGCGGCGGGCGGGCGGCGCTGCTCGGCCGCCTCGGCCCGGAATCGGGCGACGCCGTCGACGAGTTCCTGGCGCTGGCTCTCGGCTACGGCCGCACCCACCCGCACTCGCTCCAGGGCTTCCTGCACTGGGTGCGGGACGGGCGCGCGGAGATCGCGCGGGACTTCGAGCAGGGGCGCGACGAGGTACGGATCATGACCGTGCACGGCGCCAAGGGGCTGGAGGCGCCGGTGGTCTTCCTGCCCGACACCATGCGCAAGCCGGGCGCCCGCGACCCGCTCGTCTGGCTGGAGGAGGCGCGGCCGGATATCGGCGTCGCCATGCCGGACGGCCTGCTCTGGCCCGGCCGGGTGAGCCGCGAGGATCCCGTCACGCGGAACGCCCGCGCCCGCGCGCGGGCCGCAGGGGACGAGGAATACCGCAGGCTCCTCTACGTCGCGATGACCCGCGCCGAGGACCGGCTCTACGTTTGCGGCTGGCAGGGCCGCGACAAGCCGCCCGAGGACTGCTGGTACGCGCTCGTGCGCCGCGGCATGGAGGGCCTGGAAGGCGCCGGGCCGCTGGCGATGACGGAAGAAGGGATCGCGGCAGGCGCCGCCGGCCTCGTCTACGACGAGCCGCAGACCGCGCTGCTGCCGGCGCGTGAGGACCGCACGCCGGAGCCCGAGGCACCCCCGCCGCTGCCGCCCGCGCTGCTGGCGCCGCCGCCGGCGGAGCCGCCCGTGCCGCGGCCGCTCGCGCCCTCGCGCGCCCTTGCCGACGCGGCGCCGCATTCGCCGGTCGACCAGACCGGAGAGAGCGCGCGGCTGCGCGGTATCGCCGCCCACGCGCTGCTCGAGCGCCTTCCCGCGCTGCCGCGGGCGGCCCGCCCGGCCGCGGCCCGACGCCTGCTGGCGCGACGCCGCCTCGACGAGGACGAGAAGGAGGCCCTGGCGGCAGCCATGATCGCCCTCATCGAGAACCCGGACTACGCCCCCTACTTCGGCCCCGACGCGCTCGCGGAGGCGCCGATCTCCGCCCGCGTCGGCGAGCGAGTGATCGCGGGCCAGATCGACCGGCTGCTGGTGGGCGAGCGGGAGGTGATCGCGCTGGACTTCAAGACGGGCCGCGCCCCGGCCGAGGGCGAGCCCGTGCCCGAGGCCTACCGCGCTCAGATGGAGAGCTACCGCGCGGCGCTCGCCGCGGTCTTCCCCAAGCGCAGGATCGCCTGCGGCCTGCTCTTCGTCGATGCGCCCCGCCTGATCTGGCTGCCGGAGACCGCCTGAGACCGCGCCCGGCGTGCTCCTGGAGCGTGCCCGCTTTACACGGAAACGCTCCAGCCTCTTTGTCGCTCACGGCAGCCGGCCTGCGGCCGGCGCCTCCGCGAGGGCGCCGCATAAGCGGCGGGCCGCAGTCGCGGCCTGTCGCGTATCCGTCAAAGACGGATACGCTCTAATGCGCCTCCAGGTGGCGCTCGATCCAGGCGAGCGCATCCTCGATCGAGGCGGCGCGCTCGCCCGGCGGCGCTGGCGGGCGGCGCACCATGACAACCGGCAGCCCCAGCGCCCGCGCCGCTGCGAGCTTGGCCGCGGTTGCCGCGCCGCCGCTCGCCCGCGTGACCACGCAGTCGATGCGGTGGTCGCGGAGCAGCGCACGCTCGTCCTCTTCGGCAAACGGCCCGCGGGCGCAGATCAGCCGGTGCCGGGCGAGCGGGATCGGCGCTGCCGGCGGATCCACCAGCCGCACCAGGAACCAGAGGTCGTCGCGGCCGGCGAAGGGGGCCAGCGCGCGGGCGCCGACGGTAAGGAAGACGCGCCCGGCCCCGGCCGGGATCGCGGCCGCAGCGTCGGCCGTCGTGGCCGCGTCGATCCAGCGATCGCCGGGCGCCAGGCGCCAGGGCGGGCGCACCAGCGCGAGATGCGGCGTCCCCGTCCGCGCCGCCGCCTCGCAGGCGTGCGCTGAGATGCGGGTGGCGAAGGGATGGGTGGCATCGATCAGGAGGCCGATCCCGTCCTCGCGCAGATAGGCGGCGAGCCCCGCCGCCCCGCCGAAACCGCCGATGCGGACGCAGCCTGCCGGCAGGACCGGGGTTCGGGTGCGGCCGGCGAGCGCCGAGATCACCGTGAGCAAGCGCCCGAAGCGCGCCTCTGCCGCCGCCGCCAGCGCACGGCCCTCGGCCGTGCCGCCCAGAATCAGCAGGCGCTCAGGGGCCGGCGCGGCCAACGACGGAGCCTGCGCGGTCGACGATCAGCACGTCCACGGCAGGGCTGGGCCGGGCGCCGGCGAGCACGGCCAGGGCCTGGTCACGCGCGGCGGCCGCGACCGTGTTGCCAAGCGCCAGTCCGGCGTCTGACGCGACCGCGAGGATCGCGGCGGCGGAGGCGGCGGCCCGCGCCTCCGCCAGCGTCGCCTCGGAGGCGCCAAGCGCCGCGAGGCGGCGGACGAGGCCCGCGCGATCGACCGTGCTGCGCGCCGAATGGAGGTCCAGGTGGCCGTCGGCGAGCTTGCTGATCTTGCCGAAGCCGCCGGCGATGGTCAGCCGCGGCACCGGCTTGCGCCGGACGAGCTTGAGCGTCGCGCCGGCGAAGTCGCCCATGTCGATGAGGCTGCCGTCGTCGAGGCCGTAGAGCGCCGCCGCCGCCCGTTCCGAGACGCGGCCCGTGGCCGCCGCGAGATGGGTGGCACCGGCGGCAGCGGCCACGTCGATCCCCTGCCGGATCGAGGCGATCCACGCGGCGCAGGAATAGGGCTTGACGATGCCGGAGGTTCCCAGCACCGAGAGGCCGCCGACGATGCCGAGGCGGCCGTTCATGGTCTGCCGGGCGAGGCGGCGCCCGTCGGGAATGGCGATGGCGACCGAGACGTCGGCCGGCCCGCCGAGCGCCGGCGCCAGCGCACCCAGCATCGCGGCGATCATGCGGCGCGGTGCCGGGTTGATCGCGGGCTCGCCCACCGCGAGGCTGAGCCCCGGCCGGGTCACGGTGCCGACGCCCTCGCCCGCGCGGAAGACGATGCCCGCTCCCGGCGGTGCCGGGCGCACCCAGGATTCGACCAGCGCACCGTGGGTCACGTCGGGGTCGTCGCCGGCATCCTTGCGCACGCCGGCACGCCCGTGGTCAGTGCCGCGCTCGGCGAGCACGAGGGGGAAGGAGGGCGCCTCGCCGCCCGGCAGCGTCACCGAGACCGGGTCGGGGAAGCGCCCGGTGACCAGCGCCTCGTAGGCCGCCCGGGTCGCGGCCGCGGCGCAGGCGCCGGTGGTCCAGCCCCGCCTGAGTGCGCCCGCCTGCTCCGATTCCGCCGTCATCGCGCCGGTTATACCGCGCCGACGCCCGGCCGGTGTAGAGTGCGGCGATGGACGACGCGCACTCTCCGACCGGACTGCCGCCGCTGCCGGCGATCGAGCCCGGCTCGGTCTGGCTGGTGGGCGCGGGCCCCGGCGATCCCGGCCTGCTCACGCTCCATGCGCTGAACGCGCTAAAGCGTGCCGACTGCGTCGTCTACGACGCTCTGGTCTCGCCCGAGATCCTGGCGCTGGCCCGGCCGGGGGTCTCGCTCGAATATGCCGGCAAGCGGGGCGGCAAGCCGTCGGCGCGCCAGCCCGACATCAGCGGCCGGCTGGTGCGGCTCGCCCGGCAGGGGCAGCGGGTGCTGCGGCTGAAGGGCGGCGATCCCTTCGTCTTCGGCCGGGGCGGCGAGGAGGCGCTGGCGCTCGCCGCAGCGCGCATCCCCTTCCGCCTCGTGCCGGGCGTCACCGCCGCCGCAGGCGGGCTCGCCGCGGCCGGCATCCCCATGACCCATCGCACGACCAACTCGGCGGTAACGCTGCTCACCGGTCACGACGCGGCGGGCGGCGTGCCGGACGGGCTCGACTGGCAGGCGATCGCCCGGGGCGCGCCGGTGCTGATCTTCTACATGGCGCTGCGCCAGCTCGACGCCATCGCGGCCCGGCTCGCCGGCCACGGTCTCGCCGCCGAGACCCCGGTGGCGCTCATCAGCCAGGCCACCACCGGAACCCAGCGCGTGGTGGAGGCCCCGCTCGCAGGCGCGGCTGCGGCGGCAGAGCGCGCCGGGATCGAGGCGCCCTGCCTGGTGGTGGTGGGCGACGTGGTGCGGCTCAGGAGCGCGCTGGACCCGGAGGCGACCATCGAGGCGCGGGCCGAGGCGGCCGAGGCGCTGGCCCGGCACTGGCGCCGCGCCGCCGGCTGAGGCGGACCCCCTCGTGCGCCCGACTCGCGCCCGGCTCGCTTGCCGCGCAGGCCGCGCAGGCGATAGTCTGGCGCCCTGAAGGCGCTCAGGCCACGCATCGCCCGCTCATGTGGAAGGAACTCGGCAGGTTCGGCATGGGGCCGCCGTCCGGCGGCGACGGCCAGCAGCCCGGTGGCCGCGGCCAGCGGCCCGGACCGCGCCGCACCAACCCGCTGCTCTGGATCGTGGTGATCGGCGCGATCCTGATCTACACGCAGTATGACGGCTCGCTCTTCGGCAACTTCGAGCAGAGCCACGTCTCCCGCATGGCGGTGCCGGCCGAGGAGATCACCGGCACGTTCTCGCTGATCGACCATACCGGCGCGCCGCGCACCGACAGCGACTTCCACGGCACCCACACGCTGATCTATTTCGGCTTCACCTGGTGCCCCGACGTCTGCCCGAGCGCCATGCTGGTCATGGCGCAGGTGGTGGAGGACCTGGCCGCGCAGGGCAACACGGTGCAGCCGCTCTTCATCACCGTCGACCCGACGCGCGACACGGTGGAGAAGCTCGCCGACTACGTCACCAATCTCGCGCCTGGCCTGGTCGGCCTCACCGGCTCGGAGGAGGCGGTGGGCCAGGCGCTCACCGCCTTCGGCATCTACCGCCGCTCCCACGCGGACGGGCCGACGGACAGGGACTATCTCGTGGACCACGCGTCGCTCTTCTACCTGATGGGGCCGGACGGCACGTTCATCCGGCAGTACGAGCCGCAACTGGGGCCGACGCAGATCGCTCTCGAGATCGAGCGGAAGCTTCGGGGCTGAGCCGCGGTGGCCGGCGGACTGATCCTCGCCGCGCCGGCGTCGGGCAGCGGCAAGACCGTGCTGTGCGCCGGCCTGCTCGCCCACTTCCGCAGGAGCGGCCGCCGCGTGCGCGCCTTCAAGGCCGGGCCCGACTATATCGACCCCGGCTATCACCGGCAGGCCAGCGGCCACGACTGCATCAACCTGGACCCCTGGGGCATGCGGCCCGCGACGCTCGCGCGCAGGGCCGCCTCGCTCGATGCGGACGGCGCGCTCGTCATCGGCGAGGGCGCGATGGGCCTCTTCGACGGCGCCCGCGACGGCACCGGGTCCACCGCCGATCTGGCCGCCCGGCTCGGGCTGCCGGTGGTGCTGGTGGTGGATGCGCGCGGTCAGGGCGCCTCCGTCGCCGCGCTTGCCGAGGGGTTCGCGAATCACCGCCCGGACGTGACGGTGGCGGGCGTGATCCTCAACCGGGTGGCGGGGGAGGTGCACGAGCGGCTGCTGCGCGATGCGCTCGCGGCCCACGCGATCGCGGTTCTCGGCGCCGTGCCGCGGTCCGACGCGCTCGACCTGCCGTCGCGCCATCTCGGCCTGGTGCAGGCCGTCGAGCACGAGGGAGGCTGGCTCGACGATGCGGCGACGATCGTCGCTGAGACGGTCGATTGCGACGCGCTGGCGGCCCTCGCCCGCCCGCTCCGCTCGGCGCCGGCGGAGGCGGAGGCGCAGGGAGCGGCGATCCCGCCGCTCGGGCAGCGGATCGCCGTGGCGTACGACCGTGCCTTCGGCTTCTGCTACGAGGCGCTGATCGGCGACTGGCGCGCCGCAGAGGCGACAGTCGTGCCCTTCTCGCCGCTCGCCGACGAGGCGCCCGACGCCGCCGCGGACGCCGTCTACCTCCCCGGCGGCTATCCCGAGCTTCACGCCGGCTGCATCGCAGGCGCCGGGCACTTCCTCCAGGGTCTGCGAGCCGCGGCCGCGCGGGGTGCGGCGGTCTTCGGCGAGTGCGGAGGCTACATGGTGCTGGGCCGCGGCCTGACCGATGCCGACGGCCGACGCCACGCCATGGCGGGCCTGCTGCCGCTCGAGACCAGCTTTCGCGAGCGGCGCCTCGCGCTCGGCTACCGCCACGCGCGGCTCGCGGCGGACGGCCCGCTCGGCAGCGCCGGCGCGGCCTACCGCGGCCACGAGTTCCACTATTGTCGCGCGGTCTCGGAGGACCTCGACCGGCCGCTCTTCGCAGCCTCCGACGCGGTTGGAGAGCCGCTCGGCCCCGCCGGCATGAGCAGCGGCACCGTCTCGGGCTCGTTCATCCACCTGATCGACCGGGCATAGGCTGGCCCCCGCGGCCGGGCGGGAGGCGGCGGTTAGAGCGTGTCCGTTTTGCACGGAAGTGCCCCAGCCTCTTTTTCGCTCACGGCAGCCGGCCGTCCCGCGATTCCGCGCGCCTGACGGCGCGACGGCCGGCGCCTCCGCGAGGGCGCCGCATAAGCGGCGGGCCGCGGTCGCGGCCTGTCGCGTATCCGTCAAAGACGGATACGCTCTAGGGTCAACCCAGCGCATCCTCCATGAAGCGGCGCCAGATCCGGGCCGGATAGCCGCCGCCGGTGACCGTGTCCATTGCGCTGCCGTCGTCGTTGCCGAGCCAGACGCCGGCGGTCAGCCCTTGCGCCCAGCCGACGAACCAGGCGTCGCGGAAGCGCTGGCTGGTGCCGGTCTTGCCGTAGGCGGGCCCGAGCGGCGCGGCGAGTCGAGCGGCGCGGCCGGTGCCATCGGCCACGGCGGCGGCCAGCAGGTCGTGCATCGCCGCCACCGCCGGGGCCTCGGCCGCCCGGCCGGCGCCGGAGCCGGCGCGCCGGTAGAGCACGTCGCCCGCGCGGTTCCGCACCTCGACGATGCCGTGGGGGAGCACCCGCGCACCGCCGTTGGCGAGCGTCGCATAGGCGCCGGTGAGCTCCAGCAGCGTCACCTCGCCGGTGCCGAGCGCAAGCCCCGCATCGGCCGGAAGCGTGCTCGCGATGCCGAGACGCCGAGCGGCATCGCGCATCCGCTTCACGCCCGCCCGCAGGCCCGCGCGCACCGCCACGGTGTTGATCGAGTGCGCGAACCCCTGCCTGACCGTCACGGGCCCGCGATATTCGTCGTCATAGTTGCGGGGCGACCAGCCGGCGACGGTGATCGGCGCGTCCTCGATCGTGTCGTCGGGCCCGAGCCCGGCCTCGACGGCGGCGAGATAGACCACCGTCTTGAAGGCCGAGCCCGGCTGGCGCCGCGCCTGCGTCGCCCGGTTGAACACGCTGCGGCCGTGGTCGCGCCCGCCGACCATGGCGCGCACCGCGCCGTCTGGGCCGAGCGCGACGAGGGCGCCCTGGCCGATCCTGCGCGCCGTGCCGACGGCGGCCAGGGTCTCGCCGAGCGCCGCCTGCGCCGCCCGCTGGCGCGCAGGGTCCAGGGTCGTCACCACGTGCAGGGCCCCGCGATCGCGCCCGACATAGCCCGGCACCTGCTCGAGCACCCAGTCGACGAAGTAGCCGGCAGCCGGCCCGCTACGCGGAGCGACGGAGAGCGTGTTTACCGCCGCCCTGGCGTTCGCGCCGTCGCCATCAGCGAGGAAGCCCGCGTCGACCATCGCATCGACGACGGCGGCGGCGCGACGACGCGCGAGGGCGAGGTCGCTGGCGGGACTGTAGCGCGACGGCGCCTTCAGCAGGCCGGCGATCATGGCGGCCTGCGCCGTGTCGACATCGCGCGCCGAGCGGCCGAAATAGCGCCGCGCCGCGGCATCCACGCCATAGGCCCCAGCGCCGAAATAGGCGCGGTTGAGGTAGATCGTGAGAATCTCCTCCTTGCTGAACTCGCGCTCCAGCCAGAAGGCGAGCATCGCCTCCTGGATCTTGCGCCTGACGCTGCGCTCGGGTGTCAGGAACACGAGCTTCGCCACCTGCTGGGAGATCGTGCTGCCGCCTGCGACCACGCGGCCCTCCACCGCGTTCTGCCAGGCCGCCCGGATGACGCCGAAGGCGTCGATCCCGCCATGCTCGAAGAAGCGCCGGTCCTCGATCGCGAGCACGGCCCGGGGCAGCACCGGCGCCATCTCCGCGACGGGCACCAGCTCGCCCCACATCTCGCCCACGGTGGCGACGGTGGAGCCGTCCGCCGCCAGCACCGTGACCGAGAGCGGCGTCTCGGGCCCGGTGAGGTGATCGGTATCGGGGAGGTCGTGCGCGTAGTAGCCGACGAAGCCCGCGCCGAGGACCGCGAGCCAGAGAACGAGGACCAGCGACCACTTGGCGATGCGCCAGGAGAGGCGCCCCCGCCGCGCCGGCGGGCGCCGGCCGGCGCCGCCCGATTGCGCCGCCGCGCCGCGGGAGGGGGTCTTCGCCTTCGCGCTGGGCCGTTTCGACGGGGGCGTGCGGCGCGCTGCCATCGACCGCCGCTAGACTAAAGCGTATCCGTCTTTGACGGATACGCGACAGGCCGCGACCGCGGCCCGCCGCCTACGCGGCGCCCTCGCGGAGGCGCCGGCCGCAGGCCGGCTGCCGTGAGCGAAAAAGAGGCTGGAGCGTTTCCGTGTGAAGCGGACACGCTCTAAACGTCGAGGTTGACGACCTTGAGGGCGTTCTGCTGGATGAACTCGCGGCGCGGCTCGACCACCTCGCCCATCAGGGTCGAGAAGATCTCCTCCGCCTCCTGCGCCTGCTTGATCTCCACCAGACGCAGGGTCCGCACCTCCGGGTCGAGGGTCGTCTCCCAGAGCTGCTCGGGGTTCATTTCGCCGAGGCCCTTGTAGCGCTGGATGGTGAGCCCCTTGCGCCCGGCCGCATAGACGGCCTCCAGCAGCGCGCTCGGCGAATTGACCTCGGTCTCGCTCTCCTTCCGGCGCAGCACGACCGGGTGGTGATAAGTCTCCTGCAGCAACTCCGCCAATTGGTCGAGGCGCCTGGCCTCCGGCGTCGTGATCAGGACCTGGTCGATCATGTGGCTCTCGGTCACGTCACGGAGCGTGCGCGAGAAGCGGAAGGCCGGGCCGGCGCCGTTGTCGTCCACCTCGCCCTGCCAGCCTCGCTCGATCTCGGGCGCGAGCGCGTCCAGCCTGCGAGCGATATATTTCGCGGTCGGCTCCGACTTCTCGGGATCGTCCAGGATGTCGGGCGTCAGCGCGCCCATGATCGCCGCCTGCTCGACGATGTGCCGCGCCACGCGGCGGGTGAGCGCCTTGACCAGCGCCGCCGTGTCGCGGGCCGTGTCGACGATGGCGCGGAGGTCGGCGCCCGAGCGCTCCGCGCCGCCGTGCAGCGCGAGCACCGAGTCCTCGAGCCCGGCGGCGATGAGGTGGTCCTCCAGCTCGCGGTCGTCCTTCAGGTAGATCTCGCTCGCCCCCCGCTTCACCCGGTAGAGCGGCGGCTGGGCGATATAGAGGTGGCCGGCGCGGATCAGCTCTTCCATGTTGCGATAGAAGAAGGTGAGCAGCAGCGTACGGATGTGCGAGCCGTCGACGTCGGCGTCGGTCATGATGACGATGCGGTGATAGCGGAGCTTCGCCAGATCGAAGTCCTCAGACCCGATGCCGGTGCCGAGCGCGGTGATGATCGTGCCGATCTCGGCCGAGCCCAACATCTTGTCGAGCCGGGCGCGCTCGACGTTGAGGATTTTGCCGCGCAGCGGCAGCACCGCCTGGTAGCGCCGGTCGCGCGCCTGCTTGGCCGAGCCGCCGGCGGAATCCCCCTCGACCAGGAAGAGCTCGCAGCGGCTGGGGTCGCGCTCCTGGCAGTCGGCGAGCTTGCCCGGCAGGCTGGTGACCTCGAGCGCGCTCTTGCGCCGCGTGAGGTC
>WTGU01000012.1 GCA_011523425.1 Alphaproteobacteria bacterium
AGATCGCCGCGGCGCCGCCGCCGATGAGGTAGAGGTCGGCCACGTTGTAGCCCTCTGCCTCCAGCGCAATCTCCGCGCCCACGAGATGCTGGTCGGCGTTGGAGAGCACCACGTGCACGTCCCGCGCCGCCTGCAGCATGTCCTGCATCGCCTTCAGCGAGGTATCCGGCGAATACCAGCCTTCACCGGTGCCCACGATCTTGATGTTGGGGTACTGGGCCAGGACCTTCTCGAAGGTTTCGAGCCGGAGATTGTCGAAGGGGAAGGTCTTGAAGCCGATGATGATGATGACGTTGCAGGGATCCTTGTCGGCGCAGTAGGCCGCTGCGGCCTCGGCCTGCCAGGTGGCGCCGTCGACGGGCGGCGATGCGACGGTCGCCGTGATGCCGGTCACCTGGGGCTCGAGGGTGTTGAGCTCGGGCCCGATGGGGAAGAGGACGGTCGCGATCGGCACGCCGGCCTCGATCACCTGCTCGAACGCGCCGGAGATGCCGACCGGGTCGTTGGGCGCCACGATCATGCCCTCGAACCGGCCGCTGGCGAGCACGTCCTCGATCTGGCTGTACTGGTGGATCGCGTCGAACTTGCCGTCGAAGATCTCGGCTTCGTAGCCGAGCTCGATGGCCATCTCCTCGACGCCTTCGTAAGTGGCCTGATTGAAGCCGTTCTGCGAAGAGGCCGCAAAGAAGGCGACCTTCGATTGCGCCATCGCCTCGGCGGATAGCCCGAGGGCCAGGGCTGCGGCCGCGAGCGCGACCGTGATCGAACGGGTCATCTCGTCTCCTCCCGTCTGCGTTCTTGACTGACTGGCAGTTTATCATTATGCAAACATAATGCAATCCCGTACGGCACGTGGATCACGGATCTGAACCCAAGGGCATGGCGGCGGACATCGACGCACTCCCCAAGAAGCGCGGGCGCCGCGGCGCGCTGCAGGTCTATGACGTCCTGCGCGAGGAAATTCTCTGGCTCAGGATCGCGCCGGGCACCGCGCTCGACGAGCTCGCGCTCGCCGCCCGCTTCGAGGTGTCCCGCACACCCATTCGGGAAGCCCTGCTCCTCCTTGCCGGCGAGCGGCTCGTCGAGTTCCTGCCGAACAGGACCAGCATCGTCGCGCCCTTCTCGCTCGACAACACCGGCGACTACCTGGATACGGCGCTGATCATCTCGCGGGCCATGGCGCGCGCGGCGGCATTGTCGGGCAGGGCCGAGGCGGCCGTGCTGAACGAGTACGTGCAGCGCTTCGATCAGGCCGTGCGGGCGGACGACTGGGAGGCGTCTCTCAGGAGCGAGCTCGCGGCACTTCGCCACCTGGCGGGCCTCTCCGAGAACATCTTCCTCATCAAGTTCTTCGAGCAGGTCGTCGATGCCGGCATCCGCATGCGAGTGCTGCACTACTACCCCAATGCGACTGCGGACGAGCGTCGCGCGGCGGTCGACCGCCTGCAGGCGCTGACGGACGCGGTTCTCGCCGGCGATGCGGGCGAGAGCGACCGCGTCATCGTGCGAATGATCCTGTCCGACTTCGTGATCATCGTCCGCTCCCTCGAGCCGCGCTTCGGCGCCGAGATGCGGCTCGACCGCATCGGCGAGAGACTGTCCACGCCATGACGCGGCATGCGGAGCGCCGGGGGCGCGTGGCCGCGCTGATCCGCGATGCGGGGCTCGACGCCGCCGCCTTCGTGCCCGGCCCGAGCTTCGACTATCTGACCGGCCTCCGCTTCCCCCTGATGGAGCGCCCGACGCTTCTCTTCGTCACCGGGAAGGCCGGGATGCTCGCGATCATGCCGGAGCTCGAGCGCCTGAAATGGGGAAGCGCCTTCCCCGACACGGACACCTTCTACTGGCAGGACAGCGATGGCTTCGAGGACGCCTTCGCCGCCGCGGCCGGCGCGCTGGGAGCGGCAGCCGTCGGTGTCGAGGGCGGGCGGATGCGCATGTTCGAGTATGACGCGCTCCGCCGCCACCTAAAGGATGGGGAGGTGCGGAATGCCGACGCGGACCTTCAGGCGCTGCGCATCGCCAAGGACGAGGACGAGATCGCCAGCCTCTCCCGCGCGATCGGGATCAGCGAGACCGCGTTGGGCGAGACCCTCGACGAGGTCCGGGCCGGCGATACCGAGGGGAGCATCGCGACACTGCTGAAGAGCCGCATGCTCGCCCACGGGTCCGAAGGCTTCGGCTTCGATCCGATCGTCCTTGCGGGCGCCCATGCGGCGAACCCGCACGGCACGCCGGGCGACGCGCCGCTCAGGCCGGGCGATGCGCTGCTGATCGACTTCGGGGCCAGGATCGACGGCTACAGCGCCGACATCACGCGCACCTTCTTCTGCGAGCATGTGAGCGACCGACACGCGGAGATCTACGAGATCGTGCGGGCGGCGAACGCGCTGGGGCGCCGTATCGCCGGGCCCGGGGTCACGGCGCACGATCTGGACACGGCGGTGACCGGCTCGCTGCAATCCTCGTCCTTCGCCCACATGATCGTGCACAAGACCGGCCACGGACTCGGCCTCGACGTGCACGAGGCGCCTCAGGTGATGGTCGGCAATCACCAGACGCTGGAGCCCGGATACGTCATCACGGTCGAGCCCGGCCTCTACGGCGCCGGCGACGTCGGTATCCGCATCGAGGATGACGTGACCATCACCGAGGATGGCTCGCGGTCCCTCACGTCGTTCGCGCGGGAGCTGCGCCTGATCGGCTGAAACGCCGAAGCCGCGGCCTGCGGGCGCGCAGGACCCTGACCATGCCCCTGGCGAGAGAGACGGGTTAGAGTGCGCCCATGACGCAAGCGGCGGAATCTGTGGAACGCGCGGCCGGCCGGCCGGCGGCGTCGGAGGGCAGGGCCTTCGAGATCGTCTCGGCCTTCGAGCCGGCGGGCGATCAGCCCGAGGCCATCCGGCAGCTCATCGCAGGCCTGCGCGACAGCGAGCACGACCAGGTGCTGCTGGGCGTCACCGGATCGGGCAAGACCTTCACCATGACCCACGTGATCCGGGCGCTCGGGCGGCCTACCCTGATCCTGGCGCCGAACAAGACGCTGGCCGCCCAGCTCTACGGCGAGATGAAGAGCTTCCTGCCCAACAACGCCGTCGAGTACTTCGTCTCCTACTACGACTACTACCAGCCCGAGGCGTACGTGCCGCGCTCGGACACCTATATCGAGAAGGACGCCTCGATCAACGAGCACATCGACCGCATGCGCCACAGCGCGACGCGGGCCCTGCTCGAGCGCGAAGACGTGGTGATCGTGGCCTCGGTCTCGTGCATCTACGGCATCGGCGCGGTCGAGACCTACTCCTCGATGGCGGTCGCGCTGACGCAGGAGGGGCGCGTCGACCAGCGCGCGCTCATCCGCAAGCTGATCGAGCTGCAATACCGTCGCACCAACCAGACGCTGGAGCGCGGCAGCTTCCGCGTGCGGGGTGACGTGATCGAGCTCTTCCCGGCGCATTCCGAAGACCGCGCCTGGCGTATCTCGCTCTTCGGCGACGAGATCGAGGAGATCATCGAGTTCGACCCGCTCACCGGCGCTAAGACCGACCGGCTCGTGCGGGTGCGCATCTACCCCAACAGCCACTACGTCACGCCGCGGCCCACGGTGCGCCAGGCGATCAAGCAGGTCAGGGTCGAGCTCGCCCAACGGCTGGAGGAGTTCAACGCGCAGGGGATGCTGCTGGAGGCTCAGCGGCTGGAGCAGCGCACGCTCTTCGACCTCGAGATGATGGAGGCAACCGGCTCCTGCGCCGGCATCGAGAACTACTCGCGCTACCTCACCGGCCGCAATCCGGGCGAGCCGCCGCCCACGCTCTTCGAGTACCTGCCCGAGAACGCGCTGCTGATCGTCGACGAGTCCCACGTCACCGTGCCCCAGCTCGGCGGCATGTTCCGCGGCGACTTCAAGCGCAAGTCCACGCTCGCCGAGTTCGGCTTCCGGCTGCCGTCCTGCGTCGACAACCGGCCGCTCAAGTTCGAGGAGTGGGACGCCATGCGGCCGGAGACCATCTTCGTCTCGGCGACGCCGGGGCCGTGGGAGCTGGAGCGCACCGGCGGGGCCTTCATCGAACAGGTGATCCGCCCGACCGGGCTGATCGACCCGGTGTGCGTGGTCCGCCCCGTGGAACACCAGGTCGACGACCTCATCGCAGAGTGCAAGGACCGCGCCGCCCGGGGGCTCCGGGTGCTGGTCACGACCCTCACCAAGCGCATGGCCGAGGACCTGACGGAGTATCTCCACGAGGCCGGCGTCCGCGTGCGCTACCTGCACTCCGACATCGACACGATCGAGCGCATCGAGATCATCCGCGACCTGCGTCTCGGCGCCTTCGACGTGCTGGTCGGCATCAACCTTCTGCGCGAGGGGCTGGACATCCCGGAATGCGGGCTGGTGGCGATCCTGGACGCCGACAAGGAAGGCTTCCTGCGCTCGCAGACCTCGCTGATCCAGACCATCGGCCGGGCGGCGCGCAACGTCGACGGCCGGGTGATCCTCTACGCCGACGCGATGACCGACTCGCTCAGCACGGCGCTGGCGGAGACCGAGCGCCGGCGCGCGCGCCAACAGGCCTTCAACGCCGCCAACGGCATCACGCCCGAGAGCGTCAGGAAGTCGATCGCCGACATCCTGGAGAGCGTGTACGAGGCGGACCACGTCACCGTCGGCACCGGCGACGACGAGACCGCGCACCTCGTCGGGCACAATCTCGAGGCCCATCTCAAGGACCTGGAGGCGCGCATGAAGGCGGCGGCAGCGGAGCTCGAGTTCGAGGAGGCGGCGCGGCTCAGGGACGAGATACGCAGGCTCAACGACATGGACCTCGGGCTCGCGGACCGCCGCGACGACGGCGCGGGCGGCGCCGTCCGTGCCTCCGGGCGCGGGCGGAGCAGCAAGGGCGCGCCCGGCACCTCCGCCCGCAAGCGCGGCAAGAAGAAGTCCGCCCGTCGCCGCTCGGCGTTCGGCTGAGGCAGGCACGCCGACGCGTTCCATGGTGGCGCTATCGGTCCTCGATCTGTCGCCGATCCCCGAAGGCGCGGACGCGGCGGAGGCATTCCGCAACACGGTGGACCTCGCGCGCCATGTCGAGCGCCTGGGCTTCCGCCGCTACTGGCTGGCCGAGCATCACAACATGGCCGGCATCGGCAGCGCCGCGACCGCGGTGTTGATCGGCCATGTCGCAGGTGCCACCGAGACCATCCGCGTCGGCGCCGGCGGCATCATGCTGCCCAACCACGCGCCGCTGGTCATCGCCGAGCAGTTCGGCACCCTCGAATCGCTCTATCCCGGGCGGATCGACCTCGGCATCGGCCGTGCGCCGGGGACCGACCAGCTCACGGCCCATGCGCTCAGGCGCACACTCACCGGCGACGTCAACGACTTCCCGCGCGACGTGGTGGAGCTGCAGAGCTACTTCCAGCCGACACCGCCGGGCCAGCGCGTGCGGGCGGTACCGGGCGCGGGCCTGGAGGTGCCGATCTGGATTCTCGGCTCGAGCCTCTTCGGCGCGCAGCTCGCCGCCGTCCTGGGTCTCCCCTACGCCTTCGCCTCGCACTTCGCGCCCGCCGCGCTGATGCAGGCGATCGAGGTCTACCGGGAGCAGTTCCGACCCTCGGCGCAGTGCGACTCCTCATACCTGATGGCGGGGTTCAACGTCTTCGCCGCCGACAGCGAGGAGGAGGCGGCCTACGTGCGGAGCTCGGCTCAGCAGTCGGTGCTGAACCTGCACCGCGGCGTGCCCGGCCCCCTGCCCCGCCCGGTGAAGGGCTTCGAGGACGGTCTCGACGAGCAGGAGCGCACCATCCTGGCGCGCTGGTTCACCTGCGCCGCTTCGGGCACGCCGGAGCCGGTGGCGGAGCGTCTCGCAGCCTTCGCGGCCGAGACCGGCGTCGACGAGATCATGGTGACGTCGAACATCCACGATCACGCGGCCCGGCTTCGCTCCTACGAGATCACGGCCGAAGCGGGCGCCGGCCTGGCGCGCCGGTCGCCCGCCGGCACATAGGCCACCGGGGGCCAACGCGGTCCCTCGGTTGCCCGGCACTTCCCGCCGGCGATAGGATGGTGCGCAGGCCGGCGGGAGACATGGCATGGCGCTAGCGCACGCGCGTGCGGAGGCAGCGGTGACGAGGGCAGACCTCGCCGCCCGCCTCGAAGCGCATCCGCGCATACCGCTCGCGCATCTGCCGACACCGCTCGATGCCTGCCCCCGGCTCGCCGAGGCGATCGGCGTGCGCGCCCTCTACATCAAGCGCGACGACCTCACCGGGCTCGCCTTCGGCGGCAACAAGACGCGCCATCTCGAGTTCACCTTCGCCGAGATCCTGCGCTCGGGCGCCGACACCGTGGTCGCGGGCGCCTACACCCAGTCCAACTGGTGCCGGCAGATCACGGCGGCGGCGCGCAAGCTCGGCCTCGCGGTGTCGCTGGTCCTGATACACGGCGTCAAGGGGCCGAGGGTGCAGGGTAACCTGCTGCTCGACCATGTGATGGGCGCAGACGTGACCGTGGTCGACATCGATTCGATGGAGAAGATCCAGCCGCTGCTCGACGAGAAGGCCCGCGCCCTCGAGGCGGCAGGACGGCGGCCCTTCGTGATCGCGCCCTTCGCCCTCGACCAGCAGGTCCTGGCGGCGCTCGGCTACGTCGTGACGGCGATCGAGCTCGACGCCCAGTTCGAGGACGCAGGCATCGACCCCGCCCACGTCTTCGTCTGCGGCGCCAACAACACGCCGGCAGGTCTCATCGCCGGCCTGCGGGCGCTGGGGCGCCGGGCGCGCGTGACGTCGGTCAGCCCGATCCGCTGGGAAGAGCCGCGTGAGCGCGACATCGCCCGCGTCGCCACCGCGACGGCGCGCGCGCTCGACCTCAACCTCGCGATCGAGCCGGGCGACTTCGTCGCCGACGAGGACCACATCGGCGAGGACTATGGCGTGCTCTCGCCGGAAGCCCGCGCCGCCATCAGGCTCGTGGCCGGGACCGAAGGCATCCTTCTCGACCCGGTCTATTCGGGCAAGGCCATGGCCGGCCTCATCGACGCGGCGGAGCGCGGCACCGTGGGGGCGGACGAGACGGTGGTGTTCGTCCATACGGGCGGCATGCCGGCGCTCTTCGCCTATGCCGAGGACTTGATCGATGACGGCTGAGGCAGGCCCCGCCCGCCGGACCGATACGGAGGGCGGCCGGGACGAGAGCGCACCCGCGCTGAGGCGGCAGGTCGCGTCGCTGGAGCAGGCGCTGGCCGAGGCCTGGCGCGCTCGCGATGCGGGGCGGACATCGGAGGACAGGTTCCGCGCCCTCTTCGAGATGAGCCGGGACGGGATCGTCTTCGTCGATCTCGAAGGCCACATCGAGGAGATGAACCAGGCCTATCTCGACCTCGTCGGCTATGACCGCGACGAGATCACCACGCACACCTATCAGGACCTCACGCCCGAGAAGTGGCGCGCCAGCGAGGCGGAGATCATCGAGACCCAGGTGATGCGGCGCGGCTTCTCGGACGAGTACGAGAAGGAGTATGTGCGCAAGGACGGCTCGATCGCGCCGATCAGCCTGCGCACCATCCTGGTGCGGGACCTGGACGGGCGGCCGGTCCGCTTCATGGGCATCGTCCGCGACATCGCCGAGCTGAAGGAGAAGGAGGAGGCGCTCAAGGCCTCGGAGAAGCGCTATCGCGGCCTCTTCGACCTGAGCCACGACGGCGTCGTCTTCGCCGCCCTCGACGGCACCGTCGAGGAGGCGAACCCCGCCTACCTCGACATGCTGGGCTACGACCTCGACGAGATCGTCAACATGACCTACCAGCAGCTCACGCCGGCGCGCTGGGCGGCGATGGAAGCCGACATCGTCGAGGAGCAGCTTCTTTCGCGCGGCTACACCGACGAATACGAGAAGGAATACATCCGCAAGGGCGGCTCGGTCTTCCCCGTCGCCGTCCGCGCCATCCTGGTGCGCGACGAGACCGGCAGGCCGGTGCGGCTCATGGGCATTGCGCGCGACATCACCGAGCAGAAGCAGGCGAAGGAGGCGCTGGAGCGCCACGCCCGCGACCTCGCCCGCTCGAACGAGGAGCTGGAACAGTTCGCCTACGTCGCCTCCCACGACCTGCAGGAGCCGCTGCGCAAGATCCGCGCCTTCGGCGCGCTGCTCGCCGACGAGAAGAGCGAGAGCCTGGACGACGAGGGCCGCCAGTACATCGACTTCATGACGGATGCCGCCGCGCGGATGCAGACCCTGGTGAGCGACCTGCTGGCGCTCTCGCGCGTCACCACCGCCGCCCGGCCCTTCGAGGACCTGGCGCTTGGCGAGGTGTTCGACACGGTGCTCTCCGACCTCTCCGTGGCGCTGCAGGAGGCGGACGGCCGGGTCGACGTCGCCGCAGCCCCCACCGTCGAGGCCGACCGCACCCAGATGGAGCAGCTCTTCCGCAACCTCATCGGCAACGCGCTCAAGTTCCGCCGGCCCGGCGTGGCGCCGCGGGTCACGGTCGAGATGGCGGAGGGGGCGATGCCGCTCGACGCGATCCCCGGGCCGGCGCACACGATCGTCGTGGCCGACAACGGCATCGGCTTCGAGCCGGACCAGGGGAGCAGGCTGTTCCAGCCCTTCAAGCGGCTGCACGCGCGCCACCAGTACGAGGGCGCGGGCATCGGCCTCGCCATCTGCGAGAAGATCGTGCTCCGCCATCACGGCCGGATCACCGCAACCGCCACGCCGGGCGCGGGCGCCACCTTCACCGTGACGCTGCCGCGCCGGCAGCCTCGATGAGGACCGCGTGAGCACCGCACCCGGCATCAAGCCGGTCATCATCCTGATGGCGGACGACGATCCCGAGGACTGCCTGCTGACCAAGAAGACGCTGCAGAAGGCGCGGCTCGCCAACGAGCTGCGCTTCGTGCAGGACGGGCAGGAGCTGCTCGACTATCTCGGGCGGGAAGGCCGGTTCGCCGACCCCTCCGCCTCGCCCCGCCCCGACCTGATCCTGCTCGATCTCAACATGCCCAACATGGCCGGGCTGGATTCGCTGTGGGAGATCAACCTGAAGCCGGCACTGCGGCGGATTCCGATCGTCATCCTCACCGCCTCGGAGGCCAGCCTCGACATCTCGGACAGCTACAATCTTGGCGCTTACGCCTATTTGGTGAAGCCCGTGACCTTCTCGAAGCTGCACGAGGCCGTGCTGCGGCTCAGGAGCTGCAGCTACGAGCTCACCGTGCCAGCCAGCCCGGGCGAGGCCGTGCGGCCCGCGGTCATCGTCATGGCGGACGACGACCCGGAAGACTGCCTGCAGGCGACCAAGACGCTCCAGGCCGCGGGTCTCGGCAACGCGCTCACTTACGTGACCAACGGCGCCGCGCTGCTGGACCACCTGCACGGGCGCCACGTGCATGGCGACGGCACACCCGCGCCGCGGCCCGACCTCGTCTTGCTCGACCCGGGGCTGCAACAGACGGAAGGGCGCCATGCGCTTGCCGAGATGGCCGCCACGCCGGCGCTCCGCGACCTGCCGGTGATCCTGCTGGGCGCGTCCAGGGAAGAACGCGCCGCGCTGCCGCAATCGGGGGCGGCGGGGCCGGTCTTCATCGATACGCCGATCGCGTTCGGCGCATTCGCCGGCGCGGTGGCGCAGTTTCCGTCGCTCGCGCTCAGGCTCGTCACCGCGATCCCTGAGCCGGAAGACGGGAGCGGCCCGGCGTAGGCGCAGGGAGCAGACGCATGATGCGGGTCGACAGCAGCGAGAGCACCGTCCTGGTAATGGCGGACGACGACCCGGCCGACTGCCTTCTTACCGAGAAGGCGCTGCGCAAGGCGGACATCACCTGCCCGCTCTACGTCGTCCACGACGGCGCGGAGCTGATGGATTACCTGACGCACCGGGGCGACTATGCGGACCCGGCAGCGGCGCCGCGGCCGAGCCTGATCCTGCTGGATCTCAACATGCCGAAGGTCAACGGCACGGAGGTGCTGGCGCGGCTGCGCGACGAGCCCGAGCTCCGCAGCATCCCCGTGGTGGTGCTGACGACCTCCGACGAGGAGCGGGATATCGCCTCGAGCTACGCGCTCGGCGCGAACGCCTACCTGGTGAAGCCGTCGGCCTTCGACGACATGGTCTCGGTCGCCGAGATCGTGAAGGCGCACTGGCTGGAGGCGGTGCGACTCCCGCCCTGAGCGCTACGAGCCGTCGACGGCCGCCACGACACCCGCCGTCTCGACCGCGTGGACGAGCCGCGTCGGCTGCACCCACCAGGCCGGACGATCGCGGGCGACGGCACCGGCCGCGCGGGCTGCGGCAGTCTCGCCGTCGAACAGGCCGAAGCAGGTGGCGCCCGAGCCGGACATGCGGGCGAGCAGGCAGCCCGGCGCCGCCGCAAGCCGCGTGAGCACGCGGCCGATCTCGGGCGCCTCGGCCCGCGCGGGCTGCTCCAGATCGTTCCGCCGCGCAGCGAGTAGGGTGGCCAGAGCCGGCGCGTCCGGTGGACTCTCACCGAATTGTCCGACGGCCGAGAACGGCCCCTGCCTCGCCGCAAAGACTCGCCCCGTGGGCACCGGCACGCCGGGATTGACCAGCAGCGCCGCGCAGGCGGGCAAGGGCGGCGGCGGGCTCAGCAGCTCGCCGATGCCGGCCATGTAGGCGGCCCTCGATTCGAGGCAGACCGGCACGTCGGCGCCGAGGCCGAGCGCCGTCTCCCGCAGCAGGCCGTGGTGCTCGGGGCCGAGCCGCCAGAGCCGGGCGAGACCGCGCAGCACCGCGGCCGCATCGGCCGAGCCGCCGCCGAGGCCGGCAGCGACGGGAATGCGCTTGTGCAACGCGATGCGCACGCTGGCGCTGCGGCCGAGCGCGTCCGCGAGCGCCTCCGCCGCCCGCGTCGCGAGATTCCCGCCGGCGTCGAGAGCCGGGGCGAAAGGGCCGCTCACGGCGAGGTCAAGGGTCTCCGCCGGCGCGATCTCCAGCGTATCGGCGAACGCGGCGAAGGTGACGAGGCTGTCCAGCTCGTGATAGCCGTCCGCGCGGCGGCCAGTCACATGGAGGTAGAGGTTGAGCTTGGCCGGCGCCTCGATACGGATCACCACCGGCCCCTTAACGGTCCTCGTCGTCCGCCTCCGCCCCGGCGGAGAGGCCGCCGGCGATCTTGCGCCGGACCTGCTCAGCAAGCTCGTCCTCCGGCTCGAGCGTGAGCACGCGCCGCCACTGGAAGCGAGCCTCGTTCAGCCGGCCGACCTGCCAGTACGCATCGCCCAGATGATCGTTGATGATCGGATCGCCCGCCTGCAGCTCGACCGCGCGCTCGAGCTGGACGACCGCCTCCTCGAAGTTGCCCAGCCTGTAAGCCGCCCAGCCAAGGCTGTCGACGATATAACCGTCGTCCGGCCTGAGCGCGACGGCCTTCTCGATCATGATCCTGGCTTCGTCGAGATTGTGCCGCTGCTCGACCCAGGAGTAGCCGAGATAGTTGAGAACCAGCGGCTGGTCCGGCTCCAGCTCGAGCGCATGCAGGAAGTCGGCCTCGGCCTGGGACCACGCGCCTATGCGTTCGAACGCGATCCCGCGCACGTAGAAGAGCCGCCAGTGGCGGGGTTCGATCGGCCCCAGCCGCTCGATCGCGGTGTCGTAGGCGGTGGCGGCCTCCTCGAAGCGATCGCTCATCCTGAATGCGTCGCCGAGCGCGGTTGCGGCATCGGAGCGCTCGGGCCGCTCGTCCATCATGGCGCCGAGCGCCGCGACCGCTTCGTCCTCCCGCTCGAGATCGACGAGTGCCGAGGCGGCGCGAAGCCGCGCCGCCCAGTCGAAGTCCGACCCGGCGGGGATGGAGCGGTAGGCAGCGACGGCGGCCTCGAGCCGGTTCGCCTCGTCCAGGATTTCGCCGATCAGGAAGCGGGCCGTGTGCAGATCGTCGCGAAGAAAGAGGGCAAGGCGGGCATAGATGAGACCGCCATCGCCGTTTTCCCGGTACGGCAGAGCGGCGGCCGTGCCGAGCAGGGCCTCCGCGAGGCCTTCGCGGGCGTCGGAGACGAGCGGCGGCGGCGACCTCGCTCCGGCCACGGCGAGAGCACGCTCGACCCAGACGCTTGCGGGATTCTGCGCGCGGTAGTCCTCGTAGACCGCCCGCGCCTCGTCCATCCGCCCGGTGCGCGCAAGCAGGCTGCCGAGCGCCGCCACCGGCCGGTGCGAGCCTCCGCTGAGCGCGACGGCCTCGCGCAGGAGGGCCTCGGCCTCCTCCTGCCGCCCGGCCAGGTCGTGCATCAGGCCCGCGTGAAACAGGTAGTAGGAGCGGTAGCCGTCGCGCTCGGCGAGCGGCGCGAGCGACGCCAGCGCTGCCGCATCGGAGCCGGCGGCGGTGTGCAGCCACCCCTTGGCGAGCGGCACCAGGAGGCTGTAGATGCCGTCCTGCCTGATCTCGCCGACCAGGCGCAGCGCCGCGTCGAAATCGTCGTCCCTCGCGTCCTGCAACGCCAGCACGAAGGGAGCCAGGCGGGCGCTGCGGTCCATCCCGACCAGGCGCCGGGCGAGCCTGGCCGCGTCCTCGATCCGGCCGTCGGCGATCAGAAGCGTGACCGTGCGGCGCAGCAGGGAGGGGTTGTCCGGATCTTCGCCCAGGGTGCGCTGCATGTGCGCCGCCGCCGCCGCGTAGTCGCCGCGCGAAAGCGCAAAGCGCCCGACGAGATAGCTGCCCAGCGCCGAGCCCTCCGGCCGCTCGGCTGCGGGTGCGGGCTCCGGCGGCGTGGGGGGGAGGGGCGTGTCCGCCGCGGCCGGCCCGAAGGCGCCGATCCCGCAGACGAGCGCGGCGATCAGGACGAGACGTGACCGGGCAGGGGGTCCGAGCCGGCGCGGGCGGCCGATGCTGCACCCCAATGTCCGCTCTCGGGTGCTACATGTTGACATAGTTGGGGCCGCCGCCCCCTTCGGGCACCACCCATTCGATGTTCTGCGTGGGATCCTTGATGTCGCAGGTCTTGCAGTGGACGCAGTTCTGCGCGTTGATCTGCAGGCGCGCGCCGGCCTCGTCATCCACGATCTCGTAGACGCCGGCCGGACAGTAACGCTGCTCGGGCGCGTCGTAGAGCGCGAGGTTCACCCGTATCGGCACGCCGTCGTCCTTGAGCTGCAGGTGCGCGGGTTGGTCCTCTTCGTGGTTGGTGTTCGAGAGGTAGACCGAGCTCGGCTTGTCGAAGGAGACGACGCCGTCGGGTTTGGGGTAGGCGATCCGGCGCGCCTTGGCCGCCTTCTTCAGGCTCTCGTGGTCATGCCTGTGGCGAAGCGTCCAGGGCAGCACCCCGCCCGACCAGAGCTCGATGAAGCTGATCGCGGTGCCGATGCAGACGCCCCAGCGGAACGCCGGGCGGCAGTTCCTGACCTGCCTGAGCTCCTTGATCACCCAGGAACGCTTCAGCGCCGCCGGGTAGGCGTCGAGCGGCGCGGTGCCGTCGTCGGACTCGCCGAGCGCGGCGAACGCTGCCTCCGCCGCCAGCGCCCCGCTCTTCATCGCGTTGTGGCTGCCCTTGATCTTGGGCACGTTGAGGAAGCCGGCGGCGCAGCCCACCAGCGCCCCGCCGGGAAAGACGGTCTCGGGAATGGACTGGTAGCCGCCCTCGTTGATTGCGCGGGCGCCATAGCCCAGCCGCGTGCCGCCCTCTAGCACCGGGCGGATCAGCGGGTGGGTCTTGAAGCGCTGGAACTCGTCGAAGGGCGAGAGATGCGGGTTCTCGTAGTCGAGCGCGACCACGAAGCCGATGGAGACCAGGTTCTCGCCGAAGTGGTAGAGGAAGGAGCCGCCATAGGTGCGAATGTCCAGCGGCCAGCCGAAGCTGTGCTGGATCAGGCCGGGCCGGTGCTTGCCGGGCTCGATCTCCCAGACCTCCTTCAGCCCGACGCCGTAGGTCTGCGGCCCTGAGCGCGCGCGCAGGTCGAAGCGCTCCGTGAGCTGCTTGGTCAGCGAGCCGCGCGCCCCTTCGGCAAAGAGCGTGTACTTCGCGTGCAGCTCCACGCCCGGCTCGTAGCTCGCCTTGTGGCTGCCGTCCCTGGCGATGCCCATGTCGCCGGTGGCGACGCCCTTGACCCGGCCGTCCTCGTGGTAGAGCACCTCGGC
>WTGU01000126.1 GCA_011523425.1 Alphaproteobacteria bacterium
ACGCCCGGTTCGGGTTTGTCGGTCTCGGCCAAAACGGGGACTTGTTCCGGGCATCTCTATCGGCCTAGCGCCGCCGCGAGACGTGGATGGCCGGGACATCCCCGGACTTGATCCGGGCCCCGGCCATGACGTGTCGAGATTTTCCGCAATTCTTGCAAACGTCTCGATCGGGACGCTAGCGCCGCCCGTCCCGCCGGCGCGGGCGCTCAGGCGCCGGTGATTCTCAGGAAGCCGTAGTCGTCGACCCGGAGAGTCTGGCCCGGATGGACGAGCGTGGTGGCGGTCGCCTCCTCCACGATCAGCGGCCCCTCGAGCCGGGCGCCGGGCGGCAGCCGGTCGCGCTCGTAGACGGCGGCCTCGTGGCGGCCGTCCTCCGCGAAGTCGGCGAGGCGCGCAGGCCTCGCCGCGGCCTCGAGCGAGCGGCCGTCGGAGGCCAGCCTCGTCATCTCCGGCCGCGGCACCTTGGCGGACGCAGTCAGCCGGTAGGTCACGAACTCGACCGGCGTGTCGTCGAGGCGGAAGGTGTAGGTCTTCTCGTGCGCATCGTGGAAGGCCGCGAGGATGGACGAGACCTCGGCGGCCTCGATATCCACGAGCACCGTCACCGAGTGCTCCTGCCCCAGGTAGCGCAGGTCGATGCGGCCCTCGTAGGCGATCTCCGCCTGCCCCATGTGGGCGTCGGTGCGGTAGTAGCGCTCCGCCTCCTCCTTGAGGCCGGCGAAGACCCCGCGCACGTCGCCGGCCTCCACCTCCTCGTCGCGACGCAGCACGGTCTGCATGAAGTCGCGGCGGGGCTCGGTGGCCAGCATCCCCCAGGCGGAGAAGAGCCCGGGATAGAGCGGCACGATGATCTCCTTCACGCCGAGCTCGCGGCCGAGCGGGGCGCCGTGCATGGGGCCGCCGCCGCCGCCCACCACCAGCGCGAAGTCGCGCGGGTCGTGGCCCCGCTGGATCGAGACCAGCTTCAGCGCGTTGATCATGTTGGCTTCCACCGTGCGGATGACGGCGACCGCCGCCTCCACGGCGTCCGTGCCGAGCCCCTTCGCGATCTTCTCCATCGCGGCTCGCGCCTTGCCTTCGTCGAGGTCGAACTGCCCGCCGGCGAAGTTGGTGGGATTGATGACGCCGATGATGAGCTTCGCGTCCGTCACCGTGGGTTCGGTGCCGCCCCGGCCGTAGCAGGCGGGCCCCGGATCGGCGCCGGCGGAGACCGGCCCCACCTTCAGCAGCCCCGCCTTGTCGAGCCAGGCGATGGAGCCGCCGCCGGCTCCGATCTCGACGATATCCACCACCGGCACGCGCAGCGGATAGCCGAAGCGGGTGCGGCTGTACTCCAGCCGGTACTCGGTGGTCACCTTGGGCGCGCCGTCCTCGATGGTGGTGCACTTGGCCGTGGTGCCGCCGATGTCGAGGTAGATCACCCGCGGCTCCTCGCACAGGTCGCCGACGATGGCGGCGCCGTTGCAGCCCGCCGCCGGCCCCGATTCCATGAGCGTGATGGGGTGCTCCTTGGCCCAGGAGAAGCTGGTCGTGCCGCCGTTGGACTGCATGGCGGCGTAGGCGCAGCGGATGTCGGCGCCGCCCAGCGTCTCCTCCAGCCGCCCGAAGTAGCTCTGCACGATGGGCTGCACGTAGGCGTTGAGCACGGCGGTGTTGGCGCGCTCGTACTCGCGCCACTCGCGGGTGATCTCGTGCGAGGCGGTGATCGAGACGCCGTCGAGCCGCTCCCGGAGATAGGCCGCGGTCTCGGCCTCGTGGCGGGGCGCGACGTAGCTGTGGAGGAACTGGATCGCGATCGCCTCGACCCCTTCCTCGCGGCAGCGCTCGACGACATGGTCGAGGTCCCCCTTCTCCAGCGGTCTGAGAACCGCGCCCGTGGCATCCACCCGCTCGCGCACCTCGAAGCGGAGCAGGCGCGGCACGAAGGGGCGCTCCTTCTCGAAGCGCAGGTTGTAGAGGTCCGGCCGGTTGCCGCGCTGAATCTCGAGCACGTCGCGGAAGCCCGCGGTGGTGACGAGCGCGGTCCTCGCACCCTTGCGCTCGGTGATGGCGTTGATCACCGTGGTCCCGCCGTGGACGAAGAAGTCCACCCCCGCAGGCGCGAGGCCCGAGAGCTCGACGGTGTCGATGACGCCCTGGGTCAGGTCGCCGGGCGTGGTGAGGGACTTCGCGGTGCGCAGGCTCTGCTGCGCGTCGTCGAAGTAGACGAGATCGGTGAAGGTGCCACCGATGTCGGACGCGAGACGGCCCATCGTCGGCCTGCGCGTCAGGCGGCCCGGGCGCGAAGGCTGGCGGTCGCCTCTTCGTCCACCGCGCGCCCGTCCGCCGCGATGACGACGCCGTACTCCTCGCGCGCGCGCTCGGCGGAGATGTAGTCGGCGCGCACCTCCGCGAGCACCTCCTCGGCGGGCCGCTCGAAGGGATCGCCGTAGCCGCCGCCGCCGCCGGTGAACATGCGGATGATGTCGCCCCGCTTCATGATCGTGGTCGGCGCCCGCGCGGCGCGGCGGGCGTCGTTGCCGACGTGCAGCTCGAAGTAGTTGACCGAGCCCTCGTCGCCGCCTTCGCGCGCCCAGGGCCTCTCGATCGAGCGGCCGTAGCTCGCCGAGAGCACCGCGTCGTCGGTCAGGATCTCGTATTCGCGGATCGAGCCGTAGCCGCCCCGATGGCGGCCGGCGCCGACGCCGCCCGGCGTGTTGAGCGCATACTGATTGACCCGCACCGGGAACTTCGCCTCCAGCAGCTCGATGGAGTAGTTGAAGGTGTCGCCGTTGGTGATGGCGCTGGTGACGCAGTTGCCGTCGCGCTCGTCCGTGGCGCCCCAGCCGACCATGCTCGGCTCGATCATCACCCACGGCTCGCCCTTGGCGCGGTCGTGGCCGCCCAGCACGGTCACGCACAGGCTGTTGGCGCTGCCCATGCTGACCCGCTTGGGCGCGATCGGGGCCAGCGCCTTCCACGCCAGCTCCGAGGCCTGTCCGGTGCCCTCGTAGTACCAGCCGACCGGCGCGGGCTTGGTCGCCGTGAAGACCGTGCCGTCGGGCGCCGCCACGTTGAGCGGCCGGAACCAGCCCTCGTTGGACGGCGACTGGGGATCGACGATCGCCTTGAAGACGGTCTTCACCGCCGAGACGAGCGCCGAGCGCGAGCAGTTGACCGGCCCCTGGAGCTGCTCGCACGAGCCCGAGTAGTCGACGGTGATGTTGTCGCCGTCGATGGTGACCGCCACCTTCGTGCGGAAGCGCTCCTCGGTGATGCCGTCGCCGTCGATCCAGTCCTCGGCCTCGTAGGTGCCGTCCGGCAGCGCGGCGACGGCCTCGCGGCTCACCCG
>WTGU01000004.1 GCA_011523425.1 Alphaproteobacteria bacterium
CAACACCTTCTGGATGGGCGAGAACATCCAGGTCGTGCGCCAGCTCGCGCTCGACAAGGCGCTGCCGCCGGCCGCTCTCAACACCATGGCGGCGGCGATCCTGAACCGCCACGCCGGCCGGCTCGCCAAGTGGAAGCTGACCAACACGGTCAAGCTCGTGCGCGAGCTCGCCGCCTATTTCGAAGGCGGCGGCGCCGGAAGCCACGGCGAGGTGGTGCAGGTCTGCGAGGCGGCGATGGTGGCCTTCGATCGCATCAACGCCTGGATCGACGCGATGATCCCGTGGGCGCACTTCGACAAGAAGGTCAAGCTGCTCGACGCGGCCGGCTGACGGCGGCGCGGGGGAGCGAAGGCCATGTGCGGCGTCGGCGGCGTCTTCTTCAAGACCACGGAACATCATCGCAAGACCGGCGAGATCGCCTACCACGTGCTGGACGGCATCTACCGGCGCGGGCCGGATTCCACCGGGCTCGCGTTCGTCCAGCCGGGCGGCGAGGATCGCCTCTATATCGGCATCAACTGCGAGGAGCCCGGCGGCGGCGGCCGCGCGCTCGCGCTGCTCGACGAGCTCGGTCGCATCGAGCACGCCACCGACGGCGAGGGCTACATCCGCACCACGCTCCGCTACGACGGCGACGACGCGGCGCTGGTGGACGCGATCGATTCGCTCGGGCCCGCCTACACGGTCGCCAGCATCGGCGCGCAGCTCGAGGTGTTGAAGCACATGGGCGGCGTCGAGCAGCTCGAGGAGAAGTTCACCATCACCGACTACGACGGGCCGCTCGCCATGGGGCTCACGCGCTACGCCACGGAGAGCACGATCGACTTCACCCACGGCCAGCCGCTCTCGGCCAGGCTGCATCGCGATCTCGCGATCATGCACAACGGCCACATCACGAACTTCCACCATCTCCGCTACCACTTCGAGCGCGCCGGCTACACCTTCGCCACCGGCAACGATTCCGAGGTGATCGCCGTCGCCATCGCCGACGAGATGGGGAAGGGGGCGAGCTTCCGCGAGGCGCTGGAGCGCTCCGTCTCCATCCTCGACGGCTGCTTCACCTACATCGCCGTGACCGCGCACGAGGTCGGGGTCGTCAAGGACCCCTACGCCGCCAAGCCGCTGGTGGTCGGCGAGACCGACCGTCTGGTGGCGGTGTCGTCCGACTGCTGGTCGCTGCGCGACGGGGTGGGCGAGGACATCGAGGTCTGGGAGCCGGGCGCCGGCGAGGTGGTGACATGGCGGATTCCGCTCCACTGACCATCGACTGCGCCGGGCAGTCGACGCGCGCGATCAACGAGGAGATCCGCCGCGCGGCCGACGACGGCGTGCCGGTGGTGGAGCTCCTCAACCCGCAGGCGCGGCACAATCTCGGCGTCTCGATCCTGAAGCCCATCCACGTCGTCTACCGCGGCCATGTCGGCTCCTACACCGCCGGGCTCTGCGACGGCATCACCGCCGAGGTCCACGGTACCGCCGGCTGGGGCGTGGCGGACAACCTGATGAGCGGCGAGGTGGTGGTGCACGGCAACGCCGCCACCTCGGCGGCGCCGTCGATTCGCGGCGGGCGCGTCGTCGTGCGCGGCGACGCGGGCCCGCGGTCCGGCATGATCCTGAAGAAGGGCGAGCTCATCGTCGGCGGCAACACCGGCTACATGTCGGGCTTCATGATGCAGAACGGCCGCATGATCGTCTGCGGCGACGCCGATACCGGGCTCGGCGATTCCATGTATCAGGGCGTGATCTTCCTCGGCGGCCGGGCGAAGGAGCTGGGCTCCGGCCTCGAGGAGGTCGATGTCGAGAACGGCGAGCTCGACGAGATCGGGGCGCTGCTCGACCGCTTCGAGATCAAGGCCCCGGCGGCGTTCCGCAAGCTCCGGTCGGACCGCAAGCTGTGGCACTTCAACAAGCATGACTTCGCTGCCTGGAAGGACGTGCTATGAGCGAGACTCCGAGCGCACCGCCCGCGGCCCACGCGGGCGATTCCACGGTCGAGGTTCTGGACGAGGCGCGGCCCGCGCCCAACGGCGCCTACCCGCGACCCGAGAGCTTCAGCGGGGTCTGGGCGCCCGAAGTGATCGAGGAGATCCAGGAGAAGGCCGCGCTCGGGCGCTACCAGATTCGCGGCCAGGCGACGAAGCGCGCAGGTCTCCCCTCCTTCGACGACCTCGTGTTCGTGCCGGCCGGGCTCTCGCGCATGCCGCTCGAAGGCTACCGGGAGAAGTGCGACACGCGGGTGGTGATCGGCGAGGGCGCGTGCGAGAGGCCGCTCGTCCTGGAGCGGCCGATCATGATCGCCGGCATGAGCTTCGGCGCGCTCTCGGTCCACGCCAAGCGGGCGCTCGGCATGGCGGCGAGCCGCTGCGGCATCTCCACCTGCACCGGCGAGGGCGGCATGCACCACGAGGAGCGCCGCTACTCCGACAAGCTGGTGATGCAGTACCTGCCGAGCCGCTACGGCATGAACCCCTACGACCTCAAGAAGGCCGACATGATCGAGATCGGCGCCGGCCAGGGCGCCAAGCCCGGCACCGGCGGCGTCCTGCTCGGGCTCAAGATGTCGGACGAGGTGGCGGAGATGCGCGACCTGCCCGAGGGCGTGGACCAGCGCAGCCCCTGCCGCCATCCGGACTGGATGGGCGCCGACGACCTCTACATGAAGCTGGAGGAGATCCGCGAGGTCACAGAGTACAAGGTGCCGATCTCCATCAAGGTGGGCGCCGCGCGCATCGCCAACGACGTCCGCATCGCGGCCAAGGCCGGCGTCGACGCCATCGTCTTCGACGGCATGGAGGGCGGCACCGCGGCCTCGCCCACCATCCAGCTCGACCATGCCGGAATCCCCACCGTCGCGGCGATCGCCGAAGCCGCCGAGTCCCTCGCTGACATGGGCAAGAAGGACACGATGAAGATCATCGTCGGCGGCGGCATCCGCAACGGGGCGGATGCGGCGAAGTGCATCGCGCTGGGTGCCGACGTGGTCTACCTCGGCACCGCGCCGATCATCGCCATGGGCTGCCACAAGCCGATCTATCTCGAGGACTACGCCCGGCTCGGCACCTCGCCCTACGAGTGCCAGCACTGCCACACCGGGCTCTGCCCGGTCGGCATCACCACCCAGCTTCCCAAGCTGATGGAGCGCCTCGACGTGGACGAGGCGGCCGACAGCGTGACCAACTACCTCAACGCGCTGACCATGGAGATCCAGCTCTTCGCCCGCGCCTGCGGCAAGAACCGGGTGAGCGACCTCGACCCCAACGACCTCCGCGCGCT
>WTGU01000101.1 GCA_011523425.1 Alphaproteobacteria bacterium
CTCGTCGCCGGCTACAACCAGGAAGAGACCACGGCGATGGTCGCCGAGGCCCACCGGCTCGGCAAGAAGGTGGTGGTGCATGCGCGCGGCGCCGAGGCCGTGCTCTACTCCGCCCGCGCCGGGGTCGACGTGATCCTGCACGCCGCCTGGATGGACGACGAGGGCCTGGAGGCGGTGGTCGAGAACGGCTGCATGATCTGCCCCACCTTCAGCCTGGTGGTGAACGACATCGACTTCACCCGGCCGGGAGACGGCTGCTATCCGGGCTTTCCCGATGCGCACAAGCGCGAGATCGAGGCGGCCCGGCGCTCCCTCGTGAAGGCGCGGGATGCGGGCGTGACCTTCCTCTCCGGCACCGATGGCGGCTTCGCCGTGACGCCTTACGGCGAATGGCACGCCCGCGAGCTCGAGCACATGGTGACCTATCTTGGCATCTCGGCGGCAGACGCGCTCCGCTGCGCCACGGTCAACAACGGCACCTTCGTGCGCGAGGAAGGCCAGGTGGGCGCGCTGAAGGAGGGCCTGCTCGCCGACGTCCTGGTCTTCGACGGCGATCCGCTCGCCGACATCACCCAGCTTCAGGACCGCAGCCGCATCCGCGAGATCATCCTCGGCGGCGAGACCGTGAACCTCGCCATCAACCCGAACGCGCAGCGGCTGCGCTCCGAGTTCTCCTACGAGATGTGGCATCAGGTCTACACGCAGGAGCGGATCGCCGAGATCGGCATGAACCGCCCGGTCCCGGCCGAGGCCGCCGAGTAGCGCAACCGCGACGGCCTGCCGGCTCGCGACCGAGCGCCGGCGGGCCGCTCGCCTTCCTCCAGCCCGGCGCTGCGAAACGGGGAGCGAGACGCCATGCCCGTCATCAACCGCATTGCCGCGATCCACGACGAGATGACGGCGTGGCGCCGCGACATCCACGCCCACCCGGAGCTCGGCTTCGAGGAGGAGCGCACCGCCGGCGTGGTGGCGGAAAAACTCGACTCCTTCGGCATCCGGGTGCACCGGGGGCTGGCGAAGACCGGCGTGGTCGGCGTGCTCGAGGGCGCGCCGGGGGAGCGCGCCATCGCGCTCCGCGCCGACATGGACGCGCTGCCGATTCTGGAGGGGAACGAGGACGCCGATCACCGCTCCCGCAACGACGGCACCATGCACGCCTGCGGCCACGACGGGCACACCACCATGCTGCTGGGAGCCGCGCGGTACCTCGCGGAGACCCGCAACTTCGCCGGCACGGTCTATTTCGTCTTCCAGCCGGCGGAGGAGGGGCTCGGCGGCGGCGAGGCGATGGTGAACGAGGGGCTGTTCGAGCGCTTCCCGGCCGAGGCGGTCTACGGCATGCACAACTGGCCGGGGCTGCCGGCGGGCGAGATCGCCGTCCGCACCGGGCCGATGATGGCGGCCTGCGACGAGTTCACCATCACCGTCGAGGGCACCGGCGCCCACGGCGCCATGCCGCACCTCGGCCTCGACCCCATCGTGGCGGCGGCGCAGATCGTGACCGCGCTGCAGTCCATCGTGGCCCGCAACGTCGACCCGCTGGAGGCGGGCGTCGTCAGCGTGACCAAGATCCACGGCGGCGATGCCTTCAACGTCATCCCGCAGGCGGTCGAGCTCGCCGGCACCGTGCGCACCTTCAAGCCGGCGGTGAGGGACCTGATCGCGGGCGGCATCCAGCGAATCGCGGAGAGCACGGCGGCGGCGCTGGGCGCGACGGCAACGGTGAACCTGGAGGGCCGCTTCCCCGCCACGGTCAACACGGCGGACGAGACCGACCGCGCCGAGGCCGCGGCGGCCGCGGTGGTGGGGGCTGCGAACGTGCACCGCGACCTCGCGCCCTGCATGGGCTCCGAGGACTTCGCCTACATGCTCCATGCCCGGCCCGGCAGCTACATCTGGATCGGCAACGGGCTGGGCGCCGGCGGCTGCTTCCTCCACAACCCCGGCTACGACTTCAACGACGAGATCCTGCCCATCGGCGCGAGCTACTGGGCGACGCTGGTGGAGCGCGAGCTGGCGAAGGGGGGCTGAGTCCGGCCCGCCCGGCGACCGGGGAGACCTTGATGAACGCGTCGGTCTTGCGGTTGTGCAGCGTCGCGGTGTTCTCGTTCCTGGCGATCGGGAGCGCTGAGATCGGCGCCGGGGATCCGGACACGCTCACGGTTGCCAGTCTCCAGGGTGCCTACGATCTAAAGATGGACGCCATGCCGGTCGACCCGACCGGTGGTCATGGCTTCAGCATGGTCTCGGAATCGCTCCGGATCGAGGCCGACACCCTGACGTTCGCACCGACATTCGAGGGAACGGGACGCTTCGCGCTCGCCGGGAATACGCTCACCGTCACCGACAGCACCGGCAATAGGGATGTCGTGCAGGTGACCTTGAGCGATGCCGGGAACAGGCTGACGCTCGTCGATCAGATCGGAATGGACGTCGAGACCTTCGTGTTCACGAGACGGGACGGGAGCGGCAGGTCCGACGAGGTGACCGAGGCCAATCTGCAGGGAACGTATGACCTGGACGCGACCGGCACCACGGCCGGGACTCTCGTCTTTCTCGTCTCGGGCGAACTCCGAATCGCCGGGAATATCGTGACCACGTCGCTGACGTTCTCTCAGACCAGGTCGTTCACGCTCGCCGGCAATACCATTACTCTCGCCGAAGCGGATGGGGATACCACCGTCCTCCGAGCCAGCTTGAGCGACGACGGCGACACGCTCACGCTTACCTTCGTCGAGGATCGCGACACGTTCGTCTACGAGAGACGTTAGAGCCCGATCCGACCGTACGCGGCCACTACGGCTCGCACGGCAGTCGCTCCGCATCGCGCCCTGATCCGGCGACCGAAAGTGGGATTCGGCAGTGCCCCCCCTTCGCCGGGATTCGCCGGGATGGCAAGGGATTCAGCGCGGGACATTTTCCGAAGAAGGTGGGATTCCGCTGGGATATCCGGGCGGGTTTCCGGGATGAATCCCGCGACCGCGAGGTGGCGCCGGGCGGCTCCTCCCGCCGCCCCGTCCGCCCCGCCCCGTTCTCTCGCGCGCTGCATGGCGCGATCGTTGCACGCCCGCCGCGGCCAGTGCACCGCACCATGGTGCGGGGTACCCGGCTGGGAGCGCGGAGGCAGGTCGCACCAGGCGGCCGGCGTCCGACCTGCACGAACCTTCCGATTTCATCGTCATGCCCGGACTCGTTACAGCCGAGACCGACACGCGCTTGTGGTCGA
>WTGU01000113.1 GCA_011523425.1 Alphaproteobacteria bacterium
GTCGCCATGGTGCCGAGCGGCGAGGTCTCGGTCATGCCCCAGAGCTGGTGCACCGTCACGCCGTAGGGGTCGGCCAGCCGCTCGATCATCGCGCGCGGCACCGCCGAGCCGCCGATCGCCACCCGCTCCAGGGTCTCCACCTTCTTGCCGCTCTCGTCGAGATGGTCGATCAGCATGGTGAAGACGGTGGGCACGCCGAGCGCGAAGGTGACGCCGGCGCCCTCGATCAGCTCCTGCAGGCTCTCTCCGTCCATCTTCGTGCCGGGGAGCACCATGCCTGAGCCCGTGAGGCAGCCGAGATAGGGCAGCGACCAGGCGTTGCCGTGATACATCGGCGCGATCGGCATGATCACGTCGTGCGCCGAGATCCCCATGGCGCTGTTCTGGCAGGCGGCCATGGCGTGCAGCAGGGTCGAGCGGTGGCTGTAGAGCACGCCCTTGGGATTGCCCGTGGTGCCCGAGGTGTAGCAGAGGGAGGACGCCGCGCGCTCGTCGAAGACGGGCCAGGCATAGTCCTCGCTCTCGCCCGCCAGCAGGCTCTCGTAGCAGAGCGCGTTGCCGAGCGAGGTCTCGGGCATGTGCGCCTCGTCGGTCATCACCACGACCTGCTCGACCGTGGGCAACTGGTCCGCGATGCGCTCCACCAGCTCGACGAAGCTGAGGTCGACGAACAGCACCCGGTCCTCGGCATGGTTGATGATGTAGACGATCTGCTCGGTGAAGAGCCGCGGGTTGACCGTGTGCAGCACCGCGCCCATGCCAGAGACGCCGTAGAAGAGCTCCAGGTGGCGGTAGCCGTTCCAGGCGAGCGTGCCGACCCTCTCGCCGTGGCGGATGCCGAGCCGCCCCATGAGGTTGGCGACGCGCCGGGCGCGCCGCTCGCAGTCGGCATAGCCGTAGCGGTGTATCGGCCCCTCGACGGTGCGCGAGACCACCTGTCTCTCGCCGTGATACTCGGCCGCGTAGCGGATCAGCGACGAGATCATCAGCGGGATCTCCTGCATAAGGCCGTGCATGTCCTCTCCCCTCGCTCGCCCGGCCGGGGCCGGATCGGGCGCCATTATCGGCCGGCGGGCCGCGGCCGGAAACCCGGTTGTCCGGCGCTCTCACGACATCGCCGCGCATGCCTGTTATCCTCCCCTCCCACGACAGACGCGGGGCTTGTCTAAGCCGCTGAACGAGAGGATCGGGGAGGATTGGATCGTGAAACTGGAGGGAAAGACGGCGCTGGTCACCGGCGGCTCGTCGGGCATCGGCGAGGCGATCGCGCTCAGGTTCGCGGCCGAGGGCGCGCGCATCGCCGTCGCCGGCTCCTCGGACCTGGACAAGGCCGAGGCCGTGGCGGAGAGGATCAGTGCGGCCGGCGGCGAGGCCCGGGGCTTCGTGGCGGACGTGCGCGACGTCGACGCGGTCGAGGCGCTGGTCGGCGCCGTGAAGGACGCGTTCGGGCGCATCGACATCCTGGTCAACTCGGCCGGCATCTTCGAGCCGACGCCGATCGGCGAGACCACCGAGGCCGAGTACGACGCGACCATGGACATCAACGTGAAGGGCACCTTCTTCGCCATCAATGCGGTCGCGCCGGTCATGATCGCCCAGGGCGGCGGCAAGATCGTCAACCTCTCCTCGGTCACCGGCGTCATGGGGTTCAAGACCTTCTCGGTCTACTGCGCGTCGAAGGCGGCGATCAACTACATGACCCGCGCGCTCGCGCTGGAGCTCAGCCCCCACAACATCGCGGTGAACGCGATCCTTCCGGGCAACACGGCGACGCCGATGAACGTGAAGATCCGCACCGAGGACCAGTACAAGGAGATGCTGGAGGGCATGTCCGCGGTGACGCCGAGCACGCGCACCTACTCGGACGCGGACGACATGGCGTCCGCCGCGCTCTTCCTCTGCTCGGACGACGGTCGCGCCGCCCACGGCTCGCTCCTGCTGCTGGACGAGGGCATCTCCTGCGGCATCTGAGCGCCCGGCCGTGAGTGAGCCCGCGGAGGAGACCGTTCCGGCGGGCAAGCTGCGCTCGGTGGTGACTCATCTCGCCATGGAGGCACCGCCGCCGCACGCACACCCTGCCCCGCCGCCCGGCATCGCCATCGCCCGGCGCCGCGCCATGCCGGCCGCCGACTATCTCAGCCTCTACCACGCGATCGGCGACGACTGGCTGTGGTGGAGCCGGCTGACCATGGACGAGGCCACCCTCGCGGCCCACATCGCGGCCGAGGAGAGCGAGGTCTACGTAGTCGAGGCCGGCGGCGAGGAAATCGGCCTCATCGAGCTGAACCTGCGTCCCGCGCCGGATATCGAGCTGCGCTATTTCGGCGTGATCCCGTCGTGGATCGGCAAGGGCCTCGGCGGCTGGCTGCTCGCCTACGCGATCGCGGCCGCCTCGCGCCACTCGCCCCGCCGCATGATCCTCAACACCTGCACCTACGACCATCCCGGCGCGCTGGCCTTCTACCGGCGGCACGGCTTCGCCGTCACCCACAGCGAGGTCGAGATCGTCGACGATCCCAGGCTCGTCGGCCTCCTGCCCCGGGACGCGGCACCCCACGTCCCGCTGGCACGAACCGCCGGGGGCTGAGCGCGTGCGCTTGTCGCCCACCGGCACCACTCGCTAGATTGGAGCCATGAGCGATACCGGGAGCGACGCCGCCGCGCGGGCCATCTGGAAGGCCTGGAGCGGCCATCACCTGATCGACGGGCTGCCCGACGAGTGCCGCCCGGAGACGCTTGCCGAGGGATACGCCGCCCAGGCCGCCCTCGCGCGCATCGCGGGCGCAGCGCCCGTAGGCTGGAAGATCGCGGCCACCAGCACGGCCGGCCAGAAGCACATCGGCGTGGACGGCCCGCTCGCAGGCCGGCTCTGGGAGAGCAAGCTCCACCGGAGCGGCACGAAGCTGCCGGCGGGGCACCTGCACATGGCGGTGGTCGAGGCGGAGTTCGCCTTCCGCCTGGGCCGGGACCTCGCGGGCGGCGACGGCGACTACGCGGTGGAGGCGGTGATGGACGCGGTGGATGCGCTCCATCCGGCGATCGAGATTCCGGATTCGCGCTTCCGCGACTTCACCGTCGTGGGCGCCGCCCAGCTCATCGCCGACAACGGCTGCACCGAATACTGCGTGCTCGGGGAGCCGGCGCCCGACGGCTGGCGCGACGTGGATCTCGCCGCCCATCCGGTGGTCGTTTCCATCGACGGCGCCGAGGCCGCCACCGGCAAGGGCGCGAACGCCCTCGGCGACCCGCGACTGGCGCTGACCTGGCTCGCCAACGACCGGGTGCGTCACGGGGAGCCGCTTGCGGCCGGCGACGTCGTCATCACCGGCACCTGCATCGTGCCGGCGCCGATCAGGCACGCCAGGCACGTCCGCGCCGACTTCGGCGCCCTCGGCGCGGTCGAGGTGGCGCTGGCCTCGTTCTAGCCCGCGTCCCCGTCACGTCATGGCCGGGCGGAAACACCAGCCCGCCGCCTCGCCGCGGGCGGCGCGTTTGACCCCTGCCGGCGGCGGTGAATAATCGGCGCCGATCGAACTGGCAGGAGCGTGCGGTGGGCCGGCTCGCGACCGACATCGGCGGAACCTTCACGGACCTCGTCTACTTCGACGAGCAGAGCGGCGCGCTCAGCGTCGCCAAGTCGCTCAGCACCCCGCGCGACCTCACGCGGGGCGTGCTCCACACCGTAGAGCAGGCGGGGCTCGACGCCCGCGCGGTGGACTACTTCGTCCACGGCGGGACGACGGTGATCAACGCGATCACCGAGCGCACCGGCGCGCGGACCGCGCTCGTCACCACCGAGGGCTTCCGCGACGTGCTGGAGATCGCGCGCGGCAACCGCCCCGATCTCTACAACCTCCGCTACCGCAAGGAGGTGCCGTTCGTGCCGCGCAGGCTGCGCTTCGAGGTGCGCGAGCGCGTCGATGCGCGCGGCCGGGTCCGCGTGCCGCTGCATCTGGAGGACCTGGACCGGGTGGTGGAGGCGTGCCGGGCGCAGGAGGTCGAGGCGATCGCCATCCAGTTCCTCCACTCCTACGCGGCGCCTGCGCACGAGGCCGAGGCCGAGGCCTATCTGCGCGCGCGCCTGCCCGGCGTCGGCATCACCGCCTCGCACGAGATCACCCGCGAGTGGCGCGAGTACGAGCGCGCCAACACCGCCGTGCTCAACGCCTACGTGCAGCCCATCGTGCAGCGCTACTTCGATACGCTCGAGGCCGGCCTCGATGCGCTCGGCCTCGCCTGTCCGATGATGGCGATGCAGTCGAACGGCGGCACCACGAGCTTCGGCTGGGCGAGGGCACACCCGATCACGCTGCTCGAATCGGGCCCGGCGGCGGGCGTCAATGGTGCTGCGCTCATCGGCCGGCTCTGCGGCGAGCCCAACGTGATCTATCTCGACATCGGCGGCACCACCGCCAAGTGTTCCACCGTCGAGAGCGGCGAGCCCAAGGTCACCACCGACTACCGGCTGGAGGCGACGCGCATCCGCTACGGCTACCCGGTGCGGGTGCCGGTGATCGACATCGTGGAGATCGGCGCGGGCGGCGGCTCGATCGCCTGGTTCGACGAGTCCGGCGCGCTCTGCGTCGGCCCCCGCAGCGCCGGCGCCGATCCCGGCCCCGCCTGCTACGGCCGGGGCGGCACCGAGCCCACCGTGACCGACGCGAAGCTCATCACCGGCGTCCTCAATCCGGGCAACTTCGCGGGCGGGCAGTTCTCGCTGGACGTTGGGCTGGCGCGCGCCGCCATGAGCAAGGTCGCGGACGGGCTCGGCTGCAGCGTCGACGAGGCCGCGGTCGCCGTGATCCGTCTTGTCGACGCCAACATGATCAACGCGCTGAAGCTGGTCTCCATCCAGCGCGGCCACGACCCGCGCGACTTCGCGCTCATGGTGGGCGGCGGCGGCGGCGCCATGCACGGCGCGAGCCTGGGCCGTGAGCTCGGCGTGAAGGAGATCGCGGTGCCGCGCTTCCCCGGCCTCTTCTCGGCCTGGGGGATGCTGGCGACCGCCCCCCGGCGCGACTTCGTGCGGTCTGCGCCGCAGCGGGCCGAGGCGCTGGAGATCGCCGACCTGCGGGCCCTCTTCGCCGAGCTTCAGGCCGAGGCGGAGCGCTACTTCGCCGCCGAGGGCGGGCACGGCGCCGTCGCCTGCGACTGCCACATCGACATGCGTTACGCCGGGCAGGAACACGCGGTGACGGTGCCGCTCGACCTGGAAGGGACGACCCGCGAGACGCTGCTGGATGCCTTCCACGCCGCCCACGAGCGCGCCTACACCTTCCGCCTCGCCGACACGCCGGTGGAGCTCGTCACCTTCCGCCTCACCGCCACCGCCGACGTGGCCCGGCCCGAGCTCACCCCCTGGTCGGCCGAGGGCCGCTCGGCGGAGGCTGCCGCGCGCGCCCCGCGCACGGTGGATTTCGGCGAGGACGGCCGCCACGAGACCCGCGTCTTCGACCGCGACCTGCTGCCGCCGGGCTTCGCGGCAGACGGGCCCGTCATCGTCGAGGAGCCCTCGTCGACCACGCTGGTCTGCCCGGGCCAGCGCGTGCGGGTGGACGAGCTCGGCTTCCTCAGGATCGCCGAGGCGTGAGCCGGCGGTGAGCGCCGGCGCGCCGGGCTCCGCGATGCGCGCCACGATGCGCGCCATGGTCTATCGCGGCGCGGGCCCCGCGCTCGCCCTCGAGGAGTGGCCGGTGCCGGCGCCGGGCGCCGGCGAGGTCCTGATCCGGGTGTCGGCCTGCGGCGTCTGCCGCACCGACCTCCACGTGGTGGACGGCGATCTGACCGAGCCCCGGCTGCCGGTGGTGCCGGGGCACGAGGTGGTGGGGCGCGTCGCGGCGCTCGGGGCCGGCGTCGAGCGCTTCCGCGAGGGCGAGCGCGTCGGCGTCCCCTGGCTCGGCTGGACCTGCGGCGCCTGCCGCTATTGCCTGAGCGGGCGCGAGAACCTGTGCCCGGAGGCGCTGTTCACCGGCTACACGCGGGACGGCGGCTACGGCGACTACTGCGTCGCCGACGAGCGCTACTGCCTGCCCGTCGCGGGCGCGCGGAGCGACATGCACGCCGCGCCGCTGCTCTGCGCCGGGCTCATCGGCCACCGCGCGCTGAGGATGGCGGGCGATGCCGAGCGCATCGGCCTCTACGGCTTCGGCGCGGCGGCGCACATCATCGCCCAGGTCGCGCGCGCCGAGGGCCGCCGCGTCTTCGCCTTCGTCCGGCCTGGGGACGACGCCGCGATCGCCTTCGCGCGCGGCCTCGGCGCCGCCTGGGCCGGCCCCTCCGACGAGGCGCCGCCGGAAGAGCTCGACGCCGCGCTCCTGTTTGCGCCCGTGGGCGCGCTGGTGCCGGCGGCGCTCCGCGCCATCGCGCCCGGCGGCACCGTGGTCTGCGCCGGCATCCACATGAGCGAGATTCCCGCCTTCCCCTACGAGCTCCTGTGGCGCGAGCGGCGCATCGTCTCGGTCGCCAACCTGACCCGCGAGGACGGCGAGGCCTTCCTCGCGCTCGCCGCAAGCACGCCCATCGAGATGCACGTGGAGCCCGTGGCGCTCGCGGACGCCAACCTGGCGCTCGACCGCCTGCGCGCGGGCCGCCTCCAGGGCGCGGCCGTGCTCACGATGGACTGAGGCTCAGCCGCCCACCCCCATCTGCGCCATCACGGCGCGGGTGAGATCGCTCTCCGGCTCGCGCAGCTGGTCGGCCATGGTGAAGTGATTGAAGCCGGGCAGCTCGAGCCGGTCCAGCGGATAGCCGTGGGCCGCCCAGACCGCGGCCATGGCCTCGGCCTGGCGCGCGTATTCCTCCGATTCGATGTCGCCCGAGACCAGCATGAGCGGCGCGGCCACGGGGTAGCGCTGCGCCGCCGGACTGTTGCGGCGCGCTTCGGCCTCGTCCATGCCGAGCCTGTCGTTGAGGTAGCAGAGCCGGATCGGCTCCAGCTCGTAGATGCCCGAGATCGAGACCGCGCTCCTGACGAGACCCGGCGGCAGGCCGTCGCCGAACGCCGGCCAGTCGGTCGCCAGCAGCATGGCGGCGAGATGCCCGCCCGCCGACTGGCCGAGCGCGTGGATGCGGGAGGGATCGCCGCCGAACGAGGCGGCGTTGCGCCAGACCCAGGCGGCGGCGGCGCGGTTCTGGCGCACGATCTCGTCCATCCCGTAGTCGGGCGCGAGGCCGTAGTTGACGACGACCGTGGCGACGCCGTGGGGCCGGCAGCCCTCGGCGACGAAGCTGTCGTGGTGCTTGTCGAGGGAATACCAGTAGCCGCCGTGGATCATGATGAGCACCGGCGCATCCGCCCGCTCGGCCGGGAAGATGTCGAGGGTCTCGACCGGGAGCGCGCCGTAGGCGACGTCGCGCCCGCCGGGCAGCGCTCGCCGCGTGGCCTCGCTCCACTCGAGCCAGCGGTCGAAATAGTCCACGTACTGCGGGATGCGCGCGCGGTTGTTGTACTGCGCATCGAGCGCCGCCCTGTCGTAGCCGCGCCAGATCGTCTCTCCGCCCATGCTCTCCTCCCGCAGGCAGCAAGCGCCGGAGTGTACCCGGTCCGCGGCCGGACCATCGACCGCGGCGGAGCGGCGCACTACAGTATGGGAGGGGAGAGCCTGGCCGGAGGAGCGCGCCGATGCACCGCCTGTTCCGCACCGTCGCCGCAACGGCACTGAGCGCGGTGCTTGCCTGCGCCCTCTGGGGCGGGGCTCCGGCTGCGCGGGCCGCGGCCATCGGCGGCCCCTTCGAGCTCGTCGACCACACCGGGAAGACGGTGACCGAGGAGAGCTTCGGCGAGCGCCACCTGCTGGTCTATTTCGGCTACGCCTGGTGCCCGGACGTCTGCCCGACGGAGCTCATCGTCATGGGGGACGCCATGGACGAACTCGGCGCGCTCGGCGACGAGGTCCAGCCCCTCTTCATCACCGTGGACCCGGAGCGCGATACCGTCGCCGCGCTGGCCGACTACGTGCCCTCGTTCCATCCCCGGCTGGTCGGGCTGACCGGCAGCGAGGAGCAGATCCGCGCCGCCGCCCAAGCCTACCGCGTCTACTACCGGCTCAACGAGGCGGACGAGGACGGCGACTACCTGGTCGACCACACTTCCTATGTCTATTTCATGGACCCCGACGGCGATTACCTGACGCACTTCGTCTTCGGCCAGGGGCCGGAAAAGATGGCGGAGGTCATCCGCAAGCACCTCGACTGAGCGGCGCATGGCGGTCCAGGCGGAGAGCGAGACCCCGCCCGCAGGCGCCCTGCCGCTCGCCCGCTCGCTCCTCCATGCGATCGACGCGCCGGTCGCGATCCTCGCCCCGGACGGGCGGCTGCTCGCGGCCAACCGCGCCTGCGAGAAGGCCACCGGCTGGGATGCGGCGGCGACGGCGGACCGCCCGGTGTGGGCGCTCTTCGCGGAAGCCGGCGAGCGCAGGGCGGCGCGGGAGGCGTTCGCGGCGGCGCTCGGCGGCACCTTGCCGGCCACGCATACCGCCCGCCTGCCGGGCGGCGAGGCCGGGGGCGGCCGGGCCATCCGCTGGACATATTCGGTTCTGGACGGAGCGGGAGACGCCCCGCGCTGGGTGATCGCCACCGGCACGGATGCCGTCGGCGCCGACGCGGCGCGGGAGCGCGAGGTACGCCTGCGCTCGATCACCCGGACGGCGCCGGACGCCATCGTCATCATCGACGAGCACGGCATCATCGATACGGTCAATCCGGCGGCGGAGCGCCTGTTCGGCTATGCCGGCGCCGAGCTCGTCGGCCGGAACGTGAAGATCCTCATGCCCTCGCCCCATCGGGAGGCCCATGACGCCCACCTCGCCCGCTATCGCGAGACCGGCGAGAAGCGCGTCATCGGCATCGGCCGCGTCGTGGTCGGCAGGCGCAAGGACGGCACGACCTTTCCGGCGCGGCTCGCCATCGGCGAGATCGAGCTCGGCCAGGGACGGCTCTTCACCGGCTTCCTCCACGACATGACCGAGCGGGAGGACATCCAGCGCCGCGCCGGCATCCTCCGGCAGGAGCTGATGCACGCCTCGCGGCTGTCGGCCATGGGAGAGATGGCGTCCGGCATCGCCCACGAGCTGAACCAGCCGCTGACGGCGATCATGAACTACACGCGGGCGGCGCGGCGCCGGCTCGACGGCGCACGCTCCGAGACCGCGCCGATCATCGACCTCGTGGACAAGGCGGGCGGGCAGGCCGACCGGGCGGCGGAGATCATCAAGCGGCTGCGCACCTTCATCAAGAGAGGCGACAGCGAGCGGCGCCTGGAGCCGATCAACGCGGTGGTGGAGGAGGCGGCGGCGCTGGCGCTGATCGGCGCGAGCGACCGCGACATCGAGCTGATCTTCTCCCCGGACGACGCGCTGCCGCCCGTCCTCATCGACCGCATCCAGATCCAGCAGGTCGTGCTCAACATCCTGCGCAACGCGATCGAGGCGTTCGAGGGACCGGGCGAGCGCACGGTGCGCATCGAGACCGCGGCGAGCGGGGCAGACGGCGGGCGGGCGGTCCGGGTCGACATCAGAGACAACGGGCCGGGACTCGCGCCAGGCGTCGTGGACGATCCGTTCCGCCCCTTCCAGACCACCAAGGAGGACGGCATGGGCATCGGGCTCGCCATCAGCCGCACGATCATCGACGCCCACGGCGGCAGGCTCTGGGCCGAGAACCCGCCGGGGGGCGGCGCCGCCTTCCACTTCTCGCTGCCGGTCGCGGACGAGCCCGATGACTGAGCCGGCCGCCGCGGCCGTCGCGGTCGCCGTCATCGACGACGACGATGCGGTGCGCGATTCCCTCGGCGCGCTGCTGGAGGCCGAGGGCTATCGCGTCGAGGGCTACGCCTCCGGCCGGGCCTTCCTGGAGGCACTCCCGCAGGCCCAGCCCGCCTGCGCCCTCGTCGACGTGCGCATGCCGGACATGGACGGGCTGGAGCTGCAGCGGCGCCTCGCCGAGGCGGCACCCTCGCTGCCGGTCGTCATCATCACCGGCCACGGCGACATCGCCATGGCGGTCAAGGCGATCAAGGCCGGTGCCGTCGACTTCATCGAGAAGCCGTTCCCGGACGACGCCATCCTCAACGGCATCGCGCAGGCGCTCGCATCCCGCGAGGAGGCGCTCGGCCGCACGGCGCGGCGGCTCGACATCGACCGGCGGCTCGCGCGGCTGACGGCGCGGGAGCGCGAGGTCTTCGAGCGCCTCGCCCAGGGCGATTCGAACAAGCTGATCGCCCGCGCGCTGGATATCAGCCCGCGCACGGTCGAGGTGCACCGCGCGCGGGTGATGGACAAGCTGGAGGCGCGCAGCCTCTCGCACCTGGTCCGCATGGCGGTGATCGCGCAGGTGGAGATGGACGACATCTGACTTCCCTCTCGCCCCGTACGGGGAATCCCGTACGCAACCTCCCGAATTTCATGATCGGGAGAAACCGACGACATTCCCCCCCGAACCCCGCAACGGACGCACGAGGGAGGGGGCACGATGAACGTCGCCGCCGCGCATCCCACGACTGTTCCGGCCGCACGGAGGGGGCCGAACGCCGGGTTCGGCCGGCTCGAGGCGATCGGCGTCATCCGGCATCTGTCGCCCCGCGAATCACTCGTATTCGAAGGAGACGCAGCCGACTGCTTTCACCGGGTACTGCGCGGCACCATCGCCACCTACAAGGCGACGGCCGACGGCCGGCGGCAGATCATCGCCTTCTTCTACCCGGGCGATCTCGTCGGCTTTACCGCCGGCGAACGCTTCGCCTACGGGGCCGAGGCGATCGACCGCTCCAGCGTCTGCTCGGTCCCCCGCGCCAAGCTCGGCGTCCTCGGCGACGAGGAGCCGGCGCTGCGCGAGGGCCTGCTCTCGGCGCTGCGCCGGGAGGTGGAGGCCGCGCAGGAGCGGCAATTGTGGCTCGGCCGCAAGACGGCGCGGGAGCGGCTCGCCTGCTTCCTGCTGGAATGCGCCGGCCGCACCGGGCAGGCCGGACCGGACGGCGGGCTCTCCGTCCCGCTGCCCATGAGCCAGCTCGAGGTCGCCGACTATCTCGGCCTCGCGCCGGAGACCGTGAGCCGGACTCTCGCCCAGCTCGCGCGGACGGGCGCCATCGAGGTCGTGCCGCCCTTCGCCGGCGTCGTCGTGCGCGACCGGCACGCCATCGAGGCCGCGGCGGGCGAGAGCGCTCCCCTGCCCGGCGGCTCCGCCTGACGCACGCGCCGTACTCGCCCCTGCCCCTGTCGGGAAACGGCAGGGCGCGGCGGGGGGTGATAGGATCGGCCGATGACCGGTCCCGTGCTCCGTCTCGCCTTCCTGCTCGCGGCCGCGATCTGGCTGCCGGCCGCGGCCGCAGCGGCGGCGGACGCCGACGAGCCGCCCCCGGCGGACGTTCTCGACGTCGAGCGGAGCGCCGCGAGGGCCCACGGGCTCGCCGCCGCGCCGGGCGCCGGCACGGAGGGCCGTTTCGTTCTCCTCACCATGGCGGTCCAGGGTCACGCGCAGTCCCAGTTTCTGCTGGGGCTGATGCAGCTCGAGGAGGCCGGCGCGGCGGATGACCGTGCCGGCGCGCTCCAATGGCTTGAGCGTGCGGCCGCCAAGGGTCATGCCGGCGCCAGCGCCCATCTGGCGGGGCTGGCCGCTCAGGGCGACGCGGCGGCGCATCTCGCCCTCGGCCTCGTCGCCCGGGACATCGCCGGTGCAGAGAGCGCTGCGCTCCGCCACCTGCGGGCTGCGGCCGCGGCAGGCGACGCGCAGGGACTGCTGGCGCTCGGCCGGCTCCACGGCGGGGGCGAGGGTATCGAGCGCGACGAGGCCCATGCCACCCGCCTGATGCGGGCCGCCACGGCCGTCGCCATGGAGGCGGTGCTGCAGGCGCACCGGCACGCGGCGGCCGGCATCCTCGGCCCGGCCGCGGCAGAGTGGCTGGAGCTCGCCGCCGCACGCACCCGCGCCGAGCACCGCGCCCCGCCCGGCCGGGACTGGCGCCGTGCCGAGCTCTTCGCCCGCTACTGGGTCGGCCTGACGCTGCTCGCCGGCGCCGGCACGGCCGCCGACACGCCGCGCGGCCTCGCCCACCATCGCGCCGCAGCCGGGCGCGGCTTCGCGCTCGCCGAATTCAGCCTCGGCCTGCTGCACGAGCGCGGGCACGGCGTGGGCCGCGACCTCTCCGGCGCAGACGCGTGGTTTGCCCGCGCAGCCGCGCACGGCCACCCGCTCGCCGATGGCCGGCGCGCGCCGGACGCGTGAGCGGCGGGACCCCGCGGGAGTGCAGGCGATGAGGCCATGAGGCGATGAGCTGGGCGCTCGGCCGCGAGGGGCGGCACGAGGTGGTCTCGGAGACCGATCGTCACGGCAAGCCGCTGCGGACGCTGATCTGCATGGAGACGGGGCTGGTGCGCAACGACCCGGTGCCCGACGACGAGGCGCTGGCCCGGTTCTACGCCGAGGACTACCGCATCGCCTACAAGGGCGCCGCGAAACCGCGCCGCCGCCAGATCCTCCGCAACTTCCGGCGCGCGGCGGCCTACGTGCAGAGCTTTCGGGACGTCCTGGACCCCGCGACGCAGGTGCTGGACGTGGGCGCGGGCTCGGGCGAGTTCGCCTTCCTGATGACGCGGCTCGGCAAGTCGGTCACGGGCATCGAGCCCAACGCCCGCTACGCCGCCTACTGTCGCGAGGCGCTGGGGCTGGAGGTCCGCACCGCCCATCTCTCCCCCAACCTCTTCCCCCCCGGCCGCTTCGACCTGATCCGGCTCAATCACGTTCTGGAGCACCTGAACGACCCGGTGACGCATCTCGGGCAGATCGCCCGCTGGCTCGCGCCGGACGGCCTGCTCTACGTCGAGGTGCCGAACATCGAGGAGTATTGCCGCCGAAAGTCGCGCGGCGGCATGTTCCACTACGCCCACATTTACAATTTCAATCCGTGGACGCTGCGCACCTGCGCCGGCCTGGCGGGCCTCGCCGAAGCGCCCGAGACGGCCGCGCGGTCGGCGGGCACCACGGGCGCCTTCTTCCGCCGCGCGGAATCGGCCGCCCGCTCCACCGTGACCGAGAACCTGCAGAACGCGCAGCACGTGCGCGCCCTGATCGACGCGCACTATGCCGGCGCCTTCGGCCGGGGGCGCTTGGCGCGGCCCTTCGTCAAGCTCGGCAGGCGCATCGAGGAAACGCTGACGGGGCTGGCCCTGGGTCCGCCCCGGGCCATCGGGGAGAGCGTGGCGCGCACGCTGCGTTAGGAGGCGCGCGGAAGCTAAAGCGCTTCCGCTCCCTATTCGCTCACGGCAGCCGGCCGTCCCGCGATTCCGCGCGCCGCCATGTGTGGACGCTCGCGGTGACCCTTTTTCGTCATGGCCGGGCTTGTCCCGGCCATCCACGTGTTTGCCAGACGCATGTCGGGCCCAACCGAGAGAGATGCCCGGAACAAGTCCCCGTTTTAGCCGAGACCGACAATCCCGAGCCGGGCGAGCCGGTCCCGCCCTTTCCACCGCCGTTTCCGGTCCATTCGACGATGGTGGCGAGGTCGCCGTGCAGCGCGGCGTGGACCTCGCCCCACTTCTCGCCGGGGGTGAGCACGATACGCTCGATCAGC
>WTGU01000134.1 GCA_011523425.1 Alphaproteobacteria bacterium
CCCCCTGCCCCCTCCTCCCAGGAGGAGGGGGAAAGAAAGCGGAACCGCCCCGTCTCCCTCTCCTCCCCGGCGGGGAGGAGAGGGCCGGGGAGAGGTGGGGGAGTCTTCAGCCGCACTGCATGCGAACAGGGGGAGCGTGCGACAACCGGACGCGACCCCGTGCGGTCAGAGCTTGCTCTAGCGTTCTGCCTGCGACGGCCCCGTGCCGTCCGCGTCGAGGCGCTCGCCCGATGTGCCCGCGGTGCTCTCGGCGGCGCCCGCCTCGGCGCCCGCGGCGTCATCGCCCTCGGCGGGCAGTCCGGCCTTCTCCAGTCGCCTCTGTTCCGCGCGTTCGGCCTTCTGCTTGGCGCGCTCGGCCTTCTTCGCGGCCTTGTTGCGTTCACGCTCGAGTCGCGCGAAGCGGTAGTTCGGCTTGCGTGCCATTCGTTCCTTTCCGGCTGGCCGGCCGCGCTCCGGACGCGCGGCGCTCGTCGACGCTCAGTGGATCGCGCCGCGGGTCCGGCTGCGCGTGCCGCCGGCTATTGGGGGGAGAGACGTGCGGACGGTCAGTCCAGAACGACCAGGTTCTCCGCCGACGCCCTGCCGTCCCGACCCGGCGTCAGCTCGTACTCGACCTTCTGACCCTCGCGCAGGTTGGTGAGGCCCGCCCGCTCGACCGCGGAGATGTGCACGAAGGCATCCTTGGACCCGTCACTCGGCTGAATGAAGCCGTAACCCTTGACCGCGTTGAACCACTTTACCGTTCCAGTCGCCATGACTACTCCTTTCGCATTGTTAAACGCCCGTGCCGCATTGCGCGGCGTCGCGGGTGTTCGGGGCGCAGCGTGTCTCTAGAGTAGCTTGGCTAGGCTGGAGTCAGTCTGCGAAGATACATCAAGGTCACGTGCAACCAACGGCCCCTTGTTGGTCGATTATTGCGTGGTTTGCAAGGGGCTTTCGTGCCACGCCGTTCAGGCGCCGGTACGCTCAATTGCCCGTCGGCAGGAGCCGCAGCGCCCATTTCACCGTGGTCGTGTCCTCGATCGGCCCGGTCAGCGCGACCTGCGAGGTGCGCCGCCGGTTCGCGCCGTCCCCGGCATAGACGCTCTCGTCGATGCTCACCGAGGCGCCGACGGCGCGCATCTGCCACACCGCGCCGCTGGGCAGTCGCAGGAGCGCGGCGCGCCGGTCCTCCGTCAGCGCGCTGCGCACGTCGGGATGAAGGTGGAAGCGGAGGGCGAATTCGCGCCCCTGCCGTCGCCGCTTCCTGACGTGAATGAGCGAGTCCTCGCCCCGCACGTCCGCGCCCGCGGCGCCCGCGTAGAGCCGGCGCTTGTGAACGAGCCCGAGCGTGTCGAGATAGCCGTCGTGGCTGGCGTCGATCCAGGTCGCGCCGTCCTGGTCGCGACGCTCCACCTGCACCGTGGTGGGGCCGTCCGCGATCGTGCCGCTCGCGTCCAGGGTCGCGCTGTTTGTGTCGTCGACGGTGAGCGTGCTGTGGGCCGCGGTGGCCCTGAGCGCCTCTCGCCACGCGCTCTCGCCGCCGCGCCAGCCGCCGCAATTGACGATGAGGCGCTCCCGGCCGGCGCTCATCTCCAGGCTCAAGGTGCCGGCATGGGCCCAGCGGCCCGTGACCGACGGCACGCCCGTGTCGGCGATCAGGGTGGCGTGCCTGCTCTCGATCCGCCGGAACCCGGTGTCGGGCGCATCGAGCAGGGCGTGCCCCCCGACCTCGGCCGCCCGGCTGAGCGCGAGATCGATCAGGCCGCGCTCTTCCTCGACGCCGCCGTTGAAAAGCGCGAGAGCGCCATCGCCATGGCGGAGCATGCGCAGCACCGGCGCCAGCCGGGCGATCCCCTCCGACAGCTCCGGGACGACGGGGTGCCCGCCGGCCTCCAGCGTCGCGCGCAGCGCCGCGAGGGACCACAGCGCAGCGAGATGCGAGGACGGGTTCCGCTCGACATGACCACCGTCGCCCAGAAGATGCTGCTCCAGCGTCGCTTCCAGCAGCTTGTGGCCCTGGGAGACGCGGCGCTCGCCGTCGGGCAGGCAGAGCCCGCTCTCGATCATCCCCTTGGCGACGATCAGTTGCGGCAGGCCTTGGTCGGCATTGCGGGCGGTACGCAGCAGGTGGCTGGCCTGGAGCTCCAGCGCCTGATGGAAGCGCCCCGCGAACTCCGCGTCCGCGCCCTGCAGCAGGAACTCGCTGTGAGCGAGCCAAGCCGAGAGGCGCCGCCCAAGGGCCGCGGGCTCCCATGCCGCCAACTGCTCGATCGAGCGATGCTGCCTGAGCCAGTCGAGCACCAGAAAGCGTGCGCGCTCGGCGGCGTGGCGCGTGCCCACCGCACGCAGGTCGCGCAGCCAGGCGAAGGCATGGAGCTCGGTGAGCCAGTAGGCGCCCTCCTCCCGGTGACGCCAGGGCGCGCTGGCGCCGGCGCCCGCATCCGAGGCTCGAACCGTGAGCCCGCCGAACTCGTAGTCGCCGGCCAGCAGTGCCTCGCCCCGGCTGGCGACTCCGGGCACCGGGTCGTCGGCACGGTGCAGCAGCCGCAGCGATCCGCCGTCCGCCGCCAGCCCGGACGAGCGGGGGCGGAGCCGTCTCAGCGCGCCAAGGAGCCTGCCGGCGGCCAACCCGTCCCTCTCGCCCATGAGAATCGAGTGGGACTAGGGGGTAGCCGCGCCGACCGCGCGCGGAACTGCGGATACGTCAGGCGGGGCCGAGCGTCCCGCTTCGGCGGCCGCCCTCAGCCGCGCGATATTGCCCGCATAGGCGGCGCGGCCGCCGGCGAAGCTCGCCGAGCCCGCGACCATGACGTCGGCGCCGGCGCCCGAGGCGAGGGGGGCCGTGCTCTCGTCGATCCCGCCGTCGACCGCGAGATCGACGCTGCGCCCGCCCCGGTCGATGAGCGCCCTGAGGGTGCCGATCTTGTCGAGCTGGCTCGGGATGAAGCGCTGGCCGCCGAAGCCCGGGTTGACCGACATCACCAGCACCAGATCGACTTCGCCGAGCACCGGCTCGACGGCGTGGGCCGGCGTCGCCGGATTGAGCGCGACGCCCGCCCGCCTGCCCGTGCTCCTGATTCGCTGGAGCGTCCGGTGCAGGTGGGGGCCCGCCTCGGCATGCACGGTGATCGTGTCGGCGCCGGCTTCGGCGAATGCCTCGATGTAGGGATCGACCGGGCTCACCATCAGGTGGACGTCGAAGGGGAGCGCGCTGTGGGGCCTGAGCGCGGCCACCACGTCCGGGCCGATCGTCAGGTTGGGCACGAAATGCCCGTCCATCACGTCGACATGGAGCCAGTCGGCGCCCGCTTCGGTGATCGCCCGGACCTCCTCGCCCAGCCGCGAGAAGTCCGCCGCCAGAACCGACGCCGCGATCCGGAGCACCTGTTGCATGCCGGCGTCTGGGTACCAGTTTAGGGATGACGCCGCAAGCGCGCGGCATAGAAGCCGTCCATGCCGCCGTCCGCCGCCCAGTGGCAGGGGAGCGTGCGCAGGTCGCCGGCCGCGGTCGCGGCCTCGGGCACGCCCGGCAGCTCGTCGGGGCGCACCGGCAGGCGCACAAATTCCGGCGTCGCGGCGAGAAAGCCCTCCACCCGGTGCTCGCATTCCTCCGGCTGCAGCGAGCAGCTCGCGTAGACGAGGAGACCCCCCGGTGCCACCATGGCGGCCGCGCGGGCGAGAAGTCGCTCCTGCACGGCGGCGAGCCGGGAGACGTCGGCCGCGCTGCGGCCGTGCGGTATGTCGGGATGGCGCCTGATCGTCCCCGTCGCCGTGCAGGGGACGTCGAGGAGCACCAGGTCGGCAGGCGCCGGGGGGCGCCAGTCGAGGGCATCGGCCTCGACGATCTCGGCGTCGAGGTGGAGCCTGGCGAGGTTCTCCCGCAGTCGGGCGATGCGGGCGGCGGCGCGGTCCACCGCGACGACCCGCGCACCGGCGGCGGCGAGCTGTGCGGTCTTGCCGCCGGGCGCCGCGCCGATTTCCAGCACCTGCCGGCCGGAGAGAGGGCCGAGCAGGCGCACGGGCAGCGCCGCCGCCGCATCCTGCACCCACCAGGCGCCGCTCGCGTAGCCCGGCAGCGACGCCACATCGCCGGCCCGGTGCAGCCTGAGCGTGCCGCTGGGCAGGCGCCGGGCGCCGAGCGCAGCCGCGAGGTCCATCGCGCGATCCAGCGCGTCCGACGCGAGCGAAAGGTCGAGCGGCGCCTCGCCCAGGTGGCTCTCGGCAATGGCCCGGCAGCGCGCCTCGCCGAAGGCCTCATGCCAGCTCCGCCAGAGCCAGTCGGGGGTGTTGAGGCGGGCGGCGTCGAGGCCCGCGATCCCGTCGCGCTCCCGGGCGCCCCGGCGCAGCACCGCGTTGACGAGCCCGCGATAGGGCGCGAGACGGGACCCCTCGGCCAGCGCCACGGTGCTCGCCACCGCCGCATGGGGCGGCGTCCCGAGGAAGGCGAGCTGGCAGATCCCGAGCCTCAGCAGGTCCTGGACCGGCCCCCGGCCCGCTGGCAGCGCATGGTCCATGAGACGGGCGAGGAAGGCGTCGATCTGGCCGAGGCGGCGGAGCGTCGTGAGCAGCAGCAGGCGCGCGAAGGCGGCATCGCGGGGTGCAAGCCCCTCCAGCCCCGGCGCGGCGGCCAGCGCCTGGTCCAGCGTCCGTCCTTTGCGCAGGATCGCGCCCAGTGCATGGGCCGCGATCGCACGCGCGTCCGCCTGCGCGCTACTGGTCGACGACAAAGCCGTCGCGGTGCGGACGCATGGCGACCGGCCGCTGGATCGGCGGGCGTCCGCTGGCCGCATCGGGCGCCAGCGCCACGCCGAGGCCGGGCACGTCGGCGATGGCGACGAAGCCATCCTCCATGGGCGGCACGCCGACGACCACGTCCGAGCCGAGGAGCGAGAGGCTGGTCTCCATCTTCAGCGCCTCGAAGCCGGTCGTGTATTCCTGGATCGCGAAGTTGGGAATCGCCGCGGCGAGGTGCAGGCAGGCGGCCAGTCCGAGCGGCGACAGCGGATTGTGGGGCGCCACCATGACGTGATGGGCCTCGGCCAGCGCCGCCACCTTGCGCGCGCCGGTGATGCCGCCGCAGAGCGCCACGTCGACGCGGGCGTAAGCGGCGCCCCCGCGCGCGAGGAGGGCCCGGAAATCGTGCAGCGAGGCATAGCGCTCGCCGGTGGCGATGGGCGCATGCACGCGGCGCGCGACCTCGGCCATGGCGTCCGGGTTCTCCGGGCGGATCGGGTCCTCGCACCAGTAGGGAAGATAGGGCTCGATTCGCGGGATGAAGTCGATCGCCTCGGCGGGTGTCAGCCGCCGGTGCAGCTCCAGCAGCATGTCGACCTCGCCGCCGAGCGCCTCGCGCACGCGGCGCACCGTCTCCACCGCGCGGCTCATGTGGGCCACGTGGGAGGCGTAGAAGGGGTCGTCCTCGCGCTCGTCGAGGAAGGGGTTGATATGGCCCACCGCGTTGAAACCCGCCTCCCTCAGTGCCGTGCAGTTCTCCACCAGCTCGTCCGTAGTCTTGCCGTAGGCGTGGCCGTAGACGCGCGCGCGGGTCCGGCACGGCCCGCCCAGGAGGGAGTGCACGGGCACCCCCAGCGCCTTGCCCTTGATGTCCCAGAGCGCGATGTCGATCGCCGCGATGGCCCCGTTGATCGCCGCCCCCTGGAAGTGGCTGAAGCGGTGCATCAGGTTCCAGTGGCGCTCGATGGGGGCCGGGTCCTGGCCCACCAGATGGCCGGCGAAGGTCTCGATGGCGGCGCGCGAGGCGGCGAGATGCCCCCAGGTGCCGGACTCGCCCAGCCCGGTGATGCCCGCGTCGGTCTCGATGCGCACGAAGAGGAACTGGCCGATCGAAACCGGCGTGACCGCGACGATCTTCATGGCCGCCGTCATCGTGCCGCTAGTCCGCCGGCTCCAGCCTGAGCAGCATCCCGTCCGGGTGGTCGGTGAGCAGGTAGACGAGGCCGTCCGGCCCCTGGCGCACGTCGCGGATGCGCTCCTCCAGGTCTTCGAGCATGCGTTCCTCCGCCACCGCCCGGCCGCCGGCGATCTCGAGCCGCACCAGCAGCTCGCCCGAGAGCGCGCCGGCGAAGACGCTGCCGCGCCAGGCCGGGAAGCGCGCGCCGTCGTAGATCATCAGGCCCGACGGCGAGATCGACGGCACCCAGTAGTGCACCGGCTGGGCCATGCCGTCGAAGTGGGTGCCCTCGCCGATCTTGAAGCCCATGTAGCTCTTCCCGTAGGTGATCACCGGCCAGCCGTAGTTCACGCCCGGCTCGATCAGGTTCAGCTCGTCGCCGCCCTTGGGCCCGTGCTCGATGGCGTAGATGCGCCCCGTCGAGGCCTCCAGCGCCATGCCCTGGGGGTTGCGGTGGCCGTAGGAGTAGATCTCCGGCCGCGCGTCCGCCCGGCCCCGGAAGGGGTTGTCCGCCGGTATGTCGCCGTCGTCGCGGAGGCGGACGACGGAGCCGGCCGGATCGTCCAGGGCCTGGGCGCGGTCGGGCTCGCCGCGCTCGCCCGTGGTGACGAAGAGATGGCCGTCGGCGAAGAGGAGGCGCGAGCCGAAGTGGCGGCCGCCGTCGTCGCGCGGCGGGGCGAGGTAGATCTCCTCGACCTCCTCCAGCCGCGCGCCCGCGAGCCGGCCGCGGGCGACGGCGGTGGCGGCCTCCTCGTCCTCGTCGTCCGGGCTCGCGTAGGAGAGGTAGACTAGGCCGTTCTCGGCGAAATCGGGGTGCAGCGCCACGTCCAGCAGCCCGCCCTGGCCTTCCGCCCACACCGCGGGCACGCCGGCCACCGGCTCGGGCACCAGCGCGCCGTCCGCGACGATGCGGAGCCGCCCCGGTCGTTCCGTCACCAGCATCCGCCCGTCCGGCAGGAAGGCGAGGCCCCACGGATGCTCCAGCCCGTCCGCCACGCGGACCAGGTGGAAGCGGTGCAGGGCGCTCTCGACCGTGCCGAGGCGCTCGGCCGCCGCCAGCGGCAGCGCGGCGAGGACGAGCGCCGCCGCCGTCGCGAGCAACGCCGCAACGCTTCGCGCCGCGCGCGCGCCTCTGCCGTGCCTTTCCGCCATGGCCTGCCGTCCTCCCGGTGGGCCGGGAGCCTATCACCGCACGCCGAGCGCACGCCAGCGGTCGCCCCGAGCGGCCGGGGTTGCGGCTGCGCGCCGCATGGGCCACGGTGCCGGGCGCGACGGATGCGACGGATGCGCGCAGAATGACACGAGATCTCAGCCCCGCCCTGCTGCAGAGAGACCGCTCCGCCCTTGTCGTGATCGACATGCAGGAGCGGCTCATGCCCGCGATCGCCGAGGCGGGCGCGGTGGCGCGGGCCTCCGGCATCCTGATCGAGGCGGCGCGGCATCTCGAAGTGCCGATGGTCGTCACCGAGCAGTATGCCAAGGGCCTCGGCCCCACCGTCGATGCGATTGCCGGCCTGCTCCCCAACGGCGCTGCGGTGATCGACAAGATGACCTTCAGCGCCGCGCGCAACCACGACTTCGCGGACCACCTCGACGGGCTCAGGGCCGAGGGGCGCGATCACATCGTCGTCTGCGGCGTCGAGAGCCACGTCTGCGTGATGCAGACGGCCGCCGATCTCGACGCGCAGGGCTACGGCGTGCACATCGTCACAGACGCCTGCGGCTCGCGCGCGCCCGCCAGCAAGGATGCCGCGCTGGCGCGCTTCGGCGCGCTCGGCATCTCGCGGGTGACCACCGAGATGGTGCTGTTCGAGTGGCTGGAGGTCGCCGGCACGCCGGAATTCAAGGCCGTCTCCCGCCTCGTCAAGTAGGGCGGCGGGTGCCGCGACGCGCGGAGATCGGGGCGGAGGACGCATGCTGACCCGCAGGTCGCTGATCGGCGCGTCCGTGGCCGCCCTGGTGCTCGCGGGTCAGGCGCCGGGTGCGGTGGCCCTGCAGCCTGTCCTGATCGGCGGTGGGCCGGCGGACGGCGCCGATACCGAGGCGGCGGAGCAGATTTGCAGGCTGGTGAGCGAGCGCGCCGCCGGGACCTACGACTGCTTCGCACGGCCAACGCCCGGCTCCGTCTTCAACATCCGCGCCGCCGCCGGCGGCCTGATGGAATTCGGATTCGCCCGGTCCGACAACAGCCGCGAGGCCGTCGACGGCAAGGGAGCCTGGGAGGGCCGGCCCGCGACCAGCCTGCGGAGCGCGGTCAGGCTGCGTTCGGGGGAGGCCCTGTTCGTGACCGGCACCCATGTTGCAGACGACCTCGTCTACGACGTGGTGCGGACCGTGTTCGAGCATCTCAACGCTCTCGGGCGCGCCCATCCGGCCTTTCTCGACCTCGATCCGGCAGCGACACCAGGAGACCTCGCGCCGCCCCTTCATCCCGGTGCGACGCGCTACTATCGGGAGCGGGGCTGGCTCCGGGCGCAGTGAGCGCAGACATGACAGGCACCTTGGCACCGCGGCGATGCGCCTCTTCCTGAAGCGACGCGAACCCTCCATCCGGCGCGGAGACTGGTCTCCGGCGCCGGGGCGTGCGCCGGACGGCGAGCGCATCTTCGCCATTGGCGACATCCATGGCCGCCTCGACCTGCTGGAGATGCTGCTTGCGGCGATCGAGGACGAGCAGCGGAGCCTGCCGCCGGCGCGGCCCGTGCTCGTCTTCCTCGGCGACTACGTGGACCGGGGCCCGGATTCGCGCGCAGTCATCGAGAGGCTATGCGAGCGGCCGCTGCCTGCCTTCGAGCGGGCGCACCTGCGCGGCAACCACGAGGACTGGTTCGAGTCGTTCCTCACCGACACCCGGGTCGGGCCGAGCTGGCTCTATTGCGGCGGCGTGGAGACGCTCGCGAGCTATGGCGTCCACGCCGCGCTCGGCGAGGACGAGCCCAGGCGGCTCAGGGCGCTGCAGGAGGAGATCGCCGCGGCGCTACCCGAGGCCCACCGCGCCTTCCTGGACGCGCTCGAACCCTATCGCGAGAGCGGCGGCTATCTCTTCGTTCACGCCGGCATCCGGCCCGGCGTGCCGCTCGCCCGGCAGTCGGCGGAGGACCTCTACTGGATTCGCGACAGCTTCCTGCGCGCGAGCGACGACCACGGCCACGTCGTCGTCCACGGTCATACCATCACGAGCGAGGCAGAGATCCGCCACAACCGCATCGGCATCGATACCGGCGCGTTCGCGACGAACGTGCTGACCTGCCTCGTGCTGGAGGCGGACCGGTATCGCCTGATTCAGACCGCCTGAGGCGTGGGCCGCGGCCACAGGGCCGGCGGCGGTGGCTCTATTCGGCCGGCAGTTCCGCGGGCTCTGCGCTCAGCGAGCGGAGATAGGCGAGCACGTCGGCGCGGTCGCCGTCCTTGGAGACCCCCTTGAAGGCCATCTTGGTGCCCGGCACGTTACCTTTAGGATCGGCGATGAAGTCGCTCAGGCGCTCGAAGTCCCAGACGCCTTCCAGCTCGGCCATGGCGCCGGAGTAGCTGAAGCCCTCGTGGGTCGCGATGGTGCGGTTCACGATGTTCCAGAGGTTGGGGCCGATCTTGTTCTTGCCGCCTTCGTCCACCGTATGGCAGGCCGCGCACTTCTTGAACACCTTCTGCCCCTTGGCGGGATCGGCCTCGGCCAGCAGCTCCGCGAGCGACATCGCCGGCATCTCCGGCTCGTCGGCCGCCGCCTCGTCGTGCATGGCTTCGTCCTGCTCGAGGCCCGCCACCTGGTAGTGGATCACCCGCTCGTGATGGGCGTGTTCGAGCTTGCCGAAGGCCGCGAGCGAGATGAGCCACGCCGTCATCGCCGTCAGGCCCGCGAAGAGAATCGCGCCGAAGACCTTGTTCAGCTCGTAGGTGTTCATGCCGCCCGCTGAAGTGGGTGAAACCGGATCGTCGGGAGCCGACAGCGGCGGAGATTAGCCGCTTCATTCGGCCATGTCCAACCATCGTCGGTGGCCGATTTCCTTTACCATCGTCCTCGACAAGAGAGGCCCGGCGTCCTATCTGGCAGGGTCATGACGGTGCCCACGGAGAGCGGCGGCCACGCGGGGAGAAGGCCGTGAGCGGGCCGGCCGATGCGCGAGAGCCGCCGCGCCGCCCGATCGTGCTGATTCCGGCGCGCATGGCCTCGCGGCGGCTTCCCGGCAAGCCGCTCGCCGACATCGCCGGCCGGCCGATGATCGTGCACGTGCTGGAGCGGGCGGAGGCGGCGCGGGTCGGCCCCGTGGTGGTCGCCTGTGCTGAGGCCGCCATCGCGGACGCGGTCGAAGGCGCCGGCGGGCGCGCGGTGCTGACCCGCCCCGACCACGCGTCGGGCTCCGATCGCATCTTCGAGGCGCTCGAGGCGCTCGATCCCGAGGGCCGGCACGATGCGGTGGTCAACCTGCAGGGCGACCTGCCCACCGTCGAGCCCGCGCTGCTGGCCCGGGCGCTCGCTCTTCTGGAAGACCCCGCCGTCGATATCGGGACGCTGGCGGCCGCCATCCGCGAGCCGGCGGAGCGGGCGGACCCGAGCGTGGTCAAGGCCGTGGTCACGAGCGAGCCGGAGCGGGGCCAGGGCCGCGCCCTCTACTTCACCCGTGCGACCGCGCCCTCGGGCGAGGGGCCGCTCTGGCACCATATCGGCCTCTACGCCTACAGGCGCGATGCGCTTGCCCGCTTCGTCTCGCTGCCGCCGAGCCCGCTGGAGCGCCGCGAGCGCCTGGAGCAGCTACGGGCGCTCGAAGACGGCATGCGCATCGAGGTCGCTTTCGTCGACGCGATCCCGCTCGGCGTCGACACCCCCGCGCAGCTCGAGCGCGCCCGCGCGCTCGCCGCACAGCCTTCGAGGTGAGGAGACGATGATCCAGCAGGTTCTCTCGTTCTGGTTCGAGCGCCACGGCCCCGATCACTGGTGGGCCAAGGATCCCGCCTTCGACGCGGCGATCCGCAGCGAGTTCGGCGCGCTTCACGACCGCGCCGCAAGGGGCGAGCTGCACGACTGGCGCGCGAGCCCCGACGGCCGCCTCGCAGAGATCATCGTGCTCGACCAGTTCTCCCGCAATCTCTACCGCGACGATCCGCGCGCCTTCGCCTGCGACGGCATGGCGCTGGTGCTGGCGCAGGAGGCGGTGCGCGCGCGAGCCGACCGGGCCGTCGCGCACGAGCGCCGCAAGTTCTTCTACATGCCCTACGAGCACAGCGAGTCGCGCGCGATCCACGAGATCGCCGTGACCCTGTTCGGATCCCTCGACGACCCCGAGAGCCTGAAATACGAGCTGCAGCACAAGGCGATCGTCGACCGGTTCGGGCGCTATCCGCACCGCAACAAGGTGCTCTCCCGCGAGTCCACGGCAGACGAAATCGCCTTTCTGAAGACGCCGGGCTCGTCGTTCTGAGCGACGCTCCCGCCCGCGCCCGCGTGCTGTTGACGGTGGCGCGAGCGGGGGGCATGGTGCGCGCACTTGACGGCGCGAGGGCGCGGCACAGGGCGGGGGCTCATGCCTTCCACATCGGCTGAAGGACGCGCACCGGGCGCCGGGCACGCGGACATGGCGAACGCCATCCGCGCGCTTGCGATGGATGCGGTGGAGCAGGCGCGCTCCGGCCATCCCGGCATGCCCTTGGGCCTCGCCGATGTGGCGACCGTGCTCTTCGGCCGCTTCCTCAAGTTCGACCCCACGGCGCCCGACTGGCCCGACCGGGACCGCTTCGTGCTCTCGAACGGTCACGGCTCGATGCTGCTCTACGCGCTGCTCTATCTCACCGGCTATCCCGACATCGACATCGACGAGATCCGAAACTTCCGTCAGCTCGGCAGCCGCACCGCAGGGCATCCGGAGTACGGGCTCGCCGCCGGGATCGAGACCACGACGGGCCCGCTCGGCCAGGGGCTCGCCAACGCGGTCGGCATGGCGCTGGCGGAGCGCAGCATGGCCGCCCGCTTCGGCGCCGCGCTGGTGGATCACCACACCTATGTCGTGACCGGCGACGGCTGCCTGATGGAGGGCGTCAGCCACGAGGCGATCTCGCTCGCCGGCCATCTCCGGCTCGGCCGCCTGATCGTCCTCTACGATTCGAACGACATCTCGATCGATGGCCCCACCAGCCTCGCCTGCTCCGACGACGCCGGCGCGCGCTTCGAGGCCGCAGGCTGGCACGTGCAAAGCATCGATGGCCACGATCCGGACGTGGTGGCGGCGGCCATCGAGGCGGCCCAGGCCGAGTCCCGGCCTTCGATGATCGAGTGCCGCACGGTGATCGGCTACGGCGCGCCGACCAAGGCGGGAACCGCGGCGAGCCACGGCGCTCCGCTGGGCGCGGACGAAGTCGAGGGCACCCGCGCAAGCCTGGGCTGGCCGCACGCGCCCTTCGCGGTGCCGGATGCGATCCTCGCCGCCTGGCGCGCCGCCGGTGCGCGGGGGCGGGCGGCGCGCGTGGCCTGGGAAGAGCGCCGCGCCGCCCTCGACGAGGACCGCCGCAGCGCGTTCGACGGTGCCGTGGCCGGCACGCCGCCTCCGGGGCTCGGGGATGCTCTCGCGGCCGTGAAGAAGACGTTCGCCGACGAGGGGCCGACCATCGCCACGCGGGTCGCGAACCAGCGGGTCATCGGCGCCATCGCGGATGCGCTGCCGGAGCTGATCGGCGGATCGGCCGACCTCACGGGCTCCAACGGCACCAAGACCGACGCGCTCGCGCCCATCGCGCCCGGTGACTATGGCGGCCGCTACCTCTATTACGGCGTGCGCGAGCACGCCATGGGCGCGGTCATGAACGGCATGGCGCTCCATGGCGGCGTCATTCCCTATGGCGGCACCTTCCTCACCTTCACCGACTATTGCCGCCCGGCGATCCGTCTCTCGGCTCTCATGGAGCTCCGGGTCGTCTACGTGATGACCCACGATTCCATCGGCCTCGGCGAGGACGGCCCCACCCATCAGCCGATCGAGCACCTCGCGAGCCTCCGCGCCATTCCCAACCTCCTCGTGTTCCGCCCGGCCGATGCGGTCGAGACGGCGGAGTGCTGGGCGCTCGCCCTGGCCCATGCCGGGCGGCCCTCGGTGCTCGCGCTCACGCGGCAAGGTGTGCCCTGCCTGCGGGCGGGGGAGAACGGCGCCGAGAACGCCTGTGCGCGGGGCGGCTACGTGCTGCGCGAGGCGAGCGGCGGTGCGCCCGCCGTGGTCCTGCTCGCCACCGGCTCCGAGTGCGCCATCGCCGACGAGGCGCGGCAGGCGCTCGAAGCCGACGGCGTGCCGACCCGGCTGGTGTCGCTGCCCTGCTGGGCGCTCTTCGACGAGCAGGCGCCCGCCTACCGCGAGGCCGTCCTGGGTCCGGACGGCGCGGTGCGGGTCGCGGTGGAGGCCGCTTCCCCCCTCGGCTGGGAGCGCTACGTGGGGGCAGGCGGCGCGGTCATCGGGATGCAGGGCTTCGGCGCATCCGCGCCGGCCAAGGACCTCTACGCCCATTTCGGCATTACCGCGGACGCGGTGGTCGCGGCGGCCAGGGCCCGGCTCTAGAGCATTATCCGACCATGCGAGGTCACCACGGCATGACTCCCACCTCCCCCTGTCCCCCTCCCCCAAAGGCGG
>WTGU01000058.1 GCA_011523425.1 Alphaproteobacteria bacterium
CGACCATGCTGTCGGCCTCGGCCAGGCTCAGGCACATCGGCTTCTCCAGCACGACATGCTTGCCGGCGGCCGCGCAGTCCAGCACCAGCGGACAGTGGGTGTCGTTGGGCGTGCCGATAACCACCATGTCGATATCGTCCCGCTCCAGCAGCGGGCGATGATCGGTGTGGTGATGGGGGAGGCCGTAGGTCCCGGCGAAGGTCTCGGCATGGCCCTGCGTGGGCGATGCCACCGCGACGAGGTTCGCGTGCGGATTCCGCACGAGCGCGCGTGCGTGAATCCCGCTCACGAACTGCGAACCCAGAAAGCCAACGCCTACCGGTTTCGTCATCGACGTCCTCGCTCTGGCAGGGGATGTCTCGGGGCTGCGTGCCCGGGTGCCTCCTTACTACAGGCGCGGGGCATTCGTCCGCAACCGCCGGGCTCCGGCGCGCGGGCACGCCTCAGTCCGGCCAGCGCCGGTGGAGCCACAGCCACTGCTCGGGCCGCTCGCGGATCCAGCCTTCGAGCGTGGCGTTGATGGCGACCATGATGGCGCGGATGCGTTCCTCCCGGGTGCCGGCCTTCGGGATGGCGAGCTTAGGCAGCACGGTCACGCGGAAGGTCGCGCCCTTCAGCCGCTCGACCCGAAGCGGCCAGAGCGGGCAGTCGTACTTGAGCGCGAGCGCCGCCACCGCCGGCGGGGTCATGGCATCGCGACCGAAGAACGGCACCGGAATGCCGGTGTTGAGCTTCTGATCCACCAGGAGCAGCAGGTGCTTGCCCGCCGCGAGCGCGCGCACCATCTCGCGGGCGCCGCTCGCGCCCTTGGGCAGGTAGAGCTGCCCGACCCCGCTCCTCAGCCGCTGGATCATCCGGTCCACGATCGGGTTGTTTGCCGCACGGTAGACGGTGGCCAGCGGAATGCCGGTCTGCTCCGCCGGAAGCACGGTGAGCTCCCAATTGCCGACATGGCCGGTGACGAAGATCCCGCCCGTGGGCGAGCGCCGGGCTTCCTCCAGATTGTCGCGGCCGACGAGCTCGACCCGTCCGTCTGGCCTCTCGATCGAGAAGCGCCGGAGATGCGGGTATTCCGCGGCGGTGCGGCCGAGATGGCGCCACATGCGCCGCGCGCAAGCCCGAACCTCGGCGTCCGAGAGCTCCGGCAGCGCCCGGGCGATGTTCTCGAGGCCGCGCCGGTGCACGGGAAGCGCCGGCCCCAGCAGACCCCCGATGCATGCGCCGAGGGCCGACGCCCAGTCCAGCGGCAGCATGCGAAAGAACGCGAGCAGGGTGGCGACGGCGGCGGCTTCGCACAGGTACCGCGCGGCGCGCGCCGGCCGCGCCCTACGCACGGCGGCAGCGCGCCACGAGCGGCGCCAGCAGGGCCCGAGCTTCCGCGGGGTCGCGCCAGACCAGCGTCACGGGCAGCGCGCACACCAGCGCGCGCGTCTCCGCCGGCAGGCGCACATGGTCCTTCTCGGTCGTCACCGCGACTGCGTCCCGCTCCTTCGCCTGCGCGACGATGGCCGCGATCTCGCCGGACGTGTAGCGGTGGTGGTCGGGGAAGGCATGGCGCGCGATCACCGTGCACCCGCTGTCCGCCAGGGTCTCGAAGAACTTGCCGGGCCGCCCGATACCGGCGAAAGCGACGACCGGTCGCTCGCGGAGCGCCCGAACCTCCTCGCCCGGCACCAGCGACGCCTCGATCACCGGCAGGTCGTGCGCGCCGAGCGCGGCGAGGGCGCCCCGACGATCGGACCCGACGAGCACCAGCGCGTGCGCCCGGCCAAGGCCGCGTGCAAGCGGCTCGCGCAACGGCCCCGCCGGCAGCAGGCGGCCATTGCCGAAGCCTGCGCCGCCATCGACGACCGCGAGGCAGATGTCCTTCGCCAGGCCCGGCGACTGCATGCCGTCATCCATGAGCACGAGCGGTGCGCCGGCCGCGGCCGCCGAGGCGGCTCCCGCCGGCCGGTCGCGGGAGAGCCAGGTGGGTGCGGCGCGTGCCAGCAGCAGCGCCTCGTCGCCGACGGCACGCGCGTCATGGCGGTCGGGATCGACCCGGAGCGGCCCGCGCTCGCACCCGCCGTAGCCGCGGGTGAGGATGTGCGGCCTGATCCCGTCTTGCGCGAGCAGCGCGGCGAGCGCGAGCACCGTGGGCGTCTTGCCGGCGCCGCCCACCGTGAAGTTGCCGACGCAGAGCACGCCCACGGCGGCGCGTTGCGGCCGGGCCAGACCCGCGCGCGCCTCGGCGGCGAGACGGTAGAGCCAGGAGAGCGGCGCGAGCGCGGCGGCGGCGGCACCGCCGCGCTCATCCGCCCAGAACGCCGGTGCACGCATCGCCGCCGCGCGATTCGAGGTGGTCGCGGATGAGGCCGAGCGCCGCGTCGGCCGCGCCTGCCATCGCCCGTGCCGCCTCGCGGGCGGCGGCGCGGCGGCGGGCGCAGGCGGTCTCGTCGTCGAGCAGGGTGCCGACGGCGTCGGCCAGCGTGCCGGCATCGCTCACCCGGCTGACGGCGCCGCCGTCTTCCAGCGCGGCGTAGGTATCGGAGAAGTTCTCCGTGTGGGGGCCGGTCACGAGGGCGCAGTCGAGACGCGCCGGCTCCAGCGGATTGTGCCCGCCGTGGGGCGCGAGCGAGCCGCCGACGAAGGCGATGTCGGCGAGGCGGTAGACCAGGCCGAGCTCGCCGAGCGTGTCGACGAGGTAGACGGCGGTCTCCGCCGCGACCGCCTCGTTCGCGGACCGCCGGGCAGTGGCGAGGCCGCGGCCTTCGAGCATGGCGGCAACGGCCGCACCGCGCTCGGGATGGCGGGGCGCGAGGATGGTGAGCAGAGCGGGGACGGTCCGGCGCAGTATGGCGTGCGCTTCCGCAATCGCCTCCTCCTCGCCGTCATGCGTGCTCGCGGCCGCCCAGCGAGGCCGGCCGGCCATCGCCTGCCGCGCGCTCTGCAACAGGTGCTCGTCCGCCGGCAGCGGCGGCGCATCGTTCTTGAGATTGCCCCGGACGGCGACGCTGCGCGCGCCGAGGGCGCGGAAGCGCTGGGCGTCGGCCTCGGTCTGCGCCAGCACGCCGGCGAAGGCGGCGAGCAGCGGGCCGCTCAGGTGCGGCGCCCGCCGCCAGCGCGCGGCGGAGCGGCCGGACATGCGCCCGTTGACGAGCAGCATGGGGATGTCGCGCGCCGCGGTCTCGAGGATCAGGTTGGGCCAGAGCTCCGATTCCACCCAGACGGCGAGCGCCGGCCGCCAGTGCGCGAGGAAGCGCCGGACCGCGTCCGGCCGGTCGACCGGCGCGAACTGGTGCAGCACGCCGGCCGGCAGACGCTCGCGCAGCAGCCGCGCCGAGGTCACCGTGCCGGTGGTGACGAGGACGCCGACGCCGGGCAGCGCTTCGCGAAGCCGCGTCACGAGCGGCAGCAGCGACAGGCCCTCGCCGACGCTCGCGCCGTGCATCCAGACCAGCGCGCCGTCGGGCCGGGCCAGGCCGGGCCGGCCGAGCCGCTCGCCGAAACGCTCACGATCCTCCTTGCCCCGGCGACGCCGATGGGCGAGCCAGGCGTGGACCATCGGCGCCGCAAGCACGCTCGCGCAGCGGTAGCTCCCCGGCGTGATCAGGGCCTCGATCATCCGCTCGCGGCAGCCGGCTCGATCGGCTCCGCGCCGACCATGCGGTCCGCTTCATCGGTCAGCGCGTTGAGCCGCTCCTCGAGCAGCAGGCGCGATCGCTCCATGGCAGCGTCGTCGGCGCCGGATGCGACGTGAATGGGCTGCCCCCAGAGATAGACCCCGCGGCTGAACGGCAGGGCGATCACGAAGCGATCCCAGCTATCCGCCACCAGGCGGCGCGAGACGGCATAGGTGGCAGGGACGATCGGCGCGCCGGAGAGACGCGCCAGAGCGATGATCCCGGGCTGCGCCCGCATCCTGGGGCCGCGCGGCCCGTCGGGCGTGATGCCGAGATAGCCGCCCTCCTCCAGCAGGCGCAGCGAGGTGCGCAGCGCCGCGGCACCACCCCGCGTGCGCGAGCCGCGCACCGCCGCCACGCCCAGATGCCGCACCGCGCGCGCGATGCTCTCGCCATCGCGGTGGCGCGAGATGATGACGTGCATCGTCGCCTTCTCGCGCCAGCCCTGCGGCGCCATCATCAGCCGATTGTGCCAGAAGGCGGCGATGAACGGCGTGCCGGCGCGCAGCATGGCGTCTGCGTCCTCGCGCCCGCGCGTCTGCCAGCGGCTCGTGGCGAAGACGAGGCCGGTATAGCTGGCGTAGAGCCGGGCGAGCGCGGCGAGCCCGAGCCGGCTGCGCGCAAGCCGCTTGCCGAGAGCCATGCCTATTCGGCAGCCATGTCGGCCGCGAACTGCATCTCGTGCAGCCGCGCGTAGAGGCCGCCCGCCGCGAGCAACGACCGGTGCGTGCCCGATTCCACGAGCCTGCCGCCATCCAGCACGTGGATCTGGTCGGCGTCCTGCACCGTGGAGAGCCGGTGGGCGATCACGAGAGTGGTCCGGCCCTGCATCAGGCCTCGCAGGGCCTCCTGCACCTGGCGCTCGGATTCGGCGTCGAGCGCGCTCGTCGCCTCGTCGAGCAGCAGGATGGGGGCATCCTTGAGGATGGCGCGGGCAATCGAGATCCGCTGCCGCTGGCCTCCGGAGAGCTTGACCCCGTGCTCGCCGATGACGGTGTCGTAGCCCTGGGGGAGCTCCTCGACGAAGCCGGCGGCACCGGCCGAGCGGGCGGCGGCCTCGATCTCGTCATCGCTCGCGTCGATCCGCCCGTAGGCGATGTTGGCGCGGATGGATTCGTCGAAGAGCACCGCCTCCTGGCTCACCAGCGCAATCGCGTCGCGCACGCTCTCGATCGTCGCCTCGCGGATATCGGTGCCGTCGATCCTGACCGACCCGCCGTCGACATCGTAGAACCGGGGGATCAGGTTGAGCACCGTCGACTTGCCCGCGCCCGAGGGGCCGACGAGCGCAATCGTCTCTCCCGCCGGAACCTCGAGGTCGAGCGCATGCAGCGCCGGCGTGCCGTTCGGGTAGGTGAAGCGCACGCCCTCCAGCGCGACGGCGCCGCCGGCGACCTGGAGCGGACGCGCATCCGGAGCCTCGACGATGCGCGGCGCGGTGTCCAGCAGGTCGAACACGCGCTGGCTCGCGGCGAGGCCCTCCTGCAGGCTGGCGTTGAGGTTGGCCAGCGCCTTGAGCGGCCGGTAGGCGAGCAGCATGGCGGTGATGAAGGCGAAGAAGGCGCCGGGCGAGAGCGCCCCCTCGATGACCTGCCAGCCGCCGTAGAGGATCAGCACCGCGATGAATATGCCGCCGAGCGTTTCCATCAGCGGCGAGGCGATGGAGCGGATGCGCTGCTGCTTGAAGATCAGGCGGAAGACGCTCTCGATCAGCCGGTCGGTGCGCGTCGCCTCGAAGTCCTCGCGGTTGTAGGCCTTGACGTGGCGCGCGCCCTGGAAGGCCTCGTTGAGCCGCGCGGTGAAGAGGCCGAGCTCGCTGAGTGCGGAGGTCGAGACCTTGCGCATGCGCCGGCCGATCCTCGCGATCGGATAGATCGCGATGGGGAAGACGACGCAGGCGATCAGCGCAAGCTTCCAGTCCTTCTCGAACATGACGCCGATCAGGAAGAACAGGGTCAGCGAATCCCTGACCATGCCGGTCAGCGCGTTCGCGACCGCGTTGCGCATCATGTTGACATCGTTGGTGAGCCGCGAGACCAGCCTCCCCGACGCGGTGTCCTGGAAGAAGGCGAGGTCGAAGCGCAGGATGTGGGCGAACACCCGGCTCTGCAGGTCGGCGATGACGCGCTGGCCGACGAAGGCCATCAGCACCGAGTGACCGTAGGTGGCGGCCCCCCGGATCAGCGTGATCCCGATGACCGCGGCGGGGACGACGATGAGGAGCGTTCGGTCCTTCTCCAGGAAGATCTGGTCGAGCACAGGCTCCATGAGATAGGCGAGGGCTGCCGTGGAGCCGGCGGCGAGCGCCATGCAGAAGCCGGCGAGCAGAAGCCGGCCCAGATGAGGGCGCACATGGTCGCGCACGAGGCGGACCACGAGGCGCCTCGTCGAAAGCGGTCGATGGGGTGGGTCAGGTTGCTCCACGGCTTTCGCCCGGCACAAGCGCGATACCTAAGCGCTTGAGATCAATCCCATAGCACGGCCGGGCTCCGGGCTCCAGCCGGGGCGGGCCGCGGTGCCCGTCGCTCCCGCCTAGCGGCCCGCGACCGTCATGCCCTCGATGCAGACGGTGGGGCTGTCGACGCCGTAGCGGAAGGTGAGATCGTCGGCCGGCGTGAGCTGGCGGAACATCTCGCGGAGATTGCCGGCGACGGTGATCTCGCTCACCGGGTAGGCGATCTCGCCCTGCTCGATCCAGAAGCCCGCCGCGCCCCGGCTGTAGTCGCCGGTCACGAGGTTCACCCCCATGCCGATCAGCTCGGTGACGTAGAACCCGCTCGCGATCCCGCCGATCAGCGCCTCCCGGCTCTCGCGCCCCGGCTCGAGCCACAGGTTGGAGGGCGCGGGCGCGGGCGGCGTGCTCGCGCTGCGCACGGCGTGGCCGGTGCTTACGAGGCCGAGCTGGCGGGCCGAGCGGCTGTCGAGCAGCCAGCTCCGCAGCACGCCGTCGGCAACGACCTCGCGGCGCTCCGTCGCGACCCCCTCGCCATCGAAGGGGCGCGAGCGCAGCCCCCGCATCCGGTGGGGGTCGTCGACGATGGTGGTGCCGGGGGCGAACAGCGCGGTCTCCAGCGCGTCCTTGAGGAAGCTGGTGCCGCGGGCGATCGAGGGGCCCGAGATCGCGCCGGTGAGATGGGAGAGCAGCCCGCCGGCGATGCGCGGGTCGTAGACCACCGGCACCTGGCCGGAGCGCGCCTTGCGCGCGCCGAGGCGGCGCACCGCCCGCTCTCCCGCGCGCCGGCCGACCGCCGCGGCGTCCTCCAGGTCGCATTCGTGCACCGCCGTCGACCACTCGTAGTCGCGCTCCATGGCCGTGCCTTCGCCCGCCAGCACCGCCGCACTGACCGAGAAGCCGCTGTTCGCGTGGCTGCCGACGAAGCCGGCGCTGGTCGCGAGCGTCACCTCGTTCCTGCGCCAGCCCGCGTCGGCGCCGTCGGAGTTGGTGACTCCGGCGACCGCGAGCGCGGCTTCCTCTGCCTCCGCCGCACGGGCCATCAGGCCCTCGGCATCGGGCTCGCCCGCATCGGCGAGGTCGAGCGACGGCCAGTCGCTGGCGAGGCGGGCCGGGTCGGCAAGGCCTGCGTAAGGGTCCTCCGGCACCGCGCGCGCCATGGCGAGCGCCCGCTCGGCGAGCGGGCCGAGCGCGCCTTCGGAGAAGTCGGTGGTGGAAACGATGGCCTGGCGGTCGCCGACGAAGACGCGCAGGCCCAGGTCGCGGGCCTCCGCACGAATCAGCTCCTCCGGCTCGCCGAGGCGGCAGCGTGCGCTGAGCGCGCTGCTGTACACCAGCACGGCATCGGCGGCATCGGCGCCGAGACGGCGGGTGCGCGCGATCAGCCCGTCCAGCAGGTCGGTGGGCTCACCCGCCCCGGAAGCTGCCATGAGCAGTCGAGAGTGCCAGGGAGGCGCGCAGGAACGCCGGCCGGGGCCGCTCAGACGCGGAAGAGGCCGGCGTGGATGCGCCGGTTCTTCTCGAGGTACTGCTGATGGTAGTCCTCGGCCATCCAGAACGCGGCCGCCGGCTCGATGCTCGTCGCGATCCGATGCCCCGCCGCCACGAGCGCCGCCTTGCTCGCCTCCGCCGCCTCCTTCTGGGCTTCCGAGCCGCAGAAGACGACCGAGCGGTACTGGGTGCCGATGTCGGGCCCCTGGCGGTTCACCTGCGTCGGGTCGTGCACCTGCCAGAAGAGCTTCAGCAGCTCCTCGTAGCTCACCCGCGCGGGATCGAAGACGACCCGCACCACCTCCGCGTGGCCCGTCGTGCCGCTGCACACCTCGTGATAGGTGGGCTCGGCCGTGGAGCCGCCCGCGTAGCCGACCGCGGTCTCGACGACGCCGTCCACCCGGCGAAACGCGGCCTCGACGCCCCAGAAGCAGCCCGCACCGAAAATCGCCGTTTCAGTCATCTCGCCCTCGCACGCGTCCGTTCCTGGTGTGATAGATAGCACCTCGCGCAGAAGTAACAAGCCGGAGCAGCAGGAGCGGCAGCATGGCGATCAGCATCAGGACGGACGACGACTACGAGGCCTACCGCAGGCGGGTGTTCGATTTCCTCTGGCGCGAGGTCGAGCCGCGCGCGGGCGAGATGGAGCGAACGGGGCGCTTCCCTCAGGACGAGCTCTTCCCGCAGTTCCGGGACCACGGCCTGTTCGGCGCGGTCATCCCCGAGGAATATGGCGGAATCGCGCTGAGCTGCGCCCGCTACCTGCCGCTGCTGGCCGAGTTCTCGAAGGTCTCGGGCGTCGTCCGGGTGCTGCTTCACGTCCACAACACGAGCGCCCGCGCGGTGGTCGCCTACGGCACCGAGGCCCAGAAGAAGGCGCTGCTGCCGGCGCTGGCGCGGGGCGAGCAGTCGCTGACCTTCGCCATCACGGAGCCCAATTCCGGGAGCGGCATGGATGTCGGCACTCATGCGAGGCGCGAGGGCGATCACTGGATCGTGAACGGCGCGAAGCACTACATCACCAACGCGGACTTCGCGACCGGCCACCTCATCTGCTGCCGCACCGGCGCGCGCGGCGACCGCCGCGGGCTCACTGCCCTGGTGGTGCCCACCGGCGCGCCCGGCTTCACCATCGAGCCGATGCCCGACATGATGGGCAACAACGGCCCGCCGCACGGCATCCTCCGCTTCAAGGACACACCGGTGCCGGTGGACAGCATGGTGGGGGCCGAGGGCGACGGCCTCGACGTCTTCCTCGGCGAGCTGGAGCCGAGCCGCGTCTTCGTCGCCGCCAGCTCGCTGGGCACCGCGGAGCGGGCGCTGGAAATCGCGCTCCATTTCGCCGGCCAGCGCATCACCTTCGGCCGGCCTATCGCCGCCCGACCCTCGGTCCAGTCCGAGCTCGCCGACATGGCCCGCGATGTCTACGCGCTGCGCCTCATCCTCGACGACGTGGCCGCCATGATCGACCGCGAGGAGCCGTGCGCGCTGGAGGCATCGATCGCCAAGCTGTTCGGGCTCGAGACCGTGATGCGGGTCACCGACAAGGCGATGGACGTGGTCGGCGGGCGGGCCTACTTCACCGACTACCCCTATCCGCTGGAGCGCCTCTACCGCGAATGCCGGATCAACATGCTGGAGGAAGGCACGCCATCGATCCAGCGGCTGGTCATCGCCCGCAGCCTGCTCGCCCAGGACGTGCCGCTCGACATCGGCACCCTCGGCGCCCCCTACCAGCCGGCGGGCACCGATCCGGCCCTCGGCGACCGGCCGCCGCACGACCTCACCTACGCCCACGCGGACGAGTAGACACTCACCAGCCGTGCGCGGCGATCAGGCGCTCGGCTTCGGCCAGGTCGTCGGCGCGGTTGGCGTTGAAGAACGGGTCGACGGGACCGACGGGAAAGGCGACCTCGACCAGCCTGTGGCTGGCGGTCCAGCGGTCGATCTTGCGCTCGCCCCGCTCGACCAGGGCCTGCCGCAGGTCGGCGCGGAGTTCCACCGGCCAGAGCCCGAACACCGGATGCGCCCGCCCGTCCGAGGCGGCGCAGGCGAGGTCGGCGCCGGCGAGATCGCGGGCCTGCGCCATCGTCTCGACCAGGTCGCGCGGCAGGAACGGCGCGTCGGTGGCGAAGCTCGCCACCAGGGGGCAGTGGGGCGCGTGATCGGCGGCCCAGTCGAGCGCGGTGAGGATGCCGGCGAGCGGCCCGGCATGGCCCTCCACCACGTCCGCCACCACCGGCAGGCCGTAGGCCGCGAAGCGCTTAGGATCGCCGTTCGCGTTGAGGATCAGCGGGCCGACCTGGGGTGCGGCCCGCGCGATCACCCGCGCGAGCAGGGTCTCGCCGGCCAGCGGCTGCAAGCACTTGTCGCCGCCCCCCATGCGGCGCGCGAGGCCGCCGGCGAGAAGCACGCCGACGATACTGGCTTTCCCGGTCATGGCCGGCACCCTCCTCCGGGCCGCGGTCTCATGGGCTTGCGCCCTCGATGGTCGCCGCTTTATTCATATCTCTCAAGCACCGGCGCTCGGTCTGCTCGAACGTGCGCTCTGCGCGTGCGGCCGCGCGACGCGACGCGCCTTGCGGCGCGATAGTCATATCCCTCGAGCGCCGGCCGGAGGAGACTGCCGATGCAGACGGACAGCCACATTCTCGACGACGTGGCCCGCGTCGCCACCGGAGCCATGGGGGCGGCGAGCGGGCTCAAGGGCGAGCTCGACGCCCTCGTCAAGCGCCGGCTGGAGCGGGTCCTGGCGCAGATGGACCTGGTCCCGCGCGACGAGTTCGATGCCGTCAAGGAGATGGCCGCGAACGCACGCAGCGAGGCCGAGGCGCTCGCCGAGCGCGTCGCCGCGCTGGAAGCGAGGCTCGACGAGGCAGGCGGCGGCAGCGGAGAGACGGGCGATGGACGATAGGACCCAGACCGAGCTGGAGGCCGCGGCCTTCCGCACCCTGGTCGCGCACCTGCGCAAGCGCACGGACGTGCAGAACATCGACCTGATGAACCTCGCCGGCTTCTGCCGCAATTGCCTGTCCAAGTGGTACCGCGCCGCCGCCGAGGAGAAGGGGCTCGACATGGATCTCGAGGAGGCGCGCCAGCTCGTCTACGGCATGACCTACGCCGAGTGGAAGGAGCACTTCCAGACCGAGGCCACGCCCGAGCAGAAGCGCAAGTACGCCGAGGAAGCCGCCAAGCACGGCTTCTGATCCGCCCGCCGGCGGCGCGGCTGATTGACAGGAGCCGCGGCGGGCCTATAGTGCGCCCGCTGCGGGGGGTGCCCCCTCCTCCCAATACGGATGGTTGCCATGTTCGCTGTGGTTCGCACCGGCGGAAAGCAGTACCGCGTCGCGCCGGAGGACGTTATCCGGGTCGAGCGTCTCAAGGCCGAGGCCGGCGAGACGATCGAGCTGGGAGAGGTGCTGGCGATGAGCGACGGCGAGACCGTCTCGCTGGGGCGGCCGCTCGTCGACGGCGCGCGCGTGGCGGCGACGGTGGTGGAGCACACGCGCGGCGACAAGATCATCGTCTTCCGCAAGAAACGGCGGAAGAACCACCGCCGCAAGCGCGGGCACCGGCAGGATCTGACCGTGCTCCGCATCGACGAGATCCTGGCGGCGGGTCAGAAGCGGAAGGTGCGGCGGAAGAAGAAGGCGGCCTCGACCGACGACGAGGCGGCGCCGGCCGGCGGCCGGAGGAAGAGGCCGGCGCGGGCGAAGACCGAGGCGAAACCCGGAACGACGACACGGAAGCGGGCCGCGCCCAAGGCGCCGAAGACCGGGGACGACGCGCCTGCGCCCGCCGAGGCGGAGACCGCGGCGGCAACGGAAGCGCCCGCACCGGCCGAGAAGCCCACGGCGAAGAAGCGGGCCACCACCAAACGGCGGACGACGGCCAAGGCAAAGGCGAGCGAGGATGCCGCTCCCGCAGCCGCCGAGGCGGATGCCGACGAGGCGGCCGATGCGCCGGCGGACGAGGCGGCCGATGCGCCGGCGGACGAGCCGGCGGAGGAGAAGAGCTGATGGCGCACAAGAAGGCAGGCGGCAGTTCGCGCAACGGCCGGGACACGGCGGGACGCCGCCTCGGCATCAAGAAGTACGGCGGCGAGGAAGTGATCGCCGGCAACATCATCGCGCGCCAGCGCGGCACCAAGTGGCATCCCGGCGAGAATGTCGGCATCGGGCGCGACCACACGCTCTTCGCGCTGACCGGCGGTCATGTGCGCTTCGCCCGGCGCGGCGGCGGCAAGACGGTGGTATCGGTCGAGCCGAGCGCGTAAGACCGCGCTCACCGGCGCGCCCGGCTGCGGGCGCGCACCGTGCCATGGGCGCGTCATGCGATTTCTCGATCAGGCCAAGATCCATGTGCAGAGCGGCGCAGGGGGCAGTGGCTGCGTCAGCTTCCGCCGCGCCAAGAACGAGCCGCGCGGCGGTCCTGACGGCGGCGACGGCGGCGACGGCGGCTCGGTCTTCGCCGAGGCCGTGGAAGGCCTCAACACCCTCATCGATTTCCGCTTCCGCCAGCACGTGAAGGCCGGTCGGGGCGAGCCCGGCCGGGGCGCGTGCCGGGCCGGCGCGCGCGGCGCCGACGTGGTGCTCGCCGTCCCCGTCGGGACCGAGATCGCCGCCGAGCCGGGCGATGCGCCGATCGCGGATCTCACCGAGGTCGGCGCCCGCGCCCTGCTCGCACGCGGCGGCGGCGGCGGGCGCGGCAATGCGCACTTCAGATCGTCGACCAATCGCGCGCCGCGCCGGGCCGATGCGGGCGGCGACGGCGAGGAAGGCTGGATCCGGCTCCGACTCAAGCTGCTGGCCGACGTCGGACTGGTCGGCCTGCCCAACGCCGGCAAGTCGACCCTGCTCGCCGCCGCCAGCCGCGCGCGGCCCAAGATCGCGGACTATCCCTTCACCACCCTCATTCCTCATCTCGGCGTCGCTGCGGTCGGCGACGAGGAGCTGGTCATCGCCGACATTCCGGGCCTGATCGAAGGCGCGCACGGCGGCGCGGGCCTGGGCGACCGCTTCCTCGGCCATATCGAGCGCTGCGGCGTGCTGCTGCACCTGGTCGACGGCACACAGGAGGACGTGGCCGCCGCCTACCGGACCGTGCGCGCCGAGCTCGCGGCCTACGGCCACGGTCTCGCGGCGAAGCCGGAAATCCTCTGCCTGAACAAGGTGGATGCCCTCGGCGAGGATCTGCGCTCGGAACGACGCGAGCGCCTCGCCGCCGCGTCGGGCGCTGCCGTTCACCTTCTCTCCGGCGCCGCCGGCGAGGGCGTGCGGGCGGCGCTCGCCGCCGCCCACCGCGCGTGCGCCGGGCGGGCCTCGCCGGCTACCCCCCTGCCGGCGCAGGGAGGCGAACCGTGACCCGGCCCGCGCTCGCCGATGCATCCCGCACGGTCATCAAGATCGGCTCGTCGCTCCTTGCCGAGCCGGAGACCGGCGCGCTGAACGACGCCTGGCTGGACGGCCTGGCCCGGGACGTGGCTGCGCTTCGCGCGCGCAGCAAGGACGTGCTGATCGTCTCCTCGGGTGCGATCGCCATCGGTCGCCGTCACCTCGGGCTCGCGCCGGGCGACCTCAAGCTCGAGGAGATGCAGGCGGCGGCGGCATGCGGGCAGATCAGGCTGGCGCACGCCTATCAGTCGGCGCTGGCCCGTCACGGTATCGGGGTGGCGCAGATCCTACTGACCCACGACGATACCGAGGCGCGGCGGCGCTACCTGAACGCGCGCAGCACCATCAACACGCTGCTCTCCCTCGGCACCGTTCCCGTGATCAACGAGAACGACACCGTCGCCACCAACGAGATCC
>WTGU01000027.1 GCA_011523425.1 Alphaproteobacteria bacterium
CGGCGGGCCGCAGTCGCGGCCTGTCGCGTATCCGCCAAAGACGGATACGCTCTAGTCGCCCGCAGGTCGGGGCGTTGCCTTGCGGCCGGCGCAGGCGTAGCAACGCACAAGGGGCCACGGGACGGCGCTGGCCGGGAGGGGTGACCCATGCGAAGGCTCGTCATATGTCTCCTGACCCTGTTCCGCCGGATATCCCTCGCGATCCGGTGGCTGCGGGGCAGGACGGACGATGACAGTGCCGCCCGGCGGGTCGTCCGCGGCGAGGCCTGGGACGAGTTCTGCGACACCCTCAAGGCGGCAGGAGCGGCGTTGACCTTTCCCGGTGCGCCGCAGGATCCATTCAACCAGGCGGAAGGCTACCGCTACCTCAGCCGCATCGCCCGCGCCGGCCTGCTGGCGTTCGTCGAGCACGCGGACGCCAAGGCTCCGGTGCTGCACCGTGTGGTCGACGAGGTCACCAAGCTGGGGGCCGACAATCCGGACAACTTCTACCAGACGGCTGCCCTGGACGGCAGCTACGAGTACAGGATCACGGGACGACGCAACACCATCGCCTATCTGAGCTTCGGCACCCAGTCCGGCAACTACGGCGAGGGCGGCGGCCTGCCTCCCACCGGCCATATCGACTCCGATCAGATCGAGATGGATTCAGACGGCAACTTCGAGCTCGTGCTCAGCGCCAGCCCGCAGCCTGAGAACTGGCTGCCCATGACGCCCGAAACCGGCACTCTCGTCGTGCGCCAGACCTTCCTCGACCGGGAAACGGAGAGGCCGGCGGAGCTGCGGATCGAGCGCATCGACTGTCCCGAGCACGAACGCCGTCCCGCCCCGCTGACGCCGAGACAGCTCGACGAGGGGTTGTCGAAGGCGGGAGCGCTGGTCGCCGGCGCGCCGCTGCTCTTCGCGAAGTGGGCGCGGGACTTCCAGAAGCACAGCAACGCGTTGCCGATGTTCGATCCGGAGGTGTCGCTGGCCGCCGGCGGCGATCCCAACATCACCTACTATCACAGCCATTGGGCGATCGCGGAGGACGAGGCCCTGGTGATCGAGGTCACGCCTCCGGAATGCGAGTACTGGAACTTTCAGCTGAACAATTACTGGATGGAATCCCTGGACTATCGGCATCACAGGATTCACACCAACAAGCATCTCGCCCAGCGCGAGGACGACAATTCCGTTCGGCTGATCGTGGCGCACGACGATCCCGGCCGGCCCAACTGGATCGAGACCGCCGGTCACATGTCCGGGACCATGTGTTTCCGGTGGGTGCGCGCCAGGGAGACTCCTCAGCCCCGCACCCGGCTGGTCAAATTGAGCAGCCTGAGAGATTAGCTGGGCAGAGGGGCAGCGCCGTGGGCAGGAGGGATCGCGTCACGTCGACGGACTATGAGCGCCCGCACCGTCCGCTCCCGGTCAGGTTGCTCAACGCCCTGGGCGGGTCGAGCGGCAGGTCGGGGCCGTCGCGCCGGCTGGACGTGGACGCTCTCCTCGAGCATGCCAGACGCAAGACCGGGCTCGCCGATTTCGGCGATGACGGGCACGCCGAGGCGCTCCACGTGCTGGTCGACTCGATCAACGAGGAAGCCCGGCTGACCGCCACGGGCCGGCTGCTCCAGAAGTCCCGCCTTGCCGGCGCGCTCGTCCAGCGTCTGCGGATCGAGGACCTGCTCAGGCGACACCCGGAAATACACGAGATCGAGCTCGGCACGATCATCCTGGTGACCGGATTGCAGCGCACCGGAACGACACTGCTGCACCGCCTGCTCAACTCTCACCCCGCCATCCGCGGCCTCTCGGGTAGCGAAGTGCTCGACCCGGTGCCGGCGGGCGGCATGAGGGGGCGCGCGGCCGTCGCCCGCAGGCTTCGCCCGCTTCTGGTGCAACGGGCGATCTCCTACCTGTCGCCGGAGTTCATGGCGGTCCACCCGGTCGACCACGCCGGGCCGGAAGAGGACGTCATGCTTCTCGACCTGAACTTCATGAGTCAGGCGCCCGAGGCGATGATGCACGTTCCGGGATATTCCCGCTGGCTGGAGGAGCAGGACCACACGCGGGCCTACGCGTATTTTCGCACGGTGTTGAAGATTCTGTGCTGGCAGCGTCCGGGCAGGCTGTGGGTGCTGAAGACCCCGCATCACATGGAATACATGGACATAGTCCTGAAGACGTTTCCCGACGCGACCATCGTGCAGACCCACCGCGACCCGCGGAAGGCATTGCCGTCGTTCTGCAGCATGGTCGCGCACGGCCGCGGCATCTTCAGCGACGTGGTGGATCCGGGCGAGATCGCGAGACACTGGTGCAGGAAGACACGCAGGATGGTCGAGGTGACCGAAGCGGCCCGCTCCGGGGCGGAGCCCGACCGATTCATCGACGTGTCGTATTATGACCTGATCGAGGATCCCGTCGCTCGACTGCGGCGGCTCTGCCGGCGGATCGGGATCGAATTCGACGAGCGGGCGGCCCGGAGCGCCGGGACCTACATCGAGGCGAATCCGCAGAACCGCTTCGGCCGGCATGCCTATCGGCCGGGCGATTTCGGGTTGAGCGAGGAGATCATCGAGGAGAGTTTTTCCGCCTATCGCAGGAAGTACGCGATTCCCTTCGAATGAAGGCCGGGTTGCAGGGTAGAGGCGGATAAGGCCGAGGGAGCGCAAGCCGTGGAGAGGGAGGCCAGACTCGTCGGAGACGGCACGCCCTTCGGCGCGCTCGTCGCCGCGATCCGGGACCTCAGGCGGCCGAAGCACGACGAGGTCGACCCGGTTCCCGGCGACGTGCGGATCGGCGGCAAGACCTGCCTGGTGACGGGCGCCAACAGCGGTCTGGGCAAGGCCGCCGCCGTCGAGCTCGCGCGGCGCGGCGGTAGCGTGCTCCTGGCCTGTCGACCCGGACACGGCGGATGCCGCGACGACGTCGCGAGGCTGTCAGGCTCCTCGGCCGTGGAGATGATGGAGGTCGATCTCGCCGATCTCGTTTCCGTGCATCGCTTCTGCGACCTGCTGAAGGCGCGCGGTGTCCGCCTCGACGTCGCGCTGATGAATGCCGGCCTGATGCCGCCGAGAGCCAGGAAGTCGGCCCAGGGATACGAGATGATGTTTGCCGTTCACTTCCTGTCCTCGCGCGTGATGATCGACCGATGGGTGCAGGACGGGGTGATCCGCCCGTCGGGCCGGGCCGGCGAGACTCCGCGGATCGTCTTCGTCACGTCCGAAGCGCACCGCTCCTCCCATGTCGTCGATTTCGCCCGTCTGGGCGAATTCACGGACTACCGGACGAAGGAGAGTCTGAAGTACTACGGCATCAGCAAGCAGTTGCTCTGCATGTACGCGACCGAGCTGTCGCGCCGCCTGAACCCGGGCGACTCGGTCGAGGTCGCGGTGCACGCGATGTGCCCCGGCGGCATCGCCTCCAACATCGCAAGGGACGCGCCGGCGCTGCTCAAGCCGATCGTCGACCCGCTGATGCGGCACTTCCTGCAATCGCCGGAAGAGGCCATGGGGCCGGCGATCTATCTCTGCTGTGCCGAGGAGGCGGGCGGCGCCACGGGGATCTATCTCCACCTGATGCAGCGGAAGTCCGTCCTGCCGGCTGCGGCCGATCCGGAAAACGGCGCCAGGTTGTGGGAGGCCAGCGAAGACCTGGTGGCGAAATCGCGGGAGCGCCGGGAGCGGTCGGATGACCGGGTCGGGACGCGTGAGAAGCCTCGGGAGGCATGACGATGCCGACATATGAAGTCCGTACCGGGCCGGTTCGCATCGACGCGCCAATCGACACCGTCTGGCGCGTACTGACCGCGGTCGAGAGCTACGGCGAGTGGAACCCGTTCACGCCTGAGGCCCGAACGGACTTCGCAATCGGCTCTCCCGCGCACCTGCTGGTGAGGATGGGCTGGTCGACATTCAGAATCACCGAGACCGTATGCGCGTTCGAAGAGCCCCGGCTGATCGCCTGGGAAAAAACGTTCGGCGCCCGGTGGCTGCTGCACGCGGTGCGGGGACAGCATCTCGAGCCCCTCGGCGCGACGAGATGCAGCTATCACAACACGGACGGGTTGACGGGTCTGCTCGCACCGCTCGTGTGGGCGTGTTTCGGCGGCACCATGCGCCGCGGCTTCGCCGACGTGGGCGAGGCGCTGAAGGCACACGCGGAGGCACGCCACGCGGGCTCAGAAGCGAACGGCTGATGCCGGCCTTGCCGCCGCGGCCGCAGCGTCTGTACCCTCGTCATCCCCTGAATGGCACGCCCGGCCGGCCCATGACCCCGACGTTCTCCCCACCGAGCAGGCCTTGATGCGCTTGTCGGGCAAACGCGCGCTGGTCACGGGCGGTGCGTCCGGCATCGGCGCCGCGACCGCCGACCGCTTCGCGACGGAAGGGGCGGCCGTCGCGATTGCCGATCTCGACGGCGCCGGCGCGGACAGGCAGGCGGCCGCCATACGCGCCCGGGGAGGAACGGCGACAGGCCTCGCCGCAGACGTCGGAGACGACGAGTCCGTCGCTGCCATGGTGGATCGCGCCTGGGAGGCGCTCGGCGGCGTCGACATCCTCGTGAACAACGCCGCGATTCCAATGCCCGGCACCGTCGAGACCCTCGCCGCCGGCGACTGGGATCGCGTGCTCGACCTCGACCTTTCGAGCATCTACCGATGCAGCCGGGCGGCATGGCCCCGCTTCGTCGCGGCCGGCGGCGGGTCGATCCTGAACACGGCATCGGTTGCCGGCGTCATCGGCATGGCCGGTCAGCACGGCTATTCCGCCGCCAAGGCGGGTGTCGTGATGCTCACCAGGTGCATGGCTCTCGACGGCGCCGCCTACGGCATCCGTGTGAACTGCGTCTGTCCCGGTTTCGTCGAGACGCCGATGGCTGCCGCGTACTTCGATGCGCAGGACGACCCGGAGGCAAGCCGGGCGGCGGCTCGTGCCGCGCATCCCCTGGGCCGCATGGGCCAGCCCGCCGAGATCGCGGCGGCGTTCCTCTATCTCGCCTCCGACGAGGCCGGCTGGATCACGGGCACGGCGCTCGTGATCGACGGCGGCCTCACCGCCGGCCTGCCGCCGGGCTAATGTTTTGATCGAGAAGTTCGCTCGATTTCGCGCGTGCCGGCAGGTGCGGGCGGAGTGGCCGCAGGGGGATCGTTCGCGCTACCCTGTCGTGCCATATCCTGCGCGCTGCCGGATCGACCCATGACGTTCGCATTCCACCGGCTTCACCCGCGCTTCGCCGCCGAGGCGAGCCCGCTCGACCTGCGCTGCGTGCACGATGACGAGACGCTCGAGCGGATCCGGGAGGGCATGGACGAGCACGCGGTGCTCGTGTTCCGGGACCAGGCGTTCTCGAGCGAGGAGCAGCTCGACTTCGCCACCCGGCTCGACGGGGATCTCCACCGCAAGACCGGCATCAGTGTCCTGCAGGAGAGCCGCTTCGGCGACGAAGCGCTCACCGATGTCTCGAACGTCGATGCCGATGGCGAGCTGCTGGAAGCGGACAGCAGGAAGCGTCAGTACGGCCTCGCGAACCGCCTCTGGCACACCGACGCCTCGTTTCAGGACCCGCGCGGCCGCTACTCGATGCTCGCCGCCCTGGCGCTGCCGCCTGTCGCGGCCGACACCGAGTTCGCGGACATGCGGGCCGCCTACGACACGCTGGAAGACGAGACGAAGGCGGGCCTCGAGGGTCTCCGCGTGCACCATTCGATCGCCTATTCGCGCGTGACGCTCGGCTTCGAGTTCTCCGAGGAGGAGAGCGACAGGCTCAAGGGGGCCGTTCAGCCCCTGGTGCTGAACAACCCGCGCACCGGGCGGCGCTCCCTCTACCTTGCCTCGCACGCGTCGCGGATTCTCGACCGGCCCGTTCCCGATGGCCGGCTGCTGCTCCGCGACCTCATGGAGCACGCGACGCGGCCCGAGCTCGTCTACCGGCACACGTGGCGGAGCGGTGACTTCGTGATCTGGGACAACCGCGCCACGATGCACCGGGCGCGCGCCTTCGACGACACCCGGCACCGGCGGGAGATGCGCCGCGTCACGACTCTCGACACCGGCGATCCGGCCCGGATCGCGCAGCCCGTATAGGCCGTCTGCTCCGGCCGCCGGGGCGCGGCCGGGCGCCACGGCGCTCGGCGGCCGCAGGAGCGGCGCCGCAAGCGCGACCGTGTTGCTCCACGACGGCGAAGCGACCATATAGAGCAGTCGCGAATGAGGTGAGCCGTGGCTTCAGGGTCCAGGCATGGCGGGGCGCTCGGCGCAGACGCGCTGCGCTGGAGCTGCGATTCGCTCCTGCCGCCGTTCGAGACCACCGCCGACGTCGACCCCATCACCGGGGTCGTCGGCCAGGACGATGCGATCGAGGCGCTGCGCTACGGGCTCGAGGTCTTCGCACCCGGTCAGAACATCTATGTGCGCGGCATCGCCGGCACGGGGCGAAAGAGCCTGGTTCGCCAATTGCTGGAGGATATCAGTCCCGGCTGCCCCCTGGCCGACGACCGCTGCTACGTCCACAACTTCACCCGGCCTGGCCGCCCGCGGCTGCTCACGCTGCCGCGCGCACGGGGCCGCGAGTTCTGCCGCAGCGTCGATCGTCTCGTCGAGTTCGTGGAGGAGGAGCTGGCCCAGGCCCTCAACGCGGATTCGGTGCGTGCCAGGCGTGCGGCGCTCGACGAAGGCGCCCAGCAATCGATTCGCGAGCTCGGCGCGCCCTTCGAGGAGGAGCTGCGCGCCAACGGCCTCGCCCTGGTCACGCGCCAGGTGGCCGGCGGCGTCCAGCCCGACATCCTGCCGGTCGTGGACGGCGAGGCGGTGCCCCTGCAGCAGCTCGAGGCGCTGCGCAGCCAGGGCACGCTCGCGGCCGAGGACTTCGAGCATATCCGCACCCGCATCAACGCGTTCGCTCTGAAGTTCGAGGAGCTCGGCCACAGGATTGCCGAGGTCCGGTCCGACCATCGCGCGAAGCTGCGCGCGCTGCTCGAGGCCGAGACGCGCCGCGTCCTCGGCCACCACATCGATGCGATCGAGGCCGCGTTCGATTCGCCGGCGGTGCGCGAGTTCCTCGCCGACGTGGTGGCCGATCTGGTGCAGAAGCTGGGTGCTCTCGACCAGATCGAGACGGCGACCCGGCGGTATCGGGTGAACCTGATCCTCGAGCACGACGCCTCGGCCGACTGCCCGATCGTGATCGAGCACACGCCCTCGCTCCGGAACCTCCTCGGCGAGATCGAGCGCGAATTCGTGGCCGAGGGGCGCTCGCACGCGGATCACATGACGATCCGGGGGGGATCGCTCCTCCAGGCGGACGGCGGCTTCCTGATCCTGGAGGCGCGCGACGTGCTCGCCGAGCCCGGCGCCTGGAAGATGCTGTTGCGCAGCCTGCGCTCGGGCATGCTGGAGATCGTCCCGGCCGAGGCCGCGTCCCCTTTCGGCGCGCCCTTCCTCAAGCCGGACCCGATCCCGATCGCCGTCAAGGTGGTGTTGATCGGCGACGGCGGCCTCTACGAGCTGCTGAGCGCCAGCGACCCCGACTTCGGGCAGTTGTTCAAGGTGCTGGCGGATTTCGAGACCACCATCCCGCGCGACGAAACGGGCGTCCGGTACTACGCCGGCGTGCTCTCGCGCATCGCCCGCGACGAGGCGCTTCTGCCCTTCTCGCGTGATGCCGTGGCGGCGCTCACCGATCACGGCGCCCGCGTGGCCGGCCGGCGCGACCGGCTGACCACGCGTTTCGGTCGTCTCGCCGATGTCGCCCGGGAAGCCGCGTTCCTCGCCGGCAAGGCCGGGCGCGGCGCGGTGGCAGGCGGCGACGTGAGCGAGGCGATCCGTCGCGGGCGCCGGCGCGCCGACCTGCCGGCGCGTCGCTTCCGCCAGCTGATCGCCGAAGGCAGGATCGGGATTCAGACGACGGGTGCCGAGATCGGCCAAATCAACGGGCTCGCGGTCGTCAGCGCAGGCCCCCTGACTTATGGCTTCCCCCAGCGGATCACCGCGACCGTGGGGCCGGGAAGCGCCGGCATGGTCGACATCGAGCGCGAGGCGGAGCTCTCCGGCGCCATCCACACCAAGGGCTTCTACATCCTGGGCGGCCTCATGCGCCATCTGCTCAAGACCGACCATCCGCTGGCCTTCTCCGCCTCGGTCGCCTTCGAGCAGAGCTATGGCGGGATCGACGGCGATTCCGCGTCGGGCGCGGAGATATGCTGCCTCTTGAGCGCGCTCACCGGCGTGCCGCTCCGCCAGGACCTCGCGATGACCGGCGCGATCGACCAGCTCGGGCACGTTCAGGCGATCGGCGCGGTGACGGAGAAGGTCGAGGGGTTCTTCGCGGTGTGCGAGGCGGACGGCCTCAGCGGCACCCAGGGCGTGATCGTCCCCCACTCGAACGCCGGAGACCTGATGGTGAGCGAAGCGGTCTCGCGGGCGTGCGCGGCAGGTCAGTTCAGCGTCCATGCGGTCTCGACCATCCACGAGGCGTTGACGCTCTTCACGGGAATGCCGGCGGGCGATCACGATGCGGAAGGCGGCTACGCCGAGGGCACCCTGCTCCGCCTCGCCCAGGAGCGAGCGCTGGCCTACTGGCAGATGACGCGGCCGAGGGCGGAGGCATAGGGCTCCCCGCGCGCTCGCCAATCCGTCCCGCGTAGGCCTGCGCGCGCGGCCCGCCGCGGCGACCTTGCCGCCCGCCATGCCGCGATGATCAAATTCGCCGAGTCCCGAATGCCGTGGCGAACGGGTGGGAGCACGGCCCGGCCATGACCATCGATCAGATGACGATGCTGGCGCTGCTCGCCGGCATTCTCGCCCTCTTCGTCTGGGGGCGCTGGCGCTACGACCTCGTCGCGTTCAGCGCGCTCCTTCTCACGGTGGTGCTCGGCCTGGTGGAACCGGTGGAGGCCTTCCGGGGATTCGGGCATCCGGCGGTCATCACCGTTGCGGCCGTGCTGATCCTGAGCCGGGCGCTCTCCGACTCGGCCCTGATCGCGCTCCTCTCGCGTCATCTCGAGCAGCACGGGGGCCGGCGCGCACCGGTCCAGATCGGTGTGCTGGGGGGCATCACCTCGATCCTGTCTGCCTTCATCAACAACGTCGGCGCGCTCGCGCTCTTCATGCCGGTGGCGCTCCGCGCGGCGCGGCGGGCGGAGCACGCGCCCGGCCTCGTCCTCATGCCGCTGGCGTTTGCCGCCATCCTGGGCGGGCTGGTGACGCTGATCGGCACGCCCCCCAACATCATCATCGCCACCTACCGTGCGGAGACGACCGGCGAGGGCTTTGCCATGTTCGACTTCGCGCCGGTCGGCCTTCCGGTGGCGATGGCGGGCGTGCTCTTCGTCGCGTTCGTCGGCTGGCGCCTGATCCCCCGCGCGAGGCGCGAGGGCGGACCGTCTCCCCGGATCATCGAGATCGACGACTACCTGACGGAGCTCCGGGTTCCGCCCGGGTCGTCGCTCGTCGGCAAGGGGCCGCGCCAGCTCCGCGCGATCTTCGATGACCAGAGCGCCCGGTTGCTGGAACTGATCCGCGACCGCGAGCGGGTCGCGCTCGCGGGCTGGCGCGGGCGCGTAAAGCGGGGCGATATCCTGGTGGTCGGCGCCGCGCCCGAGGACCTGGCCGAGACCGTCCAGACCCTCGGCCTGGAGCTGGCGGGCGCCGCGCCGAAGGACGCGCCTGCGTCCGGCGCGGACGACCTCGTCCTGGTCGAAGCCGTGGTCTCGCCCGCCGGCATGATCGAGAGGCGGACTGCCGAAGGGGTCTCGCTGCGCAGTCGCTACGGCCTCGACCTCCTCGCGATCTCCCGCCAGGGCCGGCGCATTCGGGCGCGCCTGCACACCGTGCGCTTCCGCGCGGGCGACGTCCTGCTGCTCCAGGGGCCCGAGAGCCAGATGCCGGCGCAGCTCGCGCAGCTCGGCTGCCTGCCGCTGGTGGACCGGGGCATCAGGATCGGCGGCACCGGCCGGGCCTGGGTGCCGGTCGCCATCTTCGTTGCGGCCATGGCTGCGGCCTCGGCCGGATTCGTCGCGCCGGCGATTGCGCTGGGCATCGCGGCGGCGGCCATGCTCTTCCTCAAGGTCATCCCGTTGCGCGACGCCTACGACAGCGTCAACTGGCCGGTCATCATCCTGCTCGGCTCGATGATGCCCATCGGCGGCGCGCTGGAGACGACGGGGACCACGGCGCTCATCACCGACGCCATTCTGGGCTCCGGCGGGGCGCTCTCTCCCGTCTTCGTCCTGGTACTGGTCATGGTGGTGACGATGACGCTGTCGGACATCGTCAACAACGCCGCCACCGCGGTCATCATGGCGCCGATCGGCGTGGGCCTCGCCGAGCGGCTGGGAACCAACGCGGATCCTTTCCTGATGGCGGTGGCGGTCGGCGCCTCGTGCGCCTTCCTGACGCCAATAGGCCACCAGAACAACACGCTGGTGATGGGCCCCGGCGGCTACCGCTTCGGCGACTACTGGCGCATGGGGCTGCCGCTCGAGATGCTGATCGTCGCGATCTCGATCCCGCTGATCCTGCTGGTCTGGCCGCTCTGACTCGGCCTGACGCCCCGACCCGAGCGAAGCGGTGCGCCGGGCGGCGGCGCCCGGAGCGCGGTCCCGGCCCTCAGGCGAGGCCCATCTGGCGGTAGGACCGCACGACCTTCTCCAGCGCCACGGCGAAGGCGGCGGTGCGCATGTCCTCGATCGCGTCCGAGCCCAGCATCGTCTCGCGCATCGCGCCGTAGGCCTCGCGCATGGTGTCCTCGAGGCCGGACTGCACCAGGTCGAGCTCGTCCACGCCCCGCAGCAGCGGCGCCTTGAGCTCGTCGGGCACCGTCCGGCCGGACGTCGTCTCGATCATGTCGATGATGCGTTTGCCCCGCTGGATGTCGAGCTGACGCGAGAGCCGGCCGAAGCGCATGTGCGAGACGTTGGAGACCCACTCAAAGTAGCTGACGGTCACGCCGCCGGCGTTGACGAGAAGGTCGGGCAGGATGGCCGTGCCGCGCGCGAGAAGCTGCCGCTCGGCCGCGAGCGTCACCGGGCCGTTGGCGGCCTCGACGATGAGCGGTGCGCGGATGCGCGGGGCGTTGGCCTCGGTGATCTGGCTCTCGATCGCGGCGGGGATGAGAATGTCGCACTCCGCCTCGAGGACGGACGCGCCGTCGGCTACGAAGCGCGCGCCGGGGAACCCCTCCAGGCCGCCGGCGCGGGCCATGTGCTCCGCGAGCGCAGCGGGCGCGAGGCCGGTATCGGAGAGAAGGGCACCGTCGTGCTCGATCACGCCCGTGAGGCGCACGCCTTCCTCTTCGACGAGGTATCTGGCCGCGTGAGAGCCCACGTTGCCGAGCCCCTGGAGGATGACCCGCTTGCCTTCGAGGCCGCCCTCCAGGCCGCTGCGGCCCACGTCGTCCGGGTGGCGGAAGAACTCGCGGAGGACGTACTGGACCCCGCGGCCGGTCGCCTCCTCGCGTCCCGGAATGCCTCCCTGGGTCACGGGCTTGCCCGTGACGCACGCCAGCGCGTCGATGTCCGAGGGATAGAGCTGCCGGTACTCGTCCGCCATCCAGGCCATCTCGCGCGCGCCGGTGCCGATGTCGGGCGCGGGCACGTCCCGGCTCGGACTGATATAGCCGCGATCGGCAAGCTCCTGGGTGAAGCGCCGTGTGATCAGCTCGAGCTCTTCCTCCGTGTAGTCGTCGGGACGGATCGAGAGCCCCCCCTTGGCGCCGCCGAAGGGCACGTCGACCAGCGCGCACTTGAAGGTCATCAGCGCCGCCAGCGCCTCGACCTCCTGCTGGTCGACGAAAGGCGCGTAGCGAATGCCGCCCTTCACGGGCAGCCGGTGCTCGCTGTGCACCGCGCGCCAGCCGCAGAAGGTCTGGTAGCGGCCCCGCAGGCGAACCGGAAAGCGCAACTGAATGACGGACTTGCACTCGCGGATCGTCTCGACGAGGTCGTCCGGGACGCCGAGCGCAGCCGCGGCGCGGTCGAACATCCCGCGCACGCTGGCCTGGAAGTCGTTCTCGGTCGCGGACGTCACGCGAACCTCCCGTGGCGGTCTGAGCGGAACCCGTGTTCCGAGGCCCCATCTTCGCATGGCGACGCCCCGGCCGGAGCGGATTCCTCACCGCCGCCGATCCGGGGGCGGCAGGGCGAAGGGCCGTTCGCGGTCAGGGGCGGGGTGTCGCCCGGCCGACGAAAGCCCGAGCGGTTGTCGCACCAGGGGTCGCTGCCTATGATGGCTGTGCCGGACATGCAGGCGCGTCTGACAACGGTCAATGACAAGAATATGCGCGCGATCGGCGACACAAACGGGAGGCGATGAAAATGAGAAAGTACCTGCGCAACGCGGCGCTCGGGGCTGCGGCACTGGCGCTTCTGGCGGGCGGCCTAGCGCCGGCCGGGACGGCCACCGCGGACGAGAAGGTCAAGGTCTATGTGAGCTTGGGTTTCGAGGGCAACACCTGGATGGATGCGTCCACCAACCTGTTGAGCTCGATAGCGGGGACCAAGGACTACAAGGACCGGGTAGATATCGAGATTCAGTCCGCGCGCGGCAATGCGCAGACCCAGATCCAGCAGATCAACGCGATGGTGCAGGCGGGCGCGCAAGTCATCGTCTCGTGGGCGATCTCGCCGACGGCGCTCAACCGCGCCATCCGTAACGCCTGCCGCCGGGGCGTGGTCTTCATCACCTTCGACGCCCAGGTCACCGAGCCTTGCGCCCATCACGTCGGCATCAACCAGGACTGGGCCGGCGCGGGGCCGGCCGAATGGCTGGCCGAGGAGCTTGGCGGCAAGGGCAACATCGTCTTCATGGGCGGCATCCCCGGCAACATGGTCGACCTGCGGCGGAACTCCGCGGCCAAGGCGGTGTTCGCCGAGTTCCCGGACATCACGATCATCGCCGACACGCCGAGCATGTGGAACAACGCCACGGCGAAGCAGAAGCTGACCGAGATCGTCGCAACCCACGGGTGGGACAAGATCGACGGCCTGTGGACCCAGACCGGCTGCTACGTCTTCACCCAGATGCAGGTGGACGAAGGGCGCGGCGACCAGCTCAAGCCCTGCGCCGGCAACGGTACCAACGGCCATCGCGTGGCCCAGCTCGCGCCGGGAACGACCGAGGGCGCCTACGGGCTGCGCAGTGCGTCGATGGGCTCGCCGCCCTGGGCCGCGCCGTACGCCTTCAAGCTCGGAATGGCAAAGTTCGACGGCGCCGAGATCCCGCGCTTCGCCGAAATCCCGATGCCGCTGGTCACGCCGGGGCAGACGGAGCTCTGCGACACGGGGGACAAGGCCGAGCTCACCGCCAAGGATTGGTCCTGCAATGCGGTGCCTCTCTCCGTCGCGCCGTCGAACTACTTCATCGACGTGTGGCATTCGCAGGTGCCCGAGCTCGACGTCTA
>WTGU01000095.1 GCA_011523425.1 Alphaproteobacteria bacterium
CTGCACGGCTACACCCACGAGAACCCGATCGCGATGACGCCGGAGCAGGAGGCGGACGTTCTCGACAAGACCCTGGAGCTCGTCACCAAGCTCGCCGGCAAGGCGCCGACCGGCTACGTCGCGCCCTGGTGGGAGATGAGCGCCTACACGCCCCACCTCCTGATGGAGCGCGGCATCAAGTACGACCACAGCCAGATGCACCACGACTTCGAGCCCTACTGGATGCGGATCAACGAGGAGTGGACGTTGATCGACTATTCCAAGCCGGCGAAGTCGTGGATGAAGCCGATGAAGAAGGGCACCACCTTCCCCATCGTGCAGATTCCCGGGAGCTGGTACCTCGACGACCTGCCGCCGATGATGTTCATGAAGAAGGTGCCGAACTCCGGCGGCTGGACCAACCCGCGCGACATCGAGGACTGGTGGCGCGACCAGTTCGACTGGGTCTATCGCGAGATGGACTACGCGGTCTACACGCTGACCATCCATCCCGACATCTCGGGCCGGCCCCAGACCCTCCTCATGCTGGAGCGGATCATCGCCCACATCAGCGCCCACGAGGGGGTGATCTGGGCGACCTTCGACGAGATCGCCGACGACTTCATCAAGCGCCGCCCGTTCAAGGGCAGGCGGGGCGCCCGGAAGAAGTAGCCCGCACGGCCCGCGATGTGCGCGCTCTGCGGCGTGCTCGCCGACGGCCCGCACTGGACCGAGGCGGGCACCGATGCCGGCCGGAGCGGCACGGCCCCGGCCGGCCGCGCCCGCCATCTCGAGCGCACCCGGCGGCTCGCGCTGCTGAACCGTGTGCTCGCGGCCTACGGCTGCAGCGCCGACGACTGGGCCGGCGCCCATTACATGGTGCACAGGCGGAGCGGCGGCGCGACCGAGATGGCGGCCGACCTGCCCCGGCTCTGGGCCGCGGTCGAGGGGCTGACCGGGCGGGCGCCGGACCCGCTCGACCCCGCCCTGGCGGCGGCGCTCGACGCCGGGGCCGCGGCGGCGGCGGCTGACGGGCGCGGCGCGCACGGCGAGCGGACGTAGGCGCGATGGCGGCCTACGCGCGGCTGACCCCGGTCATCGTCGTCACCGGGTTCCTCGGCAGCGGCAAGACGACGCTGCTCAACCACATGCTGCGCCACCCCTCGCTCGCCGACGCCGCGGTGCTGGTGAACGAGTTCGGCGCCGTCGGCCTCGATCACTTCCTGGTCGAGGCGATGGACGAGAACACCGTGCTGCTGGAGAGCGGCTGCCTCTGCTGCACCATCCGGGGCGATCTCAAGGACTCGATCATCGACCTCAACAGCCGGCGGGCGCGCGGCGAGATTCCGCCCTACCGGCGGCTCATCGTCGAGACCACGGGGCTCGCAGACCCGGCGCCGATCCTCTTCACTCTCAGCGCCGACACGGTGCTGAAGCATCACTACCGGCTCGGCACGGTCATCACGACCGTCGACGGCGTGAACGGGCTCGGCCAGCTCGACCGCCACCCGGAATCGGTCAAGCAGGCGACGGTGGCGGACAGGATCGTGCTGACCAAGTCCGACATCGCCGAGGCCGAGACGCTGGCCCGGCTCGACGCACGACTCACGCGGCTCAACCGCACCGCCGAGCGGACGACCGCGGTGAACGGCGAGGTCGACGTGCGGCGGCTGCTGCGGGCCGATGTCTACGACGCGCGCACCAAGGGCGCCGAGGTGCGCCGCTGGCTCGCGGCCGAGGCCGACAAGGCGGCCGGCGACGACGACCACGACCACGAGCCGAGCCACGTGCACGACGTCTCCCGCCACGACGAGAACATCCACTCCTTCACGCTCAGCTTCGAGGGCGCGCTCGACTGGACCGCCTTCGGCATCTGGCTGACCATGCTGCTCCACACCCACGGCGAGCGCGTGCTGCGCGTGAAGGGCATCCTCAACGTCGCCGGCGCGGATGCGCCGGTGATCGTCAACGGCGTGCAGCACGTCGTCCACCCGCCGATCCACCTCGCCGCCTGGCCGGGGGACGACCGCCGCTCGCACATCGTCTTCATCGTCGACGGCCTCGACCGGGAGGCGATCGAGACCTCGCTCGCCGCCTTCAGCCGCATCGCGGACGCAGCCGCCTGAGGAGAGCGCCATGCCCGAGAAGATCGCGATCATCGGCGCCGGCCTGGTAGGCAGCGCCTGGGCGATCGTCTTCGCCCGCGCGGGCCACGAGGTCGCGCTCTACGACGACACGGAAGGCCAGTGCGCGGCCGCGCTCGCGCGCATCGAGACCAACCTCGAAGCGCTCGAGGGCCACGGGCTGATCGACGACCCGGCCGCCGCCAGGGCGCGCATCGCCACCGCCGCGGGCCTCGCGGACGCGCTGGACGGCGCGGCCTACGCCCAGGAGAGCGTGTTCGAGCGCGCCGACGTGAAGCGCGCGGTCTACGCCGAGATCGACGGCGTCGCCGGGCCCGACCTGGTCGTCGGCTCCTCGTCCTCCGGCATTCCCTGCTCGACCTTCACCGAGGGCCTCGGCATCGGGCCGCGCTGCCTGATCGCCCATCCCATCAACCCGCCCTACGTGATCCCGCTGGTGGAGATGGTGCCGGCGCCCTGGACCGAGGAGGCGACGGTCTCCCGCTGCTGGACGCTGATGGAGGCGGCCGGCATGAAGCCCGTCCGGCTCACGCGGGAGATCGACGGCTTCATCGCCAACCGGCTGCAGGCGGCGCTGCTCTGGGAGGCCTTCCGTCTGCTGGAGGGCGGCTACGCCACCGCCGAGGACATCGACACGACGATCTCCGCCGGCCTCGGCCGCCGCTGGGCCTTCATCGGGCCGTTCGAGACCATCGACCTCAACGCGCCGGGCGGCCTCGCCGACTTCTGCGCCCGCCTCGGCGACGGTTTCTTCGAGTTCGTCAGGCAGGGCGAGCCGGCCGCGCCGCTGTCGGATGCGGTGGTCGGCGAGGCGCACGAGCAGCGCCGGGCCCGCCTGCCGATGGCGACGCACGGCGAGCGTCAGGCCTGGCGCGACCGGCGCCTCATGGGGCTCGCGGCGCACCTCCGCGACGCCCGCCGCGACAGCGGGGATTAGAGCAATATCCGACCGCGCCGGGTCACCACGGCTTGAGCGACTCCCACCTCCCCCTGTCCCCCTCCCCCAAAGGCGGAGGGGGAACCCAGGCG